>NZ_JBITYN010000003.1:0-149126 GCF_044545925.1 Streptomyces sp. NPDC053367 | reverse complement strand
AGCCGGTCCCGCAGCACACCGAGCCGGTCCCGCAGCACACCGAGCCGGTCCCGCAGCACACCGAGCCGGTCCCGCAGCACACCGAGCCGGTCCCGCGCCCCGCCCCGCTGAACCGAGGCCCCGGCCCACCGAACCGAGGCCCCGCCCGGCCGGCCCGGAGCCCCGTCGCGGCGCAGGTCCCCCCTCGCCGGCGCCACGGCGGGAAGCCTCGGCAACAGCAGCGCACACGCAAGGAAGCTCATCGCGTCCAGCGCGAACACGGCCAGATGGGCGCCGCGCGTCCCCGCGTGCAGCGCGAGCCCGCCGAGCCCCGCCCCCACGGCCACCCGGCGTTCAGGGTGGACTGCAGATGCGCCAGCAGCCCGGTGCGCTCGGCGGCGGACACCAGCCCCGCCAGCAGCGCCTGCCGGGCCGCCGCGAGCCCGGACTGCGCGGCCGCGTAGCCGCAGGCCACCAGCACGAACGGCAGGCGCCCGCGCACCACGGCGAAGGACGCCACCGCCGGCGCGGTCGCCGACGCCAGCGCCACCGCCGTACCGCGCGCCCCGCGCCGGTCGGCGAACCGCCCGAGCGGCACACCCACCAGCGACCCGACCGCCCAGCCGAGGTCAGCCCGAGGCCACGCGCGCGGGGGCGAGGCCGACGATCTGGGTGAAGCAGAGGGCGGACGTCGTGCAGAAGGCGCCGTCGCCGACCGAGTTGCTCGACTGGGCGAGGGCGAGGACCCGGCGGGGTCCGGCGGGAGGGACGAGCGACTTCGTCATGGCCACGACACCAGAAGCGCAGTGGACCGCCATGGAGAGCCGATCCGAGGCCCTGTCCCTGGCCCAATTCCGGCCCGCGATCCGACAGCGGCCGACCCCGGGACTCAGCCCAGCACCCTCACCAGCACGTCCAGCGCCTGCGCGTAGGCCGACTCCCTGGGCGTCCCGTATCCCACGACCAGCCCCTGCGCGCGCCCCTCGCCTGCCCTGTGCCAGTGCTCGCCGAGCCGCCCCACCGCGAGCCCGTGCGCCTCGGCGCGCTCGGCCGCCGCGGCCTCGTCGTCGACCTCCACCAGCGCGTGCAGCCCGGCCGCGATCCCGCGCACCCGCCGCCCCGCCCCCAGCCGCTCCAGGAGGAGGTCCCGGCGGCGCCGGTAACGCAGGCGGCAGGCCCGTACATGACGGTCGTAGGCATGACTGCCGATC
The DNA here is from genome assembly GCF_044545925.1 of Streptomyces sp. NPDC053367. Taxonomy (NCBI): domain Bacteria; kingdom Bacillati; phylum Actinomycetota; class Actinomycetes; order Kitasatosporales; family Streptomycetaceae; genus Streptomyces; species Streptomyces sp. NPDC053367. The sequence goes on along the minus strand of NZ_JBITYN010000003.1, from coordinate 147,936 downwards.
AGTTCGGCGAGCGCCAGCTGCCCGAGGACCTCGGTGTGGTGGTCGCTGTACAGCTTCGCCTCGGTGACCGCGTCGACGAGGTGCCGCGGCAGCACCATCCAGCCCAGCCGCAGTGCGGGCCCGAGCGTCTTGGAGGCGGTGCCCACGTAGACGACCTGCTCCGGTGCCACCCCTTGCAGCGCCCCCACGGGCTGCCGGTCGTAGCGGAACTCCCCGTCGTAGTCGTCCTCGACGACCAGCGCGCCGCGCGCGCGTGCCCAGTCCGTGAGGGCCCGTCGCCGCTCGGGACGCAGGGTGACACCGGTCGGATACTGATGGGCGGGCGTGACGACGACGGCGGCCGGATCCCCCAACGCGTCGACGCACACGCCGGATTCGTCCACGGGCACGGGCACCACGGTCCCCCCGCCCCGCCGCACCACGTCCCGGTGGAACGCGAGACCCGGGTCCTCCATGGCGAACTCGCCGCCCGCGAGCACCCGCGTCAGCAGCGCGAGCGCCTGCACGTACCCAGAGGTGACGACGATCCGCTCCACCGGCGCGACCACGCCCCGGGTCCGCCCGAGGTACCCCGCGAGGGCCGTGCGCAGCTCGATGCGCCCGCGCGGATCCCCGTAGTCGTACGCAGCGGACGGCGCCACGGCCATGGCCTTGCGCAACGCCCGCGACCAGGCGGTCACCGGAAACGTCCCCACGTCCGGACTCCCGGGCCGCAGATCGAGGAGCGGCTCACGCGCGCGTGCACGGGCCTGCGCCGGTTCGGCCGCGACCGGCGGCAGTGCGGCGACCTGCGTCCCCGCCCCCTGCCGAGCCGTCAGGTACCCCTCGGCGACCAGCTGGTCGTAGGCGGCCTTCACGGTTCCCCGCGACAGCCCCAGCTCCTCGGCGAGCCGGCGCGTCGCCGGCAGCAGGGACCCGGGGGCGAGCCGCCCGTCCCGAACGGCGTCGCGCAGGGCCTTCTCGAGCCCCGCGCGACGCCCGAAGGAGACATCGGCAGCCAGATGCAGGTCCAGCCCCACGCCTTCCGGGGCGCGGGGCTGTGACCTGTGCGGCTCCGCCGCGTAAGCGCGATCGACCACAGACGGTCCGCGGACAGCAGATCAGCTCGGCGACCCCTTGAGTGCCGCCATCCACGCCTCGACCTCATCGGAACGCCGAGGCAGTCCGGCCGACAGATTCCGGTTGCCGTCCTCGGTCACCAGGATGTCGTCCTCGATCCGCACGCCGATGCCCCGGTACTCCTCGGGCACGGTCAGATCGTCGGCCTGGAAGTACAGCCCGGGCTCGACCGTCAGGCACATCCCCGGCTCCAGGGTGCCGTCCACGTACGTCTCGGTCCGCGCGGCAGCGCAGTCGTGGACGTCCATGCCCAGCATGTGGCCCGTGCCGTGCAGGGTCCAGCGGCGCTGCAGGCCCAGCTCCAGCACCCGCTCGACCGGCCCCTCGACGAGCCCCCACTCGACGAGCTTCTCGGTCAGCACCCGCTGGGCCGCGTCATGGAAGTCCCGGTACTTCGCACCCGGCTTCACCGCGGCGATTCCGGCCTCCTGGGCCTCGTACACGGCGTCGTAGATCTTCCGCTGGATGTCCGAGAACCGCCCGTTGACCGGCAGGGTCCGGGTGACGTCGGCGGTGTAGTACGTGTGCGTCTCGACGCCCGCGTCGAGCAGCAGCAGGTCACCCGAGCGCACCGGCCCGTCGTTGCGCACCCAGTGCAGCGTGCAGGCGTGCGGCCCGGAGGCGGCGATGGTGCCGTAGCCGACGTCGTTGCCCTCCACGCGCGCGCGGAGGAAGAAGGTGCCCTCGATGTACCGCTCGGAGGTGGCCTCGGCCTTGTCCAGGACCTTCACCACGTCCTCGAACCCGCGCACGGTCGAGTCGACGGCCTTCTGCAGCTCGCCGACCTCGAACGCGTCCTTGACCAGGCGCGCCTCGGAGAGGAAGACCCGCAGCTCCTCGTCCCGCTCGGCGGTGACCTTGTCGGTGAGGGCGGCCTCGATGCCGGCGTCGTAGCCGCGCACCACCCGGACCGGGCCGGTGGCCTCGCGGAGCCTGTCCGCCAGCTCGCGGACGTCGGAGGCGGGGATGCCGTACAGCTTCTCGGCCTCGGTCAGGGAGTGCCGGCGGCCGACCCACAGCTCGCCCTGCCCGGACAGCCAGAACTCGCCGTTCTCGCGGTCGGAGCGCGGCAGCAGGTAGATGGTGGCCTCGTGGCCCTCGCCCCTGGGCTCAAGGACCAGGACGCCGTCCTCGGTCTGGTTGCCGGTGAGGTAGGCGTACTCGACGGACGCCCGGAACGGGTACTCCGTGTCGTTCGAGCGGGTCTTCAGGTTGCCCGCGGGGATGACCAGGCGCTCGCCGGGGAAGCGCGCGGACAGCGCGGCGCGGCGGGCGGCGGTCTCGGCGGCCTGGGCGATCGGCTCCAGGTCGCGCAGCTCGGTGTCGGCCCAGCCGCTCTTCATGTTCTCGGCGAGCTCGTCGGACACGCCGGGGTAGAGGCCGTTCTTCCGCTGCTTGATGGGCTCCTCCTCAGAGGTCTCCGCGCCCATTGCGTCAACGGCGTCGTCGGGCACAGCGGGGAGCTCGTCGGCCACGGTCATCCTCCTCGGTACGGCACTGGACCACTGACCATCGTACGGTCGTACGTAAGGTGCCCCAGGCCGTTAGGACCTGTTAACAGCCTCACTCGAAGCGGGCCGCCAGCAGGACCACGTCCTCGTCGCTGTCGGCCGAGTCCAGCCCGTCCGGCAGTACGGTGCGCAGGACGTGGTCGGTGAGGGCCTCGGGGTCGCGGCGCAGGGCCCGGGGGACGCCCGCCGCGGCCGCGTGCAGCCGGGCGAAGGCGCGGTCGACGGTGTCGCCGGTGCGGTGCAGCAGGCCGTCGGTGTAGAGCAGAACCGTCTCTCCCGGCTCGGCCTCGATCTCCACGCTGGGTGCCTCCCAGCAGGCGAGCATGCCCAGCGGCGCCGAGACGGACGTCTCCACGAACTCGGTGCGCCGCTCCCCGACCAGCAGCGGCGGGCAGTGCCCGGCGCCGGCGAGGGTGAGCTTGCGCGCCGCGGGCTCGCAGTAGGCGAACAGGGCGGTCGCGGAGCGGGCGGGCTCGGTCAGCCGCAGCAGCAGCTCCAGGTCCGACAGGACGGCGACCGGGTCCTCGCCCTCCATCACGGCGTACGCCCGCAGGCTGGCGCGCAGCCGGCCCATCGCGGCGACCGCGCTCGGCCCCGACCCGGTGACCGAGCCGACGGCGAGCCCGAGCGCGGCGTCCGGCAGCGGCAGGGCGTCGTACCAGTCGCCGCCGCCGCGCGAGCAGGTGCGGTGCCGGGCGGCGAGCTGGACACCGGCGACCCGGGGGAGCCGGGAGGGCAGCAGTTCCTCGGACATGGTGGCCATGCACGCGCGTGTGCCCTCGACCTCAAGGAGCCGGGCCAGGTGCTCGGTGGCGTAGCGGGCGTAGAGGCCGACGAGATGGCGCCGGCGCTCGACCGGCTCGGCGGGCTCGTCGTACAGCCACACCGCGGCGCCGAGGCGGCCGGCGGACTCGGTGGACAGGGGGAGGGCGTAGCTGGCGGCGAAGCCGAGGCGGCGGGCCACCTCGCGGTGGCGGGGGTCGAGACCGTCCTCGGCGAGCAGGTCGGAGCGCACGATCTCGGCCACGCCGCCGGGCAGCCCGGCCGGGGTGTCGAGGAGTTCGCCGTACGGCAGTGAGCCGCGAGGCACGGTCTCGATGTGGCCGAGATCGGCCGGAGCGAGTCCGAGGCCGACGGTCGTGCGCGGGCCACGCCCGGCACCGGGTTCCAGGACGACCAGACCGCGCCGGGCGCCCACCAGGGCGGCCCCGGCGCGCAGCAGTTCCTGGAGGGCGTCGGCGAGGGTGTCGGTGCGGACCAGGCGTTCGGTGAGTTCGTGCAGGGTGGTGAGGTCGGAGACCCAGCCGGCCAGGCGGTCCTGGAGCAGGACACCGGGCCCGGTGGTGACGGGGGAGACGTCGGCTGCGGCGGGCGCGGGCGCGACAGTGTGTGCGGGCGAGGGAACCGTTGAATCGATTCCGGCCACTTTCGGAGGGTGCGGGGCGTTCATGGCGTCCGGCTTTCCGACCGGTTCGTTTTGCTCAAAAGCATCGCAAACCCCCATGTCATTCTGCGCCGCTAGCAGTGTCTCCACATGTACACGCACTCGTGAGGGGATGTCCAGCATTGTCCTGCTGGGATTCCTGGTGTCCATGTGGTGTGCGGGATGGGTGGACGTTCCTCTTACAGAAAGGCAAAGTTGGCTTAAAACAGACTCGGGCAACGCCCTCTTGCGGTCGACTGGGCTTGCTCGACGGAGCGTCACAGCGGTCGTGATGGGTACGTACTCGGAGAAGGCCAGGGGTGGTTGGGGGCCACCCGGAACCTGGCGACGGACCCGGGCGTCCTATCCACCGACGACCGTGCCCCATCCTCCCGTGGCGGAGGCGGAGAGAACTACGCGGGACGGCAAACGCCAGACTTCGCCACCCCACGCCACGCCCGTGCCGCAGTGGAACGAGTACGACGAGCACGGCGCAGTACGGATAGACGTACGGACAGACGTACGGACAGTACGGACACAACGGTCGGCACGGCCCCGGTGGCCCGCCGGCAGCATCGGCCGCCGACACGGCCGAAGCCCGACGCCCCCGCCGGATCCGTCAGGGGGTGATCCCCGTACTGCTCGCAGGGGTGTGATGCGCCAGCAGGTACGCACAGTGCAGTGATCGACACATGGTGTATGTGGTCCACGGTGTTGCCAGGCGTGCAACGGAAAGGAACGAGCGCTCATGCGCGAGATCCTCGGAAGGCGACGCAGGCTCCTGTCCAGGCGTGGCGGCGGGAGGCCTGAGCTGATCGGCACGGCCCTGACCTTCGCCACTCAGTGGCGGTGGCCCGTACTGCCCGGCGTGGCGGCCGATCCGCAGGGGCGTTCCCGCTGCGGCTGCCCCGACCCCGAGTGCACGGTGCCCGGCGCCCACCCCTTCGACCCGGGGCTGCTCGCCGCCACCACCGACGAGCGCATGGTCCGCTGGTGGTGGACCAACCGGCCCACGGCCCCGATCGTGCTCGCCACCGGCGGCACGGCCCCCTGCGCGGTCAGCCTGCCCGCCGAGGCCGCCGCGCGCGCCCTGGCCGCCCTCGACCGCGACGGCATGCGGCTCGGCCCGGTCGTCGCCTCGCCCACCCGCTGGTCGATCCTCGTACGGCCCTACGGCATGGAGCAGTTGGGCGAGCTGCTGTACGCCAAGGACTTCGTCCCCGGCTCCCTGCGCTTCCACGGCGAGGGCGGCTACATCACCCTGCCTCCGTCCGCGACCGGCGAGGGCGCCGTGCACTGGGAGCGCGCGCCGCTGCCCGGCTCGGCCTCCCCCTGGGTGCCCGACGTGGAGGCCGTGGTGGACGCGGTCGTGGACGCCCTCACTCGTACGGGTGTGAGCGCCCCCGAGTTGTAGGGGTGTCGGGCGCGCGCGGACCGGCCGCCCGTTCCGGCTCGTTATCGTCCCCCTCATGAACCTTCGTCTCCTCGCCCTCGCGGGCGTCGCGGCGTGCGCGATCGCGCTCCCGCTGGCCGTGGCGTCCGCGGGACCCGCGGGGGACGACGAGCACACGACCGTACGACTGCCCGGACACGCCTCGCACGCGCTGCGCGACTCGGGGGCCGCGCGGGACGCGACAGCCGACGGGTCCGGTCCGTCCGGCGGCGCCGGGACGGGCAGATCAGACGGGTCGAGCGGGCCGGACGCGCCGGACGGCTCGGTGGGATTGGCCGGATCCGCCGGGCCGGGCGGCGGCGGGCCGGGCGGATCCGGGCCGGGCGGATCCGGGCCGGGTGGCGGCGACGGGTTCGACGGGGTGGACGCCAAGGGACTTTCCGGCGGGGCCGCGCGCTCGCCGCTGCTGCTGGGTCTCGGTACGGCCACCGCGGCCCGCTGCGGACCCGAACTCACCTCGCCCGAGGGCGTGGAGGCGCAGACCTGTGTGCTGAACCAGGGCGCGGAGACCTGGGCGCGCACCTACTACCGCAACCGCACCGGGGAGCCCCTCCGGGCGGTCCTGAGCTTCATGGGGCCGGGGGCGCGGACGGTTCAGATGCGCTGTGCGGTGAGCGCCGACGACGAACCGGCCTCCTGCGAGACCCCCCGTGAACGCACCCGCGCGGAGCCGGCGGGCTACAGCGCGGTCGCGGAGTTCGCGGGCACCCGCCCCGACGGACCGCTGCTGCTGCGATCGGGGAGCAACTCCTAGCGCCGGTCCGGCGGCGGCCTCGGCGGAAACCGGGCGGACTGCCCAACTCCCCTTCGCTCACCGCGAGTTGACGAGCGGCCGCATTCCGTACAGCACTGCCCCAGCGTCGATCCTGATCCGGTTCGGAGCCGGTTCGGAGACGCAAAGACCCGGTTGCTGGCGACGGGGGATGCACCAGCAACCGGGCTACTGGAACGGTAACAAGAGATCGGCTGTTCGCAAATTCGATCTCCGATTTTCCTCGGCTATTCGGACACCGATCGGGCCTTTGTCGAGCGGGAGTCGGGCACGGCGCGACCGGTGGCCGGGAAGCCGGGTGGCTGACCGGTCGGTCAGCCACCCGGCGTGCGTCAGCTCAGCGTGACCTGTCGGTTGGTCAGCCCGCCGCGGGCACGGCGCTCGTCCGGGGTGAGCGGCGCGTCCGTCGCGAGGGCCGCGGCGAGGCGCTCGGCGAACTCGGCGGCCGGCTTCTCCACGTCCTCGGCGCCGACGCCGCTCGGCAGGTCCCAGACCGGGACCGTGAGCCCGTGAGCACGGAAGGAGCCCACCAGGCGGGTGCCCTCGCCCAGGCTGGAGCGGCCCGCGGCGTGCAGCCGCGCGAGCGCGTCCAGAAGCCGCTCCTCGGGGTGCGGCATGACCCAGCGCAGGTGATTCTTCTCGGGCGTCTCGCACCAGTAGGCCGCGTCCACGCCCGCCAGCCTCACGGTGGGGATGGCGGCGGCGTTGGCCCGCTCCAGGGAGGCGGCGACGTCCGGCGTCGCGTTCTCCGCGTCCGGGACCCAGAACTCGAAGCCGCTGTGCACGACCGGCTCGAAAGCGGCCTCCGGGTCGAGCAGGTCCTGCAGGCGCGGGCCGTCGGCCGGGGCGCGGCGGCCCTGCACGGGCGTGCCCGGATCGGCCTGGAGGGCGCGCTGCAGGGTGTCGGCGAGGTCGCGGCTGATGTCACCGGACGCCGTTTCGTTCTGCAGGCCGAGCAGTACCGAGCCGTCCTCGCGGCGCAGCGCGGGCCACGCCATCGGCAGCACCGTCGCCAAAGTGACCGAGGGGACGCCCTCGGGCAGGCCGCCCTTGAGGGTCAGCTCCACGGTGGCGGCCGGCACCAGCTCGCGCAGCGCGACCCAGTCGCACTCGCCGGCGAGGTCCTCGAACGGACGGTGCACCAGCTCGGTCACGGCCTGCGCGGCGGCCCGGCCGTGACAGGCCTTGTAGCGGCGGCCGCTGCCGCACGGACAGGGTTCGCGGGCGCCGACGACCGGGATCTCACCATCGGTGATCTGCGGCTGCTTGGCCTTCGTCTGAGGTCGCTTCTTGGCCATGGTGGGGTCTCCCGGTTACGGCTCGTCTCGTACGGGCGGGAGCCTAGCCGTTCGCGCCCCGAGCGACGGGACCCTGTGGACGAAGGGGCTGTCGGGGACGACTCCGCCGCCGTCCCGAAGGCGCCCTCGGGACGGGCGGAGGGTGCCTTCAGTCGAGGTCGTCGAAGGCGTCCGCGAAGTCCAGCCCCGCGATGACCGGCACCGACGGCGCTGTGACGCGCGTAGCGAAGTCGTCGCGGCGGTGCCCGGCATCGGGATCATGAACGTCGTCGTGGACCACGACCCACACGGTGACCTCGCCACGGGCGTCGTCGCGTACGCCCCAGTCGTCGGCGAGCGCGGTGATGATGTTCAGCCCGCGGCCGCCGTGCGCGGTGACCGACGGGGTGGCCGGGGCGGGGCGGGTCGGTCCGCCGCCGTCCGTCACCTCCACCATGAGCCGGCCGTCCGGGTCCACGCGCCATGCGGCCCGGACGTCACCGTCCCCGGCCAGGGCGTCGCCCAGGGGCCGGCCGTGTTTGCACGCGTTGCTCAGCAGTTCGGAAAGGATCAGCACGGCGTCGTCGATGACCGATTCCGCCACACCGCCCCTGCGCAGCTGATCGCGCATGCGGTGTCTCGCTTCCCCCACGCCCGCAGGGCCATGGGGTACGGCCATGCTCGACGACGTGGGCACCTCCTGTGCCACCACCAACGCCACCCCCGAGACCTCCTTCGCCCCACGCCACGGAGTGGATGCCCCATTGGCCTGTACCGGAAACCGGCCAACACGGTTCCGGTGACGCATTGGCAACGCTCGAACACGCAGCGAATGCGCCGGTGCACTCCCCGTGATCATCAGGGGTGTGCCGTCAGCGGCCGAGGAGTTCCGCCACCGCGCGCGGGCGGTTGGTGATGATGGCGTCGACGCCGAGGCCGAGGCAGAGCGCGACGTCCTCGGGCTCGTTCACGGTCCACACGTGCACCTGGTGGCCGGCCCGCTTGAGCCGTTCCACGTACGCCGGGTGGTTGCGCACGATCCGGACCGAGGGGCCCGCGATGTGCACTCCGGCGGGCAGCCGGCCGTCGCGCAGCCGGGGCGAGACGAACTGCATGAGGTAGACCGTCGGCAGGGTCGGTGCCGCGGCCCGCACCCGGTGCAGCGAGCGGGCCGAGAAGCTCATCACCCGCACCGGGGAGTCCTCGGCCGAGGACGGGGAGTCCAGGCCGAACCGCTTCAGCAGGTGCAGCAGCCGTTCCTCGACCTGGCCGGCCCAGCGCGTGGGGTGCTTGGTCTCGATGGCCAGCTCCACCCGGCGCCCTGCGTCGGCGACGAGTTCGAGCAGCCGCTCCAGGGTGAGCACGGAGGTGTCCGCGGGGTCCTCGGGCCGCGACTCCCAGTCGGGTTCCTCCTGGCCCCGCTTCCAGGAGCCGAAGTCGAGGGCGGCGAGGTCGGCGAGCTCCAGCGCGGACACGGCCCCGCGGCCGTTGGACGTACGGTTGACGCGGCGGTCGTGCACACACACGAGGTGCCCGTCCGCGGTCAGCCGTACATCGCACTCGAGGGCGTCGGCGCCGTCCTCGATCGCCTTCCGGTACGCGGCGAGGGTGTGCTCCGGGGCGTCCTCGGAGGCCCCTCGGTGGGCGACGACCTGGACGTGGTGCTGTCGTGCGTGGGTCACCGCGTCATGGTGCCACCGTCCAGGGGTACATGTGACGTCCGAGTGGCATCCCGATCGCCTCCGCATGGAGCCACAATGTGCCCGTTAAGCGAAGAGTGTTCTATATAAAGGATGGCCCCGGACCCACAGGCACCGCTTATGGTGCTCTGACGGCCCATGGGAAAAGCTGACGGCATACAAAATCGCACCTGCGCAGCGACGACAGCCGTGGATCGAGGAGAGAAGCTGTGAGCACCGAGAACGAGGGCACCGAGGTTCCCCCGGCCCCGTCCGCACCTCCCGTGCCGGTGGACACTCCCGCGGCCTCCCCGCAGACGCCCGAGAGCACCGCGCCGGCGCAGGACGGGGGCCCGGCCCGGCAGGCCACTCCGCCTCAGCCCCAGCCCGCCCCGCAGGGGCCGGCCCCCGCGTACGGCGCTCCGGCCGCCCGGCAGACCGCCCCGGACGCCGCCTGGCCGCCCCCGCCGGCGCCCGCGGCCACGGCCGCGTACGGCGGCGGCTACGGTGCCGGCCCTCAGGGCGGCCCGGACGCCACGACCGCCTGGGGCGCCTCGTACCAGTCGGCCCAGCCGCCCGTCCCGAAGCAGCGGCGCGGCCGCGGCGGACTGCTCGCGGCGGTGCTGGTGGCCGCGCTGGTCGCGGGCGGCCTCGGCGGCGGCCTCGGGTACACACTCGCGAAGGACGACGACACCAGCTCCACCACCGTCTCCGCCGTCGACAGCGGCGGCGACCTCAAGCGCGACCCTGGCACGGTCGCGGGCGTCGCCGCCCGGGCCCTGCCCAGCACGGTCACCATCCAGGCCGAGTCCAGCAGCGGCGAGGGCGGCACCGGCACGGGCTTCGTCTTCGACACCGAGGGCCACATCGTCACCAACAACCACGTGGTGGCGGAGGCCGTCGACGGCGGCAGGCTCACGGCGACGTTCCCCGACGGCAAGCAGTACGCCGCCGAGGTCGTCGGGCACGCCCAGGGCTACGACGTGGCGGTCATCAAGCTCAAGAACGCCCCCTCGGGCCTGAAGCCGCTGACCCTCGGCAACTCCGACGACGTGGCCGTCGGCGACTCGACGATCGCCATCGGCGCGCCCTTCGGGCTGTCCAACACGGTCACCACCGGCATCATCAGCGCCAAGAACCGCCCGGTCGCCTCCAGCGACGGCTCCGGCAGCCAGGCCTCCTACATGAGCGCGCTGCAGACCGACGCGTCCATCAACCCGGGCAACTCCGGCGGCCCGCTGCTGGACGCCAAGGGCAATGTCATCGGCATCAACTCCGCGATCCAGTCCACCGGCAACGGCGGCTTCGGCTCCGGCCAGTCCGGCTCCATCGGCCTGGGCTTCGCGATCCCGATCAACCAGGCCAAGTACGTCGCCCAGCAGCTGATCAAGACCGGCAAGCCCGTCTACGCCAAGATCGGCGCATCCGTCTCCCTGGAGGACGCCACCGGCGGCGCCAAGATCACCGACACCGGCGCGGGCGGCGGCGAGGCCGTCGAGCCGGGCGGCCCCGCCGCCAAGGCCGGCCTCAAGCCCGGTGACGTGATCACCAAGCTCGACGACACCGTCATCGACTCCGGCCCCACCCTCATCGGCGAGATCTGGACCCACCAGCCCGGCGACAAGGTCACCCTGACCTACGAACGCGACGGCAAGACGAGGACGACCGAACTCACCCTCGCCTCCCGCACGGGCGACAGCTGAGCCCCGCATCCCCGCACCAACCCGTTACTCTTGTCCCCGCGCCGCCCGCCCACCCGCGGGCGCCGCGGGGAGGCGTGCCCGAGCGGCCTAAGGGAACGGTCTTGAAAACCGTCGTGGCAGCGATGTCACCGTGGGTTCAAATCCCACCGCCTCCGCGCAGAGCACAGTGAGAGCGGCCCCTGACCGGACCCCGGTCGGGGGCCGTTGTCGTGATCGCCGGTGCCACGGCGACCGGTGTCCGCCACACGGCGAGCAGTGCGGCGAGCGCCACGGCAGCCGTCGCGGAGAGGGCCCGCGGCTTCCTCCAGCCCGGGGCAGCCGTCGCGGAGAGGACCCGCGGCTTCCTCCAGCCCGGTCCCGAGTGTTGCTCCCCACGGTCCGTACGACGCCCTCGCGCCCGGTCGGCGTGGCCGCGGTCTTCCCCCGGAGCCGGCCCCGCTCGCGCGGACGGACGTGCGCCTGCGCGCCTCATGGCGGGGGCCCGTTCGTCCGGTCCGGCACCGCCCGCCCCGGGCGCCGTGCGTCCGTGCCGGGTGACGGACTTGTCCCGGGTCTGTGACGTAAGGGTTTTCTGTATCGCGCCAGGTCAGGCCGGCCCACTACGGTCCCCCCGACCGGACGCGGCCGATGGGGCCGTGCGGGGACAGGGGGACGAGACGATGAACGCCCGAAGCCGTCGTAGATCTGCTGCCGTGATGCTCGTGGCCGTCACGCTGGGCGCCGTACTGACGGGGTGCAAGGGGGACGAGGCCCGGTCCGTGCCCGGCCCGAGCTCCACGTCGTCGAGCGGGGCCGGCAAGGGCACCGGGGGAGGCGGCGCCGCCACACCCGCGGGTGAGGCCGGTGCCACTCCCGCCGGTACCGCCACCGCGACACCCGCCGGTGAGGCCACCGCCACGCCCGCCGGTGAGGCCACCGCCACGCCCGCCGACTGTGTCAACAAGGCGCCCTACCCCGAGGACTACGACCCCGACGAGTTCGCCCTGTACGGATACGAGGAGCTCGAGGGCGTCACCGACAAGGTGAACCTGATCATCCAGCACGGCGCCTGGGGCTGCCCCGAGCCTGACACCGACGGGGCGCCCTTCGTGGTGTCGGGCGAGGAGTCGCGCTGGGCGCTGGACCAGGGCGCGTACGTCACCGCGACCAACCCGATCGTGGAGAGCACCGAGAACCAGCGGATCGGCGTACAGGAGCTGCTGGACTGGCTCGACGCGAACCCCGACTCGGGGCTGGTGTTCAAGTACGAGCTCGGGGACGACGGGGCGATCCACCGGCTCGACGAGGTCTTCACCCCGTGAGCCCGGTCATCCGCCGCGCCGACGCGATCGTCGCCCGGGCCTCCCGCTCGGTGAGCCCGGTGGTGCGGGCCGCGTCCACCAGGGCCTCGGTGAGTGCGGGCCCGATGCCGTTCTCGTAGGCGCGGCAGGCCGCCCAGAACAGGCGCGTGTTGCGCTGGCCCTCATGGGCGGCGAGGACGAACTGGATCAGGCCGTGGCCGTGGTGGCCCCCGCCGGTGCTCCCCGACGCCACGCGCGGCGGCGGCAGCAGCAGCCGCAGCAGGGACGGCGGGCAGGGCGCCGGCGGCAGCCGGTCCGTGCCGGGCGCGGCCGCGTACACGCCGTGGTCCGTACGCGAGCCGGGGCCGACCAGGTAGCCGCCCGCGCCCCGGATGTCGATGCCGGGGGCGAGGCGGCCGGCGGAGTTGGGGACGGCCGCGTCCGGCGGGCCGGTGAGCCAGATGTGCCGGCCGCCGGAGGGGGTCAGCACGACGACCGTGGGCGGGATCGTGAACAGGTGCCGCATGGCCAGCTCGCGCAGCGCGGCGGGCGCGTCCTGGCCGGACTTCACGTCCAGGTCGACGCCGATGAGGTGGTGCGGGGGCAGACCGCAGGCGATGCCGTAGCCGGTGGCCCAGGGCGCGGCGGCGAACAGGGCGCGGACACGGGCCGGGTCGGCGGAGGCGTCGTACACGCCGTGCCCGAAGCGGCCGCACTCGCCCCTGCAGGGCTGTTCCGAGCCGTGGTGCGGGGAGCGCAGGGCCGGGAGCTTGGTGCGGGACAGGGGGATGACGGCCAGACCGCGTTCCGCGGCCGACAGCGCGTGTGCCAGGGCCAGAGTGCCGGCCTGCCGGTCGATGGTGGCCATACCTCTATGTTCGTACACACGTTCGAAGAAGGGAAGGGGGGCCGTGCGGCGCGCCCTTCTGCGGTGCCGCGGCGGCGGACAACGGCGCCTTCGCGGACGACGGATCGAGCGCGGCTGTCACCAACGCGTTCCAGGGGCTCGTCGGCAGTGGCGTCGGCGGCAACAACGGCAACTCGTCCACCACGCAGCAGCAGGCGATCGGCTCCGGCGCCTCGAACCAGAGCAACACCGCCCAGGTCGACGGCTCGGCCTGCACCGCGATCAACCAGGGCAACCACAACGTGGCCGTCGGCTTCACCCCGCTGTGGTGGTGACCTGAGGGCCCCGCGCCCTCAGCGATGTGCTCTCCGTGGGATGGGACGGCGACAGCGCGGCGGTGCTTCGGCGCCGCCGTGCTGTCGTGCTCCCGGCGCCTCGCCGTTCCGGGGCGGCGCAGGGCCGAACGCGGCGGTGAGCGGAGCCGCTCGCCGGCTTCTGGCCGGGCCCTGCCCCCGTCCGCCCTCAGGGTCCACCCTGAGACGACCCGTACCGTTCTCCACCCCCCGTCCACCTACAGGAGGTGGAGCCAGCCCCACCCCTACAACCTGAGGGGGACCGCGCTTCGGGACCTGCGGCCGATCCGCGCACGCGGCCGCGCTCCTAGCGTGGTGGACATGACCCCACTCGTCTGCACCAGCGCCCCGGAAGCCGCCGGACCGGCCGGTCGGGCGCTGCCGTACGCGACGTACCCGTCGTTCTCGTCGTACGTCAGAGCCCGCCGCCCGGTGCTGCTGCGCACCGCGCGGTCGCTGACGTCGAACCCGAACGACGCCGAGGACCTGCTGCAGACCGCGCTCACGAAGACGTACGTCGCCTGGGAGCGGATAGAGGACCACCGCGCGCTCGACGGCTATGTGCGCCGCGCCCTGCTGAACACCCGCACCTCGCAGTGGCGCAAGCGCAAGGTGGACGAGTTCGCCTGTGACGAGCTGCCCGAGCCCGAGCCGCTGCCCGGCCAGGGCGACACCGCCGAGCGGCAGGCGCTGCACGACGCGATGTGGCGGGCGATCATGAAGCTGCCGGCCCGCCAGCGGGCGATGGTCGTGCTGCGCTACTACGAGGACCTCAGCGAGGCCCGGACGGCGCAGGTGCTGGGCGTGTCCGTCGGCACGGTGAAATCGGCGGTCTCCCGGGCGCTGGGCAAGCTGCGTGAGGACCCGGAGCTCGGTTTCGTGCGCTAGCGGAGGGGTTCTGAGCTGCGTTTTCGTCCTCACCTAGTGACATACCGCGTGGTATGTGCGCAGAATCAGCGCACCCCCTTACCGCCGCGTAGGCAATGTCGCCCCCGGGAGGACGCCGTGCTGAGCACGATGCAGGACGTACCGCTGCTGATCTCGAGGATCCTGACCCACGGGTCGACGATCCACGGGACCTCGCAGGTGACCACCTGGACGGGGGAGGCGGAGCCGCACCGCCGCTCCTACGCCGAGATCGGCACCCGCGCGGCCCAGCTGGCGCACGCGCTGCGCGAGGACCTCGGCGTGCAGGGCGACGAGCGGGTCGCGACCCTGATGTGGAACAACGCAGAGCACGTCGAGGCGTACTACGCGATCCCGTCCATGGGCGCGGTCCTGCACACCCTCAACCTGCGGCTGCCGGCCGAGCAGCTGGCCTGGATCGTCGACCACGCCGCCGACCGCGTGATCATCGCCAACGGCTCGCTCCTGCCCCTGCTGGCCCCGCTGCTGCCGCACCTGAAGACGGTCGAGCACGTCGTCGTCTCGGGCCCGGGCGACCGCGCCCTCCTCGCCGAGGCCACCGTTCAGGTCCACGAGTACGAGGACCTGATCGCGGGCAAGCCGACGGCGTACGACTGGCCGGTGCTGGACGAACGCCAGGCGGCGGCCATGTGCTACACGTCCGGCACGACGGGCGACCCCAAGGGCGTCGTGTACTCCCACCGCTCGATCTACCTGCACTCGATGCAGGTCAACATGACCCAGTCCATGGGCCTCACGGACGAGGACACGTCCCTCGTGGTGGTCCCGCAGTTCCATGTGAACGCCTGGGGCCTGCCGCACGCCACCTTCATGACCGGCGTCAACATGCTGATGCCGGACCGCTTCCTGCAGCCGGCGCCGCTCGCGGAGATGATCGAGCGCGAGCGCCCGACGCACGCCGCGGCCGTCCCGACCATCTGGCAGGGACTGCTGGCGGAACTGACCGCACGCCCGCGCGACGTCTCCACGCTCGTCCAGGTCACCATCGGGGGCTCGGCGTGTCCCCCGGCCCTGATGGAGGCCTTCGACAAGCTCGGCATGCGGGTGTGTCACGCCTGGGGCATGACGGAGACCTCCCCGCTCGGCACGGTCGCCCGGCCGCCCGCCGGCACCGTCGGCACGGACCGCGAGTTCGCCTACCGCCTCACCCAGGGCCGCTTCCCGTCGAGCGTCGAGGCCCGGCTGACCGGCCCCGGCGGCGAGCGCCTCCCCTGGGACGGCGAGTCCGCGGGCGAGCTGGAGGTGCGCGGCCCCTGGATCGCCGGCGCCTACTACAACGGCCCCGACGCCGAACCCCTGCGCCCCGCCGACAAGTTCAGCGAGGACGGCTGGCTCAAGACCGGCGACGTCGGCACGATCAGCCCGGACGGCTACCTCACCCTCACCGACCGCGCCAAGGACGTCATCAAGTCCGGCGGCGAGTGGATCTCCTCGGTCGAGCTGGAGAACGCCCTCATGGCCCACCCGGAGGTCGCCGAGGCCGCCGTCGTCGCGGTCCCGGACGACAAGTGGGGCGAGCGCCCCCTGGCCACGGTCGTCCTGAAGGAAGGCGCCACCGCCGACTTCGACACCCTGCGCACCTTCCTCGCCGACCAGCGCGGCATCGCCAAGTGGCAGCTCCCCGAGCGCTGGACCGTCATCGAGTCGGTGCCCAAGACCTCCGTCGGCAAGTTCGACAAGAAGGTCCTGCGCCGCCAGTACGCGGCCGGCGAGCTGGACGTGACCAGGCTCGGCTGACGCCCCCGTACGACAGAGCAGCCCCCGGTGCGGTGCGCCGGGGGCTGCCGTGTCGTACGAGCACCTAGTCCTTGGTGCCGTCCACGATCACCGGTGCCCCGCCGGTGCCCGTGCCGCACGGCACCGCGTAGACCGGGTGGGCCCTGGCGGCCTCGCGGTAGGCCTCCAGGCACTGGTTGTAGAGCACCTTGTCGCTCAGGGACTGCTCGATGATCTTGTTGGCGCGGGCGGTGCCCTCGGCCTCGATCCGCTTGCGTTCCGCCTCCGCCTTGGCCGTCCGGGACGCCTCGACCGCCCGCTCGGTGGCCTGTTCCTGCTGGATCTTCTTGTCGATCTGCTCCTGCAGCTTCTTCGACGGCCTGACGTTGCGCAGGTTGACGGTGTTGACGTCGATCCCGCGTACGGCGAGCCGCTCCCTGACCGCCTTCTCGATCTCCGCGCCGATCTGCTCGCGGGCCGAGGCGTAGCCCTCCTCGCTGGTGTGCTGCGCGAACACGTTGCGGATGATCTCGCGGCTGTCGGGCAGCACCAGCCGCTGCTCGATAGCCTCCTGACTGCCCGCCAGTCGGTAGAGCGCGACCGCCTTCTCCGGCACCACCGCCCACTTGATGGTGACGTCCGCGTACAGCACACCGCCCTGGGAGGAGCGGACCTCGACGGTGTCCTCGTCGTTGAGGTCGAGGTCGACCGGGCGGGTCGTGAAGGAGGTGACGTCGGTGAACGGCGATGTGAAGTGGACGCCCGAGGGCATCGGGGAGCCGATCTTGCCGAAGGTCACCGGCACCCCGACCTCGTAGGCGCTGACGACGTGGACACAGGCGAACACCGCGGCCAGCACACCGCCCAGGGCGCTGAGGGCCGCCCCGAGCAGCCAGTTCCTGGCCGGGGTGCGTCCCCGTCCGGCGAAGAAGAGCACGACCGCCGCTATGAGCAGCAGGATGGACAGCACGAACACCGGAAATCCCCCTTGAAAAACGGACCGCCGCCACCCCTGAGGCGACGGCGGAGCGCATGGTAGCGGGCCCAGGTGTCCGCCGTACGACGGGTGACACGGGGAAGCCGGAGGGGGCGGGTGGGCAGGCCGCCCGGTCTCACCGCCGCCTGCCTGGCCTCAGCGCCGCCTGCCTGGCCTCAGCGCCGACGGCCCGGACTCACGGCCGCTCGCCTGCCTGGCCTCACCGCCGCCCGCCCGGCCTCAGCGCCGACGGCCCGGACTCACGGCCGCTCGCCTGCCTGGCCTCACCACCGGCCGCCTGGCCTCACCACCGGCCGCCCGGTCTCACCACCGGCCGCCCGGCTTCAGCGCCGACGGACTCGCCACCGCTCGCCCGGTCTCAGCGCCGCCTGCCCGGTCTCACCGCCGGCCGTCCGGTCTCACCGGCGCCCGCCCCGTACCGCCGTCACCCCCCACCCCAGCACCAGCCACAGCCCCGCCAGCCCCGCCACCCCGCTCCAGCCGAACCCGTCGAAGGCCGGCCCGGCGAGGGCCGAGGCGGCGGCGCCGCCCGCGAAGCCGGAGACGACGTAGGCGGTGTTGGCGGCGGCCGGTGCGGTGGTGGAGGTCAGTGCCAGGGTCTGGTTGGCGACATGGGAGGCGACGAGGGCCGCGTGGATGAGCAGCGCGGCGGCGAACAGGGCCGGCATCACGTGCCCGCCCAGCCAGAAGAGAGGCACCGAGGCGGCCGCGAGGACGTACGCCCCGCGCACCACCTTGGCCGCGCCGAACCGGTCGACGAGTCCGCCCGCGGGCAGGGCCACCACGGCGGAGGCCAGCCCGAAGAGGCCGAAGAGTCCGGCGGTGGCGGTGGAGAGGTGGTACGGCTCCCCGGTCAGCAGCAGCGTCAGCGAGGTCCACAGCGCGCTCCACGCGCCGAACATCCCGGCCTGCCGCAGGCATGCCCGCCACAGGTCGGGCGAGCGGCGCACCAGTCCCGGCAGTGCGGCGATCCCGGCGAGCAGGGAGCCGGTGCGGGGGCGGTGCCGCGACGGCAGGACGACCGTGGTGGCCAGGCCCAGCGCGAGGGTGAGGACACCCGCGCCCGCGAAGACCCACCGCCAGCCGAAGGTCTCACCGACGAGCGCGCCCAGCACCCGTGCGCCGACGATCCCGGTGAACAGCCCCGCGATCACGGCCGCGACATGGCGGGCCCGGCGCGCGGCGGGGGCGCGTTCGGCGACCAGCGGGACCAGCAGCTGGGGCACGACGGTCGCCGCCGAGGTGACGAACACGGCGGCGGCGAGCACACCCGTGCCCGGGGCGACGGCGCTGGCGGCCAGCGCGGCCGTGGTGAGCAGGGTGAGGACGGTGACGAGCCGGCGCCGGTTGACGGTGTCGCCCAGCGGGGCGAAGAACAGCAGGCCGAGGGCGTAGCCGGCCTGCGCGACGGAGGCGATCCAGGCCACGCCGGAGGGCGTCGAGCCGAAGTCACGGGCGATGAGGGAGAGCAGCGGGGCGGCGAGGTAGATGTTCGCGGCGGTGACCGCGCTGGCCACGGCGAGGAGGGGGAGGAAGAACGGGGGCGCCGCCTGGGGCGGGGCCGGGTGCGCGGTCGGCGTGCTGACCGCGGCTGACGTTGCTGACGTCGCTGACGGCATGGCGAGGGACTCCTCCTTCGCGCGGCCCCTTCGAGCCGACTCCAATAACTAACCAGTTGGTTGGAACATCAGGTGCAACAGCATGGGCCGCGCTCCGATTCCGTGTCAACCAACCAGTTGGTTAGAGCCTTCCCGCCGCTACCCTGTCCCCATGGGAGCAGTCAGGGACCCCGAGGCCACCCGGGCCCGTATCTTCGACGCGGCCGTCGCCGAGTTCGCCCGCCACGGCATCGCGGGCGCCCGCATCGACCGCATCGCCGCCGAGGCCAAGGCCAACAAGCAGCTCATCTACGCCTACTTCGGCAACAAGGCCGAGCTGTTCACCAAGGTCCTGGACAAGTGCATGCTCGACCTGGCCGTCGCCGTCCCCGTCGACCCCGACGACATCGAGGGCTGGATCGACCGGCTCCTCGACTACCACGCCGCCCACCCGGAACTGCTGCGCCTGCTCTTCTGGGAGGGCCTGGAGTACGGCACCACCGAGCTGCCCGACGAGGCCGAACGGCAGGAGCACTACGCCCGTAAGGTCGCCACTCTCAGGGACGGCCAGGAGCGTGGGGTCGTCAGCGACGCCATCCCCGCCCGCGACCTGCTGTTCCTGCTGGTCGCACTGGCCAACTGGGCCGCCGTGGTCCCGCAGATGAAGCGCATCCTGGTGGGCGGCGCGGACACCGACGCCGACCGCCTGCGCGCCTCGATCAAGGAAGCGGCACGCAGGCTGGTCGCCCCCTAGAGCCCGACGTCTCGGCCGACCTGGTCCGGTCGGCAGGCGCCGGCGGTCAGTTCGTCCCGATGCGGGCCAGCAGGTCCACGATCCTCGCCTGCACCTCACCGCTGGTGGAGCGCTCGGCGAGGAACAGCACCGTCTCCCCCGACGCCAGCCGCGGCAGGTCCGCCGGGTCGACGGCCGCCGTGTAGACGACCAGCGGGGTGCGGTTGAGCTGCCCGTTCGCGCGCAGCCAGTCCACGATCCCGGCCTGGTGGCGGTGCACCTGCATCAGGTCCATCACCACGAGGTTCGGCCGGAACTGCCCCGCCAGCGCCACCGCGTCAGCGTCGCTCGCGGCCCGCGCCACCTGCATCCCGCGCCGCTCCAGCGTCGCCGTCAGCGCCAGCGCGATCTCCGCGTGCTCCTCGATGAGGAGGACCCGCGGCGGGTGCTGCTCGCTGTCGCGCGGCGCCAGCGCCTTCAGCAGGACCGCCGGATCGGCGCCGTACGCCGCCTCCCGCGTCGCCTGCCCGAGGCCGGCCGTCACCATGACCGGCACCTCGGCGGCGACGGCCGCCTGCCGCAGCGACTGCAGCGCCGTCCGGGTGATCGGCCCGGTCAGCGGGTCGACGAACAGCGCGGCCGGGAACGCCGCTATCTGCGCGTCCACCTCCTCGCGCGAGTGCACGATGACCGGCCGGTAGCCGCGGTCGCTCAGCGCCTGCTGCGTGCTGACGTCCGGCGCCGGCCACACCAGCAGCCGCCGCGGGTTGTCCAGCGGCTCCGGCGGCAGCTCGTCGTCCAGCGGCTGCGGCCGCGGGGTGTCCGCGACCTCCACCGCGCCGCCCGGCCCGTCCAGCGGCTCGGGCCCCTCGGCGGCGTTCTCGTCCGGAGCGCCTATGGCGTACGACCGCCCCGCCCCCTCGGACGCGTTCGCCCCGGGCAACGGCTGCCCGCCAGGCGCCTGCGCCCCCTGCGGATGCGGCCGCGCCGACGGCTCGGACCGCACGGACTGCTCGGGCCGTACGTTCTCCTGCCGCACGACGGTGGGGTCCGGGGGCGTGCCCAGCTTGCGGCGCCGTCCGGAGCCGCCCGGCTGGTGGGGGGCGGGAGTGGCGGTCGGCAGCGGCTGGGCCTGCTGCACCTGCTCGGCCTGCCGGGTGAACGGCACGCCCTGGCCCAGCGTGCGCACGCTTATGGCACGGCCCTGCGTCGAGTTCGGGTCCACCGGGGCGGACGCCTCGGCCGGCAGCGGCAGGGGCTGCGCGGCGGGGGCGCCCGGAGGCCAGGTGGTGGGGGTGGGGGTGCCCGTGGCGGGCGTGCCGGGGGTCTCCCGGGCGGGAGGCAGCGGCGCGGCCGGGGTGGGCGTGCCCGCCGCCGGGGTGGCGGGTGCCTCCGCGGGAAGGGGGGCGGCGGCCGGGAGGGGCTGGGCCTGGGCCGGGACCGTCCGGGCCGGGGCCGGCTGGACGCCGTGGCCGTGGGTGCCCTGGATGCCCTGGGCGGGCAGGGGCTGGGCCGGTGCCAGGGGAGTGCCGTGGCCGTGGGTGCCGTGCGGGGCATGGGTGCCCTGCGGCGGTGTCGGCGTGCCGGGCGCCGCCGGTGCCGCAGGGACGCCCTGGCCGTGGGTGGCCTGGGCCGGGACGCCGGCCTGGCCCGTCATGGTGTCCGGCTGCTGCACCGGGACGCCCTGGGCGGGTGTGCCCGCGCCCTCGACGGGGGGCTGGGCCACCGCGCGGCGGCGGCGTCCGGTGGGCTGGGTCGTGGGGTGCGGCTGCGGCGGGGTGTGGTCGGCGGACTGGGCGTGCGGGACCGCGTCGTGCCGTCCGGCGTGGTCGTCGGAGGGGACGGCACCGGGGAGGCCCTGCGCGGGGACGGGGGCAGGGGCGGGTGTCTGGCCGGGGAGGGGGACCGCGGCAGGGCCATGACCCTGAGCCGGGACCTGAGCCGGTGCCGGAGCCGCCCCGGGTGCGGGTGCGGGTGCGGGCAGGGGCTGCCCGCCATGCCCGTCGGTGTCCTCGGCCGGCCGCTCGGCGGCCGGGCCCGGGTCCGCCCCCGTGTCCACCGGCGGCAGCGCGAACACCGTCCGCGGCGCCGCCTCCTGCGCGTTCGCCCGCTCCTGCGCGGCCGCGAGGGCGCGCCGACGGCGTCCGGTGGGCTGCGGTCCGGCGGCGAGTTCCAGGGCCGCGGACTCGGCAGGCTCGGCGGAGGGCGCCGAGGGCAGGGCGGGCGGCAGCGCGTTCTGGTCGGCTGCGCGACGGGCCCGCCGTCCGGTGGGTGCGGGCATCCCCTGCGGCGGCACGGTGCCGCCCAGCCCGGTCCCCACGGCCGCGGTGCCCGCGGCATGCTCGTCGGCGGTGACGACGGACCCCTCGGCGACACCGTTCACCGCCTCGGCGGCCTGCGGCAGGGCCACCCCGGCCCCCACGGTCCCGTCGGCCGGGTCGCCGCCCGCGGGCTCCGCCGGACGCCCGCGCCGCCGCCCGGTACCGCTGCCGCCCGGGGCCTCGGCGGCCTCCGGTGCGGCGGGCACCTGCGCCTGCGGCACGTCCTCCGCGGCGGCGGCCGCGCGCCTGCGGCGCCGCCCGGTCGGGACGCCCGACTCGGCGTCGACGCCGTCGGCCACGCCGGGCACCTCGCCGGGGGCCTGACCCGGCGCCTCGCCGTGGATCTCGCCGTCCAGGAACGCGTCGGTGGAGCCGCGCCGGGCCCGGCGCCGCCCGCCCGAGGTCTGTCCCGCCTCCGCGGGAGCCTCCAGGGCGGGGAGCCGCGCCGCCTCGGCGGCGACCGCGCCCGCGCCGCTGCCGATCGGCACTTCGAGGACGTAGGCGTTGCCGCTCATCCCCGGCACCTCGTGCGTCTGCAGGACGCCGCCGTGCGCCCGCACGATCCCGCGGACGATCGGCTCGTGCACCGGGTCTCCCCCGGCGTACGGTCCGCGCACCTCGATGCGGACGACCTCGCCGCGCTGGGCGGCCGCCACGACGACGGTGTTGTCCATGTAGCCGCCCGCGGACACGGGCGCGTTGCCGGTGGCGTCCACGCCCGCGACATCGGCGACCAGGTGGGCCAGCGCGGTGGCGAGCAGGGCCGGCTCCACCTCCGCCTCGATGGGCGGCGCGTGCACGGCGAACTGCACCCGGCCGGGCCCGATCAGCTCCACGGCCCCGTCGACACCGGCCGCGACGACCGAGTCGAGCATCACCTTCGTACGGGCGATCTGGCCGTCGCCCGCGTCGAGGCGCTGGTAGCCGAGGACGTTGTCGATGAGGGTGGTGATGCGGGAGTAGCCCGCCGAGAGGTGGTGCAGGACCTGGTTGGCCTCGGGCCACAGCTGTCCGGCGTCGTCGGCGGCGAGCGCGGCCAGCTCGCGGCGCAGCTCGTCCAGCGGCCCGCGCAGGGAGCCGCCGAGCAGCGTCAGCAACTGCTCGTGCCGGGCGGCCAGCGCCTCGTAGCGGTCCTTCTCGCGCTCGGCGAGGGCGGCGTACCGGTCCTCGCCGGCCGCCAGCTCCTCGGCGTGCCCCTCGCGCAGCTCCTCCAGCTCGGCGACGTGCTGCTGGCGCAGCGCGGTGAGGTCGGCGGCGTGCTCCTCGGAGAGGCGCTCCAGCTCCTCGGCGTGGGCGGCCTCGACGGCGGCCTTCTCCTCGGCGAGGGCGTCGTAGGGCCGCCGGTCGGTGAAGGTCATGACGGCGCCGACGAGCTGGTCGCCGTCGCGCACGGGCGCGGTGGTGAGGTCGACCGAGACCTTGTCCCCGGCCTTGGACCACAACACCTGCCCGCGCACCCGGTGCTTGCGCCCGGAGCGCAGGGTGTCGGCGAGCGGCGACTCGTCGTACGGGAACGGGGAGCCGTCGGCGCGCGAGTGCAGGACGAGGGTGTGCAGCTCCTTGCCGCCGAGGTCGCTGGCCCGGTAGCCCAGGGTCTGCGCGGCGGCCGGGTTGACCAGGACGATCCGCCCGTCGGTGTCGGTGCCGACCACGCCCTCGGAGGCGGCCCGCAGGATCATCTCGGTCTGCCGCTGCGAGCGGGCCAGCTCGGCCTCGGTGTCGATGGTGCCGGTGAGGTCGCGCACCACGAGCATCAGCAGCTCGTCGGCGGCGTAGCCGTAACCGTCGTACGCCTGCTGGCCGTTCTCCAGATTCGCGCTGGTGACCTCGACCGGGAACTCGGAGCCGTCGGTGCGGCGCGCGATCATCCGGGTGGGCCGGGTGCGGGCGCGCGGGTCGACGTGGTCCGGGCGGCGCATGGAGCCGGGGATCAGCTTGGAGTCGAACTCGGGCAGCAGATCGAGCAGCCCGCGCCCGACGAGTGCCGTGCCGGGCGCCTCGAACGCCTCCAGCGCGATGGCGTTGGCGTTGACGACGGTGCCGTTGGCGTTGACCAGGACCAACGCGTCGGGCAGGGCGTCGAGTATGGCTGCGAGGCGAGCAGCGCCTCGGGGTGGCCTGCTGCTCACGAGACGCTTCCCTCCTGTTACCGCACCTTGCCGACCGCTCGGGCCATCTTGCCAACCGGCCCGCGGGGTGTCACGCGAGGGAGTCTAAGGGCTGTCGTTGCGCTCGCGACGCCCGATACGGGAGACGTGCCACGACCCGGGGACACGCGGCTACGAGACCCGCACCGGCCGGGCGCGAGACCCGCACGGGGCCTTCACGGACGCCCGCACGCGCGTGTGCCCAGGTCACCTCGCCCGGCGGGCGGCCTTGCCCAGCCGCCGGTCTCGCCCGGCCGGTGGTCTCGGTCGGTCATCGGTCTCGGTCAACTGTCCGTCTCGGTCGGCCGGTGGTTTCGGTCAGCTGCCGGTCTCGGTCGGCCGGTGGTTTCGGTCAGCTGCCGGTCTCGGTCGGCCGGTGGTTTCGGTCAGCTGCCGGTCTCGGTCGGCCGGTGGTTTAGGTCAGCTGCCGGTCTCGGTCGGCCGGTAGCTCCATTCAGCTGATGGCTCTGTCCAGCTGATGGCTCTGTTCAGCCGATGGCTCTGCTCATCCGGTGGCCGCGGGCAGGAGCGGCACGAACCGGTTCCAGCGCTCGATCTCGCAGCCGTCGCCGCGGTCGAACCGCGCGTCGACGGGCCGCCCGGCCCACACGCCCGTCACATGGGCGGTGGCGGGCCCGCCGTACTGCATCGTGCAGACGCTGCCGCCGGGCACCGGCGCGAACGGGTCCCCGCCCCACCGGGTGTTCCGCCCCAGGGCGCGGCAGGCCCCGGCCGGATCGCGGTGACTGCCGCCGCTGGGATGGCAGGTGACCTCGTACGTCCCGTCGGCCCCACCGCCCGCGTCCCGCACGGTGACGGTGAGCCGGTCACCCTCCAGCGCGGGCGGTGCCGCCGGGGAGGGCGCGGCGGAGGCGAGGGACGGTGAACCGAGGACGGCGACCGAGACGAGGACGGCCCGGCCGAGGATCCGGCAGGAGCGCTGGGCGGGGCGGGAGAGGTGCGACATGCCCTGCCCAACGGGGCCGGGGCCCCGGACGTTGCGCCTGATGGCCCCGGACATCTCCGCGGTCCGGGAGGGGCGCGCGCCGGTGCGGAAGCCCTTTGCCCTGCGGCCCGCCTGCCTAGTACCGTGGGAGCCGATTGGTGGCACGCCGCTCGACTGTGTCATCATCTGCACGCACCCTCCGCGCTCGCGCGGGCGGGTTGTGCTGGAGGCGTCGCCTAGTCCGGTCTATGGCGCCGCACTGCTAATGCGGTTTGGGTTTTAAAGCCCATCGAGGGTTCAAATCCCTCCGCCTCCGCTCCTGCTCGGGGAGTTCGGCTGATATCCGATATCGGCTGGACTCCCCGGGCTTTTTGCGTTTCCCGGCCGTCTCCTGGCCGTTTCCCGGCCGTCTCCGTTTCCCGGCCGTCTCCCGGCCGGGAAAGGGGCGGACCCGCCGAGCGGCACGCGTCGGCGGGTCCGGGGAGGAACGATCGGTGATCAGCCGGTGGGGCGGGCGGAGCTGATCGCGTTCTTGAAGGTGGAGGAGGCGTTGCCCGCGTAGCCGGCGGGGATGTAGCCGACCGTGCCCGAGTAGTCCGAGCCGGTGTAGACGGACCACTGGCTGACGTCCATGTTGTGGTACGACGCCGCGTTGTTGTTCACGCTCTGGCCGGAGCCGGCGCAGGAGCCCTTGAAGACGTCGCCGCTGAAGTTGGAGTCCGGGTAGAAGATGTCGAAGACGCAGCCGCCCTGGTCGGAGTTGTAGTAGAAGCCCATCTCGTACTGGGTGAGCAGGCCGTTCTTCTCGGTGAGGGCCGAGGCGGGGCCGGCGGTCAGCACGGTCATGCCGACGGCGGCGGCGACCGAGCCGAGGGTGAGACCTATACGGGAGCCGGTGGTGCTGAACATGGGTAACCCCTTCTTCATGAACGCGTCATATCTGACGGCGTCCTGTGTGGTGGTGCGGTGCGGTGTTTCCGTACGCGCCGGTCAGCGGGTCAGGGCGGCCGCTCGCTTCAAGCGGTCCTCCTGCTGCTTCCCGGCGAGTTCGAGGGTCGCGGCGTGCTCTGCGACCAGCCGCTTCTGGTAGGCGGACTGGACCGTGTACCGGACGCCGACGAGGTTGACCTTCTGCTTGCAGGCGACGTCCGCCTTCGCGGCGGCGATCGCGGCGGGCCCCGAAGGGTCGTCCTGCAGCCCCAGCTGCTGGACGGCCCGCATCGGGTCGGCGGCGTCCTCGTAGCCGGCGGCCTTCATGCAGGCGGCCCACTCGGCGTCGTTGCGCACCACGCGCGCGTCGGCCTCGCTCTGCGCCTTCGCCCGGGCCTTGAGGTTGAAGACGAACATGATGTCGACGGAGTCGGCGGTGGGCGCGTACAGCTTGAGGAAGGACTCGCGGTTGCACCCGCCGACGGGCACGGCCCTTCCGCCGGCCTTCCGGCCGCTGCCGCCCTCCCGCTCGGCCTCCTCCTGGCTCATCGGCATCTCCGCCGGGTCCACCCGCTCCCCGTACAGCGTCAGCCGCCCCTCCTCGGACAGCTCGACGCCCACGGGCGCCCGCCGGTCACCGGCCGCGGCCCCCGGATCGCGATACCCGTACACAGCGGCCTCCCGCGGGTCGACCACGCCGAAGACCCGGGCGTTGGCCGGCCGGGGAGCCCGCGCGTTCCGCTCCGGCGGTACGTAGGTGAAGCCGTACCGCGCCATGCACCGTACGGCGAGCTCGTCCTGCGCCCGCTCCAGCAGCGGCTGGTCGGATGGCCGGCCGTCGTAGGCGTCAAGGGGGAAGACGAGGCGGGCGGTGCCGGACAGGACGGGCACCGCGCCGAGCCGCGGCGGAGCGGCGGAGCCGGGCGCAGCGGCCGAGTTGGCCGGTGCTTCCTCGCCACCCCCACAGGCGCCGGCCGCGAGCAACGCGGCGACGCCGAGCCCCAGCGCGCGGCACAGCTGTACGGACCGGCGGGGCGGACGTGCGGGGGGCATGCGGGTCCTTCGGCGGGAGTGGGGGGTACCGAGCAGTGATCATCTTCGAGCGGAACCCGATCATCTGTCCACTGCTGGACGGCCCGTCCTCCCGCGACCTTCCCCCGCACACCCCCACTTCGGAGTTTTCGCAGGTCAGGCCGGGTGTGCCTAATGGATTTCACATGTCGGCGGCAGTCATGTAATGTTCTTCCTGTCGCCGCGAGCGGGCCGAAAGGGCCGGGAGCGGAGGCGAAAAACTAAAGACAAGCACTCGTAGCTTAACGGATAGAGCATCTGACTACGGATCAGAAGGTTGCAGGTTCGAATCCTGCCGAGTGCACAGTGAACAGAGGCCCCGGATCACTCCGGGGCCTCTGGCGTTGTGGGGCGGAGACCGGCCCGAAGTCGCCCTTGCGGGGCCGCGACTTCGGGTCTTTTCATGCCTGGCGGCTTTCGCCGGCGGGGGCGTTGTCAGTGGTGGGTCCTAGTCTCGTGAGGGATGGGACAGGCGTGGAAGTGCTCGGGGCTGCGGTGGCCGGCGGACGGGCCCGTGCTCGTGTGGGACGGGGGCCGGGCCAGTCCGCTGCGCTGGGGGAGGCGGGTCGCGTTCAAGGTCGCGGAGGGGGGTGTGCGCACGTGTGTGGGAGCCAGGGGACATGCGTGTCCGGTGGGGGCGGTGGTGCCGGGGCGCGGGACCGGTGCGCGGTGCGAGGAGTGCGCGCGGCTGGACCGGGCGCACTCGGTCGCGGCGGACACGATCGCGGACGACCCGAGGCCGTACCACGTGTACGTGGCGTGGTTCGGTCCCGGCCTGGTCAAGGTCGGGATCACCGCGCTGGAGCGGGGCTCGGCGCGGCTGCTGGAGCAGGGGGCCGTGTGCTTCAGCTGGCTCGGCCGGGGACCGCTGATGGCCGCGCGGCGCACCGAGGAGCTGTTGCGGGCCGCGCTGGGGGTGCCGGACCGGATCCCGTACGCCGAGAAGCGTGCCGTACGGGCGTTTCTGCCGGGGACGCCGGCGGAGCGCGCCGCCGAGATCGAAGACCTGCACGGCCGGGCGCGGGCGCTGAGCGGCTGGCCGGAGTCGCTGGCGCGTGAGGCGTTCAGCGCGGTCGACCATCTGGAGGTGTTCGGGCTGCACACCGCGCCGGCCGCCGTCGGGGAGGTGCGCGAGCTGGTCGCGGGCGGCGGGGTGAGCGGTGAGCTGGTGGCCGCCGCCGGGCCCGATCTGCATCTGGCCACCTCGCGCGGGGTGGTCGTGCTCGACACCCGGCTGATGACCGGCTGGGAGCTGATGCCGGCCGCGGCCGGGCCGGACCTCTCCCTGCCGGTGCGGGAGTTCAGGACCGGGCTGCACCAACAGGAGGGACTTTTCTAGGGGTTTTCCAGGGGGGGGCAGGCGGGCCGGGGCCCTGCTGTCGGGGCCGGGGGTAAAGACTTGGATCCCGTACGGATCCCTTTCCGTAAGGGGCGTGGCCCGGGCGGCACCGCCCGGGCATCGTTGCGGGCATGAGCGAGAACGCCGTCGCGCCGGTGCGCGCGCACCAACCCCCTTACTACGCCGTCGTCTTCACCTCCGTACGGACCGGCCGGGACGAGGACGCCTACGCCGAGACCGCCGCACGTCTCGGGGAACTGGTGCGGGACATACCCGGGTTCCTCGGGGAGGACTCGGCCGGTGCTCCCGGTGGGCTGTCGGTCACCGTCGCCTACTTCCGGGACCTGGCCGGGATCGAACGCTGGCGGGCCGACGCGGAGCACCGGGCGGCCAAGCAGAGAGGAAGGGAGAACTGGTACGAGCGGTACACGATCCACATCGCCAAGGTCGAGCACAGCCATTCCTTCGAACGGGCGGCGCAGCCGGCCTCCGTCTCGCGGCTGCCCAGGTGATTCCTGAGAGACCGCTGTGGGTTTCTCAGCGGAATCACAGATTCCCGAAAGGGCGCTCTCAGAGGCCGACGACACTCTGGGGCGTATGACCACGACCTCGCCCCAGGGGCGCACCGAACTGCTGAGGCCGGACGGGAGCCCCGTCCGCGTGCTGGTGGTGGACGACGAGCAGTCGATCACCGAGCTGCTGTCCATGGCCCTGCGCTACGAGGGATGGCAGATCCGCAGCGCGGGGGACGGCCAGGGCGCCGTGCGCACCGCGCGGGAGTTCCGCCCGGACGCCGTCGTCCTGGACATGATGCTGCCCGACATGGACGGCCTGTCCGTCCTCGGCCGGCTGCGCCGGGAGCTGCCGGACGTGCCGGTGCTGTTCCTGACGGCCAAGGACGCGGTCGAGGACCGGATCGCCGGGCTCACGGCCGGCGGCGACGACTACGTCACCAAGCCGTTCTCGCTGGAGGAGGTCGTCGCCCGGCTGCGCGGGCTGATCCGGCGCTCCGGCGCGGCCGACCGCCGCTCGGAGTCCGTGCTGGTCGTCGGCGACCTCACCCTCGACGAGGACAGCCACGAGGTCACCCGGGGCGGGGACAGCATCCACCTGACCGCCACCGAGTTCGAGCTGCTGCGCTTCCTGATGCGCAACCCGCGGCGCGTCCTCAGCAAGGCACAGATCCTCGACCGGGTGTGGTCGTACGACTTCGGCGGGCAGGCCAACGTCGTCGAGCTGTACATCTCCTATCTGCGCCGGAAGATCGACGCCGGACGGCAGCCGATGATCCACACCCGGCGCGGCGCCGGCTATCTGATCAAGCCCGCCGTCTCGTGACCGGACGGCGGCGGACGCGTCCGCGGCGTGCGCGGCGGTTCGGGGCCGGACAGCCGCGCACGCTGCGCACACGGCTCGTCGTCGCGTCGGTGGTGCTGATCGCGGTGGTGTGCGCGGTGATCGGCACGGTGACCACGCTCGCGCTGCGCTCGCACCTGTACGAGCAGCTCGACAAGCAGCTGGACGAGGCCGTGATGCGCGCGGTCGTCGGGCCGCCCGACGGAAAGCCCGGGAGCGCGGGCCGCGGGAGGACCGATCTCGACGACTTCGTCTCCATGGGCCCGCAGCCCAAGGGCACGCTCCTCGCCGAGGTGCGCCACGGCGCGATCACCGACGCCAAGGTCGGCAAGGAGACCGACGACCCGTTCGTCGACGCCGCGGACCTCACCGCCGCGCAGACCGAGGCGCTCAACTCCGTGTCCCAGGACGGCGCCAGGCACACCGTGGACCTGCCGGGCCTGGGCCAGTACCGCGTGCGGTACGACAGCAGCTTCGACGGCGCCCGCAGCTACTACGTGGCCGTGCCGACGAGCGGTGTCACCGGCACCGTCAACACCCTCGTCCTCGTCGAGGTCAGTGTCACCGCGGCCGGGCTGATCGCCGCCTCGCTGGCCGGCACGGTCATCGTCGGAGTGGCCACCCGCCCGCTGCGCCGGGTCGCGGCCACCGCCACCCGCGTCTCCGAACTCCCCCTGCACAGCGGCGAGGTGAACCTCGACGAACGGGTGCCCGAGTCGGAGTGCGACCCGCACACCGAGGTCGGCCGGGTGGGTGCCGCGCTGAACCGGATGCTCGACCACGTCCACGGTGCCCTGCACGCCCGCCAGGAGAGCGAGACACGGGTACGGCAGTTCGTCGCCGACGCCAGCCATGAACTGAGGACCCCGCTGGCCTCCATCCGCGGCTACGCCGAACTGACCCGGCGCGGCCGTGAGCAGGTCGGCCCCGACACCCGGCACGCGCTCGGCCGGATCGAGTCCGAGGCGAGCCGGATGACCCTGCTCGTGGAGGACCTGCTGCTGCTCGCCCGGCTCGACGCGGGCCGGCCGCTGCGGTTCGAGGACACCGACCTCGTGCCGCTCGTCGTCGACACGGTCAGCGACGCGCGGGCCGCGGGAGGCGACCACAACTGGCGCCTGGACCTGCCGGACGAGCCCGCCCCGGTCGCCGCGGACACGGCACGCCTGCACCAGGTGCTGGTCAACCTGCTGGCCAACGCCCGCACCCACACCCCGCCCGGTACGACGGTCACCGCGCGGGTGCGCCGCGCCGGGCCGTGGCTGCGCGTGGACGTCCAGGACGACGGGCCGGGCATCCCGCCCGCGCTGCTCCCGCACGTCTTCGAGCGGTTCGCGCGCGGCGACTCCTCCCGCTCACGGGCCTCCGGTTCGACGGGCCTCGGCCTCGCCATCGTGCAGGCCGTCGTGACCGCGCACGGCGGCGCGGTGACCGTGGACAGCGCCCCCGGACGGACCGTGTTCACCGTCCACCTCCCGGCCGCACCCACGGAGAGGACACAGACCGCCGTGAGCTCGGCCCTCGTGCGGGCGACGGCCCTGGACTCACAGGTGCGGCACAGCCTCACCACACCGGTACGACAGGGGAATTGACGACCGTCGTCGTCATGCGAACCGACTCTTTCCCCGGCACCTTGCCGGCGCGGGAGCACCTCCCGGCCGTGGCAGCCGGTACGCCGGTCCTCGACGTGGTGATCCCCGTGTACAACGAGGAGAAGGACCTCCAGCCGTGTGTGCGGCGGCTGCACGAGCACCTGGCCCGCACCTTCCCCTACCCCTTCCGGATCACCGTCGCGGACAACGCCTCCACCGACGCCACCCCGCAGGTGGCGCAGTGGCTCGCGGCCCGGATGCCCGAGGTGCGGGCGGTACGGCTGGAGCAGAAGGGACGCGGCCGGGCGCTGCGGGCCGTCTGGTCGGCGTCCGAGGCGCCGGTCCTCGCCTATATGGACGTGGACCTGTCCACCGACCTCAACGCCCTGCTGCCGCTGGTCGCGCCGCTGATCTCCGGCCACTCCGACCTGGCGATCGGCACCCGGCTCAGCCGCGGCAGCAGGGTGGTGCGCGGCGCCAAGCGGGAGTTCATCAGCCGCTCGTACAACCTCATCCTGCGCGGCTCGCTCCAGGCCCGCTTCTCCGACGCGCAGTGCGGGTTCAAGGCGATCCGCCGGGACGTGGCGCGCGTGCTGCTGCCGCTGGTGGAGGACACCGGCTGGTTCTTCGACACGGAGATGCTGGTGCTCGCCGAACGCGCGGGCCTGCGGATCCACGAGGTTCCCGTCGACTGGGTCGACGACCCCGACTCCACGGTCCACATCGTGCGGACGGCGACCGACGACCTCAAGGGCGTCTGGCGGGTCGGCAGGGCGCTGGCCACCGGTTCGCTGCCGCTGGACCGGCTCGCCCGGCCCTTCGGCGACGACCCGCGCGACCGCGAGATCGAGGACGTGCCCAAGGGGCTGGCCCGTCAGCTCCTCGGCTTCTGTGCCGTCGGCGGCCTGTCCACCCTCTTCTACCTCCTCCTCTACACCGGCTTCCGCTCCCTCACCGGCTCCCAGACCGCCAACGCCCTCGCGCTGCTGATGTCCGCGGTCGCCAACACGGCCGCCAACCGGCGCCTGACCTTCGGGGTGCGCGGCCGCGGCGGTGCCGTACGCCACCAGGCGCAGGGCCTCGTCGTGTTCGGCATCGGCCTCGCCCTCACCAGCGGCTCCCTCGCCGCCCTGAACGCGGCGGCCACCCACCCCGCGCACTCCACCGAACTCGCCGTCCTGATCGCCGCCAACCTCGCGGCGACCGTGCTGCGCTTCCTGCTCTTCCGGGCGTGGGTCTTCCCCGACCGCCCCACCGACACCCACCACCAGGGGGACCCCCGATGACCGCCCCACTGGCCCAGACCCCCGCCTGGGCCCCGCCCGCCGTGCCCGAGCCGCGTCTCCTGCGACGCCTGTGGCGCGGCCGCCCCGAGGACGACCGCCGGGTGCGCCCGGCGCTCCTCGGCGCGCTGCTGCTGATCGGCGCGCTCTACACCTGGAACCTGACGGCCTCCGGGTACGCCAACTCCTTCTATTCGGCGGCCGTCCAGGCGGGCAGCCAGTCCTGGAAGGCGATGTTCTTCGGCTCGCTGGACGCGGCGAACGCCATCACCGTCGACAAGCCCCCGGCCTCGCTGTGGCCGATGGCCCTGTCGGTGCGGGTGTTCGGCCTGAACTCCTTCGCCGTCCTGTTCCCGCAGGTGCTGATGGCCGTCGCCACGGCGGCCGTCCTCTACGCCGCCGTCCGCCGCCGCTTCACCGCGGCCGCCGGGCTGCTCACCGTGGCGGTGTTCGCGCTGACGCCGGTCGCCGCGCTGATGTTCCGGTTCAACAACCCCGACGCCGCCCTCGCCCTGCTGATGGCGACCGCCGTGTACTGCACCCTGCGCGCGCTGGAGGAGGCGCGGACGAAGTGGCTGCTGTGGGCGGGCGCGGCGATCGGACTCGCCTTCCTGGTCAAGACCCTCCAGGCGTTCCTGATCCTGCCGGTGCTCGCCGCCGTGTACGTCGTCCTCGCCCCTACGACGGTACGCAGGCGGATCGGTCAGGTGCTGCTGGCCGGTCTCACGACGGTCGTGGCCGGCGGCTGGTGGGTGGCGATCGTCGAGCTGTGGCCGGCGTCCTCACGGCCGTACATCGGCGGCTCGCAGAACGACAGCTTCCTGGAGCTCACCTTCGGCTACAACGGCCTCGGCCGGATCAACGGCGACGAGACCGGCAGCGTCGGCGGAGGCGGAGGGGGCGGCGGCCGGGGCGGCGGCTGGGGCGAGACCGGCTGGGACCGTATGTTCGGCTCGAACATCGGCGGCCAGATCTCCTGGCTGATCCCGGCCGCGCTGATCCTGCTGGTGGCCGCGCTGTGGACGACACGGCGGGCCGCGCGCACGGACACCGCCCGGGCCGCGTTCCTCCTCTGGGGCGGCTCGCTGCTGATCACCGCGCTGGTCTTCAGCTATATGCAGGGCATCTTCCACGAGTACTACACGGTGGCCCTCGCCCCCTACATCGCACCCCTGATCGGCATGGGCTCGGCCGTCCTCTGGGAGGAACGCGGCAGGGCGTGGGCCTCGCTGACCCTGGCCGGCGCGATGACGGCGTCGGCGGCCTGGGGGTACGTCCTGCTGAACCGCTCCGCCGGCTACCTGCCCTGGCTGAAGTGGCTGGTCCTCGTCGGCGGGCTGACCGCCGCGCTGGGCCTGGTCCTCGTCGCCAGGCTCGGCCGGACGCTCGCGCGGGGCGTGGTGGGCCTGGGGCTCGTCACCGCCCTCGCGGGTCCGGCGGCGTACACCCTGACCACGCTCGGGGAGGGGCACAGCGGCTCCATCGTGACGGCCGGCCCGGCGGTCGCGGGCGGCCGGGGCGGTCCTGGCGGGGGCGGCATGCCGGGCGGCCGGACACCGACGGGTGCACCGGGCGGCGCCGGCGGCTTCCCCGGCCAGAACCAGCAACAGAACCAGCAACAGAACCAACAGAACGGCCAGGACGGCCAGGGCGGCCAGAACAGCCAGAACAGCCAGACGGGCCCGCCCCCCACCGGCGGCTTCCCCGGCCAGAACGGCGGGACCGCGCCCACCGGCCCCGGCGGCACTCCGGGAGGCACTCCCGGCGGCTCCCGAGGCGAGGCCGGCGGTCCCGGTGGAGGCGTCGGCGGGCTCCTCGGCGGTGCGAACGTCGGCGACGAGGCCAAGAAGCTCCTGGAGACCGACGCGGACGGCTACACCTGGGCCGCCGCCGCCATCGGCGCACAGAACGCCGCGAGCTACCAGCTCGCCACCGGAGAGCCCGTGATGGCGATCGGCGGCTTCAACGGCACGGACCCGTCCCCGACGCTCGCCGAGTTCAAGAAGTACGTGGCGGAAGGAAGGATCCACTACTTCGTCGCGGGAGGCGGCATGGGCGGCGGCAGGGCCGGTGACTCCGGCACGTCGGCCCGGATCTCGGAGTGGGTCCAGGCCAATTTCCAGGAGGTCACGGCCGGTTCGGCCACGTTCTACGACCTCACGCGGGCGGCGAGCGGCAGCTGACGGAAGGACCGGCCCGCGGCCCCCGAGGGGCATACAGTTGGTGGAGTCGAGGAGTTAGGTGCGCCGATGGTGAAGGCTGCCGCAGGGCGGACCAGTGTGTGGCTCGAGGAGAAGGCCCGGCGCGGCAGGCAAGGAGGCGGCGGCGGGCAGCCCTCCGGCCTGGACCGGGGGCGGATCACCGAGGTGGCCGTGGGGCTGCTGGACGCCGGGGGGCTGGCCGGGTTCTCCATGCGGCGGCTGGCCGGCGAGCTGAACGTCACCGCGATGTCCGTCTACTGGTACGTCGACACCAAGGACGACCTCCTCGAACTCGCCCTCGACCGGGTCCACGGCGAGCTGCGCCTGCCCGACCCGGACGGCGGCGAGGACTGGCGGGTCGACCTGCGCGCCCTGGCCACGGAGTACCGCGCGCTGCTGGTGCGCCACCCCTGGGTGTCCCCGCTCGCCGGGCGGTATCTGAACATCGGGCCGAACGCTCTCGCCTTCTCCCGCACGATCCAGCGGGTGATCCGCCGAGCGGGCCTGCCGGCGCGCGGGGTGACCGGCGCGATCTCGGCCGTCTTCCAGTTCGTGTACGGCTACGGCACGATCGAGGGCCACTTCCTCTCGCGGGTCGCCGACGCCGGGATGACCCCGGACCAGTACCACGCCCACGCGATGAGCGCGGTCACCGAGGCACCGGGCACCGGCGAGGCCATCGAGGAGGCGCGCGACATCATGGCGGCCCGTGGCGGGGACACCGTCGCCGAGATGCTCGACCGTGACTTCGACTTCGCCCTCGACCTGCTGGTCGCGGGCATCGAGGTCATGGCCGAGCGCGGCTGACGCGTCCTGATCGGTCACGAGGTTTCCCGCCGGGCGCCTGCGGCCTCAGACCGCCGGGAGGCCCTCGCCCCGGACCGCCTGGATGTCGAGCTCCACCTTCAGGGTCGTGCCGACGGCGGCGATGCCCGCCTGGAGGATCTGGTTGTAGCGCAGGGCGAAGTCGTCGCGGTGCAGCTCGGCCGTCGCGCGGAACGCGGCGCGGGTGCCGCCCCACGGGTCGGCGCCGGTGCCGAGGTGGGCGAGGTCCAGGTCGACGGGGCGTACGACACCGTGCAGGGACAGCTCCCCGTGCACGGTCCAGCGGTCCGGGCCCGCCGGGCTGAGGCCGGTCGAACGGTAGGTGATCTCCGGGTGGTTCTCGACGTCCAGGAAGTCGGCCGAGCGCAGGTGCGTGTCGCGCATGGCGTTGCCGGTGTCGATGGACGCGGCCCGGATGACCGCCTCCACCCGGGACTCGGTGACATCGTCGGGGGCGACCTCGATCGAGGCGGTGAAGTCGGTGAACCGGCCGCGCACCGAGGAGATGCCCAGGTGCCGGGCCACCGCGCCGACCGTGGAGTGCGCCGGGTCCACGGTCCACGGCCCGGGCGGCGGCAGCTCGGACCCGCCCTGCCGGGCCAGCGTCACGGTGCCGACCTCGGCCCGTCCGCTCCCGGTCACCAGGGCGCTCGCGGCGGCGGGCGCGTAGCCGACGGCCGTCACGATCACCGTGTACGCTCCCGGCGCCAGGTCGGTCGTGTCCCGTACGGCGCCCTCCTCGTCCGCCTCCGCCCGCAGCACCTGGGTGCCGCTCATGTCGGTGACGGTGACGACCGCGTGCGACACGGCCCATCCGTCGCGGGTACGGACCTTCGCGGTCAGCCCCATCTCATGTACTCCTCAGGTCGGAAAAGAAGGACCGGCCCGCGGCGGGACGCGCACCTCCGCTCAGAGCGCGCGCCCCGCCACGGGCCGGGGCCGGGAACTACTCGCCGGGGTGGGCGAGTTCGATGTCGTGGCCGTCGGCGCCGGGGCCGGCGACCGTGAGGGACGTGGCCACGGGCGGGTAGCCGGTCGCGATGACCGTGTACTCGCCGCCGTCCAGATCGGTGAAGGCGTACGCCCCGTCCGCGCCGGTCGTCGCGGTGCCGGCCACGTTGCCCGCCGCGTCCAGCAGCGTCACCCGGGCGTCGGCCAGCGGCCCGTGCGGGGCCCGTACGACGCCGGTGATCCGGGCACCCGCCTCCAGCTCGACCTCGACACGGGTGATTCCGGTGCCGCCGACCTCCACGGGCAGGGCACGCGGCCGGAACCCGGCGGCGTTGACCGCCACGGTCACCGTGCCGGGCACCAGCTCGGTGAGGGCGAACTCGCCCTGCTCGCCGGTGGTCGCCGTGGCCAGCAGCTCGCCCCGTACGTCGGTGACGACGACCATGGCGTCGCTGACCGGCCGCGCGTCCTCGGCGGCGCGGACCGTGCCGGTCAGACCGCTGGTGCCGCTGAGGAGGATGTCGTACGCCACCGGGTCGTCGTTCACGACGATCGTGGACGCCTGCGGCTGGTGGCCGTCGGCGGCGGCGATCAGGACGTACGAGCCGGGGCCGGGGGTGTCCACGGTGTAGGAGCCGTCGGACTGGGCGACCGAGCGGCCGAGCTGGCGGCCCGAGAGGGAGATCAGCGTGACGGCGGCGCTCGGGACGGGGGCGCTCTCCGCGCCTCGTACGACGCCGTGCACCGGGACGCCGCCGGACACGGGCTCCTCACCGGTGACGGCGACGGTGGCCGTGGCGGTGGCCGCGGGCCGGGTGGGCGCGGAGGCCGGGGTCCGCGAGGCGTTGGCCGCGGTGGCGGTCTTGGCCTCGGCGACGGTCTCCTCGTTCGCCGCGGCCGCCTGGGCCAGGGCGCCGCTGGTGCGCAGCGGGACCTCCTTGATGAAGAGGGTGACGACGAAGGCGAGGAAGGCGATCGGGGTGACGTAGAGGAAGACGTCGGCGATGCCGTGGCCGTACGCGCCCTCCAGCCAGGTGCGGATCGGGGCGGGCAGCAGGTCCATGTCGGGGATCTGCCCGGAGCC
This sequence comes from Streptomyces sp. NPDC053367, assembly GCF_044545925.1. NCBI lineage: Bacteria > Bacillati > Actinomycetota > Actinomycetes > Kitasatosporales > Streptomycetaceae > Streptomyces > Streptomyces sp. NPDC053367. The sequence goes on along the minus strand of NZ_JBITYN010000003.1, from coordinate 110,502 downwards.
GGCGGCCTTGGCGGCGGCGGCCTGCTCCCGCGGGCCGAGCTGCCCGATGGTGTCCTGCGCGTAGTGCGTGATCCGGGTCGACATCACCGAGCCGAGCGCCGAGACGCCCACCGCGCCGCCGAGGGAGCGGAAGAAGGTGACGACCGAGCTGGCGGCGCCGAGTTCGTGCGGGGCGACCTGGTTCTGGGTGGAGAGGACCAGGTTCTGCATCATCATGCCGACGCCGAGGCCGAGGACCGCCATGAACAGGGCGATCTTCCAGTAGTCGGTGTCGTAGCGCATGGTGCCGAGCAGGCCCAGACCGGCCGTCAGCAGCACACCGCCGCTGACCAGCCAGGCCTTCCACTTGCCGGTCTTGGTGATGATCTGCCCCGAGACCGTCGAGGACACGAACAGGCCGGCGATCATCGGGATCGTCATGACGCCCGACATGGTCGGGGACTTGTCCCGCGCGAGCTGGAAGTACTGGCTGAAGAACACGGTCCCGGCGAACATCGCGATACCGACGAACAGCGAGGCGACGGAGGCCAGCGCGATGGTGCGGTTGCGGAACAGGTGCAGCGGGATGATCGGCTCGGCGGCCCTGGTCTCGACGAACAGGAAGACGAGCGTGAGCAGCAGCGCGCCGCCGACCATCGTGTACGTCTGCCAGGAGAGCCAGTCGTACTTGTCGTCCGCGAAGGTGACCCAGACCAGCAGCAGGCTGACGGCGGCGGTGATGAAGAAGGCGCCGGCCCAGTCGACCTTCACCTTGCGGCGGCTCTCCGGCAGGTGCAGCGTCTTCTGCAGCACGACCAGGGCGATCAGCGCGAAGGGCACACCCACGTACAGGCACCAGCGCCAACCCAGCCAGTCCGTGTCGGTGATGACACCGCCGACCAGCGGGCCGCCGACCGTCGCGACCGCGAACGTCGCGCCGAGGTATCCGGAGTAGCGGCCGCGCTCGCGCGGGGAGATCATCGCGGCCATGATGATCTGCGCCAGCGCGGTCAGACCGCCGGCGCCGAGACCCTGGATGACCCGGGCGCCGATCAGCATGCCGGGGTTCTGGGCGAGACCGGCCACGACCGAGCCGACGATGTAGATGACCAGCGCTATCTGCACCAGCGCCTTCTTGCTCACCAGGTCGGCGAGCTTGCCCCACAGCGGGGTGGAGGCCGTCATCGACAGCAGGGCCGCGGTGACGACCCAGGTGTAGGCGCTCTGGCCGCCGCCGAGGTCCTGGATGATCTCGGGCAGCGCGTTGGAGACGATCGTCGAGGACAGGATGGCGGCGAACATGCCGAGCAGCAGCCCGGAGAGCGCCTCCATGATCTGCCGGTGGGACATCGCCCCGCCGTCGGAGGAGCCTCCCCCGTGCTTGGCGTGGGCCCGCACACCGGTCGGTGTGGTCGTTGCCATGGGCTTCCTTCTCTTACTTCGATTCCGCGGGTGTACGGGTGGTCTGCTGCGGGTCCTCGGCGTACGTCGCCGGCCGGCAGTCGCCGAAGCTGTCGCGCAGGCGGGTCATCAGCCCGATGAGCTGGCCCACCTCGTCGTCGGTCCAGTCGCCGAGGCGGGTGGCCAGCAGACGGGTCGTCCGCCGGGACAGCTCGTCGAGCTGGGCGCGGCCCGCCGGGGTCAGCCGCAGGATCCTGGAGCGCTTGTCCGCCGGGTCGGGGGAGCGCTCGATCCAGCCGCGGGCCGCCAGGTGGGCGACGTGCCTGCTGGTGACCGACATGTCCACCGAGAGCAGCTCGGCGAGCCTGCTCATGCGCATGTCGCCGTTCCTGTCCAGCAGGGTCAGGACGGCCGCCGAGCCCGCCGGGCAGTCGGCGGGCAGGATCCTCGCCAGGCCGCGCTTCACGGCGCCCACGGCGCTGAGCTGGCGGGCGAGTTCCTCGTAGAGCGCCTGCTCGGCCATGGCACCTCCTGGTTCGTTGCTTAGGGCAACCATAAAAACAGATGGTTGACGAAGGCAAATTAAATCGGGCGTCCCGGACATAAAAAGTTGGCAAAGGCAAGTATTGCGGCCGTAAACCGCCAGGTGGGCCTGCCCGCGCCCACCGGGGCGCCTGTCTCCGGCGGCACCGACCCCTCGTGGCGCCCACCGCCCGCACGCCCTGCGGACGCCCGGGAGCCGGTCCGCCCCGCACCCGCCGCTTGGGCCGCGCACGCGGATTCGCTAGGCTCGCGGCCCATGGCCAACACCCAGAACCCGCAGGGCAACTACGACCCCGCAGGCAGCACCCAGATGTTCCGCGCGTTCGTCGACGAGGCTCCCCAGGCCAGTGGCCCGCAGGCCTCCTCCTCCGGCCCGCGGGTCGGTCTGATCGTCGGCGTGGTCGTGGCGATCGCGGTCGTCGCGGCCGTCGCCTGGCTCGCGCTGAAGTAGGGCCGACGGGCGGGCGGCCGACACCGGCCGCCCGTCAGGTCCGTACCACCGAGACGTCCCGCGTCTCGACGCACACCCCGAGCGGCACCCGCCACGCCTCCACGCACGCCTTCCGGGCGGGTTCCGTCCGTGTCCCCGGCGCCGTCGCCATCGGCAGGTCCTGTGCCGGCCTCGCCGTGCTCCGGTCGGCGCCCGGCGTGCCGATGATGTGCGGAGCGAGGGTGGCCGCCCCCGAACGCGCCGCTGTGCCGCCTGCGTCGTGCAGTTCTGCTGTCGCGCTCTCGTACCGCCGCTCCGGCACGGCCTCCCCCGACACCGGCTCGCCCCGGACTCGGACGACGGCCGCCGAGGCGCCCGGCAAGGCGCGTCGGCGGCCGTGTGTCGTGGCTCGTGCCGAGGCCGTCGCGAGAGGTGTCGCGAGCTGGTGGCCGACGGTCCGTCAAAGAGAAAGCAGCGAGGCTTACTCGATCAGACCGCCTCAGTCCGAGATCAGGCCGTCCCTCAGCTGGGCCAGCGTGCGGGTGAGCAGGCGCGAGACGTGCATCTGGGAGATGCCGACCTCCTCGCCGATCTGGGACTGGGTCATGTTGGCGAAGAAGCGGAGCATGATGATCTGCCGCTCGCGGGGCGGGAGTTTGGCCAGGAGCGGCTTGAGGGACTCGCGGTACTCGACGCCCTCCAGGGCCGCGTCCTCGTAGCCGAGGCGGTCGGCCAGGGAGCCTTCGCCGCCGTCGTCCTCGGGGGCGGGGGAGTCCAGCGAGGACGCGGTGTACGCGTTGCCGACGGCGAGCCCGTCGACGACGTCCTCCTCGGACACGCCCAGCACGGAGGCGAGTTCGGCGACCGTCGGGGAGCGGTCCAGCTTCTGGGAGAGCTCGTCGCTGGCCTTGGTCAGGGCGAGCCGCAGCTCCTGGAGCCGGCGCGGCACGCGCACCGACCACGACGTGTCGCGGAAGAAGCGCTTGATCTCACCCACGACCGTCGGCATGGCGAACGTCGGGAACTCCACGCCCCGTTCGCAGTCGAAGCGGTCGATCGCCTTGATCAGCCCGATGGTGCCGACCTGGACGATGTCCTCCATCGGCTCGTTGCGCGAGCGGAAGCGGGCGGCGGCGTAGCGCACGAGCGGGAGGTTCAGCTCGATCAGGGTGTCCCGGACGTACGCGCGTTCGGGGCTGTCCGCGTCGAGTGCGGCGAGCCGCAGGAACAGGGAGCGGGAGAGGGTGCGGGTGTCGATGTCCCCCGAGGTCGGGGGCGCCGGGACGGTGGCGGCCGGGAGGTCCTGGGCCGGCGCGGCCTCCGGAGCCGAGGCGTCGTCGAACGCGGCGTCGGGCGCGGACTCGCTCTTCGTGAGCGTGAGCACCTTCGAGCTGCCCTTGTCTGCGGACATGCCACCCCCTTTGGGTCGCGGACGGTCGCGGCCGGCCCTCATGCCGAGGAGCACAGCCCTCACCTGAATACCGGAGCCGGAGCCACGGCAAACGCGCTTCCGGCAGAATGTCACATGTCGGCAACGCGCTGTAGTGACATGTCGACATGCGAGATGCGAATAGGCCCTGGAAACAGGGGGTGTGACGGTTTTTCAGGGCCTTTTCGACGGCAACTGCGCAGGTGGACGATTCGCTCCCGCAGGTTACCCCTCGCGCGCGTGTTCCAGGCTCTCTCCAGCACTCTTCAAGACGTCCCCGGACGCCGGGGCGCTCTCACGCCTCGATGCGGTTGGCCATCCGCAGCCGCTGGAAGCTGCGTGCGAGCAGCCGGGAGACGTGCATCTGGGAGACGCCGAGTTCGGCGCTGATCTGGGACTGGGTGAGGTTGCTGTAGTAGCGCAGCAGCAGGATGCGCTGTTCGCGTTCGGGGAGCTGGACCAGGAGGTGGCGGACCATGTCCCGGTGCTCCACGCCGTCCAGGGCGGGGTCCTCGTAGCCGAGGCGGTCGAGGAGGCCGGGCAGTCCGTCGCCCTCCTGGGCGGCCTCGAGGGAGGTCGCGTGGTACGAGCGCCCGGCCTCGATGCACGACAGCACCTCCTCCTCGGTGATGCGCAGCCGCTCGGCGATCTCGGCGGTCGTGGGGGTGCGGCCGAAGGCGGTCGTCAGGTCCTCGGTGGCGCTGTTGACCTGCACCCACAGCTCGTGCAGCCGGCGCGGGACGTGGACCGTGCGGACGTTGTCGCGGAAGTAGCGCTTGATCTCGCCGATGACGGTCGGCATGGCGAAGGTCGGGAACTGCACGCCCCGGTCGGGGTCGAAACGGTCGATGGCGTTGATCAGCCCGATGGTGCCGACCTGGACGACGTCCTCCATGGGCTCGTTGCGGGAGCGGAAGCGGGCGGCGGCGTAGCGCACGAGCGGGAGGTTGGCCTCGATCAGCGCCCCGCGCACCCGGTCGTGCTCCGGCGTGCCCGGCTGGAGCTCCTTGAGCTGGGCGAAGAGCACCTGTGTCAGCGCCCTGGTGTCCGCCCCTCGGCTGCGCTGCGGAGCGGCCGGAGCGGGAGCCTCTTCCTGGGGCGGCGCAGTACTGGCCGACACGGTCAACGCCACCTCTTCATCGGTCAACTCATCCGTCAAAAGCGGTCATAGCATCACAAGACATGCCCACTGTGTGCAAGCACCGCATAACCCCGTGTTGAGGTACCAGTTGGGGCATACCGCCCAGAAGGGATGGGTGCCGGACGTGCGAAAGCCCCGCACCCGGACGGTGCGGGGCCTGCCGTGCGGCGGTCAGAACTCGTAGTCGGCGATCACCCACGTGGCGAACTCCCGCCACAGGGCCACGCCCGCCTGGTGCGCGGGGTGCTCGACATAGCGGCGCAGCGCCTCGGCGTCCTCGAAGGCGGAGTTGATCGCGAAGTCGTAGGCGATGGGGCGGTCGCTGAGGTTCCAGCCCAGCTCCCAGTGGCGGAGCTCGGCGATCTCGCCGTCGAGGGCGCGGAAGGCCTTCTCGCCCTCGACGACGCGCGGGTCGTCACGGTCGACGCCCTCGTTGAGCTTGAAGAGGACCAGATGGCGGATCATGAGTTACCTCCGTGGGCGACCCAGGACATGAAGTCGCCGATGGCCTTGGCGGCGTCCGAGATGCCCTCGAACCCTATCTGCACGTAGTCGGCCGCCTTGGCCGGGTCGGTGATGATCAAGTACAGGACGAAGACCACGAGTACATAGACGGCGATCTTCTTCGCGTTCACCGCCACCGCGGCCTCCCCTGTCGCCTGCCCTGGCCTACGAGCTCCTGCGTACCGGCGGCGAGTGTAACTTCACGTCGTATTTGAGGACCAACGGCCTGCCCGTCGAGGGCCGCGCCGCGGGACCCCGCTCCCCGCACGCACGAAGGGCCCCGCCTTGCGACGGGGCCCTTGTTCGAGCGGTAGCGGAGGGATTTGAACCCTCGGTGACTTGCGCCACACTCGCTTTCGAGGTCTGTTCGTGCTGGTCAGGGCATGACCCGGGGCCGTTCATCCCCGTTCATTCCCGTACTCCGGCCCGTGCCGTGAACAGCTCTGAACGGCGCTGGACCGGCATGAATGAGACGGAAACTGAGACGGACGGGGGCGGGCTGACCAGCCCGTTAGCCCTTCCTCGCCGTCTCGTCCATGCGCGCCGCAGCGTCGTCCAGGGCTGCAATCACGGTCGCAGGATCCCCGTCGTACGTGAGGTGCGGTTCGTCCTCTCCGGGCGGGAAGAAGCGGGTGCGGTACCGCTGGAGGTCACTCTCGGAGAAGTAGATGGCGTTGGGGTCGTGTGCGTGGTCCTCGTTGCGCTTGCTGATCCGTGACCAGAGTTCGTCATGGCTTGCTGCGAGAAGGACGAGCAACGGGATGGCGCCGGCATCGGTTGCGACGGCTCGCCACCGCGCGCGGTCCTCCGGGGTCCAGAGGCCATGGTCGAGCACGGCGTCACCCCCCGACAGCAGCCTTTCCCGGAGTTCGACAGCGACGTCCTCAAGGACCGGCCGTTCAAGGGTGGGGAAAGAGCCGCGCGGGAAGTCCACGCCGTATACGCCGTGACGGCGGAACATCTCCTCGTCCGGGCACAGGCGTACGAATCCGCGAGCGGCGAGGGCGCGGGAAAGCGTGGTCTTGCCAGAGCCGGGAAGGCCGACCAGCAGGACACAGAACGGCGGGCGTGAGGACATTGGTTTCGTCATGGTCTCGGAGATGGCGGCCATCTCGTCTTCGGCCTCCGGCGTGATCGTGCCAGTGCTGCGGGCCGCGAGCAGTACGCCCAAGCGGTCTTCGAGCACGCTCCACAGCGTGTCATCCACGACCGTCACGGGGAAACCTCCGATTCAGTCCGCCACGTTCGCCCCGGACTGCCCAGGTCGACGCCGTACTCAACGACGCTACCTTCGCTGTCGATGAACTTCGCTGTCATCACGACGACCGGTTCGGCCGGCGGGTTGCTGGGGTCAAGCTCTAGGAGCCGTGCATCCTCCGCGGTCAGCAGGCGGGCTGAGGCGGTGTCCACACGATGACTGATCGGGCGGCCGGTCGTCTGCGCGATGAGCTGGAGTGAAGTACCGCCGGTCAGGCGTTCGCTCAGGGCCAGTTGTGGGATGAGCTTTCCGTACTGAGCGGGGATCCAAGAGGTGCTGTGGGCCACGATGCCATGCCGGTCCCTGTAGACCCGGCGACGACGGATCACGTCTGTGCCCGGCTCAATGTCCAGAGCCTCAGCGACGTCAGCCGGGGCAGGCACCACGGCCGCCTGGTGCGAGTCGGACCGCTCGCCTGAACCCCAGCTCGAACCTGTGCGTCGCCCCCGGTCTTGGCGCTGAGACCCCGAAGACATGGGCGCCGGCCGGTCGAGGACTTCGGTACCGATGCCGTGGATTCCTCGCACCAGGCCCTCGTTGCGCAGCTTGCGCAAGGCTTTCTCGGCCGTCGCCGTGCTGACGCTCCACTCCTCCGAGAGGTTTTTGATGCTCGGCAAGAGGGTCCCTGGCTGTAGCTGACCAGACGTAATCAGCTCGGTGTAGTGGGCGGCGATCTTCGCGTACGGCGCCCGATTGTCGGCCTGGCCTGCCATGTCGTCCGCTCCCTGTCGTCACTTCCCTGAGGTTCCCTAGCTTACCGCTTGACACCGCAGGGAACCCTAGGGAACCTTAGGGATGTGCCCGCCGGTCGGCTCGACTGATCGGGGGCGCTGGTTCCCGACGTGCGCTCAATCGGCCGTCAGGGGGCGACAGCAACGCCCGGAGGAAAGCCCGCAGGGGTGAGTACGAAGGAAGCGTCAGTTGATTGAAAACTCAACAGCGTGCCGAGGGAAGCCCGTTCCCCCTTCGCAATCAAGAGAGCGGGCGCGCGTAGGTCCTGCCCTGCGCGCGGTACAGCGCGACCTTCAGCCTTCCGCCGCACGATGCGGCGGCCGGTTGCCTCCGCTGCTCGTCTCGTACGAGCAGCGCCGAGGGGAGCCGGATGTTCCGACTCAACGGCAAGCGCCCCCGGTGCGGGAACACCGAGGGCGCGGTTCGGGCCGTTCACCTGTGGAAGGACACACGACCCAATGAGCCACATCGTCACTGTTCAGGACGCTGTTACCGCGTTCGCCGACTTCATGGAGCCGACGGACGCCGAGCTGGACGCGATCGAGCAGGAGTCGCCGCTGATCCTGGCGGAGGTCGACCTGCTGGACGCGCAGATCATCACGCTCGACCGCACCCCGACCGAGTTGGACAAGCGGCGCATCCGCCGGGCCCGTAACCGTGTGCTCGCCGCGCGCCGGGATCTGGTGAACCGCGCGGCCGGTGCGAGCGCGCCGGGGGGTGCGGCGTGAAGGCCAAGACCGTTCTTCCCTCTGTCGCGATGACGGCGGTGTCCATGGTGCTCACCCTCGCCGTGGTGGTGATGTGGCTGGGCGCCGCGATGCCGTGGCCCGTCGCCCTGGTCGTCGGTCTGGGCATCGACGGCGGATGGCTCGCCACCCTCGCCTACGAGCGCAGGCTCGCCGCGCAGGGCGACCACAGCCGGCCCGTGACCGCCGTCGGCTGGTTCTTCGGCCTGGTCGCCACGGGCGTCCTGGTCGCCCACGCGCTGCTGGCCGAAGCATCTTCCGGGGCGTGGCTGGCCGTGGCATGGCTGCCACTCGCGGCCAAGGCGCTGTGGCTGGTGCATGGGTTGTGGGAGCGCACCGCGCTCACCCCGGCCGCGCTGGACGCCATCACCGGGATTCAGCAGGAAGCCCGCGACGAAGCGGCCGTGGCCCGTGCCCGGCTGCGCGCCGAAGCCTCTACGGAGGAGACCCGGCTGACGGCCGTGACGCAGGCCGGTGCTCGCGTCGCGCGCGTCCAGGCCAGGACCGCCGAGACCCTCGCCGGGGCGTGGTCGACGCTGGAAGCGGCCCGGCGGGGCGAGGACACCGGCAGGGCGCTGACCAGCGTGACGGCCCGCGTCACACCCGACGACACACCCACATGGGAGCTCCCGGTGTGGGGGCCCGTCGAACCCCTGCCCGCGCTGGAGACGGGGCCCGCCTTGAGTGACGCGGACCTTGCGGAGCTGGTGGACAGCATCCGGCGCAGCGAGGTTCCTGCGCTGTCGTACCGGGAGATGGCCGCCCGGTTCCGCGCGGCCGGCCACTCCGCCTCCGAGGTCCGGCTGCGGGCCGCGTGGAAGCGCGTGGCTGTCTGATGGGCGCGCTGCCGGTGTTCCGCTGGCGCCTGGCCCCGGACGGATACGCCACCCGCCGCCAACTCAGGTCCCGCGGACTGCGGCCCGGCGGGCAGCCCGTCGCGGCCCAGCTCGAACGGCCGCGTCGACGGCGTGAGCCGCTGGTCGCCTACCTGTACCGCATCGACCTCGCCAAACCCGTACGGCCGATGACGCCGGCCCGGCGCCGTGCACTGGAGTGCGCGATGCGCGCCCGCCGCACCTGCCCCAAGTGCCACACGGACGCCGGATACGTCATCCCGCCCTCGCTCGGCATGTGCGTTCCCTGCGCCTACCCCGAACCCTGCGACGCCCTGAGGAGTGCCTGAGATGGGCAAGCCCAACACGAGCAAGCTGGACCGCGAGATCAAGCTGACGACGCGCAAGTTGGAAGCCGTCCGCAAGGGCGAGATGTGGGCGCTGACCGGCCCGGAGCGGCGCAAGGTGCTGCGGGCGCTGGCCGGTGGCGGTTACAACGTCGTGCGCGGCAAGAGCACCGGCCGCGCTGAGCGCAACCTTGACTCCGTCGCCGTCACGGCCGTGACCCGGCTGGAGGCCGAGCTGCACGCGCTGCACAAGGAGCGGGCCCGCATCGTCGCCGAGGCTGCCGCCGCCAAGGCCGCCAAGACGTCGTCCGGGTGGTGGTGACCATGGCCGAACTGGAGACACCGCCGGGCGAGTGCCCTCAGTGCTGGCGGCACGCCTACGACTCCCGCAACGCCCACAGCCATCTGGGACCGCGTGAGGACTGCCCGGAGTGCGTCGACCACATGATCAACGGCTGCCCCTACCTGGTGCCGAAGAAGTCGTACCGGTGGTGGTGACACCCCGTACCTGAGCACCCCGCACCCCTGACGGGCGGCCCTGATCCGCCGCCCGCCCACTCTCTCTTCCGTGTCTGCAACTCCCGCCCTGATCTGGGCAGTCAGGAGTCCCGTCGTCATGAGCGACAACGTCGTTCCCCTGCACAAAGACACCACCCCCGTCGCGTCGGCCGTCACCCGGCTGACGGTCGTGCCCGACCCGGCCGCGCCCGTCCCGACGCCGATCGAACGCCCCGTGCCGCTGTGGGTCCGTTCCGGTCGGGCCGTCCACCGCGCGGTCACGCACGAGAACACCCGCACCGCTGCACGCGCCGTCGCCCGGCACAGCCTGTATGTGTGGGGCGGGGCGAGGATCATGCGCCGCCGGGCGTGGGACGGCCGCACGGCCGCCCGGTACGAGCGCTACATGCGCGCCGCCGAGGCCGCGGGAAACATGGAGCTGGCCGCCGAGTGGGAGGAACGCGGGCAGCGCTTCCGCGAGGCCCGCCACCGCCGCCGTATGGACCTGCTCACCTCACCGATCGATGCCGCCCGGGGCCTCGCGGCCGGCGCGGGGATGAGCGTCGGGGGCCTGGTCGCCCTCGGCGTCGTCATGGCCGTGGCGACCAAGGACGCCGGAGACGTCTTCACCCCGCTCATGGCCACGGTGGAGTTCATCAACCTGCTCATCACCATCGTCTCCGTGGTGTGGGGGCCGCTGATCTCGATCGGCCCGTTCCTCGCCCTGCTCGCCTTGTGGTCGGTCGGCCGACACCAGCAGGCCGCACCCGCGTGGGCTCTTCCCCCGAACGCCCGCTCTGCAGAGGGCGAGGCCATCACCCCGTCGATCGTGGTCAAGGCCCTGCGCGACCTCGGCGTGCCCGCCCTCGCCCGCGCCATCAAGGAAATGGGCGACGCCGGCGCGTCCATGCTCGGCCCGATCCGCATCGCCGGATGCGGCGTGGAAGTCGACGTCACCCTCCCGTCCGGCGTGTCGACGAACGAGATTCAGCAGCGCCGCAGGAAGCTCGCCGAGAACCTCACCCGCCACGAGCACGAAGTCTTCATCACCATCCCCGAAGCTGCCCGCACGGTGCGCCTGTGGATCGCCGACTCCGGCGCGCTGGACGAGCCGATCGGCCCGTCCCCGCTGGTCACCGACGACACCCTGACCGCCGACTACGCCAAGGGCCGCGCCCCCTGGGGGCAGGATCTGCGGGGGGACGCTGCCGCGCTGAGCGTGTATCAGCGGCACCTGCTCATCACGGGTCTGTCGAACCAGGGCAAGACCGCCGCCCTGCGTGCGCTCGCGCTGTGGCTCGCCCTGGACCGGTCGGTGGAGTTCTGGCTGGGCGACCTCAAGGGCGTGGGCGACTGGGCCATGTTCGACGGCCTTGCCACCCGGCTCATCCAGGGCCCGACCGACGAACATGTCATCCAGGTCACCGAGATGGTTGAGGACGCGGTGGAGGAGATGAACCGCCGTCTCCAGGCCCCGCCCGGCACTGAATTCCCGCCGCTGATCGTGGTCGTGGATGAGGCGCAGGTGGCATTCATGTGCCCGGTCAAGGACGCGGACAAGCGCCCTTACGGCGGCTCGTCCTCCACCTCCCGGTACTTCATGGCCGCGCGGAAGATCCACAACCAGGGGCGGGCCGTGAACGTGCTGCTGTGGCAGGGCACGCAGGACCCCACCGACCAGAACCTTCCCAAGCTCGTGCGCGAGGGCGCCCACACCCGTGCCTCCCTCGCCCTGGGGACGGAGTCGCAGGCCCGCATGGCGCTCGGAGACAAGGCCGTCGACGGCGGCGCCGCACCGAACCTGCTGCGGCCGGGCCTGGACAAGGGAACGCTGGTCGTCGCGTCCGACGGCATCGCCGTCCCCAAGGGGCAGTCGTCCATCACCGTGCGCACGCACTACATCAGCACCGACGATGCCAAGGTCATCGCGAACCGGGCCAAGGCTCTGCGCGACGGCGTCACGACCCTGACCGTCATTGAGCGCGGCGCCGACCGCGACCCCCTCGCCGACATCCTCACCGTCATGGGCGACGCATCCCGGGTGCGGACCAAGGACGTCCTCACCCGCCTCGCCGCACTCAACTCAGACGCCTATGGCGACTGGTCGTTCCTCGACCTGACCCGCGTTCTCGACGGCACCGGCGCCGAGCCGTACAAGTCCGACGGCAAGATGACGATCAGCCGTGAGCGCCTCGCCCGTGCCCTCGCCGACCGCGCAGCGGACGATTCCGCTTCTGCCGACGAGTAGAGGGAGGCGCCCCCTCCCCGGGCCAGGGAGGCAGGGAGAACTCCCTAACCGCCTCCCTGACCCGCCTCCCTGGTCCTGACCTGCACAGATAATCGCTCAGGGAGTCAGGGAGGCACGCAGGTCAACACCCCCGAAACCCCCTCCACACACCCTCGGCAAGGGGGTGTCTCAGCCTCCCTGCCCGCCGTCCGGAAGGGATTCCGCATGTACCCGGAGCACAGCCCGAACGCCCCCGCAGCGCGGGCCGCAGAGGTCCACCACCCCACACCCCTCGCCCCCACCGTGGCCCCGTACGGGGCGCCCCTGGTCCCGGTGCAGCCGCACGGCGTGCCGGCGGTCGCGAGCGTCGTCCTGCCGGACGGTCGAGTCGTCACCGGCTACGCCGTCAGCCCCGCCCAGCCCGAACCGGTCACGGCCAAGCCGCCCGTCTCCCGCGCGGCTGTGAACGTCGCCCTCGGCGGCGTGGGGTTCCTCGCGGTGAGCGGCGGCCTGCTCCTGCTGAGCACGTTCATCGCCGCGCTCACGGCACTGGTCACCCAGCTCGTCATCCTCGCCGCCGTCATCTTCGGCGGATGGATCGCCGTGCAGGCGCTCAGCACCCGCCGCGACAGCGGTGGGACCACGGTCAACATCGGCAAGGCCGTCATCAAGCGCAACACGTTCCACGGCTGACAGGAGACCCACACCCGTGATGCGACTGCGTATCCAGACCGCGAACTGCCCCCGCTACGCGCTCATCCTCACCGACACCCCGCGCCCCGACTGCGTCAACTGCGCCGGTGCGGGCGGCATCTTCCACGACTACGCCGACCACACCGGCGAATACGCCGGCACCGAGTGCGAGCCCTGCGCCTGCTGGACCGACTGGCGTCTCAGGCTGCTGCCCCTGCCGTCCTGGCTCCGCCGCCGCCCCCGCGGCGGCTACAGCGACGAACCGCCCTTCTAGCTACGCCAAGGGCGGCCCCCACCTCTCGCCAAAGAACGCGGGGCCGCCCTTGCCAACCAGAACCCACTCAAGGAACTGGAGATCTCCCAGCATGACCCAACCCACCGACATTCGGCGAGCATCTGACTCGCCCCGCATCCTGGCGCTGTGCGCCGGCTACGGCGGTTTAGAGGCCGCAATCCGGTCCCGCATCGGCGGCCAGGTCGCCGCGTTCGCCGAGAACGACCCTTACACCGCAACTGTGTTCACCGCCCGCCACCCGGGCGTGCCCAACCTCGGGGACATCCGCCACGTCGACTGGAACCGCGTCCGGGACGTGTTCCGGCCGGACGTGATCGGCGCCGGTTTCCCCTGCCGCAACACCTCGAACGCCGGACGAAGGGACGGGATCAATGGGCAGTGGTCGCGGGTCTGGAAAAACGTCGCTGAGGCTGTGGGCCACGTTCGACCGCGCCTCGTCTTCCTGGAAAACGTGGCGGCGCTCCGCTCGCGGGGGCTGGACGTCGTCGCCGCGGACCTGGCCGCGATCCGGTATGACGTCCGGTGGACATGCGTACGCGCTGGTGACCCCGAAACCGGGGCCCCGCACGAACGCGACCGCTGGTTCGCAGTTGCCCATCCCGCTGATGCCGACCCCCACCAGTTCGGACGGCACTGGCGGCCCCGGCACCAGCCCGAAACGCAAGGGCGGGATGAACCTGCGCACCGCCGTCACGAAACTTCCGACGCCCCCGCAGTCGTGAGCCTGCTGCCCACGCCGGCGGCACGCGACTGGAAGTCGGGGGCGTCGAACCTGCTCGACCGCAACGCCCGGCCCCTGAACGAGGTCGCCGTGAACCTGCTCGCCGGTATCGACAACACCCCCAGCGGGCCGGTCCCGCTGGACGAACGGTGGGTGGCCTCGGACGGCACCGACTTCGGGCCCGCGATCCGCCGTTGGGAGCGCATCACCGGACGTCCGGCGCCCTGCCCCACCGAACCGGGCACGCGCGGCAACCGGCGCCTGTCCCCGCTGTTCACGGAGTGGATGATGGGTCTGCCCGAAGGGTGGGTCACCGCCGTGCCCGGCATCCCCCGCAAGGAACAACTGAAGATCCTCGGCAACGGCGTCGTACCTCGCCAGGCCCACCACGCCTACGGCCTGCTGCTCGGCGCCCATGACGCCGCGCTGGCGCTGGGGGTGGCGGCATGAACGAGGACCTGATGCGCGCCGCTCTGGAAGCCGCCGAGCGCGGCTGGCACGTCTTCCCCCTGCGGCCCGGCACCAAGCGGCCCGCCCTCCACGGCGAGCAGACATGCCCCCGCACCGGCCCGTGCGCTGGCGGGCATCTGAAATGGGAGCAGCGCGCCACCACCGACCCCGACCGCATCCGCGCCGCCTGGGCCCGCGCCCCCTACAACGTGGGCATCGCAACCGGCCCGTCCGGTCTGCTGGTCGTCGACCTGGACGTGCCCAAGGACAAGGGCAGTTCGGACACGCCTTGCGGCGCGACGACCTTTGCGGCGCTCTGCGAGCGCGCCGGCCACGCAATCCCCGCCACCTACCGCGTGCGGACCGCGAGCGGCGGGGTGCATCTGTACTTCAACGCCCCGCCCGGCACCCGCCTCACCAACACGGCGGGCACGATCGGGGAGTTGGTGGACACCCGCGCGTGGGGCGGTTACGTCGTCGCGGCGGGCAGCACCACCCCCACGGGAACCTACGAGCCCCTGTGCGGCCCTGAGACGGCCGCACTGCCCGGATGGCTGCACACCATCCTCCAACCCGCCCCCAAATCCCCTCAGGCCCCCTCCACGGCTGTAGCAGGGCAATCCCGCCGATACGCGGACGTAGCGCTCGCCGCCGAGACACGAAACGTCGCTTCGGCGGTCCACGGGGAGCGGGAGGCGAAACTCTTCCGCGCCGCACGCGCGTTGGGGCGGTTCGTCGCGTGGGGCGACCTCCCCCGTCACGTGGTCGAGCAGGCTCTTCAGGGAGCGGGGGAGGCGGCCGGACTCACCGCGGCCGAGTGCCGCTCCACCCTGCGCAGCGCCCTGAACTGGTCAATCAGCCACAACCAGACCAGGAGGAACGCGGCATGAACACCCCGCCCCGCCCCCTCCTGAAGAGCATCCCCACCACCCCGGACGGCCCGCAGCCCGCCGAACCGGCCGCCCCGCCGGCGGCCGTGGGCGAGCCGAAAGGCGTCGCCCGTAAGGGCGTCCGAACTACTCTTCGTTCTGACCGCCCGTGGGCCGACCCCGTCCGCCCCAACCCGTTAGACCCCACACCGGAGCAGCCCGGGCTGCGCGTCTACGCCCCGCCGGTCTACCGCGACCACTACGACGGGGCCCGCTGGTCCAAGCGCTACGGCGACACCCCTACCGCCGCCTACGCCTGCCCCTGCGGGCAGACCCGCACCGCGCGCGGGCAGCAGGCCGTGGCCGAACTGGTCGCCGACTACGACGCCCACAAGCACTTCTGCACCGGGGCCCCGGCCTCGCACACGGAAGGGAGGGCCGCCGCATGAGCGCCCCGCAGCCCATCGACGGCGCCGCCCTGCTCGACGAGGTCGAGCGGTTCCACCGCCGGTTCAACGTCTTCCCCACGGATGCCGCCTACGTTGCCGTCGCGCTGTGGGACGCCCACGCCCATCTGCTCGACTGCTTCGACTCCACCCCGCGTCTCGCCTTCCTGTCCCCCGAACCGGGGTCGGGCAAGTCGCGGGCGCTTGAGATCGTGGACACCCTCGTTCCCCAGCCCATGACGGCCGTCAACGCATCAGCCGCCGCCCTGTTCCGCGCGGTGTCCGGGCCGAACGGCCGACCGACCATCCTGTTCGACGAAATCGACACGATCTTCGGACCCAAGGCAGGGGACAACGAGGAACTACGCGGCTTCCTCAACGCCGGCCACCGACGTACCGGGGTCACCTACCGGTGCATCGGTGACGGCGGCAACCAGACCGTTCAGGCGTTCCCCTCCTACTGCGCGGTCGCGGTCGCCGGACTCGGCTCGCTCCCGGACACGATCATGACCCGGTCCGTCATCATCCGCATGCGCCGCAAGGGCCTCAACGAGACCGTGGAGCCCTACCGGGCCCGCATCCACGAGGCCGAGGGCAACAGGTTGCGCGACCGGCTCGCCCAGTGGACCGAACAGGTCCGCGCGCAGGTGGCGGACACGTGGCCGGACATGCCAGACGGCGTCACCGACCGGCCCGCCGATGTCTGGGAGCCCCTGCTGGCCGTCGCGGACGCTGCCGGGGGCGAGTGGCCCGAACGGGCCCGCAACGCCTGCGTGACCCTGGTCAAGGCATCCAGGGCCAACGACAAGGGCAGCCTGGGCATCCGGCTCCTGACCGACCTGCGCGATCACGTCCTGGTCGGCATCGACCGCCTGCCCACCGTCGCGATCCTGGACCGGCTCAACGCCCTGGACGATGCTCCGTGGGCCGACCTGGGCGGCAAGCCGCTCGACAACCGGCGGCTTTCCCGGATGCTCGCGGAGTACATGACGGCCGACAACGAGCCCATCAGCTCCCGCAACATCAAGACCGGCGGGAGCGTCCTCAAGGGCTACTACACCGCCGATCTCTGGGACGCGTGGGCCCGCTACTGCCCGCCACCCCCGGAAAGTCCGCTACCTCCGCTACCCGGCACCGAAAACGTGGCCTGACCAGCAACAACGCGGTAGCGGCAACCGGCCCCGGTTGCCGCTACCGCCCCGCTACCCATCCGCTACCGCTACCCCTTCCCGCTACCCCGAACAGGCCCCTGACCTGCGCGGTAGCGGCGGTAGCGGAAGTAGCGGCCCTCAGAAGGGGGTCTAGGAAGACCCCGCTCCCAACTCCCCGCCCGTGAGACGAAGGAGCGTCAATCGCATGGACACGGCCAACCTCGCCGATGCCCTCGATCCCACCCTCGTGCTGCTGACCGTGGAAGAGGCTGCCCGCCGTCTCCAGATCGGTCGAACCGTCTGCTACCGGCTCATCCGCTCCGGAGAGCTGGAGTCCATCACCGTCGGTCACCTCCGCAGGGTTCCCGCCGACGCTGTGCCGGAGTTCGTCTCCCGCCGCCGCATGAGCCACCGCCCCGCCCGCACTGCCGCCTGAGGAGTGAACGTATGACCGAAGCGAACGGCGAGAAGAAGCGCACCCGACAGCCCAACGGGCGGTCGTCCATCTACCAGGGCAGTGACGGCAAGTGGCACGGTCGAGTCACCGTCGGCGTCCGCGACGACGGCCGGCCGGACCGGCGCCACGTCGAACGGAAGACTCGCGCCGAGGTGACGGCCGCCGTCCGCGAGCTGGAGAAGCAGCGCGACGCAAAGACCCTCGCCAAGCCGGGCAAGCCCTGGACGGTCGAGACGTGGCTGACGCACTGGGTCGAGACCATCGCGCCGCTCGCGGTGAATGAGAACACCATGGTCGGCTACGGCGTCGCCGTCCGAAAGCACCTGATTCCCGCCCTGGGCGGTCACCGGCTCGACAAGCTCAGGCCGGAGCACATCGAGCGGTTCTACGGGCGGATGCAGGCCGACGGCCGTAAGGCCGGAACGATCCACCAGATTCACCGCACTTTCCGCACCTCGCTGAATGAGGCGGTACGGCGGGGCCACCTGGGCCGGAACCCCGTCCAGCTCGCCAAGGCGCCCCGCGTCCGGGAAGAGGAAGTCGAGCCCTTCACCGTGGAAGAGGTGCAGCGACTCTTGCAGGCCGCCGACGGCCGCCGGAACTCCGCACGCTGGGCCGTGGCGCTCGCGCTCGGACTCCGGCAGGGCGAGGCACTGGGCCTCAAGTGGTCGGACGTGGACCTTGAGCGGGGCGTCCTGATGGTCCGCCGGAGTCGTCGACGCCCGCGCTACGCCCATGGGTGCGATGGCACCTGCGGCCGGAAGGCTGGCTACTGCCCTCAGCGTCAGCGGACGAACCCCGAGACGGCCGAGACGAAGTCGCGCGCGGGACGGCGCGCGGTCGGTCTGCCCGCGCAGCTCGTCGACCTGCTCAGGGTCCATCGGATCAAGCAGGATGCCGAACGCGCGGCGGCCGGTGAGGACTGGGCCGACGAAGGATGGCTCTTCGCAACCCCGACCGGCCGGGGCACGTCACCCCGCACGGACTACGACGACTGGAAGGAGCTGCTGGAGGACGCCAAGGTGCGGGACGGCCGTCTGCACGACGCCCGCCACACCGCGGCTACCGTCCTGCTGATCCTCGGAGTCTCCGAGCGGGCCGTGATGGGGCTCATGGGCTGGTCGACCACGGCCATGGCCGCGCGGTACCAGCACATGGTCGACTCCGTCCGCAGTGACGTTGCCCGTCAGGTTGATGGACTCATCTGGAAGCCAGAGACAGGCCCAGCCGCGTGACCAGCTACGTTGGCGCCTAGGACGCTGGCGCAATGCTCAGCCGCGGAAAAGTTCGGTGGAAATGGTTGGCGGAATACTCGCCGACAACAATGCCCGACTGTCGTAAAACTTTGACGCGGACCGTAATGTCAAACTGCCACCGTCAAACTGATACCGTCTATGACGACGACCAGACCTCGCCCTCCCGCGAGATTGAGGCTCGCGGACAGCGAGGGCGAGGCTTTGGTGGCGTCGTGAGCCCTGGCTGATCACTCAGCCGGGGCTCACACCTGCTTGCGGATCACAGACAGCGCTCATAGAGCCACGCGATCACGAGGAAGACCTCGCAGCCGGCGGACACGCGCTCCGAGGAGACGTGCGGCTGTACGTGTTCCTGCCACCGATCCCTCAGCCACTTGAAGGGCTTCAAGATCGGCTCCTTTCTGACCCGAGGGTCAGAGAGGCGGGGTGGCGCCCCGCTTCGCCGGAGACGCAATCCGCGCCCCCAGCTGAAGGGTGCGGTTCGTTGTCCTCGGAAGGAGTAAGCAGGACGATACAGCGCGCGTCGAAAGAATCCCCAATCGTTCGCCCGTAAGTGCCCCTTGCGGCGAGGCCGTTGGAGATTTTCGCAGTTCAGGGGCTTCCGCTTGAGTTCCTCGTATGCCACTAAGAAATAGGCGCAGCCAACACCGGCCCCTTACCTGTGGAAAAGCACGCGCGCGCGTGTACGTCGTCGATCTCTTCGCGGGGCCTGGTGGAGTGGCTGTGAGGTCACAGCACGCGCACGGTGGAGCATCAGCCCGAGCGTGGGCCGCGCGCTGCCAACCGAGACGGAAACTGAGACGGAAGCCAGAAGGGGCGCCCGGTTCGATGACCGGGCGCCCCTTCTACCTGCGGTAGCGGAGGGATTTGAACCCTCGGTGACTTGCGCCACACTCGCTTTCGAGGCGAGCTCCTTCGGCCGCTCGGACACGCTACCGAGGGAGACCTTACAGCACGCCGGGCCCAGGTCAGAAATCGATATGCGGGCGGCCGCGGTCAGCGGGAGCGGAAGAAGTCGGTGAGCTGCCGGGCGCACTCCTGCGCGAGGACGCCCTCGACGACCTCGGGCCGGTGGTTGAGCCGCCGGTCGCGTACGACGTCCCAGAGCGAGCCGGCGGCGCCCGCCTTGTCGTCGCGGGCGCCGTAGACGACGCGGTCGACGCGGGAGAGGACGATCGCGCCCGCGCACATCGTGCACGGCTCCAGTGTCACCACCAGGGTGCAGCCGGTCAGCCGCCACTCGCCGAGCCGCTCGGCCGCGCGCCGGATGGCGAGCACCTCGGCGTGGGCCGTGGGGTCGCCGCCGGCCTCGCGTTCGTTGTGCCCGGTGGCCAGCACCGTCGTTCCGTCCGCGGCCAGCACGACGGCGCCGACGGGCACGTCGCCGCCCCGGACGGCCAGTTCGGCCTCCCGCAGGGCGAGGCGCATCGGTGCCCGCCAGCGGTCGCGCACCGGATCGGGGACACGGTCGCCCGTGTCCCCGCCGGCCGGTTCGTCCGCGGTCGTGTCCACAGCGGTCAGCGGACGGTCTCCAGGACCTCCGAGGCGCCGAGGGCCTCGGCGATCTCGGTGAGCGCGTCCGTGGTCAGCGACTTCAGCTCCTTCTCGCTGACGCCGAGGTCGTCGAGGATGCCGGAGTCGCCGACCGGGCCGTGCGGCGGCACCGCTTCGGCGGAGGCGGCCGGCCCGGCGTCCTCGGAGTCGTCGTCGTCACCGTCCTCGCCGTCCTCGGTGCCGTCGAGGTCGAGGGCGTCCAGGACGTCCTCGTCACCGGGGTCCCGGCCGAGGAGTTCGTCGGTGAGCAGGATCTCCCCGTAGCTGCTGCGGGAGGCCGCGGCGGCGTCCGAGACATAGATCCGCGGGTCGTCCTCGCCGTCGACGCGGACGACGCCGAACCAGGCGTCCTCCTGCTCGATCAGGACGAGAACGGTGTCCTCGTCGGGAGAGGCTTCCCGGGCCAGGTCGGCCAGATCCGACAGGGTCTCCACATCGTCGAGCTCTGTGTCGCTCGCTTCCCACCCGTCTTCGGTGCGCGCGAGCAGTGCGGCGAAGTACACCGTGACTCTCCCACTGGTCAGAGGCGTGCCGGTTGGGGGTCCCCCCGGCGGAGGTTACGGGCGGAGAGAGCTCAGGCTCCGAGCCCCACCCACTCGGAATCGTGGCAGAAACAAAGCGCCCAGGGGACGTCTTCGGCTCCCTGTGTCCGGCAGTTTCGATCGCGGACCTGCAATCGGCTCACCGGCGCGCTCGTCACCACCACCAGCGGATCGTACGCGGGTTTCTCCGTGGCCCACGCACTCCTGTCACGGCCAACGCCCGTGACAGGAGCGGAGCTTCCCGTTCCACCGTGATCTTCCGGGGAGGTGGTTCTCTACCAGCGGAACGTTCGCATGCGCATCGCGTGCCGCAGCCGCGCGGCCTTGGCCCGCCGCGGCTGAACCCGGTCACGCAGTTCCCTCGCCTCGGCGAGTTCCCGCAGGAACCGGGCGCGCCGCCGCCGCCGCTCCCCGTCCGACTCGGGCGTCTGCTCGTCCCCGCGGGCGGACGGAGGGTCGTCACCGTCGCGGGGGGTGCCGCCGCGACCGGGAGCCGAGCCGGGGGCGCCGCCGCCCGGGGCGGGCCCGCGGCCGGTGTCCTGGTTCCGGCCGGCCGTGCCGGTGCTGCTCGCGCGGGCTCGGCCCGAGCCGGTACTGCCCCGGCGGGACCCGGCCGTGCCGGACTCCGCCGCGCTCGCCCCGGTTCCGTCGCCCGGGCCCGCGCCGGCCTCGGCCGCGCCTCTTCTCCCCGCGCTCGTCCGGGCCGTGCGGGTCCCGCCCGCGGCCGTCCCGCCCGCGGCCGTCCCGCCCGCGGCGGCGGCGCCCCTGGCCCCGCCGCCGCCGGCCCGGCGGTCCGCGGCCGTCTCCCTCGCGGGCCCGGTCCTCTCGGGTCCGGCCCTGTTGCCGGAGGCCGTCGGTTTCCTTGTGCGTGTGCTGTTTGCGGCCGTACGAGGGCCCGGCGTGACGGCGCCGGGCATGTCGCCGGTGTCGTCACGGCCCACGCGGCTCTTGCGCTTGGTGCCTTCGCGGTCAGGCAGGTCTGGCATCGGCTCACCACCCCGGTCCGTCCCTTTCACTGTCCCCCGACCGGGTGGTTCCACGCCAGCGCGCGGCGACAGGGAGCGCGGTTACTGTTATGGACATGCGTCTCCACGTCGTCGACCACCCCCTGGTCGCCCACAAGCTCACCACGCTGCGCGACCAGCGCACCGACTCCGCGACCTTCCGGCGTCTCGCCGACGAACTGGTCACCCTGCTCGCCTACGAGGCCACGCGGGACGTGCGTACCGAACAGGTCGACATCGACACCCCGGTGTCCCGGACCACCGGCGTCAAGCTCTCCCACCCGCGGCCCCTGGTCGTGCCGATCCTGCGCGCCGGTCTCGGCATGCTGGAGGGCATGGTCCGGCTGCTGCCGACCGCCGAGGTCGGCTTCATGGGCATGATCCGCAACGAGGAGACGCTCCAGGCGTCGACGTACGCCACGCGTATGCCCGAGGACCTCTCCGGGCGGCAGGTGTACGTCCTGGACCCGATGCTGGCGACCGGCGGCACGCTCGTCGCGGCGATCCAGGAGCTGATCAAGCGCGGTGCCGACGACGTGACCGCCGTGGTGCTGCTCGCCGCGCCCGAGGGCGTCGAGGTCATGGAGCGGGACCTGGCCGGGGCGCCGGTGACCGTGGTGACGGCGTCCGTGGACGAGCGGCTCAACGAGCACGGCTACATCGTGCCGGGCCTCGGTGACGCCGGGGACCGCATGTACGGGTCGGCCGAGTAACGCCGTTCCCGCGTGGGGGCGCGGGCCGCTGGGGTCCCGCCCCCTGAAGGAAGCTCTCAGCAGCTCTTCCGCGAGGTGCTCGGCCTCGGTGCCGGTGCCGTCAGGCTCTTCACCGCCCTCGCCGCGTCCGCCTTGGGCGTCAGCGTGCGGAACCTGTTGCCGATGATCAGGTCCAGCGTCGCCCCCTTGCGGCCCGGCTCGGTGCGCTGCTGCGCGCCGGTGAGCTGGGTGGCGAGGACGGCCAGCGAGGTGTCCTTCGCGGAGGCGGGCCCGAGGAGCAGGCCGATGCCCTGGAGCTTCTTGTCGTAACGGGCGCCGGCGTTGCCGACGTCCCCGATGCGGAAGCCGCGGCGCTTCAGCTCGTCCGCGGTCTGCTTGGCCAGGCCCTGCCGGGTCGTGGCGTTGAAGACGTTGACGGTGATCCGGCGCGGCTCGGGCAGGGCGGCCACGGCCGCGCTGGGCGACGGGCTCGCCTTCGGGGCGCAGTCGGCCGTGGAGCCGGCCGCTCTGGTGGTGTCCCCGTCGCTGCCGGAGAAGACGTCGATGAGCTGCACCGTGCCCCAGCCGGCCGTGCCGAGGACGGCGAGGGAGGCGACGACCGCGAGGACGACCCTGCCCCGCCGCCGGGGGCGTCGCATCCGCGGGTATTTGTCCCCCGTGATCCGGTACTGGCCGCCCATGCCAGGGGGAGTCAGCATGCTCATGGGCGCAGCGTAGTGCGACCGGGCGGCGATGCCTACTAGATGATCATTCGACGTCGCGCGGCGGAACCCGAAAGGGCCAACGCACGAGCGGCGGCCGGCGTCAGTCCAGCTCGAGGACGCGCGCGTGCAGCACCTGACGCTGCTGGAGCGCGGCGCGGACGGCGCGGTGCAGACCGTCCTCCAGATAGAGGTCGCCCTGCCACTTCACGACGTGTGCGAACAGGTCGCCGTAGAAGGTGGAGTCCTCGGCGAGGAGGGTCTCCAGGTCGAGCTGCTGCTTGGTCGTCACGAGCTGATCGAGGCGGACCGGGCGCGGCGCGACGTCCGCCCACTGCCGGGTGCTTTCCCGGCCGTGGTCGGGGTACGGCCGGCCGTTTCCGATGCGCTTGAAGATCACACGGAAAGCCTACCGGTCAAGACGTTCCGGGCGCAGCCATGGAGACGGAGTGCGACTGTGGAAAAGATGCCGCAAATCGGGGTGAACCGGAACAGGGGTCCGAGATGAGCGACCGCGAGACCACACCCCGGACCACCGCGGGTCCCGCACCGGACCTCCCGTCCGCGGCCCGGGAGATCGCCGCCGGGTACGCCTTCACCGGGCCCGCCGTGGACCTCGGCGCCCTGATCTGGGACGGGGTCTGCCTGCCGGACGCGCGCGTGCGGGTCCCGCTGTCCGTGCTGAACCGGCACGGCCTGGTCGCGGGCGCCACCGGCACCGGAAAGACCAAGACGCTCCAGCTGATCGCCGAGCAGCTGTCGGCGCAGGGCGTGCCGGTGTTCCTCGCCGACATCAAGGGCGATCTCTCCGGGATCTGTGCGCCCGGAGCCATCAACGACAAGGTCCGCTCCCGTGCCGCCGAGATCCGCCGGCCGTGGACGGCGACCGGGTTCCCGGCCGAGTTCTACGCGCTCGGCGGCCTCGGCCACGGCATCCCCGTGCGCGCCACCGTCACCGGCTTCGGACCGGTGCTGCTGTCGAAGGCCCTCCAGCTCAACCGGACCCAGGAGCAGTCCCTCGGCCTGGTCTTCCACTACGCCGACACCAAGGGGCTCGAACTGGTCGACCTCAAGGACCTGCGGGCGGTCGTGGCCTTTCTGGCCTCCGACGAGGGCAAGGAGGAGCTGAGGAACCTCGGCGGCCTGTCCAGGGCCACGGCCGGGGTGATCCTGCGCTCGCTGACCGCCTTCGAGGCGGAGGGGGCGGGTGCCTTCTTCGGGGAGCCGGAGTTCGACACCTCGGAGTTCCTGCGGACGGCCGGGGACGGGCGGGGCACCGTCTCCGTCCTGGAGCTGCCCGCCGTGCAGGACAGGCCGCGGCTGTTCTCGACGTTCCTGATGTGGCTGCTCGCCGACCTCTTCCACGACCTGCCCGAGATCGGCGACGCCGGCCGGCCGGAGCTGGTGTTCTTCCTCGACGAGGCGCATCTGCTGTTCGACGGGGCCTCGAAGGCGTTCCTGGACGCCGTCACGCAGACCGTGCGGCTGATTCGCTCGAAAGGGGTCGGCGTGTTCTTCGTGACGCAGACCCCGAAGGACGTGCCCGCCGACGTCCTCGCCCAGCTCGGCAACCGTGTCCAGCACGCCCTGCGCGCCTTCACCCCGGACGACCAGAAGGCGCTCAAGGCCACGGTGAAGACCTTCCCTGACTCCGCCTACGACCTGGAGGAACTCCTCACCGGCCTCGGCACCGGCGAGGCCGTGGTCACCGTCCTCGACGAGAGGGGCGCCCCGACCCCGGTCGCCGCGACCCGGCTGTGCGCGCCGGAGTCGCTGATGGGCCCGGTCGACCCGGCCGTACTGGACCGGGCGGTGACGGCCTCGCCGCTGCACGGACGTTATGCACAGCCTGTGGACCGCGAATCGGCGTACGAGAAGCTCACGGCCGCGCCCGAGGACCGGCAGCCCCGGGAGAAGCACACCCGGGCCGACGCCCCGCAGGACGAGCCCTCCCTCGTCGAGCAGGTCGTCGGCAGCGGCGTGTTCAAGTCGCTGGCCCGCTCGGTCGGCACCCAGCTCGGCCGGGAGATCACCCGCTCGCTCTTCGGCACGGCCCGCCGCAGACGGTGAGGGCCGGGCGCCCGCGGGGGCGCCCGGCTCGGTTCAGCGCTCCTTGCGCTCTCCTGCCGGCGGGCACGGCTCGGGCCGCTTCCCCTCCGGTTTGGGCGCGCCGCGCGCGGCCTCGGCGCGCAGCAGGGCACGCAGGACCGCGTAGGGATCCGAGGGCATCTCGGTGCTCCTTGCGTCGTGACGGACAGGGCCTGGGGAAGCGGCTCCGTCAGCAGCGCAGGACCACCGTGCGCAGGACGTCCGGGCCGTACGACGGCAGCGGCGCAGCCGGCACCGGGCGGCGGGCGGGGACGGCGGGCGGCCGCGGCCGCGCCGGGGCCCGGCGCGCGGGTGCGGCGGGCCGGTGCAGGACGCGGTGCGGTGGACGCAGGGCCGTGTCCAGAAGGTCGTACTCGACGATCTCCCCGGGCACCGCGAGGGCCGGCGCGGTGAGGTTCGCCGCCGGGGGCGCGCCCAGCAGCAGGGCGAGCACCAGGACGAGCACACGCGGCCAGGTGCGGCGGCCGCGCAGCGCGCTCGGTGCGGTGCTCATGCCGGGTGCTGTGCCCGGCACGGCCCCGGGGTCAGCACGCCGGGGCCGAGATCCGCCCGCACGGACCACACGCGGTCACAGGGTGCGCGGCACCTGCCGGGCGTGGCGGCGCAGCACCCACGCCGTGACGATCTCCACGGCGCCGACGGCCACCAGCCAGACGCCGCCGAGGAGCGTGAGCACCGCGACCGACTCGAAGGGCGAGACGATCAGCACGATCCCGCCGAGGAAGGTGAGCCCGCCGAGGAGGATCTGCCAGCCGCGGGCCGGCATCGAGCCGTCGGAGGCGGCGGCCAGGGTCTGGGTGATGCCGCGGACGAGCCAGCCGATGCCGATCCACAGGGCCAGCAGCAGGATCGACTGCATCGGGCCGCGGAAGCAGAACAGGCCCAGCAGGATCGACACGACGCCGCTGATGAAGGCGAGGACCCGCAGGGCGGTGGTGCGGTGGGTGCCGAACGCGGCGACCAGCTGGAAGACGCCGCTGATCACGAGGTAGACGCCGAAGAGGACGCCGACGGCGAAGAGGGTGGCGTCGGGCCAGACGAGGACGAGGACGCCGAGGACCAGCGAGGCGACGCCGGTGAGCAGCACCACCTGCCACGCGGCTCGGGACAGGGCGTGCAGCGGGCCCTCGAGGGCGGGCTCGGGCTCGTGGAGGGCGGGGTGCGGGGGCACGCCCGCGTGGACGCGGCGGTCGTCGAACTCGCTCATGATCCATGCTTCGACCGGGCGGCGGGTCTCCGCCACTTGGCGGACTCCGTCCCGGTGACGCCGACGGCCGCCGGGGGAGGACGCTCAGGCCTTCTTCTTCATCGCTCGGGCCTTCGCCTTCATCTCCTGCTTGTGGGCGCGCACCCTGGTCAGGGACTCCGGGCCGGTGATGTCGGCGACCGACCTGAACGCGTCGGGTTCGCCGTAGGAGCCCGCCGCCTCACGCCAGCCCTTCGGCCGCACGCCCAGCTGCTTGCCGAGGAGGGCGAGGAAGATCTGGGCCTTCTGCTTGCCGAAGCCGGGGAGGTCCTCCAGGCGGCGCAGTAGCTCGGCGCCGTCGGGGACGCCCTTCCAGACGAGCTCGGCGTTGCCGTCGTAGTGCTCGACGAGGTAGCGGCACAGCTGCTGGATGCGCTGGGCCATGGAGCCGGGGTAGCGGTGCACGGCCGGTTTCTCCGTCAGGAGCGCGGCGAAGTCCTCAGGGTCCTGGGCGGCGATGGCGTGGGCGTCCAGGTCGTGCGCGCCGAGCCGGTCGGCGATGGTCCGAGGCCCCTTGAACGCCCACTCCATCGGCACCTGCTGGTCCAGCAGCATCCCGACCAGCGCGGCGAGGGGGGAGCGGCCGAGCAGTTCGTCGGCCGCGGGGTCCTGGGCGAGGTGCAGCGTGACGTCCATCCCCCGATCATCCCTCCGCCCGGGTCGCGTAGCATTTCGCGGACAGACAGACTTAGGCAAGGCTTACCTAAAGCGAAATGGGGTCGAGGGTGACCGCCGAGATCTACCGAGACGCGTGGGGCATCCCGCACCTGCGCGCGGACAGCGCCCTCGCGCTGGCCCGGGCCCAGGGTCTGGTCACCGCGCGCGACCGGGCCTGGCAGGTGGAGGTCGAGCGGCACCGCGCCGAGGGGACCACGGCGGCGTTCCTCGGCCCGGAGGCCGTGGCGTGGGACGTGTTCGCGCGGCGGCTGCGGCTCGCCGACACCGCGCGGCGGTGCTACGCCCGGCTGGAGCGGACCGACCCGGAGAGCGCGGCGTGGGTGCGGGCGTACGCCGACGGTGTCAGCGAAGGGCTGGCGCGGGAGACGGCCGCGCCCGAGTTCGCGCGGGCCGGGCTCGCGCCCGGGCGCTGGCAGCCCTGGACGCCGCTGGCGGTCTGGCTCACCGCGCACGTCCCGTTCGCCGGGTTCCCCTCCAAGATCTGGCGGGACCTGCTGCGCAGGCACCTCGGCCCCGGGGCCGTCGCCCTCTTCGCCACCGACGGCATCGGCACCAGCGGCAGCAACGGCTGGCTGATCGGCGGCGAACGCACCGTCACCGGGCAGGCCCTGCTGGCCGGCGACCCGCACCGCTACATCGAGGACCCCGGCGTCTACCAGCAGATCCGCCTCGCCTGTGACGAGTTCGACGTGGTCGGCCTCGCCGTCCCCGGTGTCCCCGGGATCGCCCACTTCGGGCACGCCGGCAGCGTCGCCTGGGCCATCACCCACGCCATGGCCGACTGCCAGGACCTGTACCGGGAGCGGCTGCGCCGCACGGGCGCCGGGGTGGAGGCCCTCGGCCCCGACGGGCGGTGGCACCGCGCCGCCACCCACACCGAGACCGTCGAGGTCGCGGGCGGGGAACCGGTGCGGATCGAGATCGTGGAGACCGCACGCGGCCCGGTCGTCTCCGGCGGCCCCGAAGGTCTCGACGACGGCACCCCGCTCGCCCTCAGCCTGCGCTACCCCGCCCGCGTCACCGGCGACCTCGGCTTCGGCGCCCTGCTGCCGCTGCTGCGCTCCCGCACGGTCGCGGACCTGGACCGGGCCGCCGACCTGTGGGCCGAACCCGTCAACGTCCTCCAGGCGGCCGACACCCGGGGCGGCACCCTGCACCGGGTCGCCGGCCGGGTGCCGCTGCGCGCCGACGCCAACCGGGCCGGCGTCGTCGACGCCTGGGAGGACGGCCACGACTGGCGGGGCTGGCACGACATGCCCCGCGGCGGCCTCACCGACGGCATCGCCGTCATGGCCAACGCCCGCGGCCTCGCCGCCCCCCTCGGCGTGGAGTTCGCCCCACCCCACCGCGCCGACCGCATCACCGCCCTGCTCACCGGGAAGCGGCGGTGGGCGGCCGGCGACATGGCCGCGATCCACAGGGACACCCACCTCGCCTCGGCCGCGCCGCTCCTGGACCTGGCCGCCCTGGCGGAACCCATCAGCCCGCCGGCCGCCGCCCTGCGCGACCGGCTCCTGCGCTGGGACCGCCGTATGGACGCCGACAGCCGGGACGCCGCCGCCTACGCCGCCCTGCGCAGCCGGGTCGTGCGGGCGCTGGCCGCGCAGCCCGCGTTCACCGCGCTCGCCGAGCCGCCCGCGCACTCCGATGTCCTGCTGCCGTGGCTGGCACTCGTCCCGCGCGTCGGCTTCGCGCTGGAGAACCTGCTGCGGGCCGAGGACCTGTACGGCATCGACCGGGCCGCCCTCGTCCGCCAGGCCCTGGAGGACACCGCCGCGCAGCCGCCCGCCACCTGGGGCGACACCCACCGCCTCGCCCCCTGGAGGGCCCTGCCGGACACGTCGTACGACGAACCGGGGCTGTCCGGCGACAGCGACTGCGTGCTGTGCACGTCGGCCGTCCCCGGGGTCACCGACCTCGCCGCGCGCGCGTCGGCGGCGCGGTTCGTGTGGGACCTCGCCCGGCGCGAGGACAGCCGCTGGATCGTCCCGTACGGCGCGTCCGGTGTGCCCGGCTCGCCCCACCACCGCGACCAGCTGCCGCTGTGGCTCGCGGGAGACCTCGCCCCGGTCGTCACCGACTGGGACCGCCTGCAGAAGGAGACCGATGTCTGACCTGGCCCCCGGCGCCCCCTCCCCGTACGCCTCCCGCGAGGCCGTCCACGAGCAGCGGATCGACGGCTTCGGCACCGTCCGCGTGCTGCCCCTCGACCCGGCCGCCGACGCCCCGCTGCTGCACCGCTGGGTCAGCGAGGAACGCGCGGCCTTCTGGGGCATGACCGGCCTGACCGAGACTCAGGTCGCCGAGATCTACGCCCACATGGACACCCTCGACACCCATCACGCGTTCCTGCTGGAGCGCGACGGCGAACCGGTCGCCCTGCTCCAGACCTACGAGCCCGAGGCCGACCGGGTCAGCGAGTGCTACGACGTCCGCCCCGGTGACATCGGCGTCCATCTGCTGCTCGCCCCCGCGGGACCCGGCGGCGCCCGCCCCGGCTGGACCGGCGCGCTGGTCCGCGCGGTCCTCTCCTACACCCTGCTGACCCTGGACCGGCGGCGGGTCGTCGTCGACCCCGACGTACGCAACGACAAGGCCGTCGCCCTCTTCCGCAGGCTCGGCTTCGAGGCGGGCCCCGCGGTCGTGCTCCCGGAGATCGACCTGCCGGACGTGTACCTGCCGGAGAAGAACGCCCAACTCGCCTTCCTCACCCGGGAGGTAGCCTTCCCGGCATGACGCCGCAGGAGCTCGTCGACCACTACGGCATGCAGCCGATACCGCGCGAGGGCGGCCACTTCAGCCGCACCTGGACCGGACCCGAGCGGCCCGACGGCCGCCCGGAGGGCACCGCGATCGTCGCCCTCCTCACGGCCGACGACTACTCCGCCCTGCACCGCCTGGCGTCCGACGAGACCTGGCACTTCTACCTCGGCGACCCGCTGGAGCTGCTGCTGCTGGCCCCGGACGGCACGTCCCGTACGGCCGTCCTGGGCCCCGGCATCGCCCGCGGCCAGCAGCCGCAGCTCACCGTCCCGGCCGGCACCTGGATGGGCGGCCGGGTCGTCCCGCCGGGCGCCTGGACGTTCTTCGGCTGCACCACCACCCCCGGCTTCACCTACGAGGACTACGAGCACGGCGACGCCGGCCTCCTCACGGCGCGCTACCCCGCCGAGGCCGCCCGGATCATGGCACTGTGCCGGCCATGAACGAGCGGCACCACGGACTCCTGGACGGCCAGGTCGCCCTGGTCACCGGCGCGGGCGGCGGCATCGGCCGCGGCATCGCCCTGCGGTTCGCCGAGGAGGGCGCGGCGGTCGCCCTGCACTGCCGTACGGCCGTGGCGGCCGCGGGCGGGACGGCCGCGCGCATCACGGACTCCGGCGGCCGGGCGACGGTGCTCACCGCCGAGCTGACCGACCCCTCCGCGTGCCGGGCACTGGTGCGCGAGGCCGCGCGGTGGGGCGGCGGACGGCTGGACGCGCTCGTCAACAACGCCGCCGTCCAGCCGGTGCGCGACCTGCCCGGCATGACGGCCGGGGAGTGGCGCGAGGTCGTCGACACCAACCTGACGCCGGTGTTCGCCTGCACCCAGGCCGCCGCCGACCTGATGCGGGACCGGGACGGCGGCTCGGTCACCCACATCGCGTCCGTCGAGGCCCACCGCCCCGCGCCCGGCCACGCCCACTACGGCGCCTCCAAGGCGGCCGTCCTGACGCACGCCCGCGCGGCGGCGCTCGAGTACGGCGCGTGGGGCGTCCGCGTGAACACCGTCTCCCCCGGCCTGATCGACCGCGAGGGCCTGAGCGAGACGTGGCCGGAGGGCGTCGCCCGCTGGCACGACGCGGCCCCCCTGCGCCGCCTGGGCCGGCCGCGGGACGTGGCCGACGCCTGCGTCTTCCTGGCCTCCCCGCTGGCGTCCTGGATCACCGGCCAGGACCTGATCGTGGACGGCGGGGTGTCGGCGCGGCCGGGGTGGTGAGCGGGGTGGAACCCCGGACGGCCCGGGGTGGTGGGCGGGGTGGGACGCCGGACGGCCCGGGGTGGTGAGCGGGGTGGAACCCCGGACGGCCCGGGGTGGTGGGCGGGGTGGAACCCCGGACGGCCCGGGGTGGTGGGCGGGATGGAACCCCGGATGGTCCGGGGTGGTGGGCCCGGTCGGTGAGCCGGGGTGCGGACCCGGGTGGCCCGGGGTGGTGGGCCCGGTCGGTGAACTGGGGTGCGGACCCGAGCGGTCCAGGGCGGCCCGGGGCGGTGAGCCGGGCCGGTGAACCGCCGTCGGACGGCCGGCTGAGCAGAACGGCCCACAGATCCGTACCCGTACGACGTGCGACGCATCCGGCCTGCCCTCCTGCTCGGCATCCTCCTCCTCACCCTGTTCACCGTGCTCGCCCCCGCCACGCCCGCGTCCGCCCACGCGGCCCTGCGCACCACCACCCCCGCCGACGGCACGGTCCTGAGGTCGGCCCCCCGCGAACTCACCCTCGCCTTCACCGAGTCCGTCGCCCTCCTCGACGGCTCGGTCCGCGTGCTCGACCCCGGCAACCACCGCGTCCGCACGGGAGAGCCACGCCACACGGGCGACACCGTCCGCGTCGCCCTCCCCGACGACCTGGGGCGCGGCACCTTCACCGTCGCCTGGCGGGTCGTCTCCGCCGACAGCCACCCCGTCTCCGGCGCCTTCACCTTCTCGGTGGGAGAGCCCACCCCCACCTCCGCGGCCACGGCCCCACCCGAGGACCCGGCCACCACCACCCTCCACAACACCGCCCGCTACCTCGCCTACCTCGCCGCCGCCCTCCTCCTCGGCACCGCCGCCTTCACGCGGATCTGCCGCCCCCCGCACCCCGAACGGCTGCGCCCGCTCCTGCGCACCGGCTGGTGGACCCTCCTCGCGGCCACGCTCGCCCTGCTGCTGCTCCGCGCCCCCTACGAGGCGGGCACCGGCCTCACCACGGCCCTCGACCCGGACGCGCTCACCCGCACCCTCACCGGCCGCCCGGGCCTCACCCTCCTCGCCCGCCTCGCCCTGCTCGCGGCGGCGGCCCTGTATCTACGGCGCCCCGACCGCGACCCCCGCACCGGTGCGGCCCTCGCCGTCGGACTCGCCCTCACCTGGGCCACCGCCGAGCACGCCTCGGCCGGCATCCAGGTGCCGGCGGCGATCGCGTCCTCCGCGCTGCACCTGCTCGCCATGTCGGTGTGGCTGGGCGGCCTCGTGGCCCTCCTGCGCAGCACGCCCTCCGCCGGGACGACGGCCCGCTTCTCCCGGCTGGCCCTCGCCTGCGTGGCCGTCCTCGCCCTCACCGGCCTCTACCAGTCCTGGCGGGGTCTGGGCTCCCTCGACGCCCTGACCGGCACCTCGTACGGCCGGATCCTGCTGGCCAAGCTGGGCGCGGTGGCCGTACTGCTCACGGCGGCGGTGTTCTCGCGCCGCTGGACGACCCGGCTCGCCACCCCGAGACGCTCGGTCCTCACCGAGGCGGCCGTCGGCGTCCTCGTGCTGGTGCTCACCACCCTGCTCACCGCCACGCTCCCCGGCCGGGCCGCCGAAGCCGCCGAGGCGGCCACCCTCGCGGCCCCGGCCACCGTCACCTCCACCGTGACCGTCCCCTTCGACGTGGGCACCCCGGGCGGCCACGGCAAGGTCCAGGTCTCCCTCGACCCCGCACGGGTCGGCGCGAACTCCGTCCAGGCCGTCGTCCTCGGCCCCGACGGCGGTATCGCCACCGTCCCCGAGCTGCGGATCTCCTTCACCCAGACCGCACAGGACGTCGGCCCGATCGACGCCCGCCTGGAGGACCTCGGCGGCTACTGGGGCACCGACGCCGTCACCCTCCCGCTCCCCGGCACCTGGACCATGAAGGTCACCGTCCGGACCTCGGAACTGGACCAGGCGACCGAGAAGGCCCGAGTGGTCGTAGGCCCCTGAGGACACCGCAGGAGTCAGCCGAACGGATGACCCCCGCAGGCCGCACCAGGGGAACAATGGAGGTGTTTGCGCAGTTCAGCGCGACGGCCAAGGCCCGGGGAAGGCAAGGGTATGACTCCAAGGGAGGAACGGGACGACACCCGCGCCCTCGCGGTCGTCATGCACACCGCCTTCTTCGTGCTGCTCGGCGCGTCCCTGGCCCGCTACCTCGCCCGCCACGCCGGTGACCCGCGCACCCCCTGGGTGATCGCCCTGTCGGTGCTGCTGGCGGCGCTGTACGTGCTGGGCCCGGCCCTCGGCACCCGGCTCACCGCCCGCCGGCTGGTCTGGCTCGGCGCGGTCGTGGCCGCGTGGGCGGTGCTGGTGGTGACGGCGCCGAGCTTCGCCTGGTGCGCGGTCCCGCTGTTCTACACCGGCCTGCGGACGCTTCCGGCGCGGGCCGCCGTCACCCTGGTCGCGCTGCTCACCGCCCTGACCGTGGGGGCCCAGCTGAAGCTGGCCGGCTGGGCCGACCCCAATGTGCTGCTCGCGCCGCCCGCCGTCGCCGCCGTCGCCACCGCCGTGTTCGTGGTGATGGAACGGCAGGCCGCCCGGCAGCGCGCCCTCATCGACGACCTCGTCCGCACCCGCCGCGAACTGGCCGCCACCGAGCGCCGCGAGGGCACCCTCGCCGAGCGCGAACGGCTCGCCCGGGAGATCCACGACACCCTCGCCCAGGGCCTGTCCAGCCAGCGCATGCTGCTCCAGGCCGCCGACCGGGTCTGGGACAGCGCCCCGGACACCGCGCGCGGTCACCTCCGCACGGCCGCCTCCATCGCCGAGTCCAACCTCGCCGAGGCCCGCCGTTTCGTGCACGACCTCACCCCGGCCGACCTGGCCGGCGCGGGCGGCCTGCCGCAGGCGCTGCGCGCGGTCGCCGAGCGGGAGAGCGGAGCCGGGCTGGTCGTGCGGGTCCACACGGAGGGGGCCGTACCGGCGCTCGCCGCGCCCGTGGAGTCCGCGCTGCTGCGGATCGCGCAGGGCGCCCTGGCCAATGTGCGCGAGCACGCGGGCGCCACCACGGCCACGCTCACCCTGACCTGCCTGGACGATCAGATCGTGCTGGACGTGGCGGACGACGGGCGGGGCTTCGACCCCGGGGCCGCGAGGTCCGCGGAGGCGTCCGGGCCCGCCCGCGGCTACGGCCTGCCCGCGATCCGGGCCCGGCTGCGCCAGCTCGGCGGCACACTCACCGTGGAGTCGGCACCGGGCGAGGGCACCGTCCTGTCCGCGGCGATCCCGCTGGAGCCGAAGGCGGGACCGGGAGGCGAGCCGGATACGGGACCGGGAGGCGAGCCGAAGGCGGCACCCGGAGGGCAGCCGGATGCGGGACCGGGACCGGAGTCAGAGGCGGCACCCGGAGGTGAGCCCGAGGCGGCCTCCGGGGGCGAGCCCGAGGCCTCCTCCGGAGAGGAGCCCAAGACGGGGCCGGGACGGGAGCCGAGAGTGCAGCCGAACGCCGAACCCGGAGGGGAACCCCGATGACCCTGACCCGCATCCTCGTCTGCGACGACCACGTAGTGGTCCGCGCCGGCCTGCTCGCCCTCCTCGCCAGCGCCCCCGACATCGAGGTGATCGGCGAGGCGGGCAGCGGCGAGGAGGCGATCGCGCTGGCCCGCAAGCTGGAGCCGGACGTGGTGCTGATGGACCTCCAGCTCGGCGAGGGCATCGACGGCGTGGAGACCACCCGCCGTATCGTCGCGGCCCGCGAGGAGGACAAGCCGCACGTCCTCGTCCTCACCACCTACGACACCGACGCGGACATCACCCGGGCCATCGAGGCCGGCGCCACGGGCTATCTCCTCAAGGCCGAACGCCCCGAGGAGCTCTTCGCCGCCATCCACGCCGCCGCCGAGGGCCGCACCGCGCTGTCCGCGCCGGTCGCCGGCCGCGTCATGGCCCAGATGCGCAGCCCCCGGCCCGCCCTCACGCCCCGCGAGCGCGACATCCTCACCCACCTCGCCCAGGGCCTGCCCAACCGCGAGATCGCCCGCACCCTGTTCATCAGCGAGGCCACGGTGAAGACCCACCTGCGCCGCATCTACGACAAGCTCGGCGTCGACACCCGCGCGGCGGCCGTGTCGGTGGCCAAGGAGCAGCGCCTCGTGCCGTGAGACGGCCCGGTCAGAGCACCACGACCCCCAGGGGCCGCCGCCCGGCGGGCAGCCTGCGCGTGCCGCCGGAGGCCACGTCGACGACCGTGAGGCCGTCCCAGTACCCGTCCCGCGTGAACCCGCCGCTGACATAGGCCGTACGCCCGTCCCGCGACACGGCGACGTCCTCGTGCGGCCCGTCCAGCGGATGCACCCGCTCCCGCCCGTCGGGCGTACGCACGGTCAGGGACGGCCCCCGGCCGGACGCCGGGTCGACGGGCCCGGTCCCGACGACGAACAGGGTCCCGTCGGGCGTGACCGCCACCCCGTGCTGGTGCGTGTCCGCGGTCATGGCCTCCACCCGGGACCGCCCGGTCCGCGGGTCCGCCACGACCAGCCGCTCGCCCTCGAACGGCAGCAGCAGCCGCCCGTCCGACGGCCGTACGGCCAGGTAGTGCGGCTTCAGCCAGGAGCCGAGCCCGCCCTCGGTGCCGTACGGCGCGACCTCGATCCGCCGGGGGCGCCCGCGCGCCGGGACGACGGTGACGTCGAAGGAGTCGTGCCCGGTGACGTACACCTCGGAGCCGTCGCGGGAGACGTCGACGTCGAACGGCCTGCGCCCCACGGGCACGACCCGCACGACCTCGCGCGCGGCCGTGTCGACGACCTCCAGCACGCCGTTCCCGCCGGGGACGTTCACCCCGACGTACGCGTACCGCCCGTCGGGCGCGAGTGCCACGCCCGTCCCGCCGCCGCGGTACTCGCCGTAGGCCGGCGGCCCGAGCCGGGCGGGGGACGTCCGGTAGGGGATCAGGGCGGTCCGGCGCCGGGCCCCGGTGTCGATCACGGCGACCCCCTCGGCGGCCGCGGCCCAGGCCCGCCCGTCGCCCCCGACGGCCAGCCCGTAGGGGGCCGTGCCGGCCCGCACGGACTCCACGGGCCCGGTGGCGGGGTCGACG
This sequence comes from Streptomyces sp. NPDC053367, assembly GCF_044545925.1. NCBI lineage: Bacteria > Bacillati > Actinomycetota > Actinomycetes > Kitasatosporales > Streptomycetaceae > Streptomyces > Streptomyces sp. NPDC053367. The sequence goes on along the minus strand of NZ_JBITYN010000003.1, from coordinate 74,529 downwards.
AAGGTGACGGTGTCGGCACCGAAGTCGGTGACGAGGAGAAGCCCGGCCGAGGAGGCGGGCGCGCCGGTACGGCGTTCCGCGCGCGGCGGCCGGGCCCCGGAGGCGGACGGCGTGCAGGCGGAGACGGCCGCAGTGGCGGCGAGGGCACCGAGGAAGGCACGCCGGTTCACCGCGCGGCCCTCCGCAGCAGGGCGGCGATCTCCTCGAAGCCGCGGCGCTCGGCGTGCCGCAGGGGCGTGACGCCCTCGCGGTCGGCGAGGCCGGGGTCGGCCCCGGCGGCGAGGAGCAGGGCGACGACCTGCTGGTGGGCGCGGCCCCCGTCGCCGAGGATCACCGCCTCCAGCAGGGCGGTCCAGCCGAGCCGGTTGACGTGGTCGACGTCGATGCCGGTCTCTTCAAGCACGGCACGCACATAGGCGACATGGCCGCGTTCGGCGGCGGGGATGAGGCAGACGCCGCCGTAGCGGTCGCGCAGCCGCAGGTCGGGGTCGTGGGGGAGCAGCAGCCGCATCATGGCGACGCTGCCGGTGACGCCGGTGACCAGCCAGGGGCTGTCGTCCCGGTCGTCCTGGGCGTCGGGGTCGGCGCCCGCCGCGAGGAGCAGCCGGGCGGCATCGACGTGGTCGGCGAGCGCGGCGAGCAGCAGCGGGGTGCGGCCGTGCTCGTCACGGGCCTCGACGTCGGCGCCCGAGTCGAGGGCGAGCCGCACGGTGGCGCAGTCCCCGCGCCCGGCGGCGAGCAGCAGCTCCCGGTCGAAGGCGGTCACGGCGGTGTTCCTCCTCCTGCCGCGGCCGGCCAGTACGGCTCGGATCATGGCGTCCTCCGGGCCGTACGCCGGGCCCGTCTCTCGCGGTGGGCCCGGCGTACGGATGTCACTTGGCGAGCGCGGCGGCGCCGGCCTGGGCGTACTTCTCGTCGAGGTCGCCGGACGGGGCGCCGGCCACGCCGATGCCCGCGATCGGGGCGCCCTTGGCGGTGACCGGGGCGCCGCCGGCGAGGAAGAGGGTGCCGGGGATGTCCTTCAGGTTCGGGGCCTGCTCCAGGCGCTTGGCCAGCTCGGAGGTGGGCGCGTTCCAGGAGACCGCGGTGTAGGCCTTGCGCTCGGCGGACTCGTAGGACTGCGGGCCCGCGCCGTCGCCGCGCAGGGTGACGACGGTGTTGCCGTTGCGGTCGACGACGGCGACGGACACGCGCCGGCCGTCCTTCTCGGCGGCCTCCAGCGCGGCCTCGGCGGCGTCGGTGGCGGCGTCGACCGTCAGGTGCGTGGTCTGGGTGGTGCTGCCCTGCGCGGCGGCGACCGGCGCGGCGGCCTCCGGGGCGGCGGCGGTGTCCGCGGCGCTCGCTGCGACGGTGCCGAACGCACCCGCGGCGACGGCGGCGAGGACCGCGCCGCCGGTGAGGACGCGGGCGCGGGTGGAGAGGGTCTTCTGGCGAGCGTGCTGCATGGCGGGGTGAGCCCTTCGTGTGTGCCTCGGCCTGTCGTGTCTGCGGCCTTGCGTTCCCTTCGATCCTCCGGCCGCACCAGGGCCCGGACGGTCGGCGGAGAGGCTGCACACGGCGCGCGGAACGGATGACGCGAAGGTCATCCGTTCGGATGACGGAACGGGGCGAGGGCGACCCCTGACGGCTCCTGACGGCCCCTGACGACCCCGGAACCTGTGACCACGGACGGGTGACCCATGACGACGCATGAGGACCCATGACGACGCATGAGGACCCATGACGACCCATGACGACCCATGAGGAGGCATGACGAAGGGCCCCGCAGGAGATCAGCAGGAGATCAGCGGGGCCCTTCGTTTCGCCTTGCCGGAGTCAGCGTCATGCGGGCAGGCCCTAGGCCGCCTCGGACCCTGCCGCGCGCCGGTCCCGGGTGGGCTCCTGTACGTCCTCGAACGGCATGGTCTCGTCCGTCCCGAAGTCGGGGGCCTGGAAGGGCTGGGTGGCGGGAGGCGGCGCTGCCGCAGCGGAGTAGCGGGGTTGCCCTTCCCGGGCGGAGAACAGCGACGTCAGATCGATGAGAGGTCTCTCTTTCGCTACAGGTCCCTGACGGGACCTGGGGTGCCCTGACCGGGCACAGCGGTCCTACAGCTTGGTCATCTTGCCGTACGGGCTCAGGATCCGCATTTGCGTCGAGCCGAAGTCCACGAGCGCCGCGATGCCGTCCTCGATGCCGATGACCCGGCCGAGGCCGTACACATCGTGCGAGACCTGGTCGCCCAGGGCGAAGTGCTTCGGGGCCGGTGCGACCGGCGCCTTGAAGGGGCTGGTGGGCAGATGACGCTTCTGTGCAGCAGGCTTTGTCATGGCTCAGTATGCGCCTCCACACCCCCCGCCCGCTGTGGCCGCGGGCACAGATCCTTCCGGCACACACCGCGGAACAGGCTGCTGACCTGGGGTTAGAGGCGCTCCGCGCGCTGGTCGGGCCCTATGAATTCGGTGTTTCCCGCTCCGCGAGGAACTCGTCGAGCAGCGCGAAAAGTGCCGCGATGACCCGTTCTTCCTGCTCCGGCGAGAGGTCACTGAAGATCATCCGCGGATCTTCCCCGGACCGGACCACTGGAGACACGTCGAAGGGCCCCACCGCGAACGGTGGGGCCCTTCGACAACGTGCCCGGTGAGGCACTGGCGGAGGATACGAGATTCGAACTCGTGAGGGGTTGCCCCCAACACGCTTTCCAAGCGTGCGCCCTAGGCCTCTAGGCGAATCCTCCGCTGGGAACATTACATGACCGAGAGGTGTGCTCGCGAACTCGTTCCCCCTGGCCGCGATCGGGTACCCTTGGCGCAGCCCCTCACGCGGCGCTATCTGACTGAACTCCCCCAGGGCCGGAAGGCAGCAAGGGTAGGTCGGCTCTGGCGGGTGCGTGGGGGGCGCTTGCGTTCCCCGCCGGAATCGCAGGCGCAGCGTCTCCCGGCCCCCGGCCGGAGCCCGGTCCTCCCCGGTGTGGGAGACCCCGGTGCGGCTCAGGACTACGTCCGCCGTCCCGCCCCCCGGCCCCGCCCCGGAGCCGGCCTCCCGCCTCCGCCCCGTGATCGGATCTGCCCCGGATCTCCGCGCGGTCCGCTTTGTCAGTGGGCGCCTATAACCTCGTAGGCGTGTCGTCTCTTGCGCTGTACCGCCGCTATCGCCCGGAGTCGTTCGCCGAGGTCATCGGGCAGGAGCATGTAACCGACCCGCTGCAGCAGGCGCTGCGGAACAACCGGGTCAATCACGCGTACCTGTTCAGCGGTCCGCGCGGGTGCGGCAAGACGACCAGCGCGCGGATCCTGGCCCGCTGTCTGAACTGCGAGCAGGGGCCCACGCCGACGCCCTGCGGGGAGTGCGAGTCGTGCCGGGACCTGGCCAGGAACGGCCCGGGGTCCATCGACGTCATCGAGATCGACGCCGCGTCGCACGGCGGTGTGGACGACGCCCGTGACCTGCGGGAAAAGGCATTCTTCGGGCCCGCCCGCAGCCGCTACAAGATCTACATCATCGACGAGGCCCACATGGTCACGTCGGCCGGCTTCAACGCGCTGCTCAAGGTCGTCGAGGAGCCGCCGGAGCACCTGAAGTTCATCTTCGCCACGACCGAGCCCGAGAAGGTCATCGGGACCATCCGGTCGCGTACGCACCACTACCCGTTCCGGCTCGTCCCGCCGGGCACCCTGCGGGAGTACCTCGGCGAGGTGTGCCAGAAGGAGGACATCCCCGTCGAGGAGGGCGTCCTGCCGCTGGTCGTGCGGGCCGGCGCCGGCTCCGTGCGTGACTCCATGTCCGTCATGGACCAGCTCCTCGCCGGCGCGGGCGCCGACGGTGTGACGTACGCCATGGCCACCTCCCTCCTGGGCTACACCGACGGCTCCCTGCTCGACTCGGTCGTCGAGGCATTCGCCACCGGCGACGGGGCCGCCGCCTTCGAGGTCGTCGACCGTGTCATCGAGGGCGGCAACGACCCGCGCCGCTTCGTCGCCGACCTGCTGGAGCGGCTGCGCGACCTCGTCATCCTCGCCGCCGTCCCCGACGCCGCCGAGAAGGGCCTCATCGACGCCCCCGCCGACGTCATCGAACGCATGCAGGCCCAGGCCAGCACGTTCGGCGCCGCCGAGCTCAGCCGCGCCGCCGACCTGGTCAACGAGGGCCTGACCGAGATGCGCGGCGCCACCTCGCCCCGCCTCCAGCTGGAACTGATCTGTGCCCGCGTGATGCTGCCCGCCGCGTACGGCGACGAGCGGTCCGTCATGGCCCGCCTGGACCGCCTGGAGCGCGGCGTCAGCTTCTCCGCGGGTGCCCCGGCCGGAATGCCGGCCATGGGATACGCCCCCGGCCCCGACGCCCACGCCGCCGCGCCCGTCCCGCCGGGCGGTGCCGCTGCCGCGGCCCGCGCGGCCGTACGGGGCTCCGGCGCACCGGCACAGGCCCCGGCGGCCGCTCCTGCCGCACCGGCCGGGCCCATGACCGCCGACCCGGCCGCGGCCCAGCACACCGAGCACGCCGCCCCGGCCCCCGCCGCCCCTCCCGCAGCCGAGCCCCCCAAGCCCCACCCGCAGCCCTCGGCGCAGCCCCAGCCCCAGCCCGCGGCCGCCGCCCCCGGCGCCTGGCCCACGGCGGCGCCCGCCGGTGGCGGCCGACGCCCCGGCGGCTGGCCCACCGCGGCGGCCCCCGGCGGCGCCCGCCCCGCCACGACGGCCACCCAGCCCCCGGCTCCCCAGCCCGCGGCTCCCCAGTCGCCGGCCCCCGCCCAGGCCGCCCCCACAGCCGCCTCCGCCTACACACCCGCCCCCGGCGGCCTCGACCCGCGCGCGCTGTGGCCGGACATCCTGGAGGCGGTGAAGGCCAAGCGCCGCTTCACCTGGGCCTTGCTGAACGCTCCGAACGCCCATGTGGTCGGCTTCGACGGCACCACCCTCCAGCTCGGCTTCGTCAACGCGGGCGCCATGGACCGCTTCGTGGGCAGCGGCAGCGAGGACGACCTCAAGGCGGTCCTGGCCGAGCGCTTCAACGTCCACTGGAAGATCGACGCGATCGTCGACCCCTCCGGCGGCTCCGCACCCCCGCAGCCGGGCGGCGGCTACGGCGGCCACGCCCCGGGCGGCGGCTACGGCTCCCCTGCCGCCCCCGGCGGCCACACCCCCGGCGGCTACGCCCACGGCACCGCGGCCCAGCCCTCCGCCCCGGCCCAGCCCGCCACCCCGTCCCGGCCCACCCCCGCCCCGCAGTCCGGCCAGGCAGCGGCCCCCGCCCAGACGACCTCCCCGGCCCCGCCCGCCCGGCACCACGCGCCCGACCCCGTCGCCCCCGAGGACGACATCCCCGAGGACGACGACCCCGACCTCGACGAGTCGGCCCTCTCCGGCAAGGAGCTGATCGTGCGCGAGCTCGGCGCGACGGTGATGGAGGAGTTCACGAACGAGTGAGCCGGGCGCGCGAAACGCTGGTCAGTGACGCGCCCCGAGCCCTCTCTCGTAGAAACGCACAACCCGCCCGACCCCGGCCTATAGGAAGCCCGCACAAAGGCGCAAACCCGCCTCCGGTTAGGCTGACCCCGTGAAGGTCCTCGTCATCGGCAGCGGCGCCCGCGAACACGCCCTGTGCCGCTCCCTGTCCCTCGACCCCGCCGTCACGGCGCTCCACTGCGCCCCCGGCAACGCCGGCATCGCCGAGGTCGCCGAGCTGCACCAGGTCGACGCCCTGGACGGCGCCGCCGTGGCCGCGCTGGCCACCGAGCTCGGTGCCGAGCTGGTCGTCGTCGGCCCGGAGGCCCCGCTCGTCGCGGGTGTCGCCGACGCCGTGCGCGAGGCCGGCGTCCCGGTCTTCGGCCCATCGAAGGAGGCCGCGCAGCTGGAGGGCTCCAAGGCCTTCGCCAAGGACGTCATGGCCGGCGCCGGCGTCCCCACGGCCCGCTCGTACGTCTGCACGACCGCGGAGGAGGCCGCCGAGGCCCTCGACGCCTTCGGTGCCCCCTACGTCGTGAAGGACGACGGCCTGGCCGCCGGCAAGGGCGTGGTCGTCACGTCCGACCTGGAGGCGGCCAAGGCGCACGCGGCCGGCTGCGAGCGCGTGGTCATCGAGGAGTTCCTCGACGGCCCCGAGGTCTCACTCTTCGCCGTCACCGACGGCGAGACGGTCGTCCCCCTGCAGCCCGCGCAGGACTTCAAGCGGGCCCTCGACAACGACGAGGGCCCGAACACCGGCGGCATGGGCGCCTACTCCCCGCTGCCCTGGGCGGACCCGAAGCTGGTCGACGAGGTCATGGAGACCGTCCTCCAGCCGACGGTCGACGAGCTGCGCCGCCGCGGCACCCCGTTCTCCGGCCTGCTGTACGCGGGCCTGGCGATCACGAGCCGTGGTGTGCGGGTCATCGAGTTCAACGCCCGCTTCGGCGACCCCGAGACGCAGGTCGTCCTCGCCCGGCTGAAGACTCCCCTGGCCGGGGTCCTGCTGGCCGCCGCGAACGGCACCCTCGCGGACCTCGCGCCCCTGCGCTGGAGCGACGACGCGGCCGTCACCGTCGTCGTCGCCTCGCACAACTACCCGGACACCCCGCGCACCGGCGACCCCATCACCGGTCTGGACGAGGTGGCCGCCGAGGACGCCCCGCACGCCTACGTCCTGCACGCGGGCACCAAGCGCGACGGGGACGCCGTGGTCAGCGCGGGCGGCCGGGTGCTGTCCGTCACGGCGACCGGCCGGGACCTCACCGAGGCCCGCGAGCGCGCCTACCGGGCGGTCGCGCGCATCCGCCTGGACGGCTCCCAGCACCGTACGGACATCGCGGCGAAGGTGGCGGGCGCCGCCTGACCGGCGCTCCGCGAGACAACCCCTCGGGCCCCGGTTCCGTCTCAGGAACCGGGGCCTGATCCTTGCCCTCCGTCATCCACCTTTGCCCAGAGCCATTCCATCGAGTGACCGATCCGCTATCCGGCTGACGGGGGCCCGGGGCCCAACTAGGGTGCGGCGCAAGCGTTCCGGCACTTGGCCCACCGGCATTGCGATGTCAGTGGCGGGTGCCACAGTGGGGGAGTGAGCAACACCAGGGAAGCACCAGGACGACAGCGAGGGGGTGAGGTCCGGTCGTGACCGGCATGGGTGTGGAGGCAGGCGCGCAGGCCGCTCGGTCGCGGGCGCTGGCCGTGCTGCGGGTGCGCAGCCGGGCGCTGGCGGTGGCCCTGCTGCCCGCCGCGGCCGCGGTGATCCTGCTGGCCGGCGGCACCACGGACCATCTCGTGGGGCCCGGCTGGGACGCCGCCCGCTGGGCGGTGTCGGCGCTCGCCGCCGCGGTGCTGCTGGTGGCCGGCGGTGTCGCCCTGGTCGTCGCCCGCGCCCGGCCCGCCGTCAGCCCGACCGTCCCGGTCGCGGAGGAAGCGGCACCCGATCTGTACCGGCTGGTGCGTGACCTGGCCGACCGCCTCGAGGTCCCGGCGCCCTCGGCGATAGCGCTCACCCCGGACTGCGACAGCTGGCTGGAGGACCGCACCCACCCGGCGCACGGCCCGCCCGCCCCGGCCGGCCGTGACGAGGTGGCGGACTCCCGCGACGACTCCGGGCGGCCCGCCCGCCGCTCCCCGGCCGCGCCCGTCCTGGTCATCGGCTCCCCGTTCCTGTGGTGGATGCGCGTGGGCGAGCTCCGCGCGGTCCTCGCCCCGGTCGTCGCCGGTACGGGACCGTCGGCGCACCCCGACATAGCCGCCGCCCGGCGTTTCGTACGGGGCCTGGACGCCGCGGTGGCCGTCGCCTCGGCGCCGCGCCGCGACCCGGTCTCCCGGCTGCTGTGCTCCGGCGTCGGCCGGCTCGCCCGGCTGATGCTGAACGGCTGCCGGGAACACGCGGTGCAGATGGAGCGCGGGGTGGCGGCCGCCGCGGCCGAGCGGGCGCAGACGGTGGACTACGGCCTCCGGATCGTCGCCCAGGAGCAGGTCGGCCTGGCCTACGCGGGCTGGGACCGCCTCCTGACGAGGGTCGCCCTCCCCGCCTGGCGCATGGGCCGCTGGCCGTCCCGCCTCGACGCGGGCGTGGTGGCCGCCCTGACCGAGCTGTCCCGCCGCGACCGCCTGGCCGAGGGCTTCACCTCCCGCCTCGGCGAGCGCCCTGCCTGCGACCTCCTGGAGGAGCCGGGCGCGGTCGACGAGGCGGCCTCTCTCCTCGCCGCCCGCCTCTTCCATGGCGGCCCGGCCGAGGCCGGCCCCGACTGGTCCCCGGTCGACTGGCAGGAGTACCCGGAGGAGGTCGTCGACCGGAAGTGGCGCACCGACGCCGCCCGCCTCCACCGGGTCCTCGACACCCTCGGCGTCCGCCGCCCGGCCCCCCACACCGACGGCCCCACCCTCTCCAGGGTCCTGGACCACCTGACGACCACCCCCACAGCCCCGCCCCCGGACGAGCCCCACCCGGCCACGGCCGACCGCTTCACGCCGACGGCCGCCGCCACCCGTCCGACCCCCCACACCCCCGACACACCCGACACCGTCCCGCCCACCCCCGACGAGGCAGTCGCCCACGCCGCCCAGCCCTCCGGCCCCACCCCGGACCCGGCGGATGTGAACGAATCGGCCGCAGTCGAGGCCGAAGCCGAAGCCGAGGCCGAAGCCGAAGCCGAGGCCGAAGCCGAAGTCGAAGCCGACCTCGACCTGGACCCCGAGGTCGAAGAACACCGCACCAACCCCCGCTGCGCAGCCCTCGCCGAAGGCATCTCCGCCGAGCTGGCCCGGGAAGAGGCCGAGGCCCACCCCGCCACGACCCCCGGCGCCCGCACCACGCTCTGGGACGACGACCTCCCCCTCTTCCCCCTCCAGCCCCCTCGCACCCCCAGAGAACTCCTCGCCGACCACATCACGGCGATGGTCTGCTGCGCCGCCATGGACACCGCGGGCGCCGCCCCCGGCCTGGACTGGCTGGACGGCCCCTCCCTCCTGGTCGACGGGGAGCGCGCGGCCGACCTCACCCCGAAGGTCCTCACCCTGGTCGAGGACGGCGACCCCGCCCCCTTGCGCTCCTGGCTCACGGAGGTCGGCATACGCCCGGAGAAGCCCGTACGCCTCGTCTGACCCCTCTCCCGACCGCCGCACCGGCGAGCCCCGGCACCCGGACCGGCCGGCGCAGCACCCCGTACCGGAGCACCGTCTTCCACTTTCGGTCAATCGAAGACGAACAGTGACGGGATCCATGCGGAATGTGATGTGCTGGGAAGCGGTCGCGCACATGGCAAGAACGCGCGACATAGGACAGCAACATGCGCCCGCCACACCACGCACCGTCATACGGGGGCCCGAGGGAGGGGAGCCACCATGGGATCGGAGCACATCCGCCGGTGGGAGTCCGGCGCACTGGCCCACGCGGTGACGGACCCCTTCGGCCAGGGCCCCGTCCCCTGGCTGCGCGGCAGCGAGACCTACTTCGACGACACCGGCCAGGTCGTCCCCTGGTACGTGGACCAGGCGCCGGGCCAGACCCCCCGCGAGGGCACCCCGCGCGTGCCGCCCCCGCGCAACGCCCCCTCCTCCTCGGGCGCGCCCCGCTCGGCCGACGACGTGCACCGCCAGATCAAGGGCTTCACCTCCACCGGCGCGGTCGCCCCCGGGGAGGCCCTCGACTTCCACATCACCGTCGACCCGCCCCAGGAGTTCGGCGTCGACATCTACCGCATCGGCCACTACGGCGGCGACGGCGCGGCGAAGATCACCACCAGCCCGCGTCTGTCCGGTATCGTCCAGCCCCCGCCGCTGACCGCCGGACGCACGGTCTCCTGCCACCACTGGTGGCTGTCCTGGCGGCTGCAGATCCCGTCGTACTGGAGCAACGGCGCGTATGTCGCGGTCCTGACCACCGCCGACGGCTACCGCTCCCACATCCCCTTCACCGTCCGCGACGGCCACCCCGCCGACCTGCTGCTGCTCCTGCCGGACATCACCTGGCAGGCGTACAACCTCTACCCGGAGGACGGCCGCACCGGCGCCAGCCTCTACCACGCGTGGGACGAGGACGGCCGCCTGCTGGGCGAGGCCGACGCCGCCACGACCGTCTCCTTCGACCGTCCCTACGCCGGCGCGGGCCTGCCCCTGCACGTCGGCCACGCCTACGACTTCATCCGCTGGGCCGAGCGCTACGGCTACGACCTCGCCTACGCCGACGCACGCGATCTGCACGCCGGCCGCGTCGACCCCGCCCGTTACCGGGGCCTGGTCTTCCCCGGTCACGACGAGTACTGGTCGGTCCCGATGCGCCGCACGATCGAGCTGGCCCGCGACACCGGCACCTCGCTCGTCTTCCTGTCGGCCAACACCATGTACTGGCAGGTCGAGTTGGGCCCCTCCCCGTCCGGGGTGCCCGACCGGCTGCTGACCTGCCGCAAGCGCAAGGGCCCTGGCAGGCCGGTGCTGTGGCGTGAGATCGACCGTCCCGAGCAGCAGTTGGTGGGCATCCAGTACGCCGGCCGGGTCCCCGAACCGCACCCCCTGATCGTCCGCAACGCAGGCCACTGGCTGTGGGAGGCGACCGGCACCCACGAGGGCGAGCCGATCGAGGGCCTGGTCGCGGGCGAGGCCGACCGCTACTTCCCGCGCGCCCCGCTGCCCGAGCACGAGGAACGCGTCCTGCTCGCCCACTCCCCGTACACCGACGGCGACGGCGCCCGGCGCCACCAGGAGACCTCGCTGTACCGTGCGCCGTCCGGCGCCTGGGTGTTCGCGTCCGGGACGTTCGCCTGGTCGCCGGCCCTCGACCGCCCCGGCCACGTCGACGCCCGGATCCAGCGCGCGACCGCCAACCTCCTCGACCGCATCTGCAAACGGGACTGATCACGGCCCTGACCACCTCCCCGATCACCTCGCCCCGCCGCGGTCCCCGTGGGACCCGGTGTCCACGCCTCGCCCCCCGATACGGGACAATCGAGCCACTTGGACAGAACCACGGGGAGGAACCGTGTCCGGATTCGTCGAAAAGCCCGAACCGATCCAGGTTCCGGGCCTGGTGCATGTGCACACCGGCAAGGTGCGCGACCTGTACCGCAACGAGGCGGGCGACCTCGTGATGGTCGCCAGCGACCGCATGTCCGCCTACGACTGGGTGCTGCCGACCGAGATCCCCGACAAGGGCCGCGTCCTCACGCAGCTGTCCCTGTGGTGGTTCGACCAGCTGCGCGACCTCGCCCCCCACCACGTCCTGAGCACCGAGCTGCCCGAGGGCGCCCCCGCCGACTGGGCCGGCCGCACCCTGGTCTGCAAGTCGCTGCGGATGGTCCCCGTGGAGTGCGTGGCCCGCGGCTACCTCACCGGCTCCGGCCTGGCCGAGTACAACGACTCCCGCACGGTCTGCGGCCTCGCCCTCCCCGAGGGCCTGACCGACGGCTCCGAGCTGCCCGCCCCGATCTTCACCCCGGCCACCAAGGCCGCCGTCGGCGAGCACGACGAGAACGTCTCCTACGAGGAGGTCGCCCGCCAGGTCGGCGCCGACACCGCCGCCCGGCTGCGCCAGACGACCCTCGCCGTCTACGGCCGCGCCCGCGACATCGCCCGCGAGCGGGGCATCATCCTGGCGGACACCAAGTTCGAGTTCGGCTTCGAGGGCGACACGCTCGTCATCGCCGACGAGGTCCTCACCCCCGACTCCTCCCGCTTCTGGCCGGCGGACCAGTGGCAGCCGGGCCGCGCGCAGCCGTCGTACGACAAGCAGTTCGTGCGGGACTGGCTGACGTCGGCCGAGTCCGGCTGGGACCGCAGGAGCGAGCAGCCCCCGCCGCCCCTGCCGGAGCAGGTCGTCGAGGCGACCCGCGCCAAGTACATCGAGGCCTACGAGCGTCTGACGGGCACACGCTGGGCGTAACTCCCGTGGCGGAAGGGGCCCCTGGGAAACCAGGGGCCCCTCGCACGAGTCCCGCAACACGAAGAAACCCCCGGCGGAGACCGGGGGTTTTTCTGGAGCGGACGACGAGGCTCGAACTCGCGACCTCAACCTTGGCAAGGTTGCGCTCTACCAACTGAGCTACGTCCGCAGTGCGCCGTGGCGCGAGAGCAACTATACCCAACCTCGCTCGCGCGCGAGACGCACTGCCGCATGACGGTTGTCCGCACCGAGCTTCATGACGGCCGAGGAGAGGTAGTTGCGCACGGTCCCCTGGGACAGCGAGGCCCGTTCGGCGATCTCCGCGACGGGCGCCCCGTCGGCCGCCAGCTCCAGCACCTCGGCCTCCCGCGCGGTCAGCGGCGAGTCCCCGGCGGCGATCGCGTCGGCCGCCAACTCCGGGTCCACATAGCGGTTTCCCGCGTGCACCGTACGGATGAGCTCGGCGAGCCGCTGCGCGCTGACGGTCTTCGGCACGAAGCCGCGCACCCCCGCGGCGAGCGCCCGCTTCAGATGCCCGGGCCGGCCGTGGCTGGTCACGATCAGCACCCGGCAGCCCGGCAGTTCGGCCCGCAGCGATGTGGCGACCTTCACACCGTCCGCGCCCGGCATCTGGAGGTCCAGCACGGCGACATCGGGCCGGTGGGCCCGGGCCATCGCCAGTGCCTCCGGCCCGGTGGCGGCCTCCGCGACGATCAGGAGGTCGTCCTCCAGCGCCAGCAGCGCCGCCAGGGCGCCCCGGATGAGGTGCTCGTCGTCGGCGAGCAGCACCCGCACGGTCATCCGGCCGCCCCGCTCACCGGCACCCGCGCCACCACGCGGAACCTGCCGTCGCCGGCATGGCCGGCCTCCAGCGTCCCGTCCACCGCGGCCAGCCGCTCCCGCAGCCCGGCCAGCCCGGAGCCGCCGCCTTCCGAGGCCGTCCCGGCCCCGTCGTTCTCCACCGTCAGCACCACATGCCCCTGTGTCGTCCGCAACCCCACCGCGCACCGTCCCGCGTCGCCGTGCCGCAGCACGTTCGTCGTGGCCTCGCGGACCACCCACCCGAGCGCCGACTGCACCTCGGCGGGCAGCTCGCAGGCCTCCTCGGTCATCTCGCACTCGATCCCGGCCGCGGTCAACACACCCTTGGCGCCAGCGAGTTCGGCGGCCAGGTCGGCGTCACGGTAGCCGCGTACGACATCGCGCACCTCGCGCTGGGAGTCCTGCGCGATCCGCTGGACCTCGATCATCTGCTCCACGGCCTCGGGCCGCTCGCGCCGCGCCAACTGCACGGCCAGCTCGCTCTTGAGGGCGATCACCGCCAGATTCCGCCCCAGTACGTCGTGCAGGTCCCGCCCGAACCGCAGCCGCTCCTCGGCGACGGCGAGCCGGGCGCGGGTCTCGCGGGCGGCGTCGAGCTCGTAGACGGCGTTCAGCAGCCAGACGGAGAAGATGGAGGTGAAGGCCAGGAACCCGCCGCCGACGAGCACCGCGAGGCCGGTGAGCAGCGCGGCCGGAGCGGGCGCCCCGATGGGCCAGGCGACCGAGGCGGCGCCCGCCGCGAATCCGGCCACGATCCCGAACACCCGCCTGCGGTTGCGCACGCCGAGCGCGATGGTGCCGGCCCCGAAGACCAGGACGCCCCCGAACACCGCACCCGCCGCGGACTCGACCTCCTCGCCGCCGGGCCCGTGCTCGGCGAGCCCGATCGTCCCTACGGCGATCACCGCGGTCACCGCCGCGAGCACCCACAGCAGCCGCACCGGCTGCTCCCGCTGCCCCCGCGTCCAGTCCAGCGCCCGCGACGCGGTCACCGCCCCGACCACCGCGTGCACGGCCACCACCAGCAGCAGCCAGACCCCGACGCCGCTGCCCGCCTCCCCCAGGGCCGCGAGGCCGACGGCGAACACCTCGATCACCCCGAAGAAGTGGAACGACCAGCGCGTGTACGTCTCGACCTTGGCGGGAGTGCTCTTCTCCCGCCACCAGCCCACCGGGCCACCCATACGCCTCCCCCTACGTCCCCCGACGCCCCGCCCGGCCCAGGCGGCCCGGCAGGCCCACCCGGACGCCGGGCCCTAACGCCGCGGCTCCCACCGGAACCACCGTCGTACAGCAAACACCGCGATCAACGTCCAGGCCAGCGCGGTCGCCCCCGCCGCGAGGGCGTCCGCCGCGGACAGCTCCCCGGTCCAGCCGCCCCGCACCAGCGTGATGACCCCGGTGAGCGGCAGCAGCTCGAACGCCGAGGCCACCCCGTCGGGCGCGAGTTCCAACGGGACCATGATCCCCGAGCCGATCATCGACACCATCACCAGCGGCAGCGCGGTGGCCTGGGCGCTCTCCACGGTCCGGGTGAAGCTCGCGGTCACCGCGGCGAGGGCCGCGCACAGCACCAGCCCCAGCAGCAGCCCCAGCACGGCGAGCGGAGCGGCCTTCGGCGCGGGCACGTCCAGCAGCGCCGTACAGCCCGCCACCAGCACCAGCGACTGCAGCAGTCCCGTCACCACGGCCGGCAGCGACGCACCGGCGAGGATCTCGGCGTCCCGCGGCTCCCCGGTGCGCAGCCGCTTGAGCACCAGCTCCTCACGCCGCCCCACGAACACCCCGACGAGCGCCGAGTACACCGCGAACAGCAGCGAGAACCCCACGGCCCCCGGCAGCAGCACCAGACCCGCACTGAGCCCGTTCTCGGCCAGGTCCATGTCCTCGACGACGGACCGCACGCTGAACGGCAGCACCAGCGGCACGACCAGCGCCCCGAGGAGCATCCCCCGGCTGCGCCCGAACAACGTCAGCTCGGCCCGCCCGAGCGCCGCGACCCGTCCCGTGACCGTGGTCATGCGGCCACCTCCACACGCTCCGCGCGCTCGGCCTCCCGGGCGATGCCCAGGAACGCCTCCTCCAGCGACGCCGCCCGCACATCCAGCCCGTGCAGCTCGACCCCGGCCCCCTCGGCCCACACCAGCAGCCGGGTGGCCGCCCGCTGCAGCTCGCGCGTCCGCAGCCGTACGACGTCCCCGTCCACGCTGTGCCCGCTCACCCCCAGCTCGCCCAGCGGCGGCAGGTCCCCGAGGAAGTACCCCTCGGGCAGCCGGAAGGAGATGTGGGAGGGCTGGGCGTCCGTCACCTCGGCCGGTGTGCCCGCGGCCGCGATCCGCCCGTGGTGCAGGATCGCCAGCCGCCCGGCCAGCTCCTCGGCCTCCTCCAGGTAGTGCGTGGTCAGCAGCACGGTCGTCCCGCGGTCCCGCAGCTCCCGCACCAGCTCCCAGGTCTCCTGCCGTCCCTGCGCGTCGAGCCCGGTCGTCGGCTCGTCCAGGAACAGCACCTCCGGATCGCCCAGCAGCGCCAGCGCCAGATCCAGCCGTCTGCGCTCCCCGCCGGACAGCTGCTTGACCCGTACGCCGGTCCGCCGGGCGAGCCCGACCCGCTCCAGCACCTCGCCCGTCGGCCGCGCCCCGGTCACGCACCCGGCCCACATCCGCGCGGTCTCGGCCACGGTCAGCTCCGACGGGAATCCGCCCTCCTGCAGCATCACGCCCGTCCGCGGCCGTACGGCGGCGCGCTCGGCGTGGGGATCGTGGCCGAGGACGCGCACCCGGCCCCCGCTGGGCGGCGCCAGGCCCTCCAGCAGCTCGACGGTGGACGTCTTGCCGGCCCCGTTGGTGCCCAGCAGCGCGAAGATCTCCCCGTGTGCCACGTCGAAGGAGATCCCGCGCACGGCCTCGAACCCGCCCCCGTACACACGCCGTAGATCGGTGACCTCGATCACGTGCTCTGTCGTGTTCATGGATTCAGCGTCCCGGCGCGCGGCGGCCGGCAGCAGTGCGCGCTGTCATCACTCGGCATGACAAATGTCAGACCCGGATACCTGGGGCGGGCATGAAAAAACCCCGGTCCAGAAGGACCGGGGTTTCATCCCGAGCGGACGACGAGGCTCGAACTCGCGACCTCAACCTTGGCAAGGTTGCGCTCTACCAACTGAGCTACGTCCGCATTGCCGCCGACCAGCTTTCACTGATCGGTGCGAGCACCAGCCTACCTGATCCACAACAGTGGTCGGGACGGCGGTGCAGAGCGGGTGACAGGAATCGCACACTGCGCCTTCCCCCTGGAAGGGGGATGTTCTACTACTGAACTACACCCGCATGCCGCTGTGAGCTGGGCTTTTCGGCCCCGCCCCGTGGCGTGCTCCAGACTCTAGCTGATCAGCGGGGGTGCTGTGCAAGTCGGTTGCGCCGAGGGGCGGGTGCGCGGGTGCCGGCGGCGGGCTCACTGGGCCGCGGCGAACGCCTCGTAGACCTTCTTGGGGATGCGGCCGCGCGCGGGGACGTCCATCTTGTTCGCCTGGGCCCAGGCGCGGACCGCCGCCGGGTCGGGGGCGACCTCCGTCTGCCGGAAGGCCCGGCCCGAGCGCGACCGCTTGCGGCCGGCCTCCACGTAGGGCGCGAGCGCCTTACGCAGTTTCTCGGCATTGGCTTCATTCAGGTCGATCTCGTACGACTTGCCGTCGAGTCCGAAGGCGATCGTTTCCGCCGCTTCCGAGCCGTCGATGTCGTCGAAGAGGGTGACCACGACCTTCTGCGCCACGAATATCGGTCCCTTCGTACGGCACGTCATGCAGCTCAGCTGTGCCGACGTGCCGAGTTTGTCGGCTATTGCCAATTCATTTGTACAGTGCCCGGCATTGCAAAGTGAAGCCCGACTAAATCTCTCCGCGTGTCCGGACGCAATAGGTATCGCAGGCCGATCGGCGATCTTTCCCGGGAATTTTCCCGGAACCCCCCGTTCGATACCCGATCGTGATGGCGGTCACGTAGGTTCCTACGACTCTACTCGCGTAGAAATTTTGTGCGGGTAGTCTGAAGGAACCTGCTCAGCACCACACACCGGGAGTGCCAGTGGCACGCGTCGTAGTCGACGTCATGCTCAAGCCGGAGATCCTCGACCCCCAGGGCCAGGCGGTGCAGCGCGCACTGCCGCGGCTGGGTTTCGAAGGCATCTCGGACGTCCGTCAGGGAAAGCGTTTCGAACTGGAAGTTGACGGGCCGGTCGACGAGGCCGCGCTCGCCCGCATCCACGATCTTGCGGAATCCTTCCTCGCGAACACCGTGATCGAGGACTTCACCGTCAAGGTCGAGGAAGTCGCGGAGGCCGCGAAGTGACCGCTCGTATCGGCGTCGTCACTTTTCCGGGAAGTCTCGACGACCGGGACACCCAGCGCGCGATCCGTCTGGCGGGCGCCGAACCGGTCGCCCTCTGGCACAAGGACAAGAACCTCCACCAGGTGGACGCGGTCGTCCTGCCCGGCGGTTTCTCCTACGGCGACTATCTGCGCGCCGGCGCCATCTCCCGCTTCTCGCCGGTGATGGAGACCGTGATCGAGCAGGCGAAGGCCGGTATGCCGGTCCTCGGCATCTGCAACGGCTTCCAGATCCTCACCGAGGCCCACCTGCTGCCCGGCGGCATGCTCGGCAACGACCACCTGCACTTCATCTGCCGCGACCAGAAGCTGCGGGTGGAGAACGCGAACACGGCCTGGACCAGCGACTACGAGCAGGGCCAGGAGATCCACATCCCGCTCAAGAACATGGACGGCCGCTACGTGGCCGACCAGTACACGCTGGACAAGCTGGAGGCCGAGGGCCGGGTGGCGTTCCGCTACCTGGACTTCAACCCCAACGGCTCGCTCAACGACATCGCCGGCATCACCAACGAGGCCGGCAACGTCGTGGGCCTGATGCCGCACCCGGAGCACGCCACGGAGCCGCTCATCGGCACCGGCCGCACCGACGGCCTCCCGTTCTTCACCTCGATCCTCAAGAAGCTGGTCAACGCATGAGCCGGACGCCTCTGGACACGGTCGAGCACGCGGCCGCGACCCCCGACGTCGAGCTGCCCTGGGCCGAACTCGGCCTGAAGAAGGACGAGTACGAGCGCGTGGTCGAGATCCTCGGCCGCCGGCCCACCGGTGCCGAGCTCGCCATGTACTCGGTCATGTGGTCCGAGCACTGCTCGTACAAGTCCTCCAAGGTCCACCTCCGCCAGTTCGGCGAGAAGGCCCCCCGGTCCGACGCCATGCTCGTCGGCATCGGCGAGAACGCCGGTGTCGTCGACGTCGGCCAGGGCTACGCGGTCACCTTCAAGGTCGAGTCGCACAACCACCCGTCGTACGTCGAGCCCTACCAGGGCGCGGCCACCGGCGTCGGCGGCATCGTGCGCGACATCATCGCGATGGGCGCCCGGCCGGTCGCGGTCGTCGACCCGCTGCGCATGGGCGCGGCCGACCACCCCGACACCAAGCGCGTCCTGCCGGGCGTCGTCGCCGGCATCGGCGGCTACGGCAACTGCCTCGGCCTGCCGAACATCGGCGGCGAGGTCGTCTTCGACTCCTGCTACCAGGGCAACCCGCTGGTCAACGCCGGTGCCATCGGCGTCATGCGGCACGAGGACATCCACCTCGCGAAGGCGTCCGGCGCGGGCAACAAGGTCATCATGTACGGGGCCCGCACGGGCGGCGACGGCATCGGCGGCGCGTCGATCCTCGCCTCCGAGACCTTCGACGACGCGAAGCCCTCGAAGCGTCCCGCCGTGCAGGTCGGCGACCCCTTCCAGGAGAAGCTGCTCATCGAGTGCACCCTGGAGGCCTTCAAGGAGAAGCTCGTCGTCGGCATCCAGGACCTGGGCGCCGCCGGCATCTCCTGCGCCACCAGCGAGCTGGCCTCCAACGGCTCCGGCGGCATGCGCGTCACCCTGGACGACGTCCCGCTGCGCGACTCCACGCTCTCGCCCGAGGAGATCCTCATGAGCGAGTCGCAGGAACGCATGTGCGCGGTCGTGGAGCCGGAGAAGGTCGAGCGCTTCCTGGAGATCTGCGACAAGTGGGACGTCATCGCCACCGTCATCGGTGAGGTCACCGACGGCGACCGGCTGGAGATCTTCTGGCACGGCGAGAAGATCGTCGACGTCGACCCGCGCACGGTCGCCCACGAGGGCCCGACCTACGAGCGCCCCTACGCCCGCCCGTCCTGGCAGGACGAGCTGCAGGCCGACGACGCGAACAAGCTGCCCCGCCCGGCGACGAGCGAGGAGCTCAAGGACCAGGTCCTGAAGCTGGTCGCGTCCCCGAACCAGGCCTCCAAGAAGTGGATCACCTCCCAGTACGACCACTTCGTGCAGGGCAACACCGTCCTCGCCCAGCCCGAGGACTCCGGCATGATCCGCATCGACGAGGAGACCGGCCTCGGCGTCGCCATCGCCACCGACGGCAACGGCCGCTACGCCAAGCTCGACCCGTACACGGGCGCGCAGCTGGCGCTGGCGGAGGCGTACCGGAACGTGGCGACGACCGGTGCCAAGCCGCTCGCCGTGTCGGACTGCCTGAACTTCGGCTCGCCCGAGGACCCGGCGGTCATGTGGCAGTTCGCGGAGGCCGTACGCGGTCTGGCGGACGGCTGCCTCCAGCTCGGCACCCCGGTGACCGGCGGCAACGTCTCGCTGTACAACCAGACGGGCGAGGTCGCCATCCACCCGACGCCGGTCGTCGCCGTGCTCGGCGTGATCGACGACGTGGCCCGCCGCACCCCGGTCGCCTTCCAGGAGGAGGGCCAGCTCCTCTACCTGCTCGGCGACACCCGCGAGGAGTTCGGCGGCTCGGCCTGGTCCCAGGTGGTCCACGACCACCTCGGCGGTCTGCCGCCGAAGGTCGACCTGGAGCGCGAGCGGCTGCTCGCCGAGATCCTGATCTCCGCCTCCCGCGACGGCATGATCGACTCCGCGCACGACCTGTCCGACGGCGGCCTCGTCCAGGCCGTGGTCGAGTCGGCGCTGCTCGGGGAGAAGGGCGCCCGGCTGATCGTCCCCGACGGCCTGGACGCCTTCACCTTCCTCCTCTCCGAGTCGGCCGGCCGCGCGATCGTGGCCGTCCCGCGTTCGGAGGAGGTCCGCTTCAACGACATGTGCGGTGCCCGGGGCCTGCCCGCCACCCGCATCGGCGTCGTCGACGGGACCGGCCCGGACGCGGTGGTCGACGTCCAGGGCGAGTTCACCCTCACCCTGGCCGAACTCCGCGAGGCCCACGAGAACACCATCCCGGCGCTGCTCAAGTAGGCGACGCCGGACGGCTGTGAGGGCCCCGCCCGTCTCCACGGGCGGGGCCCCCGTGCGTCCCGCCCCGGCATAGGCTCGCCCCATGCCGGCCAAGAAGCGCACCCGTACCTATGACCCCGCCAAGATCCGCGCCGCGGTGTTCGCCCAGTTCGGGCACGTACGCCGGGCCGTGAGCACCCTGACGGCCGATCAACTCGCGCTGCCCACGCGGCTGGGCGAGTGGACCGTACGGGATCTGGCGGCGCACATCACGATGGCCGTGGAGACCGTCAGCCGGAACATCGAACGGGACGAGCCGGCCAGGCCCGAACTCACCCTCCTGGACTGGCCCTTCGCCACCGCCGCCCGGGCCGCCGACATCGCCGACGGCACCCGCGCCCTCGCCGAGGCCCACCCCGACCTCGACGCCCTGTACGCGCGCACCGAAGAACGCCTCGCCGAGCGCCTCGCCGACGCCCCCGGCACCCGGCTGCTCGCCGCCCGCACCGGCGCGATGGTCCTGGACGACTACCTGGTCACCCGCACCGTCGAACTGGTCGTCCACACCGACGACCTGAACGCCGCCGTGCCCGGCCTTGCCGTGCCCTTCGACAAGCAGGCCCTGGCCGCCTGCACCCGCCTGCTGGCCGACGCCCTCGCCGCGAAGGCGCCCGGCGGCGCGACCGAGGTGCGTATCCCGCCGTACGCCGTGGTGCAGTGCCTGGAGGGCCCCCGGCACACCCGCGGCACCCCGCCGAACGTCGTCGAGACCGGCCCGCTGACCTGGATCCGGCTGGCGACCGGCCGTCTGACCTGGGCGGACGCGCTGGAGGCGGCGCAGGTCAGCGCGAGCGGGGAGCGGGCCGACCTGAGCGGGCTGCTGCCGCTGATGGGCTGAGATCCGCAGGGGAACCGATCGCGGGCGGCCTCCGTCACACCGGCATGGACAAGCAGCGACTGACCCTCGCGGCCCTGACCCTGCTCCCGCTCCTGGCCGCCTGCGGAACCGAGAAGCCCGGCGGTGACGCCGTCGCCGCCGGGCCGGACGTCACCGGGGTGCGCTGGGCCGTCACCGACGTCACCGTCGACGGCCGCACCAGCAAGGCCCCGGCCGGCGCCCATCTGCGGATCGGCGCCGACGGCAGGGCCGACGGCAGCCTCGGCTGCAACGGCTTCGGTTCGGACGCCGACCTGGACGGCGACCGCATCGCCTTCAAGGGGCTCGGTGCCACCGAGATGGCCTGCGACGGCGTCCCCGCGCGGTTCGAGCAGACCCTCGCCGACACCCTCACCGACGGCAGCCTCACCGCCCGCGTGCGGGACGGGAACCTCACCCTGACCACCGCCGACGGCGACCGCGTCCGGCTCACCGAGCAGCGGCCGACCGCGCTGTCCGGCACCAGGTGGCAGATCACCCGCCCCGCCGCGAACGGCCGCGCCCACCTGGTCTTCGACACAGCGAAGGGAACCCTCTCGGGAAGCCTGGGCTGCAACCGCGTGAACGCCGAGGCGACCGTGCGCGACGGCCGTATCACGCTCGGCTCGCTCGCCACGACCCGAATGATGTGCGAAGCCTCACTCATGAACACGGAGCGAAGCATCGAACGGGTCCTCGACGGCGGCGTCGACTACCGCATCGACGCTCGCACCCTCACTCTGACCAGCGAAAACGGCGAATCTCTGACCGCTGTCGCCGCCGAGTGATCGATTACTGACGGGTATCCCCAATTCGGACCAGTGGTCGATCTCGCCTACACTCGAAGGCGTGCCACGTGGTGACGGTCGACTCAATCACGATCTACTTCCCGGCGAGAAAGGCCCCCAGGACGCGTGTGGCGTCTTCGGTGTCTGGGCTCCGGGCGAAGAGGTCGCAAAGCTCACGTACTTCGGGCTCTACGCCCTCCAGCATCGGGGCCAGGAATCCGCGGGAATCGCGGTCAGCAACGGCTCCCAGATCCTCGTCTTCAAGGACATGGGCCTCGTCTCCCAGGTCTTCGACGAGACCTCTCTCGGTTCGCTCCAGGGTCATATCGCGGTCGGACACGCCCGCTACTCGACCACCGGCGCCTCCGTGTGGGAGAACGCCCAGCCGACGTTCCGTGCCACCGCGCACGGCTCGATCGCGCTCGGCCACAACGGCAACCTCGTCAACACGGCCCAGCTGGCCGAGATGGTCGCCGCCCTCCCCGACGACAACAACAGCCGCTCGACCCGCGTGGCTGCCACCAACGACACCGACCTGCTCACCGCGCTCCTCGCGGCCCAGGTCGACGAGGACGGCAAGCCGCTGACCATCGAGGAGGCGGCCCACCAGGTCCTCCCCAAGGTCCGTGGCGCGTTCTCGCTCGTCTTCATGGACGAGCACACCCTCTACGCCGGCCGCGACCCGCAGGGCATCCGCCCGCTGGTCCTCGGCCGACTGGAGCGCGGCTGGGTCGTCGCCTCGGAGTCCGCCGCGCTGGACATCTGCGGCGCCAGCTACGTGCGCGAGATAGAGCCGGGCGAGTTCATCGCGATCGACGAGAACGGCCTGCGCACCTCCCGCTTCGCGGAAGCGAAGCCCAAGGGCTGTGTCTTCGAGTACGTGTACCTGGCCCGTCCCGACACCGACATCGCCGGCCGCAACGTCTACCTCTCCCGCGTGGAGATGGGCCGCCGCCTGGCGAAGGAAGCCCCCGTCGAGGCCGACCTGGTCATAGCGACCCCGGAGTCCGGCACCCCCGCCGCCATCGGCTACGCGGAGGCGTCCGGCATCCCCTTCGGCGCCGGCCTCGTCAAGAACGCCTACGTCGGCCGCACCTTCATCCAGCCCTCCCAGACGATCCGCCAGCTCGGCATCCGTCTGAAGCTGAACCCGCTGAAGGAAGTCATCAAGGGCAAGCGCCTGGTCGTCGTCGACGACTCCATCGTGCGGGGCAACACCCAGCGGGCCCTGGTCCGCATGCTGCGCGAGGCGGGCGCCGCCGAGGTCCACATCCGGATCTCCTCCCCGCCCGTGAAGTGGCCCTGCTTCTTCGGCATCGACTTCGCCACCCGCGCCGAGCTCATCGCCAACGGCATGACCATCGACGAGATCGGCACCTCGCTGGGCGCCGATTCGCTGGCGTACATCTCCATCGACGGCATGATCGAGGCGACCACCATCGCCAAGCCGAACCTGTGCCGTGCCTGCTTCGACGGCGAGTACCCGATGGAGCTCCCCGACCCGGAGCTGCTGGGCAAGCAGCTCCTGGAGACGGAGCTGGCCGCAGGGCCCGCCGCCACGGCTGCCGCGGACGCGATCCGCCGCCCCTAAGTTCTGCCGTACGACACGAAGGTTCTCACCACATGTCTGAGACGACTGGTGCCAGCTACGCAGCCGCGGGCGTCGACATCGAAGCGGGAGACCGCGCCGTAGAGCTGATGAAGGAGTGGGTGAAGAAGACGCAGCGCGCCGAGGTCGCGGGCCTCGGCGGTCTCGGCGGCTTCGCCGGCCTCTTCGACGCCTCCGCCCTCAAGCGCTTCGAGCGTCCGCTGCTCGCCTCCGCCACCGACGGCGTCGGCACGAAGGTCGACATCGCCCGCCAGATGGGCGTCTACGACACCATCGGCCACGACCTGGTCGCCATGGTCATGGACGACATCGTGGTGTGCGGCGCCGAGCCGCTGTTCATGACCGACTACATCTGCGTCGGCAAGGTCCACCCCGAGCGGGTCGCCGCCATCGTCAAGGGCATCGCCGAAGGCTGTGTGCTGGCGGGCTGCGCCCTGGTGGGCGGTGAGACGGCCGAACACCCCGGTCTGCTGGGCGCGGACGACTTCGACGTCGCCGGCGCCGGTACGGGCGTGGTGGAGGCCGACCGGCTGCTCGGCGCGGATCGCATCCGTACGGGTGACGCGGTGATCGCCATGGCGTCCTCCGGCCTTCACTCCAACGGGTACTCGCTGGTGCGGCACGTCCTGCTGAAGCAGGCCGGCCTCGCCCTGGACGCCCGTGTCGAGGAACTCGGCCGCACCCTCGGCGAGGAGCTGCTGGAGCCCACCAAGATCTACTCGCTGGACTGTCTGGCGCTCACCCGCACCACCGAGGTCCACGCCTTCAGCCACGTCACCGGCGGCGGCCTCGCGGCCAACCTGGCCCGCGTGATCCCGGACAGCCTGCACGCCACCGTGGACCGCTCCACCTGGACCCCCGGAGCGATCTTCGACCTCGTCGGCAGGACCGGGAGCGTCGAGCGCCTGGAGCTGGAGAAGACGCTGAACATGGGCGTCGGCATGATCGCGATCGTGCCGCAGAGCTCCGTGGACGTGGCCCTGACGACGCTGGCCGACCGCGGGGTCGACGCCTGGGTCGCGGGCGAGATCACCGAGCGCGGCGAGCACACCACGGGTGCTGAGCTGGTCGGCGACTACGCGTGAGTCACTCCGCCCCCTTCGGGGGGCGGAACTCCGTGAAGGCAGCACGAAACCCGGTCCGGTGCCCTGAGGCCCCGGACCGGGTGACGGTCAAACTGCTGCAAGCGTTACGCGCCGCGACGCTGCTGCGAGGAACCGTGTTCGTCCTCGTCGTCCTCGTCGTCGTCCTCATAGAGGTCGGCGTACCTGGAGTACAGATCGTCGTCGTCGTGCTCATCTTCCTCGAAGCGGTCGCCGTTCGGCGACTGGTTCGACGTCGATGCGCCCAGCTCTTCAGCCAGGCGTGAGAGGTCAGTCCCACCGCTGTTGTACTTCAGCTGGCGGGCGACCTTCGTCTGCTTGGCCTTGGCCCGGCCGCGCCCCATGGCTCGACCCCCTCAACGACGGGGCTCGACGGCCCCAGAGTCTGACACGCGTTCATGATCCGGAACGGACTCTCCATGGAGAGGCCGGTCCGTAGGGCTTCCACGGTACCTGAGCCCGCGCCCATACGGTACGTCGCCCGCAGCACGCGCGTGTGCACAGGACCTTCGAGGCGCCCTGTCCTCGCTGGTCAATGGCGATTTTAACCACTTATCGGGGGACGACCCGCCGGTTGAAGTGAGAGTTCTCTCTAACCGACCCCCGGCGGGTACCGCGCAAACCCTTGGCCCGCGCTCTCCGGAACGTCAGCGTCCGTGCGCGGCGGCGGCCTCGTGCATCCGCTGCTCGGCGATCCGGTCGGCCGCGGCGGCCGGCGGAATCCCATCGGCCTTCGCACGTGCGAATATGGCCAGCGTGGTGTCGAAGATCTTCGCCGCCTTCGCCTTGCACCGGTCGAAGTCGAACCCGTGCAGCTCGTCGGCCACCTGGATGACACCGCCCGCGTTCACCACGTAGTCCGGCGCGTAGAGGATCCCGCGGTCGGCGAGGTCCTTCTCCACGCCCGGGTGGGCGAGCTGGTTGTTGGCCGCGCCGCAGACGATCTTCGCCGTCAGCACCGGCACGGTGTCGTCGTTCAGGGCCCCGCCGAGCGCGCAGGGGGCGTAGATGTCGAGGTCCTCGACGCGGATCAGGGTCGCGGTGTCGGCGACGGCCGTGACGCCCGTCGGGTGCGCCGCGAGGATGCGGCCCACGGCGTCCTCGCGGACGTCCGTGACGACGACCTCGGCGCCCTCCGCGCGCAGGTGCTCCACCAGGTGGTGGCCGACCTTGCCGACGCCCGCGATGCCGACCTTGCGGCCGCGCAGCGACGGGTCGCCCCACAGGTGCTGGGCCGAGGCACGCATGCCCTGGTAGACGCCGAAGGCGGTCAGCACCGAGGAGTCGCCGGCGCCGCCGTTCTCCGGGGAGCGGCCGGTGGTCCAGCGGCACTCGCGCGCGACGACGTCCATGTCGGCGACATAGGTGCCGACGTCGCAGGCGGTGACGTAGCGACCGCCCAGCGAGGCCACGAACCGGCCGTAGGCCAGCAGCAGCTCCTCGCTCTTGATCTGCTCCGGGTCGCCGATGATCACGGCCTTGCCGCCGCCGTGGTCGAGGCCGGCCATGGCGTTCTTGTACGACATGCCGCGCGCGAGGTTCAGCGCGTCGGCGACGGCCTCCTCCTCGCTCGCGTACGGGTAGAAGCGCGTACCGCCGAGGGCGGGGCCGAGGGCGGTGGAGTGGATGGCGATGACGGCCTTGAGGCCGCTGGCGCGGTCCTGGCAGAGCACGACCTGCTCGTGGCCCCCCTGATCTGAGTGGAACAGGGTGTGCAGGACGCCGTCGGTTACGTCGGTCACTGTGGTGACTCCTGGGTAAGCAGAGGCGGTTGGGAAGAGGTCCCGTGCGGGTGGCGGGGCCCCTTTGGGGGGAAGAGTAGAGCCTGTCCGGGGCCGCTCACCTCGCCGTGCTCAGGATCACCTCCTCACGGAGTACCCCCGTGCGACGATTCGCATAGTTTTCCCGCTCTTTTGTGGGCGGGTTCCGCAGTTTTCCCCGGTCGGCGGCGGGGGAGGGAGCAGGCGTGCCCAAGGTGTCCTCGGTGATCGTCCCGTACACGGCCTACTTGCGGGTCTACGAGCCGCTGGCCGCCTTCCCCGAGCCGGAACGCAGTCACTGGGCCCGTTACGCCCGCCGCTCCGAGCGCCCGACGTACCAGGACGAACTGCGCCGGTCCCTGGCCGACTTGCTGCCCACCCCGCCGGTACCGGTGCCCGTGCACGAGAGCGGCGACGCCTTCGTCCTGGAGTCCGGGGGCGTGATCCACGTCTGCCCCTGGCGCACCCGGCTGCGCGGCTGGCAGGCCCTCGGTGACCTCGGGGAGGAGCTGCCCGCGTCGGTCCTGGACGCCGTACTGCCGCCGCTCGTACGTGATCAGGCGGCGCGGGACTACGAGCGCTGGCTGGTGCGCAACCCCGACGCCCGGCCGTGGATCCGTACGGCGACCTGGCAGGTGCCGCTGAACTGGTTCGTGCTCGTCGCCGACGAGGAGCGCGAGTACGCCAAGGGCTCCGGCGACACCGGCGGCGAGCCGCCCGTGCTGCGCTACCGCACCCCGATGGTGCAGGCCCGCCGCCGGGTCGCCCGGGGTCTGCGGGCGCTGAAGGACGCGATCGACGAGGGCCCGCTGATCGACGGCCTGGTCGACGTCGGCCGCTGGCTGGAGGAGTTCCACCCGCGCTCGGTGGTCGAGCTGGACTACGGCGGTCTGGTGCACGTCCTGCCGGCGGGCGACCTGGAGGGCGACCACTCGGCCGCGGACGTCGCCGAGGGGATCGACGCGCTGCGCCGGGACGACGGGGCCGCGGCGGGGGAGGCGTACGGGCGGCTGGTGGAGCGCTGGCGCGCGGTGCGGGACCTGCGGTCGGCGAACTGAGCGGGGCGCCCGTCCCGGCCCACCTGACGCCGCAACAGAAACGACACCTTACGAGTGACGTGCGTCACGGCCTTGAAGGCAGTGCACCGCGTACGGTCTACCGCACTTCCAGAAGTTGACGGGACGTAGGTCCCGATCCGGGCGTTTACCCCAAGCGTGACAGACCGCACGTACGCGGCCCTTGCGCCCCTTGCCCCTCCTCGTGCCAAAATAGGACAAGGAGCCCGGGGAGGGCTCTTCTCAGCATTGCACGCTTTGGGGGGTCTGGTGACTCCTGATCGCTCTGTGACTGATCGTCACAGTCGCGTGACTGTCCGCTATGGCATGGTCCATCGGCTTCCGTCGCTGATGAACACCTGGGAGGGCAATTCCATCGGTTTGGCCGACGCGGCTGGACAGATGGTGTAGTTGTAGTGCCGAGGACAAGCCGTTCGTCCTATAACCGACTCGACTCGCGTCCGCCATTTCGGGCAACGCGGGTCAAGGTGCAGAATTTAGAGGAAAGAACCGAGAAGGTTCGGTTCTCCCGAGGAGGCCGCTCATGACCGCTCGCACCCCTGATGCCGAGCCGCTGCTGACCCCGGCTGAGGTCGCCACGATGTTCCGCGTCGACCCGAAGACGGTCACGCGGTGGGCGAAGGCCGGCAAGCTCACGTCGATCCGCACGCTCGGCGGACACCGACGCTACCGCGAGGCCGAGGTCCGCGCTCTGCTCGCGGGCATCCCGCAGCAGCGCAGCGAGGCCTGAACAACTTCATAACCGGGCAAACCGGCCGGACCCCCAACCTGGCCGAGGTGCTCGAAACACTGGCTCCACACGACGCTGGACCTGCCCCAACAGGACCTTTGCATCGTTGATCGCGCTGGACTCCGCCGGGTCCAGCGCGATTTTTCATGCCCACGGAGAGTGTCCGACGGCGGGGTGGGGGAGGGTTCTGCGTGGCCGGGGGGCGACCCCTCGGTACTGGTGCAATTGCACATATTAAATTGACCACTTGTAGGAGTGGGGTAAGAACCACTGTTTCGGAAACTCGTCCGGTGACTCCCGTCACACGCCGCGGCACTTGTCGCCTCCGGCGCACCTGCGCTAATGGAAGCGCACGTTCCACCGCCCCATCGCCGTAAGGCCGTTGGGGCCACCGAGCGTCACGAAGCCGGCGCGCCCTCTTCGCGCTCCTCCTCCTCGGGGGTGTCAGTACCCCGCTGCGGGGAGTCCATGGCCAGCCGCAGCAACTGACGGCACACCGGGCAGTGCCGCGTCAGATGCCGGTACGACGACGCGGCCGCCAGATGCGCCCGCAGCAGCGCCCGCGTCTCATGCCTGACCGAAGCCGCCATACGCCCCCTCCAGCCCCCGCCACGCCATGACCCTGACTTCCGGGGTACCGAGGGAATGTGACGCCGTCAAGGCGGCTGCAGAGCCTTTGACGGG
Organism: Streptomyces sp. NPDC053367; assembly: GCF_044545925.1. NCBI lineage: Bacteria > Bacillati > Actinomycetota > Actinomycetes > Kitasatosporales > Streptomycetaceae > Streptomyces > Streptomyces sp. NPDC053367. The sequence goes on along the minus strand of NZ_JBITYN010000003.1, from coordinate 45,975 downwards.
TCGCCAGACGGTTCCAGGGGGCTCAGGAGGGGGATTCAGGGACGGCGAAGCCGGCGAGAGCCGCACGGAACCCGACCGGGGCCCGCGTTCGCGAGGGGGGTGAGGGGGCGTGAGCAGGTCCCGCGGTCCCTTTCGGCCGGGGCCGGAATGGCGACAAGGCCCGCGGTCCCCCTCGACCGGGCCGGGACATGAGAAAGGCCCGCATCCCTCGCGGGGGCGGGCCTTACTCGATCGATGCGGTCCTGACGGGATTTGAACCCGCGGCCTCCACCTTGACAGGGTGGCGAGCACTCCAAACTGCTCCACAGGACCAGGTTTCGCGGCGTTTCGCGTTTCTGCGTTGCGCTGCGAGAAGGACTCTACAGGAGGGTGAGCCCCTGGTCGAACTCACCCTCAGTGCGGGTCCGGTCACGGCGCGGCGGCGTCGATCGCCTTCACGATCCGCTTGTCGGAGACGGCGTACGCCGTGCCCAGCGCGTGCGCGAAGTAGCTCACCCGCAGCTCCTCGATCATCCAGCGGATCTCCAGGACGGAGGCCGGCACGGGCCGGCCCTTCGGCAGCTGCTCCAGCAGCCACGCGTACTCGTCCTGCATGTCGTGGACCTTCTCCATGCGGGTCGTGTCCCGCTGGACGCCCGTCGGCATCTGCTGCAGCCGCCGGTCCGCCGCCACGAGATACCGCATCAGATGCGGCAGCCGCCCGATCCCCGCCTCCGTCACGAAGCCCGGCTTCACCAGGGCGTCCAGCTGCGCCCGCACATCCGCCAGGTTCGGCAGCAGCGCGGGGCTCCGTACGGCCTTCAGGCGCCGCTCACAGGCCTGCCAGGCCGCCAGCACCTGCTGCACCTGCCCGACCGTACGCACGGTCGTGTCGACGATCTCCGCCCGCACCTTGTCGTACAGCTTCCGGTAGGACTCCTCGTCCCACGCCGGTCCGCCGAAGTCGCCGATCAGCTTGTCCGCCGCCGCCATCGCGCAGTCGTCGAACAGCGCCTGCACCGAGCCGTGCGGATTCGCCGACAGCGCGAGCTTCTGGGCGTTGGTCAGCTTCTCGGACGCGAACTTCGCCGGGTTGACCGGGATGTTGCGCAGGATCAGCCGCCGCGTGCCCTTCCACATCGCCTCGGCCTGCTCGGCCTCGGTGTCGAAGAGGCGTACGGAGACGGTGTCGCCGTCGTCGACCAGCGCCGGGTACGCCTTCACCGGCTGCCCCGCCCGGCGCGTCTCGAAGACCCGGGTGAGCGTGCCGATCGTCCAGTCGGTGAGGCCCTTGCGCTCCAGCGACTCCCCGCCCTCACGGGACGCGGTCGCCGCGGCCGCCTGCGACAGCGCCTTGCGGGCCTTCGGCTTCAGCCGGAGCTTGAGCGCCTCCAGGTCCTTGTCCTCCGCGAGCTTGCGGCGCCGCTCGTCGACGATCCGGAAGGTGATGCGCAGATGGTCCGGCACCTTGGCCCAGTCGAAGTCGTCCGCCTCGAAGGGCACGCCGACCATCCGCTTCAGCTCGCGGGCCATGGTGACCGTGAGCGGCTCCTGGAGCGGGACGGCCGTGTCCAGGAAGCGCTTCGCGAAGTTCGGCGCAGGCACGTAGTTGCGGCGGATCGGCTTGGGCAGGGCACGGATCAGCTCCGTGACCAGCTCCTCCCGCAGGCCCGGGATCTGCCAGTCGAAGCCCTCGTCCGTGACCTGGTTGAGCACCTGCAGCGGGATGTGGACGGTCACGCCGTCCGCGTCCGCGCCCGGCTCGAACTGGTACGTCACCCGGAACTTCAGCTGCCCCTGCCGCCACGAGTCCGGGTAGTCGGCCTTGGTGACCGCCTCCGCCGACTCGCGGATCAGCATCTCCCGCTCGAAGTCCAGGAAGTCCGGCTGCTCGTGCCGCTTGTGCTTCCACCACGAGTCGAAGTGCGCGCCGGAGACGACGTGTTCGGGCACCCGCTGGTCGTAGAAGTCGAACAGCGTCTCGTCGTCGACCACGATGTCCCGGCGCCGCGCCCGGTGCTCCAACTCCTCGACCTCGCTGAGGAGTCTGCGGTTGTCGGCGAAGAACTTGTGATGGGTTCGCCAGTCGCCCTCCACCAGCGCGTTGCGGATGAACAGCTCGCGGGAGGCCTCGGGGTCGATACGGCCGTAGTTGATCTTCCGCTGGGCGACGATCGGCACGCCGTAGAGCGTGACCTTCTCGTACGCCATCACCGCCGCCTGGTCCTTCTCCCAGTGCGGTTCGCTGTACGTCCGCTTGATGAGGTGCCCGGCGAGCGGCTCCACCCACTCCGGCTCGATCTTCGCGTTGACCCGCGCCCAGAGGCGGGAGGTCTCCACCAGCTCGGCCGACATCAGGAAACGCGGCTGCTTCTTGAACAGCGCCGAGCCGGGGAAGATCGCGAACTTGGCGTTGCGGGCGCCCAGGTACTCGTTCTTGTTGCCGTCCTTCACGTCCTTCATGCCGATGTGCGAGAGCAGTCCGGCGAGCAGGGAGACGTGGACGCGGTCGGCGGGGGCGTCGTCCTCGTTGAGGTGGATGCCCATCTGCTTGGCGACCGTGCGCAGCTGGCTGTAGATGTCCTGCCATTCGCGGATGCGCAGGAAGTTCAGGTACTCCTGCTTGCACATGCGCCGGAAGGAACTGGACCCCCGCTCCTTCTGCTGCTCGCGGATGTAGCGCCAGAGGTTCAGGTAGGCGAGGAAGTCGCTGGTCTCGTCCTTGAAGCGGGCGTGCTGCTGGTCGGCCTGGGCCTGCTTGTCGGCCGGGCGCTCGCGCGGGTCCTGGATCGACAGCGCGGCGGCTATGACCATGACCTCGCGGACGCAGCCGTTGCGGGCCGCCTCCAGGACCATGCGGGCCAGCCTCGGGTCGACGGGCAGCTGCGCCAGCTTGCGGCCGGTGTCCGTCAGCCGCTTGCGCGGGTCCTTCTGGGCCGGGTCGAGCGCGCCCAGCTCCTGCAGCAGCTGCACACCGTCCCGGATGTTGCGGTGGTCCGGCGGGTCGATGAACGGGAACTTCTCGATCTCACCGAGCCCGGCCGCGGTCATCTGCAGGATGACGGACGCCAGGTTCGTCCGCAGGATCTCCGCGTCGGTGAACTCGGGCCGCGCGAGGAAGTCCTCCTCGCTGTACAGCCGGATGCAGATGCCGTCGGACGTACGGCCGCAGCGGCCCTTGCGCTGGTTGGCGCTGGCCTGCGAGATCGGCTCGATCGGCAGCCGCTGCACCTTGGTGCGGTGGCTGTAGCGGCTGATGCGGGCGAAGCCGGGGTCGATGACGTACTTGATGCCGGGCACCGTCAGGGACGTCTCCGCGACATTCGTCGCCAGAACGATCCTGCGCCCGGTGTGCTGCTGGAACACCCGGTGCTGCTCGGCGTGCGACAGCCGGGCGTAGAGCGGCAGCACCTCGGTGAACCGGTATCGCTTCTTGTTCAGCGCGTCCGCGGTGTCGCGGATCTCGCGCTCACCGGAGAGGAAGACGAGGATGTCGCCCTGCCCCTCGGCCATCAGTTCCTCGACGGCGTCGGTGATCGCGGTGATCTGGTCCCGGTCGGCGTCCTCGGACTCCTCCTCCAGCAGCGGCCGGTAGCGCACCTCGACGGGATACGTACGCCCGCTGACCTCGATGATCGGGGCGTCCCCGAAATGCCGGGAGAACCGCTCGGGGTCGATCGTCGCGGAGGTGATGACCACCTTGAGGTCGGGCCGCTTCGGCAGCAGCTGGGCGAGGTAGCCGAGCAGGAAGTCGATGTTGAGGGACCGCTCGTGGGCCTCGTCGATGATGATCGTGTCGTAGGCGCGCAGCTCGCGGTCGGTCTGGATCTCGGCGAGCAGGATGCCGTCCGTCATCAGCTTCACGAAGGTGGCGTCCGGGTTCACCTGGTCGGTGAACCGCACCTTCCAGCCGACGGCCTCGCCGAGCGGTGTCCGCAGCTCCTCCGCGACCCGCTCCGCGACCGTACGGGCGGCGATACGGCGCGGCTGGGTGTGGCCGATCATGCCGCGCACACCCCGGCCGAGCTCCATGCAGATCTTCGGGATCTGCGTGGTCTTACCGGACCCGGTCTCGCCGGCCACGATGACGACCTGGTGCTCGCGGATGGCGTCCGCGATGACGTCCTTCTTCTGGCTGACGGGGAGCTGCTCGGGATAGGTGACCTCCGGCACGCGCCGGCGGCGCGCGGCCATCCGCTCCTCGCCCCGGGCGACCTCCGCCTCGATCTCCTCGAGCACGGCGGCCCGGGCCTCCGGCTTACGGATCTTGCGCGCGCCTTCCAGCCGCCGCCCGAGCCGGTGCGCGTCGCGCAACGACAACTCGGTCAGACGGGCGGCGAGGGCGCCGAGGGCGGGGGCAGGCTGCGTAGACATACGCGATCCAGGATCTCATCCCCGCCAAATTCCTGGCGAACGCTTTTGCCCGGGGCGCGGGTACGTCAGCCGAGCGGCACCTCGGGTTGCCGCGGGGCCGGCACACCCTCGGTCGCCGGTTCCTGCGGCCGGGCGGGCGCGTTGCCGAGCGCGATGTTCTGCGCGGTGTTGGAGACGGCCTTGATCCCGAGGTAGGCGGTGGTCACCCCGCTGATCGCGGTGAAGGCGGTGGTGAGCACCCCCACGATCACCGCCTTGTCCCCGCCGAGCTGCCACACCCCGAACACGGCGACGACCACGATCGCCAGATTGCTCCCGAGCACGGCCTGCAACCCGTACCGGGCCCGCTGCCGTTCGACCTCGTTGTCCCGCGCGCCCTTCGCATCACCGCGACGCACCATGTCTCATGACCCCCTCGACATACGACAAGGCCCCGATCCGAAGATCGGGGCCTTGGGCTGTGGCTGGGGCCGGGGTCGAACCGGCGACCTTCCGCTTTTCAGGCGGACGCTCGTACCAACTGAGCTACCCAGCCACGAAGCTTCCGGGGAAGCTTCAGCGGTCCTGACGGGATTTGAACCCGCGGCCTCCACCTTGACAGGGTGGCGAGCACTCCAAACTGCTCCACAGGACCTTGCTTTTGTGTGCGAGCGACAGGCTCAAGTGTCGCACACCGTACTGCGTGCCCCCAACGGGATTCGAACCCGTGCTACCGCCTTGAAAGGGCGGCGTCCTAGGCCGCTAGACGATGAGGGCTATCGGCCCGCCTGGGCGCTTGTCAGCGCGTCGGGGACGTGAGAAGCATATGGGATGGCGGGAGGTATCGCCAAAACGGTTTACGGGCTGGTCCCGGGGGAGGGCGTGGCACCGGGGGTGTTCTCGTCCGGCAGGTGACGGCTGACCTCGGCCGTCGTCAGGCCGAGACCGCCCAGGCGGATCTCGTCCCAGGCCTGCAGGCGCCGGGTGTCGCGGTCGAAGTAGAGGACGGAGGTCTCGATCGGGTCGGGGTGTTCGCCCTCGATCGCGCGCAGCCCGCTGCCGCCCGTGGAGCCCTCGATGCGCAGGCGGGTGCCGTACTTCAGGATCTCCGTCTCCTGGTGGTGGAGGTGGCCGGACAGCACCAGGGGGACCTCGCCGTCCGTCTCCCGGGCCGCGGATGGCTCGTGCGCGATCGCCACGTCCACCGGCCTGCCCGCCGCCCGCTCGTCGCGCAGGGCCGTCGCGAGGCGCGCGCCGGCCAGTTCCTGGGAGGTCTCCTGCTCGCCGGAGCGGTCGGGGGTGAACTGCGGGTCGCCGATGCCGGCGAAGCGCAGCCCCGCGATCGTCTCCGCCCGGCCGTCGTCGAGGACATGGACGTTCTTCAGGCCCTCCAGATAGCGCTGGGTGACCTTCGAGTCGTGGTTGCCGCGCACCCAGACGTAGGGCGCGCCGAGGTCCTCGACGGGGTCGAGGAAGCCGTTCTCCGCGGCCGTGCCGTGGTCCATGGTGTCGCCGGAGTCGACGATGACGTTGACGTCGTACTGCTCCACCAGCGAGGCGATGATCTTCCAGCTCGCCGGGTTGAGGTGGATGTCCGAGACGTGCAGCACCCGGATGGTGGAGGGGTCGGGGGCGTAGGCGGGGAGCGTGGACGTGGCGTCGTAGAGCTTGGTGACGTTGGTGACCAGGCGGGCCAGTTCCTTCTGGTAGACGTCGAACTCGGTGACGATGCTGCGCGCGTTGCCCACCAGGGACGGGGCCGAGGTCAGCAGGCCGGAGAAGCGGGGTTCGAGGACCGACTTCGGGTTCCAGGTGGCGTACGCCGTGACGCCCGACGCCGCCAGCAGGGTGAGGGCGAGGCCGCCGGCGGCGAGCGCGCGGCGCGGGCGGCGGTAGACGGCGAGCCCGAGGGCGGTGGCGCCGGAGACGACGGCGACGCAGGAGCGGACGGCGAGGTCGAGGGTGCCGCGGCCGACGTCATCGGCGACCTCGTCCTGGAGGCCGGAGAGGCGTTCGGGGTGGTCGACGAGGGCCTGGGCGCGGTCCGGGTCGAGCTGGTCCACGTTGACGTCGAGGCGGACCGGGGCGGTGTGGCTGTCGAGGTGGAGGGCACCGAGCGGGGAGACGTTGATCTTGGTGCCGCCGGTGAGCGAGGGCCGCAGCGTCATCGTCGTGTCCATGGGCCCGACGGGGGTGCGGACGTTCCCGACGATCAGCAGCCCGAGCCAGGCGCCGACGAGGACGACGGTGAGGAGGCCGAGGGAGCGGAGCCAGGGGTTGGGGCGGTCGTCGAGGGCAGGTCGGGTCGGGGCGGTGACGCGGGCCATTGATGCCGTATGCCCCGGCGGGCGGGCGCGTATGCGGGGACTGCTCCGCGCCGCGTACGGGGTGAACGGGGGTGTCGTACCGGACAATGGCGGTGTGCTGGAGATGACGCGCGAGGAGTTCGAGGAGCTGGTCGCCGAGGCGCTGGACCGGATCCCGCCCGAGCTGACGCGGCTGATGGACAACGTCGCGGTGTTCGTCGAGGACGAGCCGCCCGCGGAGGATCCCGAGCTGCTCGGGCTGTACGAGGGGACTCCGCTGACGGAGCGCGGTGAGTGGTACGCGGGCGTGCTGCCGGACCGGATCACGATCTACCGGGGGCCGACGCTGCGGATCTGCGAGTCGCGGGAGGACGTCGTCGCGGAGACGGAGATCACAGTGGTGCACGAGATCGCGCACCACTTCGGGATCGACGACGCGCGCCTGCACGCCCTGGGTTACGGCTGAGCGGTGCCGCTCGGCCGGGGGTGGCGTGTCTTCTTGCGGGCGGCGGGAGTTGGGCAGGGCGACTTCCCGCCGCGCCCCCGGAGGTGGCTGCCCGTGCGCCCCTTGTACGTACCCGTCCGACTGGCCGCCACGGTGGTGGCGGTCGCCGCTGCCGCCGGCTGCATGAGTGTGGGAGACGACGACGGCAAGGGGGCGCCGCCCGCGCACTCGGCGGGGGAGCGGGGCGGTGAGGTGCCGGAGGGCGGTGTCCCCGCGCCGGGTGCGGGCGCCGGCTACGACGGGGGCGGTGGCGGTGCGGCCGGCGGGGCCGAGGATCCGCGGCCCAAGGGCGGGGGGAAGGGCGAGGCGGCGGGGTCGGCGGCGCCTTCGGGGTCCCCGTCGGCCAGTGCGAGCGCGTCGGTGCCGGCGCCCGCCGGGCCGGGGCGTCCGCCGGGGCGCCCCCCGGTGCGGCCGGGCGTTCCTGAGCCCACCCGGGCCGAGCCGACGCCGACGAAGGCGGAGCCGTCGCCCGAGCCGCCGCCGGCCTCGCCCGAGCCGCCGCCCACACCGACGCCGACCGAGGCGGAGCCCTCGTCGTCGGCGCACCCGGAGCCGGGACCGCAGCTGGAGCAGCGGGAGCCGGCACCGGAAGCGGGCACTCCGGCCTAGGCCGGCCTGACCTGCGGATATGAGGCCGGTTTGCCTTCAGGGGTGGTGAGTGCGTATGGTGGTAGATCGTTTGATCCCATTTGCCCGGCGCCACAGCAGAGCGCGCCGTGTGGCGCGTACTCTCCCTTGCCGTGGCGGACCGCATTGAGGCGGTCGTATGCGAATCACGGAGTTGACGGGCGCGTGCCGATGAGACTCCGGAAGGTTTCGCATACGCATGTCCATTTCCAGCACTGATCACACCGTCCTGCCCGAGAACGTCGAGGCCGACGAGGTCGTCCAGATCGTCGAGGTCGTCGAGACCGCGGCGGACGACGCGGCCGCTGAGGCTCCCGAGCTCACCTTCGCGGACCTCGGTCTGCCCGAGGGCGTCGTGCGCAAGCTCGCACAGAACGGCGTGACCACCCCCTTCCCGATCCAGGCCGCGACCATCCCGGACGCGCTGGCGGGCAAGGACATCCTCGGCCGTGGCCGCACCGGCTCCGGCAAGACCCTCTCCTTCGGTCTGCCGACCCTGGCCCAGCTGGCCGGCGGCCGCACCGAGAAGAAGCGCCCGCGTGCGGTCATCCTCACGCCGACCCGCGAGCTGGCCATGCAGGTGGCCGACGCGCTCCAGCCGTACGGCGACGTCGTGGGCCTGAAGATGAAGGTCGTCTGCGGCGGTACGTCGATGGGCAACCAGATCTACGCCCTGGAGCGGGGCGTCGACATCCTGGTCGCCACGCCCGGCCGGCTGCGCGACATCATCAACCGGGGCGCCTGCTCCCTGGAGGACGTGCAGATCGCCGTCCTCGACGAGGCCGACCAGATGTCCGACCTGGGCTTCCTGCCCGAGGTCACCGAGCTGCTCGACCAGGTCCCGGCCGGCGGCCAGCGGATGCTGTTCTCCGCCACGATGGAGAACGAGATCAAGACCCTCGTCGACCGCTACCTGACCTCGCCCGTCCTGCACGAGGTGGACGCGGCGCAGGGTGCCGTCACGACGATGTCGCACCACATCCTCATCGTGAAGCCCAAGGACAAGGCGCCGGTCACCGCCGCGATCGCCTCCCGCAAGGGCCGCACGATCATCTTCGTCCGCACCCAGCTGGGCGCCGACCGCGTCGCCGAGCAGCTGCGCGAGGCGGGCGTGAAGGCCGACGCGCTGCACGGCGGCATGACCCAGGGCGCGCGCACCCGGACGCTCGCCGACTTCAAGGACGGTTACGTCAACGTCCTGGTGGCGACCGACGTTGCCGCCCGCGGCATCCACGTCGACGGCATCGACCTGGTGCTGAACGTGGACCCGGCCGGCGACCACAAGGACTACCTGCACCGCGCCGGCCGCACCGCCCGTGCCGGCCGCACCGGCACGGTCGTCTCCCTCGCCCTGCCGCACCAGCGCCGCCAGATCTTCCGCCTCATGGAGGACGCCGGCGTCGACGCCTCGCGCCACATCATCCAGGGCGCCGGCACCTTCGACCCCGAGGTCGCCGAGATCACCGGTGCCCGGTCGATGACCGAGGTCCAGGCCGAGTCGGCGGGCAACGCCGCCTCGCAGGCCGAGCGGGACGTCGCCCACCTGACCAAGCAGCTGGAGCGCGCCCAGCGCCGCGCCACCGAGCTGCGCGAGGAGGCCGACCGCCTGCTGGCGCGCGTGGCCCGTGAGCGCGGCGAGGACCCGGAGGCGGTCGTGGCCGCGGCCGCCGAGGCCGCCGAGGCGGCTGTCGTCGCCGAGGTGTCCGTGCCGGAGCAGCCTGCGGCGCAGGACATGGACCGGTCGGAGCGGACCGAGCGCACGGAGCGCACGGAGCGCGAGGAGCGTCCGTACGAGCGCCGTGAGCGTTCCTTCGACCGTGACCGCGGCGACCGGGGCGACCGGGGCGACCGGGGCGGTTTCAACCGCGACCGTCGTGACGACAACCGCGGCGGCCGTTCCTTCGAGCGTCGTGACGACAACCGCGGTGGTGGCTTCAACCGCGACCGCCGTGACGACAACCGGGGCGGGTTCAACCGCGACGACCGCGGCGGCCGTTCCTTCGAGCGCCGTGACGACAACCGCGGCGGCCGCTCCTTCGAGCGTCGTGACGACAACCGTGGCGGTGGCTTCAACCGCGACCGCCGTGACGACAACCGGGGCGGGTTCAACCGCGACGACCGCGGCGGCCGTTCCTTCGAGCGCCGTGACGACAACCGGGGCGGTTTCAACCGTGACCGTCGTGACGACAACCGTGGCAGCCGTGGCTTCGAGCGCCGTGACGACAACCGCGGTGGCTTCAACCGCGACCGTGACGACCGTGGCGGCTTCCGCCGTGACGACCGCGGCGGTCACCGCGGCAGCGACCGTCCCTTCAACCGCGACCGTCAGGGCGACCGCCCGGGCTTCCGCTCCGGCGGCCACGAGCGCCCCTACGGCCGCCGTGACGACCACCGCAGCGGCGGCTCCTTCGGCCGCCGCGAGGACAAGCCGCGCTGGAAGCGCAACGGCTGACATCCTGTCCGACGCGCGTGACTGAACGCCGTGGCCCCCACCGAACGGGTGGGGGCCACGGCGTTTTCCGTTCCCCGCGCGTGGCCGGTAACCCCTTTCCCCGCGCCGGTGAGCCGACTGTAGGATCGGCTCACTTCTGCTGAGGCGGATGCGACGGCCGGGGGGCCAGGGACACCGGGAAGCGGTGTGCGTCCTGCCTCGTCTCTTCGGGGAGGGCCCTTGAACACGCGTGCCCGCACGCGCTCTTCCGCGATCCGGCGTGGCCGGATCGCCTCCACTCTGGTGGGCCTGGCCGCGCTCGGTGCCGGTTCACTGACCACCGCGGCGCCGGCGGCCGCGGAGACCACGCCCACGCCGATCCAGACGGACGGGGTGTGGGGGATCGATTACGCCGGTGGGTTCCTGACGACGGTGGAGTACACGCCCAGCGGCTACCAGTGGGTGGTCGGCCGCCAGGTCTCGGCCGACGGCTCCACGGTGCTGAACACGGAATACCGCGGATACGCCGACGAACTCGCGGGCGGCGCCCATGTGCAGCGCGTCCCGTGCGAGTCGGGGCCACGGGGCTGCGTGCCGATGCGCTCCTTCGGCAACTCCTGGGTGGGCAACTTCCTCGAGTACGCCGACGGACAACAGCAGGCGCAGATCCACCTGGAGGACGACACGTTGGCCGGCAACGACGAGCCGGACGTCACCGGCGGCCGGTTCGTGGACGCGACGGGCCGGTACTACATCTACAACGCGGCCTCCACCGGCAAGCAGTACGTCGACGACATCGACCACCACTACTGGACGGACGTGCGCCGCACCCGCCCGATCACCGCCGCCTCCGTATGGGGCTCGGTGCTCTGGACGCCCGGCACGGGCAACGGCGCCGTCACCGCGTACAACCTGGTCACGAAGAAGACACTGCTGACCCTCGCCACGGGCGCGCCCTGCACGGTCAGGGAGCTCCAGGCCATCGGCCGCTGGATCTACTGGAACTGCGGTCCGACGGGCGCGGCGGGCGTGTACGACCGTAATGCCAGGAAGAACATCAAGGTGCCGTCCGGCCCGGCGCTGATCGGTGACGGCTACCTCGTCCGGCACGACCGGACCGCCGGCAAGCTGCTGCTGACGGACTACCACACGGGTACGGCCGCCCCCGCGCGGGCGATCGCCGACCTGCCGGCCGGATCGACCGCGGACCAGCGGCGGCTGTCCTGGACCGTGGACAAGTTCGGCGGGGACATCGCGTACGTCGGGCCGGACAAGGTGATCCGGATCGTGCAGAGCGGTGTGCCGGCGCAGTCCCTGGCGAAGATCGACTCGGTGGTGGGCAGCGAGCTGGTCGACCCCAGCGGGCGCTACGGCTCAGCCGTATGGGACGCCTACTGGCAGCTCAACAAGCCCGCGAACTGGACCTTCACCGTGAAGGACGCTCAGGGCCAGGTCCAGCGCACGCTCAGGGGCAGTGGCGCGGCCATCGACCTGTCCTGGGACCTGAAGACCGACGCGGGCACGTACCTCTACAACGGGCGCAAGACCTGGAGCCTGAAGGCCGTCGCCGCGGAGGGCGCCGGCTCGTACACCACGAGCGGGACCTTCGATTACGGCGGCGGCCTCCAAGGCCACCACGACCAGGGCGGCTACAGCTTCGGCGAGCTGGTCACGCTCAATTCCTCGGGCGCTCTGTCCCTGCACTACACCCACGGCAAGGGCACCTTCGACTGGCGGAGCTCGGCCTCGGGCTGGCCGTCCGGCACCGTCGCGGTCCCCTTCGGGGACATGGGCAAGGACCGCTGCGCCGAGATGCTGATGCGCATGCCGACCGGTGAGCTGCGCCGGTACAACGGCAGGTGCGGCTACTCGTACGCCCCGTCGAACAGCCACGCCTCGCTCGGCACCGGCTGGAACGCGTACAGCGTCCTCACCACCCCCGGTGACCTCACCGGCGACAAGCGCCCCGACCTGCTGGCGCGGAGGACGTCGACCGGTGACGTCTACCTGTTCGCCAACGACGGCGCCGGAAAGCTCAAGGCCGGCGTCAAGATCGCGGCCGGCTGGGGCATCTACACGAAGGTCGTCGGCGCGGGTGACCTCACCGGTGACGGCGTCGGTGACGTGCTGGCCCGTGACCGGGCCGGGAACCTGTGGCGCTACGACGGCACGGGCACGGGCACGCTGAAGGGCCGCGTGAAGGTCGCGGCGAACTGGGGCGCCACCTACAACGCGGTCGTCGGCGTCGGCGACATCACCGGCGACGGCAAGAACGACCTGGTCGCGCGGGACACGGCGGGCAACCTGTGGCGACAGACCGGCAACGGCAAGGGGTCGTTCGCCGCCCGGGTGAAGATCGCGACCGGCTGGCAGACCTACAAGGGGATCTCCTGATGCGCAGGACCTACAGACTCGCGGCCCTGTCCGCGGTGCTCACGCTGGGGCTGAGCACGCTGCTGCCGGCCGCTTCGGCGGCGGGGGAGGAGGCACCGCAGGAGAGGGTGGTGCCGGCGACGCTGCGCGACACGAACCTGGGCGCGCAGCTGTACTACGCGGACGCGTACATGGGCATGAACGGGGCCGGCCCGGAGGGCGTCTTCCACCAGATGGAGGGCGCCGGCGGCCTGCTGTGGACGCGGTACGCCGACGGCCGGTCGTTCGAGACGCCCGTGAAGGACGGGGCGACCGTGTCTGCGACGGGCAGCGACGTGCTCGCCTACCGATACTCCGACCGCCGCGTCGACCTGTGGAACGCCGCTGACGGCACGACCCGCACTTTCCGCATGCCCGAGGGCCGTGGGTGGGCAGGGGCGTACGGGAACACCGTGGTCGGCACCAGCGGAGTGACGGGCCCCGACGGCACGGTGACCCGCGTGTACCACCTGCTGGACGTGGCCGAGGACGGGACGGTCACGGACACGGAAGTCGGTGGTCTGCCCGAGGGCATGAAGCTCCGGGTTCCGCGCGGTGCGGACGCTTCGGACGTGATGTTCGACGCGACGCTGGACGGCACGCCCCGCGTGGTCGCGATCGACCGTGCAACCGGCCGGGTGAAGGGCTGGTCAGGGCCACTGCCGAGCACGGCCTATGCCGAGGTCGAGCTCTCGCCCGAGTACGTGCTCGTCTTCAGCGACACGGAGGACACCAAGCTGCTGGTGCTGCCCCGCAACGACCTGTCGGCCACGCCGGTCGAGGTGGATCTGGCCGGCCTCAGCCCCAGGAACTGGGTCAACGACCTCGCGGTGGTCGGCGACTGGCTGGTCCACGATTTCACCGGCCAGATCACGGCCAAGCCCATCGCGGGCGGTGACGCGGTTCCCCTGATGGCGCAGGGGCGGATGGACATGTCCTCCGTGTCGAACGGCACGGCCGTGGCCATCGGCCGGACCGGCGCCGACGACTGGGGCATCCAGCGCATCCACGAAGGCCCGGACGGCAGGCCGGTCGTCAGCCAGGTGAAGGCGCTGCCCGAACCGCCCGCCGAGATCCGGGGCCTCTCCCTGGACCAGGGCCGTCTGGTCGTCAGGGACGACAGCGAGCGGCTGCGCTGCTCGGCCTTCGGGCGCACCGTCGCGGTCACCGGCACTCCCGAGTTCGGTGAGCGTTCCGAGTTCGTCCGCGGGACCTCCTCCTGCCCCGCTCAGGACGTCCGGCTGTTCGGCACGGCCGACGGGCGAGTCGCGTGGCTGGAGTCCGACGGGTCGAACAACCTGCTGCGCGTCGACGGGCCCGCTGACCGGGACCCGTGGGAGCGGAGCGTGCCCGCCGGCGGTGCCATCGCCGACGTATCAGGGCAGTACGTGCTGCACACCACCCCCACCACGACGTACGTCTACCGGATCGGCGATCCCGGGAACCCGGTCGCCACGCACCCGGCGGGTGCTGCCGCGCTCTCCGGCGACATGCTGTGGGCGGCAGGGCCGATTCCTGGCAATGTGACGCTGTTCCGGCTGGGCACTGCGGGGTCGGGCAGAATCGGCCTGGACGTGGACTGCACCCCCACCGAACTCCAGGCGCTCGGCCGCTATCTGTACTGGACCTGCGACGGCAAGGCCGGCGTGTACGACCGTACGGCGCGGAAGTCGGTGCCCGTGCCGACCGGTGAGGCCAAGCTGGGGGACGGATACGTCGTCACCCACGACAAGCAGGCGGGCACGCTCGTCCTCACGGCGGTCGCCGGCGGCACGCCGGAGAGCCGCGTGATCGGGGAACTGCCCGACACCGGTGTCTCGCAGCGGGACGTGCGCTGGACGGTCGACGAGGCGGGCGCCAACGCGGCCTATGTGGACGACCGCGAGCAGGTCCACCTGGTCCCGTCCGGTGTGCCGCAGCAGCCGCTGCGGCCGCTCGGACCGGCGCGGAGCGCGTCGTACGTCGAGCCGCACGAGTTCGACGCCGTCCCCGACACACTCACCACCGTGCTGCTGTCCAAGCCCTCCTCCGGCTGGGATCTGACCGTGCGCAACCGTGCGACTGGCAAGGTCTACACCGACGGCATGCAGGGCGGTCCCGCGCGCGGCGAGCTGAGCGTCGGCTGGCACGGCGACGACCCCGCGCGCACCGGTGACGCGTTCGTGCCGAGCGGCACCTACGACTGGACCCTCACGGTCACGCCGGCCGACGGCGTCGGCGGTCCGCTGACGGTGGTCGGCTCGGTACGGCTGCTGCACGGCGACGCCGTGCGCCACGACCACGTGGGCTCGGACGGGCTGCCGGACGGCAACGCCGATCTGCTCGGCGTCGACTCGGCGGGACGGCTGAACTTCCTGCGCGGCACGGGAAGGGGCACCTTCTCGGTGAAGGAGCCCGGCGGTGTGTGGTCGGCCTCGACGGTCGCGGTGCCGTTCGGCGACCTGAACGGCGACCGCTGCAACGACGTGCTGGTGCGGATGAACGACGGCTCGCTGCGCGGCTACCGGGTCAAGTGCGGTCTGGCGCCGTCGCCGTCGATGACGTACAGGAATCTCGGCACCGGCTGGAACGCCCACAACGTCCTCACCTCCCCCGGCGACCTCACCGGGGACAAGCGGGCGGACCTGCTGGCGCGGAGGGCGTCGACCGGCGACCTCTACCTCTACGCGGCGAAGTCGGACGGCACGCTGGCCCCGGCGAAGAAGGTCGCGTCGGGCTGGGGCATCTACACCAAGGTCGTCGGCGCGGGTGACCTCACCGGTGACGGCGTCGGTGACGTGCTGGCCCGTGACCGGGCCGGGAACCTGTGGCGCTACGACGGCACGGGCACGGGCACGCTGAAGGGCCGGGTGAAGGTCGCGGCGAACTGGGGCGCCACCTACAACGCGGTCGTCGGCGTCGGAGACATCACCGGCGACGGCAAGAACGACCTGGTCGCGCGGGACACGGCCGGCAACCTCTACCGCCAGGCCGGCACCGGCAGGGGAACCTTTGCCGCCCGGGTGAAGATCGGCACGGGCTGGCAGGGCTACAAGGGCCTGTTTTAGCCAAGCTGTGACGCATGTCACGCCCCCGGTGAGGGAATTGCTGGGGGCATGACAGATGACGTCAACGCGAGCGGGCGGCCGACGGACGAAGAGCGGCTGGCCCAGCTCGGCTACACGCAGGTGCTCGCCCGCCGGATGTCGGCGTTCTCCAACTACGCGGTGTCGTTCACGATCATCTCGGTGCTGTCGGGCTGCCTGACGCTGTATCTGTTCGGCATGAACACCGGCGGCCCGGCCGTGATCACCTGGGGCTGGGTCGCCGTCGGCCTGATGACGCTGTTCGTGGGCCTGTCCATGGCCGAGATCTGCTCGGCCTACCCGACCTCGGCCGGCCTGTACTTCTGGGCGCACCGGCTCGCGCCCGCCCGCACCGCCGCCGCGTGGGCGTGGTTCACCGGCTGGTTCAACGTCCTCGGCCAGGTCGCCGTGACCGCGGGCATCGACTTCGGCGCGGCCTCCTTCCTCGGGGCGTACCTGAACCTGCAGTTCGGGTTCGAGGTGACACCGGGCCGCACCATCCTCCTCTTCGCGGCGATCCTGATCCTGCACGGCCTGCTGAACACCTTCGGTGTCAGGATCGTCGCGCTGCTGAACAACGTCAGCGTCTGGTGGCACGTCCTCGGTGTGGCGGTCATCGTCGGCGCGCTGGCCCTCGTCCCCGACCGCCACCGGTCGGCGTCGTACGTCTTCGGCGAGTTCGTGAACCACACCGGCTGGGGCAGCGGCGCGTACGTGGTGCTGCTCGGCCTGCTCATGGCCCAGTACACCTTCACCGGCTACGACGCCTCCGCGCACATGACGGAGGAGACGCACGACGCGTCGACGGCCGGCCCGAAGGGCATCGTGCGGTCCATCTGGACGTCGTGGATCGCGGGCTTCGTCCTCCTGCTGGGCTTCACGTTCGCCATCCAGTCGTACGAGGGCGCGCGCACGTCCCCGACCGGCGCGCCGCCCGCGCAGATCCTGCTCGACGCGCTGGGCGCGAGCGCCGGCAAGCTGCTGCTGCTCGTGGTGATCGGGGCGCAGCTGTTCTGCGGCATGGCGTCGGTGACGGCCAACAGCCGCATGATCTACGCCTTCTCGCGCGACGGCGCCCTGCCCTGCTCCCGCCTCTGGCACACGGTCAGCCCGCGCACCCGCACCCCGGTCGCGGCGGTGTGGCTGGCCGCCCTGGGCGCGCTCGTGCTGGGACTGCCGTACCTGATCAATGTGACGGCGTACGCGGCGGTGACGTCGATCGCCGTCATCGGCCTCTACATCGCCTACGTCATCCCGACGCTGCTGCGGCTGCGCAAGGGGGAGGCGTTCGAGCGGGGCCCGTGGCATCTGGGCCGCTGGTCGGGGATCGTGGGCGCGGTGTCGGTGGGGTGGGTCGGCCTGATCACGGTCCTCTTCATGCTGCCCCAGGTCTCCCCGGTCACCTGGGAGACCTTCAACTACGCCCCCGTCGCCGTCCTCGTCGTCCTCGGTTTCGCCGCCGCCTGGTGGCTGGCCTCGGCCCGGCACTGGTTCCTCAATCCCCGGCACGAACGGACCATCGCCCGCGAGGCGGCCCGCGCCGGCGCCCCCGAACCGGTCGATCCCTAGCCATTCACCACGCCGACGTGGCCGGGTCCGCGATACCCGATCGGAGACACGGCCACGTCCGGCTATGCTCGGGTAGGCAACATCGCCAGGGCCCTTAGCTCAATTGGCAGAGCAGTGGACTTTTAATCCATTGGTTGTGGGTTCGAGTCCCACAGGGCCTACCGCCGGCAGGCGCCCGGGTGGACTTCGGTCGACCCGGGCGCCGCTGTCATCTCCACCAGAAGCTGTACGCCCGCCCCAGCGCGTCGAGCGCGGTCTCGTCGAGCTCGGGGTGCCGGGCGCGGGCGTCGGCCCGGTAGGCGCGGGTGGCGGTCTGCAGGTCGTGGGCGGCCCAGTCGACGTCGAAGGCGTTCATCTCGGTGACCACCGCCTCCGCGTACGACAGGAGGCGTTCGGCCTCGGCGGGCTCGAACGCCTCCCTCACGGACTCGGGGCTGGGCTTCGGGTAAGGCAGTCCAGCGCCCAGCAGGTACAGGGCGACGGCCCGGCTGCGGTGCTCGTCCGTCACCCGGGCGTCACCGGTTCGGCTGCTCTCCACGGGTGTAGAGCGTAGTCTCCGAGCCGTTCTGCGAGTCGACGGAGACCACCTTGGTGACCTTGGCGTTGCGCTTGAGGTTGTCGAACTCCGTGTACCAGATCGCGTTGGGCCGCACATACGGGCCGAGGATCACATGCACCACCCCACTGGCCTGCCGTGCGTACTCCTCCGACACCGCCGACCAGGCCACCTCGACCTTCTTCGACCCGTCCCAGGTCGGCATGGTGATGTTCCGCTGCTCCAGCAGCATCCCCAGCGTGACGCCCTTGCGGTCGGTGGCGGTCTTCTCGGCGATGTCCTCGCCGCCGGCCCCGAGCCCCGACCAGAAGTAGGCCGTGCTCCGCCGCGTCGAGAAGTCCCCGACGATCACCTCCGACCCGACCGCCCGCAGCGCCGAGGCGACCTGCGGCACGGCGGCCGGCGACGGGTGGAAGGTGGCGTGCCGCCACTCACCGGCGTGCTCCTGGTCCGGGTACACCGCGATGACGGCCGTCCTGCCCGTCTCCGGCGCCGCCGCCGCCGCCCGCTCCTGCGCGACCGCCCCGCCCGCCTGCCCCCCGACCAGCAGAAAGACGGCGGCCAGGGCCGTCAGGGTCTTCGACAGCCATGCCTTCATTACGGCATCACGCTCCTCGCCACATGATCACTGTGTGAGCTCGGGAGGCTACAACAAGTGACGCGGCGGAAGTGTGCGACAGGCCCCGGCTAACTCGCCTCCCGCCGCACCAGCAGATAAGTCCGCCGGCTCGGGTGCTCCGTGTCCGGGTAGGGCTCTCGGTCCAGGCGGGCCGTGAGGGTCAGGCCCGCTTCGGCGAGGGAGCGGGTCTCCGTGGCGGGGTCGAGGAAGTGGAAGGTGAGGTCGACCTCGTGGTCCCACCAGGTGGTGAGGTGGCGGGAGTCGCCGGGGGCGGCGTCGGGGTCGCTGGTGTGGAAGGAGAGGAGGGCGTGGCCGCCGGGGCGCAGGACGCGGGCGAACTCGGCGTAGGCGAGGGGGCGTCGGGCGGCGTCCAGGTGGATGACCGCGTACAGGCAGCACAGGGCCGAGACCGAGGCGGAGCGGACGGGGAGGCCGGTCATGTCGGCGGCTGCGAAGGGGAGGGCCGTGGTGCGGCGGGCGATCGCGCACATGGCGGGGGAGAGGTCCAGGCCCGTGGTCCGGGCGCCTCGGGCGGCGAGGTGGGACGTGGCGTGGCCGGGACCGCAGCCGATGTCCAGGACGGGGCCGTCGCCGGCGAGTTCGGCCAGGGTGTCCAGGAGGGCGCGGTCGAGGGGCTTGCCCGTGAGTTCGCCGGCGATCTCGGCGGCGTAGCGCTCGGCGACCGTGTCGTAGCTGTGGCTGGTGGGTGAGGGCAACGGGGGACCTCGCTGTCGGTGTTCCCGTCCGTCCGCGGGCTCGTCCTCCAGTATCGCGTCCAGCTCACCGTCAGCCCACCGGTCAGCCCACCGTCAGGTCCGTCAATTCGCCCAGCGCAAGCGTGTGTTGGGTCTGGAGGACCTTCGCGCGCAGGTAGCGGACGTTGTGCGCGGTGGTGAACACCCCGGTGGGGACGCGGTCGTGGACCGTGATGCCCAGGCCGCTCAACTGGGTCGCCTTGTCGGGGTTGTTGGAGAGCAGGTCCAGCTCGGTGATGCCGAGGGCGCGCAGCATCTGGGCCGCCGCGGTGTAGTCGCGGTCGTCCTCCGGGAGGCCGAGGGCGGCGTTCGCCTCGTAGGTGTCGAGGCCCTGGTCCTGGAGGGCGTAGGCGTCGAGCTTGTTGTAGAGGCCGATGCCGCGGCCCTCCTGGCGGAGGTGGAGCAGGACGCCGCCGCGCTCGGCTATGCGCTCGACCGACTCGCGCAGCTGGGGGCCGCAGTCGCAGCGGGCCGAGCCGAACACGTCGCCGGTGAGGCACTCGGAGTGCAGGCGGACCAGGGGGGTCCCGGCGCCCGGCTCGCCCAGGATCACCGCCAGGTGCTCGGCGCCGTCCGCCAGCCCGTGGAAGGTCACCAGCTCGGCGTCGACGCGGTAGCCGTCGGCGAAGCTCAGCGGGACCCGGACGCGGGCGCGCTGGGTGGCGGCGGGCAGGTCGGGCATGGGATCTCCGTCCGGTCGGCGGGCACGGCGGCATGCTTCAGATTTGAAGCAGCTGCGGACACGAACCTAGCCCGTGCTTGAAACTTTAAGCAACCGGAGTGGCGCATCTCACGAGCGGCGCAGCCACGGCACGTCGTCGTCCTCCTCCGCGCCCTGGATGGCCGTGCAGATCTCCTCCAGCTGCCCCACCTGCTCCGGTGCCAGCCGGTCGAACAGGCGCCTGCGGACCGTCTCGACATGGCCGGGTGCCGTGCGCTCCAGGACCGACATGCCCTGCGCCGTCAGCGCGGCGATGCTGCCGCGCCGGTCCGAGGGGCAGCCCTCGCGGGCCACCAGGCCGTCCTTCTCCAGACGGGCGACGCCGTACGTCAGCCTGCTGCGGGTGATCTTCAGTGCCCCGGCCAGCTCCGTCATGCGCAGCCGCCGCTCGGGCGCCTCGGACAGGGTGGCCAGGATGGAGTAGTACAGATGAGGCATGCCGGCGTCCTGCTGGAGCTGCCGGTCCAGCGCGTCCTCCAGGAGGTGCGTCGCGGCGACGTAGGCGCGCCAGGCGCGCTGCTCGTCGGGGGTGAGCCAGCGGGTCGTCATGCCGCCAGTGTAGGTTTGCTTCAAACTTGAACCAAGTTCACCTCTTTGAGGGAGACCGCGCACCGATGCCGTACCCGTACGTCCTCCTCTCCGCCGCCGTCTCCCTCGACGGCTACCTCGACGACACCGGCCCCGACCGCCTGCTGCTCTCCTCCCCGGCCGACTTCGACCGGGTCGACGCCGTACGGGCCTCCTGCGACGCGATCCTCGTGGGCGCAGGCACCCTGCGCGCCGACAACCCCCGGCTGCTGGTCAACTCCGCCGAGCGGCGCGCCGCCCGGGCGGCCGAGGGCCGGCCCGAGTTCCCGCTGAAGGTCTGCGTCAGCGCCACCGGCGACCTCGACCCCGCCGCCCGCTTCTGGCACACCGGCGGCGAGAAGGTCCTGTACACGACCGAGAAGGGCGCCGAGCGCGCCGGGCGGGCGGGGATCGCCGCCGACGTCGTCGCCCTCGGCCCGGCGCTCGACTGGCGGGCCGTCCTGGAGCATCTGCACGACGTACGAGGAGTGCGGCGGCTCATGGTCGAGGGCGGCGGCACCGTCCACACCCAGCTGCTCCGGCAGCAGCTCGCCGACGAACTCCAGCTCGTCCTCGCGCCCCTGCTGGTCGGCACGCCCGAGGCACCCCGGCTGTTCGGGCCCGGCGGCTACCAGGGCGGGCGGCTGCGGCTGGTCGAGACGCGGCGGATCGAGGACGTGGTGCTCATGCGCTACGAGCCCACCGCGCCCGGCACGGCAGGCACCGCCGTGCCCGCCGACCGGCACTGGCTCGCCCTCGCCTGCGAGCTGGCGGCCATGTGCCCGCCGTCGCAGAGCGCCTTCAGCGTGGGTGCGGTCGTGGTCGCCGCGGACGGGACCGAGCTGGCCCGCGGCCACTCCCGCGAGGGCGACGACCCCGTGGTGCACGCCGAGGAGGCCGCCCTCGCCAAGATCGACCCGGCGGACCCCCGGCTGCCCGGCGCCACCGTCTACTCCAGCCTCGAACCCTGCGCCCGGCGCGCCTCCCGGCCGGCACCCTGCGCCCGGCTGATCCTCGACGCCGGTGTACGCCGGGTGGTCACCGCCTGGCGGGAGCCCGACACCTTCGTCGCCGACGCGGACGGCAGCGGGCTGCTCGCCTCCCAGGGGGTCGACGTCGTCGTCCTGCCGGAGTACGAGGAGCGGGCCAAGGCGCCCAACGCGCATCTGCCCGGCTGACCCGCGACCGGCCCCGGAAGCGAAACCCGCAGGTCAGAGGGGTGGGCCTAAACGTTTCGCTTTCTGTCCCGCAGATGGCGTACACTGGTTTCACCGACGCGGGGTGGAGCAGCTCGGTAGCTCGCTGGGCTCATAACCCAGAGGTCGCAGGTTCAAATCCTGTCCCCGCTACTGAAGACTCAGGGCCGGTGTCCATGCAGATGGACACCGGCCCTGAGTCGTTCCCGCAGACGCTGTCGCCCGGGTGGACCACCCCGCTCGCCGCCCCGCGCCCGCCACGGCAAGGCTGGACGGACGGGGCCCGACGCGCGGCCCGCGACGACATGCTCTGCGGGAGTACGAGTGGTGCCGCCTGGTGAGCTGTGGCCCGAGCCGAGGGACGCGAGCGCGCACCGAGGGGCTGCCGAGCGGACCGGTGCGCACCTCGCGCGGCCACCGCGCCCGCGCCGCAGGCGGCGGCCCGACGGGCGGCGGCTCACCTTCATCCGCACCTGCGTCCGCGCCCTGCCCGCCCTGCTCATCGCCGGCGGCGCCGCCTACGACTGGCTCACCCCGGCCGCGTACGCCGCGGTCCCCTTCTTCACCGCGGCCCCCCTCGTCGCCGCCCCGCTCTACTCCCGGCGCGGCACGCTGCTCACCGGGGCCGCCGCGATCGTCGTCGTCCTGGGCGTGCACCTGCTGATGGGGATCGTCCTGGACGTCGATTCGGTCACCGAGCTGGTCACCGTGGTGACGGTGTCGGCCCTGGCCGTCGTCATCAACGTCCTGGTGCGCCGCAGCGACGAGCGGCTCGCCTCCGCGCGGGCGATCGCCGAGGCCGCCCAGCGGGCCGTCCTGCCCGAACCGGCCGAGCGGATCGGCGAGTTCGAGATCGCCGCGCGCTACGAGGCGGCGCAGGCGGACGCCTTCATCGGCGGCGACCTGTACGCGGTGCAGGACAGCCCCCACGGGGTGCGGCTCATCGTCGGGGACGTCCGCGGCAAGGGCATGGGCGCGGTGTCCGCGGTCGCCGTCGTCATCGGGGCGTTCCGGGAGGCGGCCGAGCAGGAGGCCACCCTGGAGGCGGTCGCCCGGCGGCTGGACCGCGCCCTGGACCGGGAGGGCGCACGGCGCGAAGGGCCGGACGCCCACGAGGGGTTCACCACGGCCGTGCTCGCCGAACTCCCGCACGGCGACGGTGTCGTACGCCTCGTCAACCGCGGCCACCCCGCCCCGCTGGTGCTGCACGTCAACGGCACGCTGGACGCCCTCGCCGCCCGCCGGACCGCGCTGCCGCTCGGGATGAGCGAGCTCGGCGGCCGGCCGGACCACGCCGAGGAGCACCCCTTCCCCGCCGGAGCCACCCTGCTGCTCCACACCGACGGCCTGTCCGAGGCGCGCGACGCCCGCGGGAGGTTCTACGACCCCGAGGCGCGGCTCGCCGGACGCACCTTCCGTGGCCCCGGCCATCTGCTGCGCACCCTCGCGGAGGAGGTCCGCCGGCACACGGGCGGCGCCCTCACCGACGACATGGCGCTGCTCGCCGTACGGCGCCCGGCCCCGAAGTGACGTGCTGTGACCGGACGAGCGCCCTGCGCATAACATCTGAGTCACCATCAAAAACTCGTACGGTGCTGAGCCGGGGTCAACTCGCCCGTTTTTCGCCGTCCGTGGGCCGTACGTCCCGGCCGGGAAGTTTAATGATCAAGCCGAACGGCTTGGAATTGCGGCCCCGGTTCTATTAACGTCCGATAACGCAGCGCGGTCGTCCCAGCCGTCACAAGAGACGGCTCCGTGCGCACGCGCCGAATCCCGTCAGGGAACCGGGGAACCACCAACTTGGGGTGAATCGGGCGTATTTCGCCGTGGACACACGGTCGCATATACGCGCGTAGGAGACCTTCCTGCTCCGAACCCGTCAGCTAACCCGGTAGGCGAGAAGGAAGGAAAGGAGCACGCCCACGTGGCGTCCAACCGCCCTGCCCCGCACGTCCCGTTCGTGCCGGGCCAGCGCACCGCCGAGACCGAGGAAACGTTCGTCTACGGCGGCCACCCCACCGACGAGGGACCGTGGGAGGAGTGGAACCCCACCGCGGACTCCGTCCGCCCCGTCCGCGGCCGCCACCGCGTCGCCAAGCAGCGCGGCGGACTCGCCCGCAGCTCCACCGTCCTCGGCGTCGGCGTCATAGCCGCCGTGGGCGCCGGCGGCATGGCCAGCGCCCAGTCCGGCAAGCCGCCGGTCGCCATCTCCATGCCCGACCTGCCCTCCATCGGCTCCCTCATCTCCGACGGCGACGCGCCCGCCGAGGAGACCACCGAGGCCGTCGCCCCGCTCAGCAGCCTCGGCACCGACACCGCCGACACCGCCACCGAGGGCACCGCCGACGCCGGCGAGGCACTGCGCGCCCGGATCATGGCCCAGGCCGCCCAGCAGCAGGACCAGGCCGACACCAAGGCCGCGGAGGCCGCCCAGGCCGCGGCTCAGGCAGCCGCCGAGAAGGCCGCGGCCGAGGCCGCCGCCCAGGCCGAGAAGGAGGCGGAGGCCAAGGCCGCCGCCGCGAAGGCCGCCGCGGAGGAAGAGGCCCGCAAGAAGGCCGAGGCCGAGCGCCTCGCCGAGCTGGCCCGCCAGTACACGCTGCCGACCTCCTCGTACACGATCACCTCCACCTACGGCCAGGCCGGCTCCATGTGGTCCTCCGGCTACCACACCGGCCTCGACTTCGCCGCGCCCACCGGCACGCCGATCAAGGCCGTCCACACCGGCACGATCACCGAGGCCGGCTGGAGCGGGTCGTACGGCTACAGCACCGTGCTCACCCTCGAGGACGGCACCGAGATCCGCTACGCCCACCAGTCCTCGATCAACGTCAGCGTCGGCCAGCAGGTCAACACCGGCGACGTCATCGGACGGGTCGGCGCCACCGGCAACGTCACCGGACCGCACCTGCACCTCGAGGTCCACATCGACGGGGCCGGCGTGGACCCCATGGCCTGGCTGCGCGACCGGGGCCTGAACCCCTGACGCCCCTGCGGCCGGCGCGACGGCTTCACTGAAACCCCGGCGGTCCTGACGGCAACCCCCCGACGTCAGGGCTGCCGGTTTCGTCGTGCGCGGCCCCGCTCCAGGAGCGGTACGGGTTGTACGCGGGGTACTGCGGGTGGGCCGGGTGCAGCGGCTGGGCCGGATGGGGCCGGCCCCCGTAGCCGTACCCGTGGTACGCCGGGACGGGTGCCGTGGCGCGTGCCGCGTACTGCAGGGCCGGGCGGGCGACCTCGTGCCGGCTCCACAGCTCGCCCAGCAGTTCCCGCTCCCGTACGGCGAAGTCGGCGCCGGCTCCGCCGCGGCGTGCGCGGTGGCGCAGGAAGGCCAGGGACGTGGCGTACGCCTCGTACTGCGCCACGGCTCGCTTCGCCTGCCTGCCCAGGTGATGGCCGGCGTACTCGCGGGCCAGCCGGCGGGCGCGCATCGAGCCGAGCGCGTACGGCTCCGCCGGGGTCAGCCAGCCCGCCACGACGTACGGCGGGAGTTCCTCGCGGACCGTGCGCAGCTCGCGCTGCCGGGTCCAGATCACCAGCCAGGTCAGCAGCCCGAACGCGGGCACCATGAAGACCCCGTACACCGCGAAGAACCCGTAGTCGCCGAAGGTCGCCGAGCCGTTCCACAGCGCGTGCATGCCCATCGCCAGGAGGAGGCCCGAGAGGGGCAGCGCCGTGCGGCGCAGGGTCCGGCGTTCGCCGGCGAGGGCGGCGATGCCGAAGCCGATGCCGGTCAGGACGGTGAACAGCGGGTGCGCGAACGGCGACATGATCACGCGGACGAAGAAGGTCGCGGCGGTGACCGACGCGATGCCGGTGTCACCGGTGAGCTGGTCGGTGCCGAAGGCGTTGCCCAGGTAGAGGATGTTCTCCGTGAACGCGAAGCCGGTCGCGGTGACACCGGCGATGACGACGCCGTCGACGATTCCCGTGAAGTCCGCTCTGCGGAACAGGAACAGCAGCAGGATCGCGGCGGCCTTCGCGGACTCCTCCACGACCGGCGCTATCACCGTGGCGCCCAGGGTGTCGGCGCTGGACGGGTCGGCCGTCGCCGTCGCTATCCAGCGCGTCGCGAAGCTGTTCGCCACGATCGCGATCAGTGCCGCCGCGCAGGCCCCCCAGGCGAAGCAGAACAGCAGATTGCGCCAGGGGCCCGGCTCCACCCGGTCCAGCCAGCGGAAGACGGCTATGAGCAGGGGGACGGGCAGCACCGCGAGCCCCAGACCCACCAGGAAGCCGTCCGTGCCGGTCTGCTCGCGCACCAGAGCCAGGATGACGAGCCCGGACAGCGCCAGCAGGGTGATCAGCGCGCCGTAGCGCACCCAGCCGCGTTGCCACCAGTGCGGGTGCCGTGGGCCGCCGGCCGGGCCCGGGGGACGGGGCGGATACGCCGGGTGAGCCGGATACGGGGGACAGGTGGCCACGACATCGACCCTAACGAGACAGGGGCGCCGGCCGCAGGCGGGTGAGCGGGCTCAGGCGCCGGTGGGGGGTTGGGGTTCGGCTGTGTGCTGTACGCGACGGAAGAGCAGGTCGTTCACCACATGTCCCTTGTCCAGTCCCTGGCCCTCGAAACGGGTCAGCGGCCGGAAGCCGGGGCGTGGCGCGAAGCCGCCGCCGGGCTGGGTGTTCTCGAAGTCGGGGTGCGCGGTGAGCACCTCCAGCATCTGCTCCGCGTACGGTTCCCAGTCCGTCGCGCAGTGCACCAGCGCGCCCGGCCTGAGGCGGGTGGCGGCCAGGCTCAGGAACTCGGGCTGGATCAGACGCCGCTTGTGGTGGCGCTTCTTCGGCCAGGGGTCCGGGAAGTAGACGCGCAGGCCGTCGAGGGAGTCCGGGCCGAGCATCTCGCGCAGCAGGATGATCGCGTCGCCGTTGGCGACCCGGATGTTGGTGAGGCCGCCTCGGTCGGCCAGGCCCAGGAGGTTGCCCTGGCCGGGTGTGTGGACGTCCACCGCGAGGATGTTGGTGTCCGGGTCGGCGGCGGCCATCTGGGCGGTGGCCTCGCCCATGCCGAAGCCGATCTCCAGCACGACGGGGTGGTCGTTGCCGAACAGCTCGCCCAGGTCGGGGATCTTGTGGCCGTCGATGTCCAGGCCCCACTTGGGCCACAGACGGGCCAGGGCGTCGGCCTGGCCGGCGGTGACGCGGCTGCGGCGGGGCTGGAAGCTGCGGATCCTCCGCTCGAAGTGGGATCCGGCGGGGTCGGGCTGCGGGCCGTCCGGGAAACGGGGCACGCCCTTGGGGCGGGTGCGGCCGGGGGCTTCGGGGGTGTTGGGGGTGTCAGACACAGTGGCTCGATTTTACGTGCGGCGGTCGAGGAGCGCGGCGGGACGTCACCCGGTGCCCAGCGCTCGCAGCGCCAGGCGGGCCACCTCCCTGCCGATCGGCAGGGACGCCGTGGCCGCCGGGGACGGGGCGTTCAGGACGTGGACCGCTCTGGCTCCTTCCTTGATCAGGAAGTCGTCGACCAGGGTGCCGTCGCGCAGGACGGCCTGGGCGCGGACGCCGGCCGGGGTGGGGAGGAGGTCCTCCTCGGTGACGGCCGGCAGCAGTCTGCGGACCGCCTCGGTGAAGGCGGCCTTGGACAGGGAGCGGTGGAGCTCGCCGGCGCCGTAGCGCCAGTGGCGGCGCGCTATGCGCCAGGAGCCGGGCCAGGCGAGGGTGGCGCCCAGCTCACGCGGCCGGACGGTCCTCCAGTCGTAGCCCTCGCGGGCCAGGGCGGGTACGGCGTTGGGCCCGATGTGGACACCGCCGTCGAAACCGCGGGTGAGATGGACGCCGAGGAACGGGAACGCCGGGTCCGGCACCGGGTAGACCAGGCCCCGCACCAGCTCGGGCCGCGCCAGCTCGTAGTACTCGCCGCGGAACGGCACGATCCGCATGTCCGGCTCGTCGCCGGTCGTCCGGGCGATCTCGTCGCAGCGCAGCCCGGCGCAGTTCACCAGGACCCGGCCGCGGACGACGTCCCCGCGCGCGGTGCGCACGGCCACGCCGAGCGCGGGCCGGCGGTCCACCTGGACGACCTGCGCGCCGTAGCGGATCTCGGCGCCGGAGGCATCGGCCAGCTGCCGGGCGACCCCGACGAAGTCGCACACGCCCGTGCTGCCGACGTGTATCGCCGCGAGGCCGCGCACCTCGGGCTCGTACTCCGTGATCTGGGGCGATCCCAGCTCCCGTACCGGAATGCCGTTCTCCCGGCCGCGCTGGACCAGCGCGTGCAGCCGGGGCAGCTCCTCGCGCTCGGTGGCGACGATCAGCTTGCCGGTGACGGCGTGGTCGATGCCGTACTCGGCGCAGAACTTCACCATCTCGGCGGCGCCCCGCACCGCGTAGCGCGCCTTGAGCGAGCCCGGGCGGTAGTAGATCCCGCTGTGGATGACGCCGCTGTTGCGCCCGGTCTGGTGCCGGGCGGGGCCCGATTCCTTCTCCAGCACCGTC
This sequence comes from Streptomyces sp. NPDC053367, assembly GCF_044545925.1. Taxonomy (NCBI): domain Bacteria; kingdom Bacillati; phylum Actinomycetota; class Actinomycetes; order Kitasatosporales; family Streptomycetaceae; genus Streptomyces; species Streptomyces sp. NPDC053367. The sequence continues at coordinate 17,879 of NZ_JBITYN010000003.1, read as the reverse complement.
ACCCGTGTGCCGGGCGCTGCCCGCGTGATCGCGTACGCCGTCGACAACCCGACGATCCCCCCGCCGATCACCAGCACGTCGCAGTCGTACGCGAACCCGGATCGCACCTGCACCACCTCCCGCATCGATAGTGCACTGCGCCACTGACAACGCCTTCAAACGCATGTCCCCGAAGGGGCGCGCGGCCGTGCCCACCGGCGGCCCCGCCGCGTTGGCGCGGGGGAAAGCGCCCCGGCGCTCGGCGCGGGCGCGGCGGACCGCCCCGGCCCCTCGGCCCGGGCGCGACCGAAGCCGTCCCTACGCCGGGGCCATCAGCAGGGGCCGGGCCCTCTCCCGCAGCTCCACCACCCGGGGCTCGTCCCCGTACGGCTCCAGCCGGTGCAGCAGGTCCTTGACGTACTCCGTGGTCCGGGCGGACGAGATACGCCCGGCCACCTCCACCGCCCGCACCCCCTGCTCGCACGCGGCGTCGAGGTTGCCGGACTCCAGCTCGGCGACGGCCGAGACGACGAGCCGCAGCCCGTGCGACCGTACGAACTCCTCGGTCGGCTTCGACAGGGCGTACTCGGTGAAGCGCCGCACCTGCCGGGGCGCCTTCAGGTCGCGGTAGCACTCGGCCGCGTCCGCGGCGAAGCGGTCGTAGGAGTAGAAACCCAGCCAGCTCGGGTCGCTGTCGCCGGGACGGGCCCGTTCCAGCCAGCTCTCGGCGGCCTTCAGTGCGGCGCCGGCCGCCTGCGCGTCTCCGGCGCGCGCGTGCGCGCGTGCCTCGACGAGGCGGAAGAAGCTCATCGTGCGCGCGGTGGCCAGGCCCCGGTTGCGCTCCAGGGCGGCCTGCGCGAGGTCGACGCCCTCGTCGCCGAAGCCGCGGTAGGTGGCCTGCAGGGACATGGAGGCCAGCACATAGCCTCCGAGGGGGACGTCAGCGGCCGCGCGGGCCAGGCGCAGGGCCTGGATGTAGTAGCGCTGGGCGGCCTCCTGCTGGCCGGTGTCGAAGGCCATCCAGCCCGCGAGCCGGGTGAGCTCGGCGCTCGCGCCGAACAGGGCGCGCCCGACGTCGTCGGAGTAGGAGCCCAGCAGGAGCGGGGCCGCCTCCACCCGTAAACACTCCGGGACCATGGAGGAGCGCCAGTCGCCGCCGCCGTACTTGGAGTCCCAGCGCCGGGCGTCCTCGGCGGCCTCCCGCAGCTTCTGCACATCACTGTGGCCGACTTTGAGCGGTGAGCCGTTGCCCTCCGCGTGGCTCGGCTCGCGCGCGACCGAGCTGTCGGCCGGGGTTATCAGCCAGCGTGAGGCGGGCGTCGCGTACGCCGTGACGGCGAAGGATCCGGCCAGCGACTGCCAGATGCCACCGGAGCCGGCACGGCGTCCGGCGAGATCCAGCCGGTAGAGCTCGGTGGCCGATTTCACCGCCTGGCCGACGTCCCGGGGGAAGGCGAGCCCCACCTCCGGCGCCGGGTCGGCGTCCGCGAGGCCGATCTCGTGCAGCGGCACCGGCCGGCCGAGCTTCTGGCCGATCGCGGCCGCGATCAGATGCGGCGCCGCGCCCTGCGGCACCATGCCCTTCGACACCCAGCGCGCCACCGACGTCTTGTCGTAGCGAAGCGTCAAACCCCGTTGCGCGCCAAGGTCGTTGACGCGGCGTGCGAGGCCTGCGTTGCTGATTCCCGCGAGGGCGAGAACGGCGCCGAGTTTTTCGTTCGGCCCGCGTTGCTCCCTGGACATGCGCCACCCCTCGACACAGACGGCTGCCGCGCTGGCATAACCATGCGGCATTCGTAAACCCAGCGTAGTTCGCCGCATCCCAAGCGTTAAGGGGCATTGTTCCGGATGGCGGGATTGTGGTCCGTACTGAAGTACGGCCCGGGCACGGTGCGTTGCGGCGTGCCCCCGACGTGTGGCCGTGCGCCCGTGCGTGCGCTCTTCTCCGGCCATCGGGGGAGCGATTCCATGGCTTCTGCGTGGGTCGGCCCGCTGTACTGGATCCAGTGGGCTGGGGGACACCGCCGCCTTCATCCCCGCGGGCGGCGGACCGGTCCGGGGGGCGCACTCCGCCTCCCGGGCTGCGCGCACCGGGCGGTGCGCAGAGCCTGTACGGAGCGTGCACGCCAGCGGATCAACACCCGCGGCTGCGCCGTTTTTTGGCTGAAAATCGACCCCGTCGAGCGGGGGGAACATCGCTCTCACCACGGGAGTTGAGGGCGCGCAAGGGGTTTCGGGGGAGCACTCAGGGGGCGCATTCGCGTCGCACGCGCCCCGTGCCCGGCGGCCGCCGGCCCGTCGAACCCCCCGCACACCGCCGCCGTTCAACTGTGGCGCAAGCGGCTCCGCCGAGCCGCTGGGACGCGTTCTTCGTGGCAGCATGGTGAACCGATTCGTACGGTGCACTGGTTGTCCACAGCCTGTGGAGGCGTCCATGCGGTGGTTGGTGGGATGGAGCAGCGCCGCCGCGCGAGCCGCCCGGCCCGGCTCGGCGGGAGCCACCGGATACGACGGCGAGACCCTCCATCCCGTCGGCTCCCACCTGTTGTGGGGCGACCCCGACCCGCTGTGGGCCGTCGGCGACTGGCGCCCCGACGAGATCAGGGTCGTCAGGGCCGACGAACAGAACCGCATCGCCGTCCTCGGCACCTGCGGCGCCAGCGACGAGGAACTGCGGCTCGGCCTGTTCACCGCGCGCGGGGGCGCCCTGCGCCATCTGACGGCCTGGCCCGGCAGCTACACGGCCGTCGTCCAGGTCGGCCGCCGCATCACCGTCTGCGGCGACCTGGCGGGCGCCCGCCCCGTCTTCTACGCCCCCTGGGCCGACGGCACCGCCTACGCCACCGCCGCCCTGCCCCTCGCCGACCTCGTCGAGGCCAACCTCGACTTCGGCCACCTGGCCGCCCTCCTGGCCGCCCCGGACGTCCCCGCCGCCCTCTACGACTCCACCCCCTACGACGGCGTACGGCGCGTCCCGCCGGGGCACGCGCTGATCCTGCGCACCGGCGCACGCGAGGTCGCCGGCTACGAGCCCTTCGCCTCCCTCGCCGTGGCCGCGCCCCCCGCCGACCCCGACAGCGCCGTCGACGCCGTACGCGACGCCCTCATCGAGGCCGTACGCACCCGGCTGGCCGCACCCCGCCACGTCCCCGGCACGGGCATCGACCCCGGCCCGGTCCCCGGCATGGGCCCCGCCGAACGACGCGCCGCGCGCGGGATGCCCGTCCCCGGCATCGGCGCCGACCTCTCCGGCGGCCCCGCCTCCAGCACCCTCGCCCTCCTCGCGGCCGGCCTGCCCGGCATGCCCGGCACCGTCCTGGGCCACGGCACAGGCGCGGGCGAACGCCTCCTCGCGGTCACCTTCAACGACCTGGCGACCGCCGGCCGCGAGGCCGAGCTGGAACGCGCGGGCGCCCTGGCGGCCAACCCCCGCCTGCACCACGTGGTGGTCACGGGAGGCGAGGACACGCTCCCCTACGCCGACCTGGACGGCCCCCTGACCGACGAGCCGAGCCCCGCCCTGGTCACGGCCGCCCGCCACCGGGCCCGCCTCTCCGCGGGCAGCGCCGACCACTTCACCGGCTACGGCGCCCGCCAGGTCCTGGACGCCCACCCGGCCCGCCTCGCCGACCTCCTGATGGACCGCAAGAGAAGGCACCTGGTCCGGCCCGTCGCCGCCCTCGCCAGGGCCGACGGCTCCGTCATGGTCCCCGCGCGCGTGTACGGCGCCGCCCGCCGCCTCGCCCGCACCGCCTACAGCACCGGCGTGGAGACCCTCGCCGCCCGCCTCCTCGACCGCCGCTTCGACGACCCCGGCAGCGCGGTGGGCGCCTCCCTGGCCGCCCTGGCCTGGGCGTGCCCCGGCCCGGCGGCCCGCTGGCTCACGGGGGAGGCCCTGGCGGAAGTATCGATTCGTTTGCAGTCCGCCACCCACCGCTCCGCCGCGGGCCCCGGCCAGCGCCCCGGAGACCACCGCGCGCGTGCCGCCCTCGCCCGCGCGGCGGCCGACATCCGCGTCCTCGAACAGGCCGCGGAGATCCGCTTCCAGCGCCTGCACGCCCCGTTCCTCGACAATCAGGTCGTCCGCGCCTGCCGCGACCTCCCCGAGGCGCTGCGCGTCCAGCCGGGCGCCCGCGCCGCCATCCTCAGCGCCGTCCTCAAGGGCGCCGGCGTCCCCGACGTCCCTCCCGGCTGGGGCGCCTCCACCAACGCCCCGGCCGCGGCAGCCGCCCGCACCGGCCTGCGCGTGGCCGCCGACTCCCTCATCGCCCTCTTCGACACGCCCCTCCTGGCCCAGGCCGGCCTGGTCGAGGCCCGAGTCGTCCGCAAGGCGCTGCGCTCGGCCGCCGCCGGTGAACCCCTCCCCCTGGACGGCCTCGCCCACCTCGTCTCCCTCGAACTCTGGCTCCAGCGCCTCCTCGCCCGCCGCGGCACCTGCTGGACCGGCACGCCCGCGCGTGCGCGCGCCGTACCGGCGGGCATCACCCCCCAACGGGGCGCGCTGGGGGCGGGGGCCGCGGTACGGCGCGCCTGAGCTGGGCCGCCCCCCCGGCGCGCGTGGCCTGCGCTCCGGCCCACCCGGGTCTTCACCGCCGTACGCGACTGCGGGCTGTCGGTGGCTGGTCGCGCAGTTCCCCGCGCCCCTGAAAGACCGCCATCCCGGCCGGGTTCGTTCCGCTGTGCGCGGGTGCGGGCCGTCCGTGGTTGATCGCGCAGTTCCCCGCGCCCCTAGAAGGCCGCCCATCCGGCCGGGCCCGCCCCGACCCACCCACCACACCGGATGCGCTACATCAAGCCCCACCGAGCCCGCGCAGGCCGCCGCAGGCACGCCCCGGCCACAATGGCCCGGTGCGGTACAGAATCCTGGGCATCACCGAGGCAGACGACGACAACGGCAACCCCCTCCCCATGGGCGGCCCCCGCCTACGCGCGCTTCTCACGGCCCTGGCCCTCCGCCCCGGCCGCATCACGCCCACCGACACCCTGATCGACGAGGTCTGGCCGGACGACCCACCCCGGGACGCCCCCGCCGCGCTCCAGGCCCTCGTCGGCCGCCTACGCCGCACCCTCGGCCGAGAGGCCATCGTCTCCGCCCCGGGCGGCTACCAACTCGCCGCACACCCTCACGACATCGACCTCCACCACTTCGAGCACCTCGTCCGCACCGGCACCACCGCCCTCGCCCACGACGACCCCCACACCGCCGCCCATCACCTCACCACCGCCCTCACCCTCTGGCGCGGCCCCGCCCTCGCCGACCTCCCCGACCGCACCACCGCCGCCACCCGCCCGGAGGCCCTCCGCCTGGAGGCGACCCGCAGCCGCATAGAGGCCCACCTACGCCTCGGAAAAGCCCAGGACGTCGTACCGGAACTACAGGAGCTCACCAAGACACACCCGTACGACGAACCGCTGCACGCCCTCCTCATCCGAGCCCTCCGCGACACGGGCCGCACGGCAGACGCCCTGAACGCCTACGAGACGGCCCGCACAGCCCTGGCGGACGCCCTCGGCACGGACCCGGGCCCCCAACTCCGAGCCCTGCACGCGGAGCTCCTGCACACCGCGCCCCTGCACACCGAACCGCCGCACACCGAACCCCTGCACACCGAACCGCCGCACACCGAACCCCCGCCCATAGCCCCCGCACCCCAAACCGACTCTCCGCCGCTCCCCCCGAGACGCCCTGAACGGAACGGCAACCTCCGTCCGCGCCTTACCTCTTTCGTGGGCCGGGAACTCGAGATCGAAGCGGTTCGTTCCGAATTGCACAGGGCCCGACTGGTCACGCTCACCGGACCGGGCGGCTCCGGCAAGACCCGCCTCGCCGAGGAAGCCGCCGCCGGGCTCCCACAGGCCTGGCTGGTCGAGCTGGCCCCGCTCGACCGGCCGGAGGCGGTACCAGGCGCGGTGGTCAGCGCGCTCGGTCTGCGCGAGACCGTGCTGCTGACCAACGACCTGGCCACCCCGCAGGAGGACCCGGTCACCCTCCTCATCGAGCACTGCGCAACCCGTAGCGAGCTCCTGATCCTTGACAACTGCGAACATGTCATCGGCGCGGCGGCGGACCTCGCCGAGACCCTGCTCACCCACTGCCCGGGGCTCACGATCCTCGCCACCAGCCGTGAACCCCTGGGCGTGCCGGGCGAGTCGGTGCGCCCGGTCGAGCCGCTGCTCCCCGACCAGGCGCACCGGCTGTTCGCGGAGCGCGCCGCGGCGGTACGGCCCGACGCCGCGGAGGTGCTGCGCGACAAGGAGGCCGTAGGGGAGATCTGCCGCCGCCTGGACGGCCTTCCGCTGGCGATCGAGCTGGCCGCGGCGCGGCTGCGGCTGCTCACACCTCGGCAGATCGCCGAGCGGCTGGACGACCGGTTCAGGCTGCTGACCTCCGGAAGTCGCACGGTCCTGCCCCGCCAGCAGACGCTGCGCGCGGTTGTCGACTGGTCGTGGGACCTGCTGGAGGAGCCGGAGCGGACGATGCTGCGCGAGGCATCGGTCTTCACGGGCGGCTGGGACCTGGCGGCGGCGGAGGCGGTGTGCGGCGGCCCGGCCGCGGACCTGCTGGGCGCGCTGGTCGACAAGTCCCTGGTGGTGGCGACCCCGTGCGAGCTTGAGGGCGCGCAGGGGATGCGCTACCGCATGCTGGAGACGATCCACGAGTATGCCGTGGAGCGGGCGGCGGAGAAGCCCGAGCAGCGCGCCGAGACAGAGCGACGACACCGCGCGTGGGTGCGCTCTTTGGTGGAGGAGGCCGAGCCCAAGCTGCGCTCCAGGGAGCAACTGCCCTGGATCGCCCGCCTGGAGGACGAGCTGGACAACATCAGGGCGGCACTGACCAGCGCCCTCACGGCGGGCGAGGAGGCCGAGGCGGGAGCGATCGCGCTGGCCATGGGCTGGTTCTGGTGGCTGCGCAACTACCGCAAGGAGGGCGCGGACTGGATCACCCGAATCCTGTTGCCGAGCACAAGCGAAACGACCCGGACCCCCGGATCCACCCGCAACCCTGAAACCATCCCCCATCCCGAAGCCACCCCCCATCCCGAAGCCATCCCCCATCCCGAAACCGAAACCACGCCCGACCCCGAGACCACCCCCGACCCCGAGACCACCCCCGACCCCGAAACCACCCCCACAACCGACGGGACCCCCCGCCCCCTCCACAGCCTCCGCATGGACCTGAGGATGCTGCACCTCTTCCTCACCTCGGACTCCGAGCCACCGGACGCCACCCAGGACCCGCGCCGCCGGGCGTACCTCGCGCGGCTGCGGCGGCGCTACGAGCATGGTGGGCCGGAGGCGGCCAGGATGCCGGGGATCATCTGGCCCCTGACCGTGTTCCACCTGCGCGGCACGCTCGACCCGAGGCCCGCTCTGGACGCGGCGGTCGCGAACTGCAGGCGGTACGGCGGGGACTGGGAGCTGGCGGCCACCCTGATGTTCCGGGTGCACCTGGCCGTGGACTCGGCCGGCGGCCTCCACGGCGTGGACGACGACCTGGCCGAGCTGCGCGAGCTCAGCCGACGGGTCGGCGACCGCTGGATGGGCGCGCAGGTGTGCAGCGCGGCGGGCGAGGCGGCGATGGCCCGCGGCCGTTTCGAGGAGGCCGGGGGCGAGTACCGGGAGGCGCTGCGGCTCGCTCATGAGGTCGGCGCGTACGGAGAGACGCCGTTCCTGGTGGCCCGTCTCGCCGAGATCGCCTATCGCTCGGGCGACCGCCCCACCGCCCTGGCCGCGCTGGACGAGGCGAGCGACGCGGCCGGCCGGTACGGGGTGCCGGAGTCCCGGGCGTTCATGAACCTGCTGCGGGCCTATATGTACCTGGAGGACGAGGACATCGCAGGCGCACGCGAGTGGGGCGAGGCGGCTCGCTCGGCGGCTGCGCGCAGCCCTCTGCCGCCGCAGTTCACCGCCGCGCTGGACGCCCTCGACGCGTTCGTCGTCGCCGCGGAGCGGGGGCCCGAGCACGGGCTTCCGCTGCTGGTGGAGACCCTGCGCAGGGCGGTGGCCGACCACTGCGCGGACCTGGTCACGGCGGGTCTGACGGAGTCACTGGCGGTGCTGCTGGGCAGGCTCGGGGACCACCCGCGCGCGGCGCGTTTCCTGGCGGCGGCGGACCGGCTGCGGGACGGCCGGCCGAGTCCCATGCCGGAGGCGGCCCACGCCGAGCGCACCCTGGCGGCCGCCCGTGAGGCGCTGGGCGCCGAGCGCCTGGAGCGGGAGACCGCCGAGGGACGACAGCTGACCCTGGCCGACGTCCTGGACGAGCTGACCCCGCCCGCGAGCGGCAGCCGGCGGCAGAGCGGCAGCGACCGAGTGGGGACCGACAGCGACCGAGTGGGGACCGGCAACGGCCAAGGGCCCGGCGACTAGGAACAGGTGAACCGCGACTGCGCCCAGTCGGCCATGGCCAGGTGGTCGAAGTGGCTGTGGGGTTCGACGACCAGCCGGACGGTCCTGTGGCCGGTGAGGTTCACATGCACGGGCACCGCCGGGTCGCCGCCCTTGATCCGGTCGGACTTCCACAGCGGGACGCCGTCGGCGAAGACGGAGAAGTACACATGGCCGAGCTTCATCGTCATGTCGTCGACCCCGACGACGGCGTCGTAGGCCGTGCACTCGCGGTTGAGGTCGATGATGACGGAGGACTGGCCGTTGACCGTCACGCCGTGCGTGTAGGTCTGCTCGCTGATCGACAGGCCCTGGCGCTGCCACACCCAGCTGCTCTCGCCGAGCCGCATCTCCGGCGCGGTCCCGTCGCCGGCGACGTCGTAGGCCAGCTCGCTCCACTGGTAGACGGCCGGTGGCGGCGGGGGAGTGGGCGTCGGAGTCGGGGTGGGCGTGGGAGAGGGCGTCGGCGACGGCGACGGCGTGGGTGTGGGTGTGGGCGTCGGGCTGGGAGTCGGGGCGGGCGTGGGAGTCGGGGTGGGTGTCGGCGTGGGTGTCGGGGCCGGGGCCGGCGCGGGGGCGGCGACCACGGGCCGCGGGGCCGGCTTCCGCGACGGTGCGGGCGTCGGAACGGGCGGCTCCGGCTCCATGACCGGCGTGGAGGCGGGCGGCTTGGCCACCGGTTCCTTCGGGGTCGTGTCGCCGACCAGGGCGAGCGCGATCGCGGCGGCGGCCACGGCGACCACACCGGCGGCGATACCGGCTTTCACCGGCGCGCCGAGCCCCTCGGAGGCGGCCGCGCCGCCGCCCGCGCTGGACCCCGACGAGCCGCTCGCCGCGGCGGCGGCGCCCGCCGCTCCCGCGGCCCCCGCGCCGGTCCCGCCGGCGATGAGCGCGGCGGCCTTGGCGTACCCGGCGGCACCGAACCAGCCGATGACGGCGACCGGCACGACGGCGGGGATGCTGCTGGCGACCTCTTCGATCTGGCTTGCCGCCAGCCGGCACTGGGCGCACTCCTCCAGGTGCTTGCGCAGCCCCCGCTCGGCACGGGTGCGCAGCTTGCGGCGGGCGTACGTGCCGAGCTGGTCGGCGTAGCGGGCGCACTCCTCGTCACCGGCGAGCGAGGCGCTGACATGGGCCTGGAGGTAGGCCTGCTTCAGCCCCTCGCGGGCCCGGCTGGCCAGCACGCGCGTGCCGTTGGCGTCGAGCCCGAAGAGCGTGGCGACGGCACTGGGCGACTCGTCCTCGACCTCGGTGTGCCACAGCACGGCCTGCCAGCGCTCGGGCAGCGACCGGAAGGCCCGCATGGCCATGGACTGCTCGGCCTCGTGCATCGCGAGCACATCCGCGCCGAGATGCAGTTCGAGGGTGTCCGTGTCCGAGGTCTCCGAGACCCGCGCCGCCTGGGTGGCGAACACCGCGAAGTCGTCGACCAGTTGCTCCCGCTTCGCGGAATTCGTCCAGTTCGCGGCGACGCGCCGGACGCTGGTGAGCAGATAGGCGCGCACCGCGTGCTCCGGGCCCGAACCGCCACGCACCGCCTGGAGCATGCGGGCGAAGACCTCGGCGGTGAGGTCGTCGGCGGTGTGGGCGTCACGGCAGCAGGTGCGGGCGTAGCGGCGTACGGCGTCGGCGTGGCGGCGGTACAGCTCCTCGTAGGCCGAGTCGTCGCCCGAGCGCATCCGCCCGATCAGCTCGGCGTCGGACGGCGGCAGCTCGATGGGCGGCGGCAGCACACTGTCCTCGCGCCACCCGTCCTCCCGCCGGTCCCACTGTGCAGGAACGCTTCCCTCAGCGGGAACGCCGCCCTGTCCCGGAACGCCGCCCTGTCCCGGAACGCCACCCTGTGCAGGAACGCTTCCCTCGACGAGGACGCCATCGTCGGCAGGCACACCACCCTGAGCGGGGACACTGCCCTGACCAAGGACACCGCCGGAAGCGGCGATGCCCCCTTGAGTCGGAACGCCGCCTTGAGTCGGAACGCCCCCCTGAGACGGGACACCCCCCTGGGTCGGCACGCTGTCGGCCGCAGAAGGCTCACCCTCGGCGGGAAGATCCCGCTCCGCCGCAGGCCCCCCGACCACCGGCCCCCCGACCACCGGCTCTCCGCCCACCGGCTCTCCGCCCACCGGCTCTCCGCCCACCGGCTCTCCGCCCACCGGCTCTCCGCTCACCGGCTCTCCACCAGCCGGTACTCCGGCGCGGCCGCCCTGGTTCGGCACCTGCGGCGAGGTGCGGTCACCGGCCTCCGCGTCACCCTCACCGAGCGACTCGTCCCGCCCGTCAACACTCATCGCGGAAAGCCTCCGCCGCCAGCCCAACCAGTCCCGACCACCGGGCCAGACTGCCACAGGCGATTTCGGCAGGAGACCCGCAAGAGCGGATCAGCCACTCGTCCGAGGGGATCGAGCGGCGAGGAGTACTGGCGTTCACTCATTCGGGGGAGAAGCAACCGACAGGTGACGCGGCCGAGTTCAAGGCGGCACCGGACATTTTCCGGCACCGCCCAGGGCGACGGCGGCACCGCCCCACGGCGAAGGCGGCACCGCCCGTAGCCGCGACGGCACCGCCCTTGGCGACGGCAGCGCCGCCCCATGGCGACGGCGGGAGCCGAGAGCGCCCCGGACATCCCCGCCGCCGTCACCATCACTCGATCAGCACTCGATCAGCAGTCGACGATCACTCGATCATCACTCGGCAGACGAGCTCACCGCGCTCACGCGGGCCGCGAGCGCAGGCCCTCCAGCAGGATGTCCAGCAGCCGCGCCGAGGCAGCCGCCTGCTGCGCCGCGTCGGGCAGCGAGGGCGCCGCCGTGGCGATCACCAGCAGCACGTCCGACACCGATACGTCCGGCCGCAGCTCACCGGCCGCACGCGCCCGGTCCACGAGCTGACCCACCACCTCCAGCAGCGCGGCGGCGCCCGCGTCGTCGGCCGGGTCGTCCTGCACCAGCCGCAGCTCCCCCGAGACCGGCTGGGGCTGGCTGCGCTGCTGCGGCACCCGCGCCTCGTCGAGCGGGTCCCCGTCGTCGGCCACGCCGACCCGCAGCACCTGCGGCGGCAGCAGCCGCCCGGCGCCGGAGGCGACCGACGTCCGCAGGAAGCGCGACAGCGCCGACCACGGCTCGTCCTCCTGGCCCAGTGCCGCGCGCGCCTGGTCGGTCAGCCGGGAGGTCTCCTCCTCGGCTATCCGGCGCACCAGCACGTCCTTGCTCGGGAAGCGCCGGTACACCGTGCCGACACCGACCCGGGCCCGCCGCGCCACGTCCTCCATGGGCGCGCCGTACCCGAGCTCGCCGAACACCTCGCGCGCGGCACGCAGCACGTGCTCGAGGTTGCGCTGGGCGTCCACTCGCAGCGGCGTCGAGCGCGGGCCCTCCCCGCGTCCGTTGCCCACCGCCCCGCCGGCGGCGACGGCCGACGCGGAAGCCCAATGAGAATCCTGAATGTGCATACGAAATCCCCCGGTAATGACGTCTCCCCCCGGAGACTCTCCCCGCCATTTGGATGCCGGAGCGCGCGGAAGAGACCCCGAACCCGGATCCGCCCGCAGCGGACCCGAGGAGCGCATCCCCCTACACCCCGTCGACACACGAACATAGTTGAGAGGGAGTCAATTCAGAAGGGGCAGGTTCCGCACAGAGCGCCCCCCGATCGGAGTACGAGCCGTATACGTCCCGGTTGCGCCCGCTTGCGACCCCCGCTACACACGCACTGACCTGCACACCTTCCCCTACTCCGGCACCGCGCCCGACGCGGCGCGCCGACGGCCCTTCGGTCACACAAATTGCCGAGGCTGTGGACAAACGAAGGCGCCGGGTGCGTCATGGGATGGTGAAGGAACGTGCGCGCATTCTCGTTGTCGGCGGCGGCTACGTCGGGATGTACACGGCCCTGCGTCTCCAGCGGCATCTCAGGGCGGAACTGAGGCGCGGCGACGCCGAGATCACCGTCGTCACCCCCGACCCGTACATGACCTATCAGCCGTTCCTCCCCGAGGCGGCCGCCGGATCCATCTCGCCACGCCATGTCGTCGTGCCCCTGCGCCGCGTGCTGCCGCACTGCCGGGTGATCGTCGGCGAGGTCACGGGCATCGACCACGCCCGTCGCACCGCCACCCTCACCACCCTCGCGGGCGAGGAGGGCGCCGGGCCCGAAGACCTCCCCTACGACGAGCTCGTCCTCGCCCCCGGTTCCGTCTCGCGCACTCTGCCCGTGCCCGGCCTCGCCGAGCACGGCATCGGCTTCAAGACGGTCGAGGAGGCCATCGGCCTGCGCAACCACGTCATCGAGCAGATGGACATCGCCTCCTCCACCCGCGACCCCGCGGTCCGCGACGCCGCTCTCACCTTCGTCTTCGTCGGCGGCGGCTACGCCGGGGTCGAGGCCCTCGGTGAACTGGAGGACATGGCCCGCTACGCCGCGCGCCACTACCACAACGTCCGCCCCGAGGACATGAAGTGGATCCTCGTCGAGGCCTCCGACCGCATCCTGCCGGAGGTGGGCCCCGACCTCGGCCGCTACACCGTCGCCGAGCTGCGCCGCCGCAACATCCAGGTCCTCCTCGGCACCCGCCTGGAGTCCTGCGCCGACCGCGTCGCCGTCCTCAGCGACGGACAACGTTTCCCGACTCGTACGGTCGTATGGACCGCCGGCGTCAAACCGCACCCCCTGCTCGCCGCGACCGGCCTGCCCCTCACCGACCGCGGCCGGCTGCGCTGCACCGCCCAGCTCGCCGTCGAGGGCGCCGAACACGCGTGGGCGGCGGGCGACGCCGCGGCCGTCCCCGACGTCACCGCGGACGACGGCCGCGACTGCGCCCCCAACGCCCAGCACGCCCTGCGCCAGGCCCGCACCCTCGGCGACAACATCGCCCACGCCCTGCGCGGCGAACCCCTGGACACCTACGCCCACAGGTACGCGGGTTCCGTGGCGTCCCTCGGCCTGCACAAGGGCGTCGCCCACGTCTACGGGCGCAAGCTCAAGGGCTACCCCGCCTGGCTCATGCACCGCGCCTACCACCTCAGCCGCGTGCCCACCGTCAACCGCAAGGCACGCGTCCTGGCCGAATGGACCCTCGCCGGCCTGTTCAAACGGGAGATCGTCTCGCTCGGTTCACTCGAACACCCCCGAGCGGAGTTCGAACTCGCGGCCGGGGGAATGCCTCCGGGGAACCCGAAGGGGTCGTCCTGACCGAAGCCAGGAACTCGACGCACCGGCCGGGCGTCTGACGGATGTCGGCCCGGTCCGTCACACTGCCAGACTGGTCCACCGTCAGGACGGGCCCCCACCCGCCCTGCGACCCCACGAGGCTTTTCCCAAGTGCTGCATTTCCCGGGGACGGCACCCACCCGCGCCCCGGGGGCCCCGGCCGGGTCCGGAGCCGGCCGACGACCACTACCGAGGCAAGGATTCGTGAACTTCACGCGTTGGAGCGCCCGGCTCCCCGGAACGCAGCGCCGCGCCGCAGCGCGGACCGAACCCACGGTCGCTCCCGAGCGCAGAGCGGACCACCGAGGCGAAGGCTCCGTGCCCGCGGCCCGCGCCGAACAATGGACCGACGGCTCGTCCCCCGTGCCCGCCGTCGACGACCTGCCCGTGCGCGAGGTCCTCGACCGCGTGCCCGCCCTCGTCGCCCTCGTACACGGCACCGACCACCGCCTCGCCTACGTCAACGACGCCTACACCTCCGCCTTCGGTCCCAGACCGCCCGGCGAACCCGCGGGCGAGGCCCTGCCCGAACTCGTCGAACTCGGCCTCATGCCGCTGCTCGACCAGGTCCTGCGCAGCGGCAAGCCCCGCACGGTCAAGTCCCGCAAGGCCTGCGACGGCCGCTCCTACACCTTCACCTGCACCCCCGTGACCGAAGGCGGCCCCCACACCGGCGTCCCCGGCGTGCTCGTCTTCGCCACCGACGTCACCGACCACGCCGAGGCCGCCGAACGCCTGCGCGCCAGCGAACGCCGCCAGCGCGAGACGGCCGTCACCCTCCAGCGCTCCCTGCTCCCGCAGGAACTCGAAGAACCCGACGACCTGCGCATCGCCGCCACCTACCAGCCCGGCGGCACCGAGGCGGCCGTCGGCGGCGACTGGTACGACGTCATCACCCTCGGCGGCGGCCGCACCGCCCTCGTCATCGGCGACGTCATGGGCAGAGGCGTCCGCGCGGCAGCGGTCATGGGCCAGCTCCGGACGGCCGTCCGCGCCTACGCCCGCCTCGACCTGCCCCCGCACGAGGTGCTCCAGCTCCTCGACGGCCTCGCCACCGAGATCGACGCCAACCAGATCGCCACCTGCGTCTACGCCATCCATGACCCGAACGAGGGACGGCTCGTCTACTCCTCGGCCGGCCACCTGCCGATCCTCGTCCGCGACGAGAGCGGCACCGTCCTGCGCGCCGACGAACCCACCGGCCCACCGCTCGGCACCGGCGGCTGGATGCACGCCTCCGGCTCCGTCCCCCTCGGCCCCGGCGCCACCGCCGTCCTCTACACCGACGGCCTCGTCGAACGCCGCGACGAGGACCTCGACGAAGGCATCGCCGCCCTGGAACGCGCCCTCTCCGGCGCCACCGGCAGCCCCCAGGTCGTCTGCGACCGCCTGCTGCGCTCCGCGGGCGTCGCCGCCGACCACGACGACGACGTGGCCGTCCTCGTCCTCCAGCAGCCCGCCCGCACCGGCGCGGAGAGCGACCTGTTCCGCAACGCCGCGCTGGAGCTGCTGGGTGGTGTGGAGGCGGCCCCACGCGCCCGTGCGTTCGCCTCCGGCGTGCTGACCAGCTGGCGGTTCCCGACCGAGCTGCACGACCTGGGTGTCCTGGCGGCGAGCGAGCTGGTCGCCAACTCGCTGCAGCACGGCACGCCGCCGATGCGGCTTCGGCTCCGCCGTACCGACCGACGTCTGATCGTCGAAGTCACCGACGGGGACGATCACCTGCCCCGACGGCGGCGGGCCGAGCCCGGGGACGAGTCGGGGCGGGGCATCGCGATCGTCGCCACGATCGCCTCCAGCTGGGGGTGCAGGCGTACTCCCGGTGGGGGCAAGGCCGTGTGGTGCGAGTTCGCTCTGCCGAAGGGATGACGCAACGGCCGGCCGAGGAGGTGGTCCCCGTCCTCGGCCGGCCGTCTGCCGTCTGTGGCTGTTCGCGCAGCTACCCGCGCCCCTAGGCGTCCGCGGCCACGGTCTCCGGAACAGCGCTGCCGCCCCTTGCCACCACACGGTTGCGGGCCACCCACGGCTGGTCCTGGGCCTCGGTCAGCCGTCGGCCCAGGCGAAGCGCCAGGACACTGATGCCGAGGGAGAACAGCAGGAAGGTCACGATGTACGGCGCGTGCAGCGAGGCGCCCATCGGGCCGCCCACCGCCGGGCCGACCGCCAGGGCCAGCTGCTTCACCAGGGCGAAGGCGGAGTTGTACTGACCGGCCATGCCCTCCGGAGCCAGGTCGGCCACCAGCGGCGCCACCGTCGGCGACAGCATCGCCTCACCGAGCCCGAACAGGGCGTACGTCGAGACGAACGCGGCCGTCGCCATCGCCTGACTGGTGTGGCCCAGCCCCGCGTACCCGGCCGCGAGCCAGGCGACCGCCCAGATCAGACCGACGGCCGCGATCACCTTGGACCGCCGGCGGCGCTCGACGAACTTCAGCACGGCGAACTGGGCCACGACGATCATCGCGGTGTTGGCGGCCAGCGCCGTCCCCAGCGCGGACGTCGATATACCGGCGGCCTCGACCCCGTACGCGCTCAGGCCCGACTCGAACTGTCCGTAGCAGGCGAAGAAGAGCACGAAGCCCAGAACCATCAGCTGGACCATGGCACGGTTGCCGAGCAACTGCTTCCAGCCGCCCCTGGCCGACTGCGCCGGGCTGTCGGCCATGCGGGGCGAGTGCGGCATCCGCACGGTCGACATCACGACGACCAGCAGCAGGAACACCGCCGCCTCGATCGCGAAGAGCAGGGTGAACGACGACACCTGCGAGGTGTCCACCAGGTGGCCGCCTATCAGGCCGCCCACACCGAGGCCCAGGTTCTGCAGGAAGAACTGCATCGCGAACGCCCGCGACCGGGTCTCCGCCGACGAGCAGTCCACGATCATCGTGGCCAGGGCCGGCTGCATCACGGCCTGACCCGCGCCCAGCGCCGCCGCCGACAGCAGCACGGTCGACGCACTGCCGGCCAGCCCGAGGCTGAGCGCACCGAGAGCGGCTGTGACCAGGGCGGTGAGCAGCACCGGAAGCGGGCCGCGCCGCACGATCGCCCGACCGGCGAACGGCAGCACTGTCAACGCGGCCACGGCGAAGACCGCGAGGACCAGCCCCGCCGTCGTGGCACCCAGCCCCCGCACCTGCGCCACATAGACGTACAGGTAGGGGACCGTGAAGCCGAGCCCGAACGCGCTGAGTGCGTTGCCCACGTGGATCCGGCGCATCGCTGCGCCCATCTGCCTGGTCACGTTCACCTCTCTCACTAGTTAGGAGTGAAGACTTCGAAACTAAACTTCGAAGCTAAAGAGTACATGTGCAAGGACTTCGACGCCAAGCCCCGGCGTGCGATACTTCGGCCATGGGTGACACCCCCGGCATCAGCGAGCCGACACTCGAAGAACAGATCGCCGCCTACCAGCGCGAGTTCCAGGACCTCGACCCCCAGGTCGAGAAGATCGTCTCGGCGCTGTCCCGCCTGAACCGGCGTATGAACGTCGCCTACGGCCGCCAGACCGCCGCGCTCGGCATCAGCAACGCCGAGTGGGAGGTCCTCAAAGCACTCGTCCTGTCCGGCGCCCCCTACCGCATGGGCCCCAGCGACCTCGCCAAGCGCCTCGGCCTCACGCCGGCCGCGATGACCCACCGGATCGACCGCATGGTCGCCGAGGGCCTCGTCACCAGGGAGCGCGACGAGTCCAACCGGGTCCGCGTCATCGTGGAGCTGACGCCCGAGGGCCGGGAGAAGTGGCTGGAGGCCATGCGCCTCGCCTCCGTCTTCGAGGAGGGACTCCTCCAGGACCTCACCCCGGCCGAGCGCACCGTCCTCGGCGAGGTCCTCGCCCGGCTGCTGCGCCGCGTGGAGGACGCCCAGCCCGACGCCGGCGGACGCCTCACCGACCTCGACTGAGCAGGTCACGGACGGTCCCGGCGAGGCGCTTGACACGGCCCCTGCCAGTGCGTAGAGTTCTTCGGGTTGCCGGGGAGCCGTAACGGTTCTGGACAGCACCTTCCGCCGCATCAGCGGCAACAAACCACTCAGCAAGATCTCCCGACGGGGTTGATTTCCGCTTGCCGGAATTCAATTCGAATAGGGCTCTGCGAACCCGATCCACGCGATTGGGAATCACGGAGCGGATCCGCTAAGGTTTGAGACGTCGGAACGGCCCAGCGGCCGGGAAGACAAACCCTCCTGACAGGGAGTCAGACGCCGAAAGGGTCTGATAGAGTCAGAACCGCCGGAAAGGGAAACGCGGAAGCGGGAACCTGGAAAGCACCGAGGAAATCGGATCGAGAAAAGATCTGATAGAGTCG
>NZ_JBITYN010000002.1:26869-692835 GCF_044545925.1 Streptomyces sp. NPDC053367 | reverse complement strand
ACTCCGGGAAACACAAACGCCACGGCATGAACGTCCAGGTCCTCACCGATCCGTTCGGCCGTCTGCTCTGGGCCTCACCGGCTCTGCCCGGCTCGACCCACGACCTGACCGCCGCCCGGCAGCACGGGATCATCGACGCCCTCGCCGCAGCGGGCCTCACATGCTGGGCGGATAAGGCGTATCAAGGAGCCGGCAGACCTGTCCGCGTCCCGTTCCGGGGCCGCCACCTCAAGCGATGGAAGCGCCGCCACAACACCACCCACGCCAAGATCCGCTGTGTCGGTGAACAGGCCATGGCCACCCTCAAGGGCTGGCGGCTCCTGCGGAAACTCCGCTGCGGCACCAACCGCATCACCAACATCGTGAAGGCCGTCCTCGTCCTTCACCACGCGTCAGCGTGAGGTTGGAAAGAGCTCAGTAGGCGTCACCAGTCATCGCCGAGCGGCCTCAGGGCGACCAGGGACGGCCTGGTGGAGATCACTCGCCGGCCGCCGGCCGCACATCAAGCCGGCCCGTGACCTGGCGGTTGTGGGCGGTGCGCCGGAGGACCTCCCCATTGACCAGGGCCTTGGCCTACTCATCGGGTCACCGCCGACAGAGGAAGGCCCGGGTCTCCATCAGGAGGATGCCGGTAAGCGTTAATCGCGCCATTTTTCCATATCCTGCATTCATGAGTATCGACTACGCGGCAGTGTTCCAAGCGCTGCCGGGCGCGGTCGCTCTGCTGACGCCCGACCTGGTCTTCGCCGACGCCAACGTCGCGTGGCTGCGCCAGGCCGGACGCAGCCGCGACCAGGTGGTGGGCCGCTACCTCTTCGACGCCTTCCCCGGCAGCCCGTACGACCCGGCGGCCTCCGGCGTCCGCCACCTGGAGGCATCCCTACGCGCGGTCCTGGCCAACCGCGAGATCGACATGGACCTGCAGCGCTACGACGTGGAATCCGCGCAGCGCCCCGGTCACTGGGAGGAACGCTACTGGAGCTCGGTCAACGCGCCCCTCTTCGCGCCCGACGGCCACATCGCCCTGGTGATCCACCGCGTCGAGGAAGTCACCGAACTCCTGCGCGCCGCCAGCCGGCCGGACGGCTCACGCCAGCTCGAGGCCGAGCTCTTCAGCCGGATGCGGCAGCTGCACGAAGTCAACGAGCGCCTGCGTCGCGCCCACGCCCGCGAGCGTGAGGTCGCCCTCGCGCTGCAGCGCGCCATGCTCCCCGTTCCGCCCCCGATCGGCCCGCACCGGTTCGCCGTGCGCTACCGGCCCGCGGTCGGCTCCCTCAATGTCTGTGGCGACTGGTACGACCTGGTCCAACTCCAGGACGGCCACAAGATCGCCGTGGCCGTCGGCGATGTCGTCGGCCACGGCCTGGAGGCCGCAGGCATCATGGGCCAGCTCCGCAGCGCCCTGTCCGCCACCTCCCTGGTCGCCACCGGCCCCGGGCAGGCTCTCGAGGTCCTCGGCCGGTACGCGCATTGCGTGACCGGCGCCGAGTCGACCACGGCGGTGACCGCCTTCATCGACTTCAGCCGCCACCTCATCACCTACTCCAGTGCCGGCCACCCCCCTCCGGTCCTTCTTCGCGGCGACGGCACCGTGGAGTTGTTGGACCGGGCGACCGATCCGCCGCTGGATGCCGTCGTCGAGTCCAGCCCTCGGCCGGAAGCCCATACCGCCTTCACCGACGGCGACACCCTCCTGCTCTACACCGACGGCCTCATCGAACGCCGCCACCAGGACATCGACACCGGACTCAGCCAGCTCACCGACGCCCTGATCCGCCACAGGGAACTCACCACCCCCGAAGCACTCGCCGATGCAGTCATGCACGACCTCATCCCCGCCGAAGGCGTCACAGACGACACCGCCCTCGTCGTCGTCAGCCTGTGAGGTTCCTACGTGCTCGCACTGCAGTTCTCCGCCCGTTCCCAATGCAATTCCACCTGTCAGGCGGCCCAGAACTGACGTCGCCCGCTGAGCGGATTTGAAATCGGCTCACCAAGGAAATTCGCCGGAATGCAGAAAGGGGGACGCGTCGCAAGAGTCACACGCCCGGAAATGAGGAGCTTCCCGTCCGACCCGCGAAGGTTCCCAGCTTTGAGCCCGATACGCGGGCGTGTGCCACTGGTCATCGCATGCACGGGAAGCGTTTAAGGGGTAAAGAATTCCCGAGGGCGGAACGTCCCCAGAACATCCCCGCCCGGAACCATCAACCCCGTTGTCCTCGACAGCCTTGAAGCCGTCCGTCATCGCGTGATCCGCGTCGGAGCCTGTCCGGCCCGAGGACGCGATACCGGCGGGCTGGGGCCAGCCTGGTCGACCGCGCACGGCCGCCCGGCGAGAGCGGCGCTTCGCCGGTAGTGCGTGGCCGCGCCGGTGAACACCCGCAGTTGGGGGCGGATGGCCGGTGCGCCGAGTGCGCGCCCGCCCGTTCGAAGGCGTCTCCTGGTGGCCCTCGACGGAGGCGAGCGTGTCGGTGATCGAGAACAGGCCAGCCGTGGTGAAGAGGGGTGTCGGGCCGGGGTCCTGTCATCGGTCAAGAACCGTCACGGTGCTGCGCAGGCACCGCTTCGGAGCGGTCGCCTGTGGGGGGCGAGTGATCGACATGCGAAGTGCTGATCCCCCACAAAGGTGGGCCCCCTCGGCGTGTCGTGACTGTCCGCATTGGATCTAGTGCGTTGCGTAATTGCCTCTTTAGGGTGAAAGCGACGCCAACACCGTATCCCTGGAGGATTCGTGGCACGCTTACGTACTCGTCTGGCCCTGCTCGGCTCGGCCGCAGCCCTGGCCGCCGGTGCTTTCGTCCCCGCGCAGTTCGTCGACGCTCCATCGGCCGCCGCGGCCGAGGAATACCAGTGGGTCGCGCTGGGCGACTCCTACACCGCCGGGGTCATCCGGGCCGCGGGCAACACCTTCGAGGTCCCGCGCGACGGCTGCGAGCGCACCGACCGCTCCTACCCCCAGGTCATCGACCGCGACCTCGGTGGCCTGTTCGAGCTGACCAACGTCAGCTGCGGCGCCGCGACCATCGAGAACGTCACCGACACCCCCCAGCACCCGATCGGCCGTCATCTGCCGCCCATCTCCGAGGACCCGGACTACCCCTTCCCCGCCGTGCCTCCGCAGTCCGAAGCGGTGGGTCCTGACACCGACGTCATCACCGTCGGAGTGGGCGGGAACACCCTCGGCTTCGCCGACCTCCTCGCCAAGTGCCCGCAGCTGGGCGGCGAGAGCAGCGGCAAGGGCACCCCGTGCAAGGACGCCCTGGGCGCCGGCATCCCGGCGAGGCTGAAGACCGTACGCCAGGAGTACGACCGGATGCTCGAAGTGCTCCACGAGCGCGCCCCGCACGCCAAGATCCTGGCCGTCGGCTACCCCACCATCGTCCACCAGGACACCTCCAGCTGCGGCTTCGGTGACCTGACGCAGTTCGGCACCATCACCCCCGGCGACCTGGACTGGCTGCGCGACGACGTCCTGGAACCCCTCAACAAGGCCGTCAGCGACTCCACCGGCACCCAGGACGCCGCCAGCTTCGTCGACCTCTCCCAGTCCTCGCACAACCACAGTGTCTGCGACGACTCCAAGTGGGTCGAAGGCTTCGTCACCCTCCCCGACCAGCTGTCCTTCGTCCACCCCAACGCCCTCAGTCACCGCAACGCCGCCGACCACGTCGAAGAAGCCATGCTGAACGCCATCGACGTGAGCTGACCCCACGCGCCACCCCCGCCTGCACCCCACGGACTGGCCCCCGGCACCAGCCGGGGGTCGCTTCCGCATAGAGGGGGGCGGTCTGCATGAAGTGGAAGCCCATGGCGAGCGGCAGATCTGGACCAACAAGTGGGTGAACCGGTGTCGGGTCGATGGCCGGCAGCCGGACGGTCGCAGGTGGGAGTACCACGTCGTGGCGTCTGCGGCATCTCGCGGTGGCGGCCGTGGTCGATGAGCGCCAGGAGGTGCTGATGATGTGGCGGCACCGCTTCATCACCGACTTCCTCGCCTGGGAGCTGCCCCATGGGTCTGGTCGAGGAGGGTGAGACGCCGGAAGAGGCCGCAGCCGTGAAGTGGTGGAGGAGACGGGCTGGCACCCCGGCCCGGTCAAGCCCCTGATCTATGCCGAGCCGGCCAACGGCATCACAACCAGCGGTAGTACTTGCGGGAGACGGCGATGCCCCGGTCACGGGTGGGCACCAGCGTGCGTCGACGGTGTAGACGGTGCCCTTGCGCGGTCGGCGGGCCGGTGAGATGGCCGGCAGGGGTACGAGGTAGGGATGATGCGGTACCCCGCCCGCGACTTGACGTCCAGGAGACCCCGGGCTCCGTCGGGGTCGCCTGCTCCCCGGCGACTCCGGCGGCGCGTATCTCCGGCGGTCTGCCGGGTGAGGTCCTGCGCCGCGGTGCTGACTGGGCCGCCTCGCCTCCGGCCTCTCGCTGGTGGCCACTGATTCGGCGGACCCCGGTCGTAGCACCTCTGCGACCACCCGGCCCGGCGCCGTACGCCGTCGTCCGTAGCGCACCCGTGATCCGGCTCGGGCGCCCGGGTGGCTCTGGGACACTGCTGCCGTGTCAGCGTTGCTTCCCGCTTTGACCGGGGTGTCCGGTGCGGCCCTCGGTGTTGTGGCCACCTATCTCGCCAACCGGTCCACCATGCGGCTCAACCTGGAGCACGAGTACGACCGCACGCTGCGCGACAAGCGGCTGGCGGCCCATCAGGCGCTCTTCCACCTCACCCGGCAGATCCCACGGCACTGGATGCTGATCCCGGTGCCCACGCGATCGGACCTGCTGCCGGTCCGCGCCTCCTTCCGCAACTGGTACTTCGCCGAGGAGGCACACGGAATGTTCCTGTCTCAGGGCTCCAAGCGGGCCTATCTCGCCCTGGAGGACGCTTTGGACAACGTACTGTTCGTGAGGTCGCCGGACGGCCGCAGCAAGACGGCGGACCGGGCGGACACGCCCCTGACCGCGGGCGAGCTGGAAGATCTGCAGCGGCTGGCCAGCGAACTGCGCCACCAGCTCGTCGCGGACATCGGCGGGTCCAATCCGCCGCGCACCCGCTCCACCCGCCCCGACCCGACCCTGCGGGGCATGCCAAGCCGGTTCTAGACCGCCGGCCGCGCCACCGGAACCGACCTCAGGAAGGCGAGGAGTTCGGCGGCGACGCCCGGTGCCGCGGCGACGACCGCGGGCACGCCGCCCGCCAGCTCGATCTCCTCGGCGACGCCGCCGGCCGCCCTCACCAGCGCGATGCCCGCCGCGTAGTCCCACCGGCCGAGGTCCACACCCACGTAGGCGTCGAGCGTGCCGGTGGCCACCGCCAGCTGGTCGCAGCAGGCGGAGCCGATCCGGCGGAAGTCGCGGGCGCGCGGCAGAAGGTGCTCCAGCAGCCGTAGCGATACCGGCCGTGTGGCCGGGTCGTGCGGGACGCCCACGGACACCACCGCCTCGGCGAGCGAGCCTGTGGACCGGCAGGCGAGCGGCAGCGTCCCCGTCGGGCCGTGCTCGCCGGTCGCGGCCCAGACGCCGTCCGCCGGCCGCCGGATGACGGCCGCCAGCGGGACGCCGTCGCGGTACGCCGCGACGCTGACCGCGTAATCGGGCCGCCCCAGGACGAAGTTGCCCGTGCCGTCCACCGGGTCCAGGATCCACTGCACGCCGCTGGTGCCGGGGTGGCTGCCCGACTCCTCCGCCAGGATCGCGTCGTCCGGACGGTGCCGGCGGATCTCGGCGATCGCCGCCTCCTCCGCAGCCCGGTCCGCCGTCGTCACCAGGTCGTGCGCCCCCTGCTTGGCGGCGACCTCGACCCGCCCGCCGGCCACCACGTCCCGGACCGCCCGCGCCGCCAGCCCGGCAGCCCGTACGGCCACCGCGGTCAGCGGCCCCTGACCCTCGCCCTCCTCACGCAGGTCGGGCAGCTCGAGCACACCCCCCACGCCGCCGGCGCGGCGGAACAGGGCGGCGACCTCCTCGTCCTCGCGAACGCCTCCCATTTCCGCGGGACGCAGGCCGGAGGCGTCCGGGCAGTGCGTGACCCTCACCACGTAGGCGTAGGCGGGCGCGGCCTCCGCTCCAATGCGGACCAGGGCGGCCACCCGTCCCCCGATGCCGTACCTCGCCCGCAGGGCGGCCAGCAACGCGGCCTCGCGGTCAACCGCCGGCAGGCCCCGCGGCACCGGCACGCTGGCGCCGGATTCGCCTCCACCCGCCTCCTCGACCAGCAGGGCGCCGTCGGCGGTGACGAGCAGGACGCGCGGGCTGGAGTCGCTCGTCATGGTTCCCCCTACCGTGCGGATGAGCCCGACCGGGCCGCAGCGGTCGGCCCGATCATCGTAGGGCCGCTGGCCACCTGCCTGGAAGGCCGCTGTGCGCCGACCACGGCGATGCCTACGGCGAAGACGGCAGCCACGGGCGCGGCGTCCCCCACCCCGCCGCATGTGATGTGCCATGGCCGCCTGTGTACACAACTCACCGCTACCTCCTGCCACATGGGCGATGAAACGCCCGACACCGGCGAGATCGCGGCACGCGACGCACGAGGCCTCGTAGGGAGTGGGTCGATCATATGACTGTCGGCTGAGGGGTGCGGACGGATGGCCGGCACGGCTGACCTGACCAGCAGCCGAGCGGTGCCAGCGGCTCTCAACTGGGCGCCACCGCCCGTGATCCTCGCCGCCGTCCCGCGCATCCGACCAATCCGCAGCTCGCGTAGTACCGGATTACACGGGACTGTTCCGCCCTGCCGCGTCCATGGGAGAGCCATTGTGAAGGAACCTGTATTTATCGGCAGTGGTCCAGCTGCCAAACCAGATCTGGAACAGTTGGTCAACGAGGTGGCGCTGGGCGATCAGGAGGCGTTCGCCGCGGTCTACGACGCCGTGGCCGGCTCCGTCCTGGGGGTCGTACGGGCCGTTGTGCGTGATCAGGCGCAGTCCGAGGAGGTGGCGCAGGAGGTGCTGGTGGAGGTGTGGCGTACGGCCCCCCGCTACCGGCCCGAGCGCGGCACGGCCATCAACTGGATCCTCACCCTCGCCCACCGGCGCGCCGTCGACCGAGTCCGCTCTGTGGAAGCCGCAGCCGCCCGTGACACCAAGGCC
Organism: Streptomyces sp. NPDC053367; assembly: GCF_044545925.1. Taxonomy (NCBI): domain Bacteria; kingdom Bacillati; phylum Actinomycetota; class Actinomycetes; order Kitasatosporales; family Streptomycetaceae; genus Streptomyces; species Streptomyces sp. NPDC053367. The sequence continues at coordinate 685,746 of NZ_JBITYN010000002.1, read as the reverse complement.
GCGCTGCTCGAGCATCAGCCGGCCTACGACGAGGTCACCGAGCAGGTCGAGAACCGGCTGGAGCAGGAGCAGGTGAGACGCTGCCTGCGCACCCTGACCGAACTGCAGCGCCAGTCGGTCACGCTCGCGTACTACCGCGGGCTGACCTACCGGGAGGTCGCCGAAGCGCTGTCGCTGCCGCTGGGCACGGTGAAGACCCGGCTGCGCGACGGGCTCATCCGGCTCCGCGACTGCCTGGGGGTGACCGCATGACCCCGACCGATCTGCACGCTCTGACCGGCGCCTACGCCGTGCACGCACTGGAGGCTGGAGAACGCGCCGCCTTCGAACGTCACCTGGCCCAATGCGACGCCTGTCAGCAGGAGGTGGCCGAGTTCACCGCCACCGCCGGGCGCCTGGCTCTGGCTTCCACGGTGCACGCGCGCCCCGTCATGCGGGAGCAGGTCCTTGAGCGCATCACGACCGTGCGGCAGGTGCCGCCCGGCGGTGCGCCCATGGAACGGGTACGCCGGGGCGCGCAGCGGGGTCGGGGCCTGGCCGGGTGGGCACTGGCCGCCAGTGTGGCCGCCGCTGCCGCGTTCGGGGGCGCCGCCGTGTGGCAGTACGGACGCGCTCAGGACGCTGCGCGCCAGGCGGCCCAGGCGGAGCGGCACGTCGACGAACTGGCCGCCGTACTGGCCGCGCCAGATGCCAAGTCGCGTCCGGTGCAGGTGGCGGGCGGCGCAGGCACGCTGGTGGTTTCCGCCGGCCGGGACCGGGCCGTGTTCGTCGCCACGGGGATGACCGGGCCTCCGCGGGGCAAGGTGTACCAGCTGTGGTTCGCCGACGGCGACAAGATGCGCTCGGCCGGTCTGATGGACCCCGACCGCGGCAGCCAGGCCGTGCTGATGCAGGGTGCGGTCGATGGCGCCTCGGGCGTCGGCATCACGGTGGAGCCGGCAGGTGGATCGAAGCAGCCGACCTCGACGCCTGTCGCCCTGCTGAGCGTGCCGACGTGACGGTGCGTGTGGGACCCGTCCGAGGACGGGCCCCACACGGCTGTCGGGGTCGGCGCGGGGGCCGGGGCGGGAAGCCGCTGGTGCGGGACGCGTACGCGGCCTACCCGGGACGGCCGGCCATGCGGCGTTCCAGCAGGCCCTTGCCGCGCTTACGTTGCTCAGCGGAACGCTCATCGCCGGCTCATCGCCGGCGGTGAGACGCCCCACACCGCGGCAGCCCGCCATCCGCCGTCGCAGGCGATGCGGAACAGTTTCCACCGGATCAGGAAGTCTCCGAAGTGGTCGGGGGGGCGGGTCAGCCGCCACGGTCCCCGGTCCATGAAGCGGCCCCGGCTGATCCGGTCCGCCCTGCAACGGGCGAGCCGGGCGTCGCCGACGGCCTCGAAGAAGAGACCGACTGTCCGGACGGCCTTGCCGGCGAAGTCCGGGGCCTACAGCGGCCGGAGCGTGTACTGGGCGGCCTGCACGGGCAGCGCCACGAGCCGCACCAAGGCCCCGTGCAGCGGGCTTCCTCACAGCGTGCGGTGCCAGGCGTTGAGGGTGCGCATGGAGTGTTCGCAGCGACTGCACCGACAAGACCTCCAGTCCGGCGGCTTCCAAAAGGCCGACGGTCTCGCCCGCCGGCCACAGGTACATGTCCGGGGCGGTGCACGCCTCGATGAACGCGCCGCCGCCCGGTGCGTCAGCCCTGGCTCGCGGACCCGTTGACCGGGCCTCGCCCAGGCGCGCTTCGACGGCGAGCTCAACGTGGGGGGCGACCTGCCCCAGGGGCCGCGCGCCATGTGGGCCGCCGTGCGGAGCGGGGCGGCCCACATGGAACGGCGACCTGCGAGGGCTGGTCCGCAGGCCTTGCATCTGCGGACCAGCCCTCTGACGAGGGGCACCCGCCTGGCCCCTGCCGGTGGGGTGGCTGGCGGATGCCCCGGTGTGAGGACGAGCACCGCCCGAATCGCTCCCGTCAAGGCGACCGGGCAGGCGTGCGTCCTCGGCTCGTAAAGGTGTCAGTTCTTGGGCATCAGGACGGTGTCGATGATGTAGACGTTGGCGTTCGCGGTCTTGACGTTGCCACAGACGACCTCGGCGGAGTCGTTGACGGTGTAGGACTCGCCGGAGCCGGACGTCGTGAGCTTGGACTTCTCCAGGGTGTCGAAGGAGCCGTTCGGCAGGTCCGTCGGGGTGAGCTTCTGGCCGACGACGTGGTACGTGAGGATCTTCGTCAGCATCGCCTTGTCGGCCAGGACCTTGTCCAGCGTGGCCTTCGGGATCTTGTCGAAGGCGTCGTTGGTCGGCGCGAACACGGTGATGTTCTGGGCGTTGTTGAGGGTGTCGACCAGACCGGCCTTCTGCACCGCCGTCACGAGGGTGGAGAGCGCCGGGTTGTTGGAGGCGGCGGTGGCGACAGGGTCCTTGGCCATGCCGTCGAAGGAACCGGCACCGTTCTTCGGCACGGAGGCACAGGCGGGGCCGAACGGCTGGTCCATGCTGCCCGCGGAGGCCGTCGGACCGCCCATGTCGTCGCTGCTGTCGGTGGCCGGAGCCGACGCCTTGTTCGGGGAGTCGGACTTGGCCGAGTCACTGCTGCCGTCAGAACAGGCGGTCAGGGCCAGGGGAAGCATGGCGGCTGCGGCGAAGAGACCGGCGGTACGGCGGATACGGGTGTTCATCAGATTTCTCCTGTAGGACAGTGCAGCGTGATGCGGCTGCGTCAGGGGTGTTGCGGAAAGGTGGTTCAGGGGAAGGGAGCGGAGCCTCTTCAAGGGGGCGTGGGGGATCACTCGACGGTCACGACGACGGAGTGCCATCCGGTCGCCCCGTCGGGAGTCGTGCGGGTGCGTCTGTCGGTCTGCACGACGCCGGTCCGGTCGGTGGCTCGGACAGTGAGCGTGTGGCCGCCCTTGGTGGCCCGCCAGGGAAGCGACCACTGCCGCCAGGTGTCGCGGGTGTCCTCGGCGGCCAGATCGGCTTTCTGCCAGGGGCCGTCGTCGATACGGACCTCGACCTTGTCGATGCCCCGGTGCTGGGCCCAGGCGACCCCGGCCACCATCACCGTGCCGGCCTCGGGGCGGGCGAACGGCTTGGGCGTGTCGATCCGCGACCCGGTCTTGATCGGGGCCCGGCGCGCCCAGCCGCGCTTGACCCAGTACGGGTCGTAGGAGTCGAAGGTGGTGAGTTCGATGTCCTCGATCCACTTGCAGGCCGAGACGAAGCCGTACAAGCCCGGGACGACCATCCGGACCGGGAAGCCGTGCTCGAAGGGCAGCGGCTCGCCGTTCATGCCGAGGGCGAGCATGGCATCGCGGCCGTCCATGACGTCCTCGACCGGGCTGCCGATCGTCATGCCGTCCACCGACCGGGACACCAACTGGTCCGCCGGCCCACCACGGGACGGAGGCTTGATGCCGCACTCGGCGAGCAGGTCGGCCAGGCGTACGCCGATCCAGCGGGCGTTGCCCACATACGGGCCACCGACCTCGTTGGAGACACAGGTCAGGGTGATGTTCCGTTCGATCAGCTCCCTGCGCAGCAGGGCGTCGAAGGAGTAGGTACCGGGGCGCTGCACCCCTTTGCCGTGGATGCGCAGCCGCCAGGAACTGGCGTCCACCTTCGGCACGACCAGCGCGGTGTCCACCCGGTAGAAATCCGCGTTGGGGGTGACGAAGGCGCTCAATCCTGGGACACGAAGCCCGGCCCTCCGCGGGACCGGTTTCGCCGGTGACCCGGGAGAAGGCAGCAGGAGCCTTTCACGGGAGGCGATCGCGTCCTGTCCGCGCGAGGCGTTCAGTGACCGGCCGGCCGCGCCGACCGCGGCAGAGGCCGCTGCCGCAGACGCTGCCGCGAGGACGAATCCCCGCCGGTCCCAGCCCTCGGAGGCAGGCACACCGTCTCCCGCTTCCTGGGCCGCCAAGTCGGATACCGACGCTGACGACCGCCTCACCGCGGTGAGGCGGCCCACCAGCACGTACAGGAGCAGCGCTCCGGCAACGGCCCCGACGACGGATGGGAGCGCGTCGGTGAGGCTGCTGGAGTCGGGGCGGCCGACGGCGGCCGCCGCCCCGACAGCTCCGAACAGAAGGACCCCAGCGGCTCCGAGCCGCCGCAACCGCAGTGCCAGAGCACCCAGCACCAGGGCCAGTACGGCCAGCACGGCGACAATGCCGAGTTGCAGCACCAGCTTGTCGTCGGTGCCGAAACGGCGGATCGCCCAGTCCTTGACCGCAGCGGGCGTCGCGTCGATGGACACCCCGCCCACCGCGATGACCGGACTGGACTGCGGACGCACCGCTGCCGCGACCAGTTCGGCCACCGCCAGCGCTGTGAAACCGGCCAGCACCCCGCTCAGCGCACCGAGCGCCAGGCGCGGCCACCGTGGCCGTGCTCGCCGATCCTTCTCTTCATCCCTCACGGGGGGAATCCGGTTCTGCCCACAGGGCGGATTGGTCTTGAACCCGATCAGGTGGAAAAAGGCCGCAGACCAATCCACCATGCATTCCGCTACGGAATACCCGGTTGAGCGTCGGCAAGCATCGCCGGACTTGCTCCGCCCCGGGAGGGGCGTGTGATTGCCGCTGCCCTGTCTGTGCCTCGCGCTGCCAGCGCTGTGAGGGTCCCCTCGAACCATCGGGAAGCACTTCGTGGCCCCACCGAACAGCACCTCGGCGCAGCCCCCCTCGGGCCCACCTTCACTCCGCCGCCACGGGAGGGTCCGTCGAGCTCTGCGGAACCGCAAAGCAGCCCGCCGCGACGTCGACCAAGACCGGTAACCACCGGACGCGGCTCCGGCCGGCCTCACGGCCACCACCGTGCACTCGACCCGCAGCGTCGCGCCCGACGCGGGCGAAATGCCCCACTGGTGCGCGTCTGACGGCGCTTCGGCAACACAAGGTGCTGCAGCTTCCGCTCGGCGGGAACTATCTCGACATCGTCGTCACAGCGGGCGATCCGCATCCCGACGCTGCCGAGCGGATCACGGACGCTGTGGACCACTGGCCGACCACACGCACACGTCCAGTGGTCGGCTTCGTCTTCTGGACCGCGGAACCTACGGCGTTCCGGTGGCGGGGGCCGGGAGGGTGGGATGCTGGGGGCAGACCAGTCGTTCGGCGACGGCGGTTCCGATTTCGAGGGCCGAGCGGTCGGTGGGGACGCCGAGCTGTCCCGCGAGGTCGGCCAAGTGCAGGTCGGTGGCGGTGTCGATGAGGTCGGCAAGGACACCGGCTGCGGCATGGGCCCTCACGCGGGCGACGGCGACCACGGCTGCAGCGGGCAGGACGGCGGGCCACCACAGGACGGACAGGGCGGCGTACAGCAGGCCCCATCCCGCGAGGCGGCCGGCCGCGGCGTAGGCGTCTCGGGCGGCGGCTATGTCGGCGCGCAGTCCGTCCGGCAGGACGCTCCACAGCCGGGGCCAGACCAGTTGGAGCTCCAGGCCGTACAGGGTGCGGGAGCGGTTGGCGCTGGCGTCGAAGCGTTCGGCGATGACCGTCGGCCGGTGCGGGGGCTGCGCCGGCCGGGCCAGGTGGCGGCGCTGGGCCCGGCGGGCCGCGGCGCGGGCACGGGCGTGCCTGATGCCGGTGCGCCCCGGGTCGTTCACCGCGGCGATCCAGTAGCGGGCCGAAGCGCGTACCGCGTTCCACCGCCGTTGGCGGGCCCGTACGATCCAGCTCAGCGGCGCACGGGTCCCCTGAGCGACCCACAGGTTCTCCAGCACAGAGCCGAGGCCGCCGACGGCCAGCCCGACCCCCGCCGAGACCAGGACGCCGACGATGCCGGCTACCGCGAGCCAGGTGGTGCGGTGCTCCGCGGGCAGCGCGGCGATGCCCCGCAGCCAGTCGGCCAGCGGCCGAGGGTCGAACGGGTCGGCCTGCTCCAGCCGAAATGCGGCGGCCGCCGCGGCGGCCCACAACAGGCCGGGCAGAACCAGCAGGGACAGCCACCGCTCGGTCAGGTTGGTACCCAGTTTCGCAAGGAAGCCGGTCATCACAGGACCCGGGTCGCGACCATCGGCAGCCCGGCCGCGGCGCAGGAGGGCGGCTCGGAGACCTCGTCGGCGAAGACGGCCCGGCTGCAGCGGCGCAGCGGGCAGGTCCAGGTGACCGGCTCGTCCGGAGTGGACGCCGAGAAACCCTGGGGGAGGGCGGTGTACTGCCTCAAGGAGGTGGTGACCCCGACCAGGCCCCAGTGGCTGCAGCGATCCTCGATCTTGTCGAGAAGTTCGAGCAGCTGCACCTGGTCCGGCGGCCCGTCGGCGGCGACGGCGTCGAGGAGCTGGGCCAGTTGAGTCTCCGCACCGGCGGCGGCGATGGCCTCGCGCATCTCGGGGTGCCTGGCGACCTGGCCGCACAGGATGGCCAGGCGCTCTCGAACCTCGTTCACCCGTCGTTCCTCCACACTCTCGTACCAGCCCGGCCAACTACGTAAATCGCTCTGCCAGTGGGACAATTGCGGTGATTCTAGCCGCTCCGGCGTACCGTGGCGGCTAGGATCCGCAGAACCCGGCGCGCTGCCCGGAGCGCCACGACGGACCGGTCCGCGGCGGCACCGCCCGCCGGGTTCGAGGGGGTCGTGGAAGTGTTCGGCAGATTCGGATCGGACGAGTCAAGACGGAGCCACGCGGTGGCGGCGCTACAACGGCGCATGCTCAAGGTGATGCGGGAGGGTGAGAGCCCGGCGACCTTGCTGATCCCCCAAGCCCTGCTGGAGGCGCAGGAGTTGGCCTCGGCGGGCAGCCCGGAGGAGGACCTGCGAGTGGCCCACCTGCTGGGCACGTTCCACTGGTACCGATACCAGTTGCTTCCCGAGGGCGAGGACCGGGAGGCGTTCGGCGAGGCCGTGCGCTTCCTGTACCCCGTGTACCGCTCCCACCCGGAGGTGGTCCCGGACGCCCTGCGCGTCCTGTTCGCCCAGGCCCCGGCGCACGCCCGCCGCCGGGTGGAGGCCGAGTCGGCCGCCTCCACCGCGGGCAGGTTGTTCGCCTCCTACCAGCGGAGCCGGAGCCTCCCTCAACTCGACCAAGCCATTGCGCTGTTGCGCGGGGCCCTGGACGACGCCCCGCGCGACGACCCCGACTTCTCGCCGTACCTGAGCAATCTGGCCCTACTGCTGCGGGCGAAGTCCGAACACACCGATGACACCGCCCCGCTGGCGGAAGCGGTGGAGCTGGTCCGGCGGGCAGCGGCTTCCGTCCCGGACGACCACGCCGACGTTCCCAGGTACCTGTCCATGCTCGGCCTCGCACTCCGCGCCCTGTACGACCGGACCGCCGACGCCGGAACGTTGGCCGAGGCTGCGGAGGTGGGCCGCCGGGCGGTCGCCGCGGCCCCGGTCGGCCATCCCGACCGCCGGCTCTGTCTGAGCAACCTCAGCATCACTCTGCGCTTCCAAGCCGCACTGCTGCGGGACGCCGAAGTGTTCGCCGAGGCGGTGAAGACAGGTCGGCAGGCCGTCATGGGCGGTCGGCGGGACACGCCGGAACGCGTCGCGTGCCTGGTTAACCTGGGCCTCGCCCTGCAGGAGTCGGCCGAGTACACCCATGACTGGGCCTTCCTCGCAGAAGTCGTGCCCCTCTGCAGCGAGGCCGTCACCTTGGCCCCGCCCGGGCATCTCCAGCACGCGGACGTCGTGCGGCTGCTCTCCGCCGTCCTGGAATCGTTGCGCGGGCTGTCCATTGCCGCTGGTGTGTCGGGGCCGCTGAGCGTCAGACCCAGGGAAGGGTTCGAGCGGATCGGCGGCGCCCGTCTGCTGGCCGAGGCGGTGGAGGTCGGCCGCCGGACCGTCGCCGCGATGCCGGACGACCATCCGCTCCGCGCCGGGCTGGCGGGGCTGCTGGGCCCCGTCCTGCGCACGCTGTCCGACCGGACCGGGGAATCCGGCCTGCTGGCCGAGGCCGTGTCCCTGTGCCGTGGAGCCGTCGCCGCCACGCCTGACGACAGCCCCGACTTCCTCAAGCGCCTGGTCGGGCTGGCCGACACGCTGCGCGCGCACGCTGAACGGACCGGGGACGTACGACTGCTCACCGAGGCCGTGGAGGTCGGCCGCCGGATCGTCGCCGCCACGCCGGAGGCGAGCCCGGAACGGATGGAGCGGAACAGTAACCTGGGCCTGGCCCTGCGGTGGCTCGCCAAGCGCACCGGAGACGTCGGCCACCTGGCCGAGGCGGTCGAGGTCACCCGCCAGGCGGTCGCCGACGCGGCGGACGGCGACCTCTTTCTCCTCCCTACGTACCTGAGCAACCTCAGCCTCGCCCTGCTGGCCCTCTACGATGCGACCGGAGACACCACCGCACTGGTCGAGGCGGTGGAGGTCGGCCGCCGGGCAGTCCTCGGGTCGCCGGCCGGCCACCCGAACCGGGCCGGGAACCTGAGCTACCTCGGGATCGTCCTGACGGCGCTCGCCAGGCGCACCGGCGACGCCAACCTGCTCGTCGAGGCGGTGGAGATCTGCACCCAGGCCGTCGCCGCCCTGCCGGAAGGCCATCCCGACCGCGCCGGGTATCTGAACAACCTCAGTAACACGCTGCTGGACGGCACCCCGGAGATCCAGGGCTGGGCGGTCATACTGCTCCGCGAGGCCGTGGCGGGCACACCGTCCGACGACCCCTACTACCCGCGACGCGTCGGGAACCTGGGAGCCTTGCTCCATCTCCTCGCCGAACCGACCGGAGACTGGGACCTGCTCACCGAAGCCGTGGAGGCCAGCCGCCGGGCCATCGCCACCACCCCGGAGGACCACCCCTCCCACGCCTCCTTCCTGAGCAACCTAGGCCACGCGCTGCGGGCCCTGGCCGAGCGGAACCAGGACCGGGCACTGTCCGCCGAAGCCTTGGACGTGTTCCGGTCGGCCGGACGGAACACCGCGGCCGAGGCCCTCGTCCGGATCCAGGCCCTGCGCGAGGTCGCCCTGCTGGCCGGTGCGACACCTGCCGGCACCGCGGAGGCCTTGGCTGCGGTGGAGACCGCCATCGCCCTGCTGCCCCGGCTCAGCCCCCGGACCCTGGCCCGGGACGACCAGCGCCACCAGGTCCGCCGCCTGGAGTCGCTGGCCGCCGTGGCGGCGGCGACCGCGCTGGCCGCAGGACTCCCCGAACGTGCGGTCGAACTCCTGGAAGCGACCCGCGGGACGCTCGCCGCCGGCACCATCGACGCCCGCGGCGACGACCTTACCCGGCTCGGTGAGCAACACCCGGAACTGGCCCGAGAGTTCCGGGACCTCCAAGACCGCCTCGACGCCCTCGACGGCCACGCCCCTGCCCCGCGGCCGACCCGCCACGGGACCGGCGGGACGCCGCGGCTCCCGGCTTCCGGCCAGGAACAGGGCCGGGGCCAGGGCCAGGGCCCCATGGACGTACCCCTCACCCGCCAGCGGGCCCACGACGAATGGGAGCGCCTCGTCGAGCGGATCCGCGGGCTGGACGGCTTCACGGGCTTCCTGCACCCGCCGAAGCTCGCCGACCTGACCGGGCACGGCGACCAGGGCCCCGTGGTGTTCCTCACCGCCGGGCCGGACCGCTGCGACGCGCTGATCCTCGACGGCACCCGGCCCGGCACTGTGCGCGCCCTCCGTCTGGACCGGCTCACCGCGCATGACGCCGCCGCCCGGACCGAACTGCTCACCGCCGCCCGCCGTGCGGCCACCGACGAGAACGTCTCACCCCTCACGCGCCGGGACGCCCAGCTTGCGATCCTCGACGTCCTCGCCTGGCTGTGGGACACCGTCGCCGAGCCGGTGCTGACCGCCGTCGGTGCCGACGGCCCGCCGCCCCGGCGGATCTGGTGGTGCCCGGTCGGCGTCATGTGCGCCCTGCCCATCCACGCGGCGGGCCACCACCTCGACCTCGACGGAGACCTCCCCCTGCGCAAGGGCGGCCCGCGCACCGTCCTGGACCGGGTGGTCTCCTCCTACACCCCGACGGCCCGCGCGCTGAAGTGCGCCCGCTCCCACCGGCCTGTGACCGTGGAACGTGCGCTGATCGTCGCCGTCCCCGACGCGCCCGGCACGAAACCGCTGTACAGCGCGCGCCTCGAAGCCGACACCGTCCACGCGCTGATCCCCGACGCGCTGCGCCCCGACCGCCCGATGCGCTCGCAGGTGCTGGCTGCGCTCCCCACGCACCCGGTGGCGCACTTCTCCTGCCACGGCCTGGCCGACGGTCGGGACCCAGGGGCCAGCCGGTTGGTCCTGTACGACCACGAGACCGCTCCCCTGACGGTTGGCGACATCGGCACACTGCGGCTGACCGGGGAGCTGGCCTTCCTTTCGGCCTGCGACACCTCCGCCACCGTCCTCCGACTGGCCGACGAGGCCGTGCACCTGACCGGGGCATTTCACCTGGCCGGATACCGGCACGTGATCGGCACGCTGTGGCCGGTCGACGAACGCGCCGCCGCCGAGATCGCCAACGACTTCTACCTCCGCCTCACCACGGGCGGCACGACCCCTCCCGACACCGCAAGCTCGGCCCGGGCCCTGCACCACGCGGTCCGCTCGCTCCGGTCCCGCTACATGCGCTCGCCGACCTACTGGGCGGCCCACACCCACACCGGGCCGTAGCTTGACCGAATGACTCGGAAGGAGATGGTTGCCCTCCCGCCTCCACACCATGGCGCGGCCCACCTCTGCAGCCGGTTGTCGGCACCGTTCCATGAGCCGAAGTGTTCGGGCAGGTCCATCCACGGTGAAACGGCCTGGAGGCGAAGGCGAGGGGCCGGCATCGTCCGTCGGCGGCGAGACGGATTTCGGGAAAGGAAGCCGCCCCGGGAACGTCCCCGGTACTCGCCGGCCTGACCACCTCCGACAGCAGGACCGTCGGTTTGTGCAATACCGGACGAGCCGGTTGTTGCAGCCGGCCGCGTACATGCCCGCGCAGTGCACCTCGTCCGGGTCGCAACGGCTGAGCGAGGGGTCTGTTCGGTGGCCGGGCCGGTCACCCCCGTTGGGGGACGACCGCGACGGGGCAGGCCGCTCGATGCAGCAGGGTGTGTGTCACCCGGCCCGGCCGGAGACCGAAGTGGCCGGACCTGCGGCGTGCGCCGACGACCACGAGGTCCGCGGCGGCCGACCGGCTGACCAGCGTCTTGCCGGCCGGGCCGTCGCTCACCGTACGGCGAACCCGCACGACCGGGTGATCCGCAGCCGCCTCCGCGGTCAGCGAGTCGATCAGGGCCAGGGCGCGTTCGTCATGCCGGTGGGCCGGTTCCGTGGCCGGCGCCGCGTGATCGGCGGGGAAGCGCCGACTGTGCACGACGTCCAGTTCGCAACCGCGCGTCTCCGCCTCCCTGAAGGCGAACCGGACGGCTTCGGCGCTCGTGTCGGCGTCCTTCACGCCGAGCGTGATCCTCTCGTGTGCAGCGGCGAGCGCGGCATTGTCGCCTCGTACCACGATGACCGGGCAGTAGGCACGGGTTGCGACCGCCAGGCTGACCGAACCCAGCAGCGCCTCCGCCGCCTTTCCCCGGCCCCAGGCGCCCAGGATGAGGGCGGAGGCGTTGTCGCCTTCGCTCATGAGGGCGAACACTGCTTCCGCGGGCACCGTCTCGGTGGTGACCTCGAGATCCGGGTCCGTCCGCCTCACGCGCTCCGCAGCGGACGCCACGATGTGCTCGGCCGTCATCCGCTCCGGGACTCGCTCCCGCCCGAGGTTCGGTACCGTCTTTGCGTGGCACTCCCACAGGGAGGCATAGACCAGGCGCAAGGGCAGGCCGTGGCGGGATGCCTCGGCCACCGCCCAGTCGACGGCCGTGAGACTGCCGTCCGATCCGTCAACGCCTACGACAAAGGGCAGCTCCATGATGCCACCCGCCTTCTCTCGGGCTGCCTCGGCGTGCAGCAGGGTCGGCCACCGTCACGGTCCCACTCCGGCGACGACTCGGCCATGAGCGGTTCGGCCTTTTCCCGGGACCTTCGGCTCCGCCCCGTGCCCTGCCGGCCCACGAGCCTTGCGCGCCGCCCGACGGACGCTGCGATCAGGAGACGGGTGGTGGTCCTCCTGGAAGGACGGTTTCCACCGTCGACGGCCCGGCCTCTCTGCACCACCGTTTCGTCGGCGCCGGCACGGCGGCACCGGGCGTCAGAGCCGCTGACCGCCGCCGGATCCCGATGGGACCGGTTCCAGCTCAGCGGAGCCCCCTTGACCGGGCGGAGCGAGAACGGCGACTACCGGGATCCACCTGCCGCCGGGGCGGCGCGCGGCTGCCGCTCCGGCCACAAACGTGCCTGCGCACGCATGACCACATGGCCGAGGCCGGACAACGCGCAAGCGATCGCCAGGTCCCCGAGCGACAGCGGCTCTGTACCCAACAGATCCCGCAGGAGGGGCAGATAGACACCGGCCGCCTGGAGGCCCAGGGCCGCGGCCACGGCGACCAGCAGGAACGGGTTGGCCAGGCTTCCCGGACGCGCGCGGGAGCCCAGGGCGACCCCCAGCTGGGTCGCACCGAGAACCAGGAAGATCATGGACTGCCAGGGGCGGCCCGTCTCATGGGCCCACAGGCCGGCACCCAAGGTCATGATGGCCACGAAGGCCCCCATGAGCAGGATCCGCGGCCACAAGCCGGCGCCCAGCACGCTTTCCTCGGGCGGCCGGGGCGGACGGCACATCGCGTCCCGGGGGACGGGCTCCGCCCCCAGCGCGACACCGGGCAGGCCATGCGTGAGCAGATTGATCCACAAGATCTGTGCGGGGAGCAGCGGCAACGGCATGCCCAGGAAAGGGCCGACGAGCATGACCAGGATCTCCGCCGTGCCCCCGGCGAGTGCGTAGAGCAGGAACCGGCGCACGTTGGCATACACCCGTCGCCCCTCTTCCACGGCCGACACGATGGTGGCCGGGTTGTCGTCGGCGAGCACCAGGTCGGCCGCCTGGCGGGCCACCTCGGTGCCGCGCCGACCCATGGCGACACCGATGTCGGCGCGGCGCAGGGCCGGGCCGTCGTTGACCCCGTCCCCCGTCATCGCCACCACCTGCCCGGCTCCGCGCCACGCCTCGACGATGTCCAGCTTCTGCTCGGGAGTGGTCCGGGCGTAGACACGTACGCCCGTCAGCCGGCCCGCCGTGCCTTCCCGCATCCGCTGCCCGGTGGTGACCTCCTCCTCCCGGGAGGCGATGCCGAGGCGCTCCGCCACCGCCCGTGCGGTCAGCGGATGGTCGCCGGTGATGAGTACAGGGACGATACCGGCCCGTTTGCAGGCGGCGATCGACGGCTCGGACGCGGCGCGGGGCGGGTCCAGGATGCCGACGAGGCCGAGCAGCGACAGGCCCGACTCCCATGTTCCGGACGGTTCCGTCGCCTCCTCGTGGTCGGCCGACGCGACGGCGAGCACCCGGTACCCGTCACGCGCCAACGCCTCCGCCTGGGCCGCCGCCCGGGCGAGCAGGTCCGGGCCGTCGGCCAGTACCTGCGGCCGGAGCAGGGTCTCCGGCGCTCCCTTGCAGGCGGCTAGCACCGCTCCGTCCGGCCGACGGTGGACAGTCGTCATGCGCTTGCGGCCGCTGTCGAACGGAATCTCCCCCACGCGCGGCAGCTCGCGGTTCAGCGCCGCCCGGTCCAGCCCGAGCCTGGCCCCGGCCACCAGGAGCGCGGCCTCGGTGGGGTCACCCAGCGCGCGCCACTCCGCGGAGCCGTCGGGCGCGGGCTCCAGCGCCGCGTCGTTGCACAGCATCGCGGCGCGCAGCAACGCCGCCAGGTCGGGTGCGTCATTGGCCGTGACCGTCTCTCCGTCCCGGACGACCCTGCCACCGGGCTCGTAGCCGGTGCCCAGGACCGTGGCGTCTCCGTGCGGTGTCCACAGCCGTTCGGCGGCCATTCGGCCCTCGGTCAGGGTGCCGGTCTTGTCGGTGGCGATCACCGTGACGGAGCCCAGCGTCTCCACTGCGGGCAGCCTGCGGACGATGGCGTGCCGGTCCGCCATCCGCCGTGCCCCCAGGGCGAGCGCGAGCGTCACGACGGCGGGCAGGGACTCCGGTACGGCGGCGACCGCGAGACTGATCGCCGCCACGATCATCGGTTGGACAGGCTGCCCGCGCACCAGCCCGAGAGCCAGGACCAGGGCGCACAGCGCCACGACGGCGACTGCCACAACCCGGCCGAACCCCGCCAGCCTGCGCTGCAACGGGGTCGGACCGGGCGCGGCACCCATCAGGGATGCGATCCGGCCCAGTGCACTGTGGGCCCCCGTGGCGGTGATCATGACGCGTCCATGGCCGCGGACGACGACCGTGCCCGCTGACGCCATGCCGTGTGAGGGGTCGCTGTCGGGGGCCTTCTCCACCGGAGCGGACTCGCCCGTCAGCGAGGACTCGTCCGTCAGCAGCAGGGCCGCGGACAGTACGTCTCCGTCGGCGGGCACGATGTCCCCCTCGGCCACCAGGACCAGATCGCCGGGCACCACCTCGGCGGCCGGCAGGGAGCGTTCCTTGCCGTCCCGTACGACTCTGGCGGCGGGAGCAGTCATGGCGGACAAGGCCATCACCGCCTGTTCGGCTCGTACCTCCTGAACGACGCCGACCGCGGTGTTGACCGTGATGACCAGCAGGATCACGGCGGCATCGGAGAGATCACCGGTGGCGATCGTCAAGGCGGCGGCCACCAACAGCACCAGGATCAGCGGGTCGATCAACTGCTGCAGCACTCGCCGCCATACGGGGGCGCGCGGCTCCGCCGGGATCGCGTTGGGACCGCAACGTGTCAGTCGGCGCGCGGCCTCGGACGATGACAGACCCACCGCGGAAGATGCGGACGCTGTCGTACGGGGTGCGTCGTCGCCCGCATCAAGGCCCCCGTGGCCCCGCTGCTCGCTCACGCGCCCGGCGCAGTTCTGCAGGTGCGTGCGTCGCGACCTGGTCGACGGTCGCTGTCGCGCACCGCGAGAAGGTCGCGGCGTGTCAAGGCGGCGGCATGGGGGTCTGCTTGTGCGCTGTGTGCCATCCACCCACCTCCCGTCATGCAGGAAACCGCTGTCGCCGAGTACCAGCGTCCGCTTGTCAGGGTGCCACCGCCGACACCGACCGGCATGACCGGCCATTCGTCGTCCGGGCGACGCCGGTGCCGCAAAGAGGGCATCGGCCGGTCCGTCAGGGCGGTGCGAGCAAGCCGCCTGCCAGGCGCCCCTCCTCGCCGCTGGGCTGCGTGTCCTTGCGCTGCGGCACTTTGCGACGATCGTGGAGTCGCCGGCGATGCGAGGTCCGCAACCCCGTCTCTTGTCAGGCCCCGGACAGGCCATCGAGGGTGGCCGGCAGCAGGACGCGTTCCGTGGCCAGCCCGGCTCGGAGCCGGAACTTCGGATGGTCGTGGCTCGTGCCGAGGGAGGTCCTGGGGCGCTGAGGAGGTTCGGGGCAGTGGGAGAGCCAAGGTTGCGGGCTGTGCATCGACGGGGGCGCGGCATGGGCCCGGGGCGTCACCCGCTCCTCCGGCCGGTGTTCGGCAGCTCACCAGAACCTCCCCCTGCGAGTCGGCGGCCCCGCCGGGCGGGGCTGGTGTTCGGCGGTCCGCGGGCGCCTACTGATCGGCCGGGGTGATGCGCCGGCCCGTCAGGCGCGTGGGCCGGATCGACACCCACATCTCGCGTGCACCGCCCGCCCATGGCTCGGTGTGGGCGCGCTGGGCGAGCCTGCGCACGGCGTCGGGCTCGGTGACGACGCTCGCGGGGCCGACGGCGAGCACACTCCAGCCCTGGCTCATCGCCTCGTCCACATGGTCGACCTCGAAGGCCACCTCCGTTCCGACGGCCGCCGCGGGCACGGAGTCGGGCGCGGTGCGGAAGGCGATCGTGTCATCCACGACTTCGTAGTTGACGGGCACGACCGCGGGGCGGCCGTCCGGCGTCGACACCGCGACACGCCCGAGGCCGTGCGTCGACAGCAGGTGGCGGCATTCGTCCGGGCTGAGGTCCCGCAACTGCGGATGCAGGAGTGCGCGGCCCTGGCCGGGTGGCAGGTCGACGCCTGCCCCGCGCAGGGCCATGGCGGAGGTGCCCAACGCGTCGGCCAGCCTGAGGAGCGTCGCCATGGTCGGGTCGGCCGGCTGTTCCTCCAGGTACGCCAGGTAGCCCGGTGACATGTGGGCGCGGCGGGCCGTTTCCGCACGGCTGAGCCCGTGCCTCCGGCGCTCGTCGGCCACACGCCGGCCGATGTCGCCGGGGTTGGGTGTCCCGGCCGCGGGAGCGACCGCGGACACGGTCTGCGTTCCGCCCGTGTCCGGCTGGCCGGACGCGCGAGTGGTTCGGGGCTGCCCGTGCTCCTTGTTCTTGATGTGTGCGTCCGGCCCGGGGAACACGAGCGTCACTTCGTCCGTGTCCGACCAGCGCACGTCGTAGGGAGGCGTTCCGTCCTCGTGGTGGAGTCCGACGATCTCTCCGTCGCGCCTGGTCGCGCCGGTCTTCTGACTTTCGATGACGAGTCGGTCGCCGAGGTGGGCTCGCATGATCACCGCCTCTCCGCGCAATGGTCCTGTATCCAACGTGCCATGCGTGACACGGCGCCGCATGGGCCGACCGGCTGGTGTCCGCGGGGAGGGCCGGAGCCGACCAGATGCCGAGCCGCTCGTCGAGCGGCTCTGCCGGAGCGTCGACGTCGTGGTCTCGGTCGCCGAGCACCTCGCCCACCGCACCGACGACGCCGGGCCATTCCCCGCCTCCGCCACCCGAGGGGCGTCGCGGTCGGCCGCCCGGAGGCACGCGGGGGCCCTGGCAGCGCGTGAGGCCGACCGAGCCGTCGGCCTCACGCGGAGGGAAGGGGCACTCGCTGCCGCATCCGGTACGTGGCCGGCACCGCCCGCCCGGTCTAGCCGGTGATCTCGATGCGGTGTGCCTTCCCCGTCTCGGTCTTCGGGACGCGCACGGTGAGGACTCCGCTCGTCAGATCGGCGCTGATGTGCTCGATGTCGGAGTTCGTCGGCAGAGTCGTGCGGTAGTCGAACTGCCCGATGCGGCGGGTGTGCCTGCGGACCGGCCCAGCGTGTTCCTTCTCCTTGATCTCCCCGTGGATGTCGAGCTCACCCTCGGCGACCTCGACGGTGATCTGGTCCTTGTCCACCCCGGGAAGCTCCAGTTCCACCAGGTAGGCGTCCTCGGTGTCCACGACGTCGGCGAGCGGCACCCACGGCTCGCCCGTGCCGAACTCGGGGTAGCCGCCGACGGGAAAGACGGCGTGCATGAGCTGATCCATACGGGTGCGCAAGTCGTCCAGCTCGTGCAGGGCTGCCGAGAGCCCTCCTCTGGTGTGTCGTACGGGATGAGTCATGGCTGGTCCTCCTTGACGTGCTGTGCCGGCTGTCGGTCACAGGGGCCATCCGGTGAGCTGTCCAGTGCTGGGCCGCGGTGCCCCCATGCCCTCGATGTCGCGCTCGGCGGTGTTCAGCAGCTGCTGGGCGATGTCCTTCATGGCCCGGCCCGCCGCCAGCTCGTCGCCGATCTCGGGCACGTTGGCGTCCGCCGGGTGGCAGTGCGCGGTGCCGTGTCCGGTGAACGCCGTGGTGCCGGTGTCCAGCACCACATGTGCCTTCGTGTTTCCGTCGTCGTCCTCGAAGAGGTGGAGCCGGACCTTCCACTCCGCTGTGTGCGGCATCGCTTTCCTCCTCACCTCGGTACGGACCCATGCGGTCCGGACGCGTTTGGTTCCGGGACCGAGGACCGTACGGAAGCCGTCCCGGTCTGTTCCTCGATGCGGCGCCGGACGCGGGCGGCGAGGGCGCTCAGCCGCTCGGAGGCCGTCGCCCGTGGCGCGACCGGCGCCCGGATCCGTCGAGCTGCCGCCGGAAGCCGGCCCAGGTCGGCCGTGAATCGCTCGCGGCACTCGTCGAGCGTGGGCCTGCTGCGGGTGCGCTGCCCGCCCCGCATCACCGTCTCGAGCAACGGCACCCCTCCGTCCGGGGGCTGTTCGTCTGCCAGACCGATCACGTCGGCGTATCCGGGCCGGCGGAAGACCTGCTTGCGTCCCGGTGCCGTCACCTTCGCCGACGACAGCTTCATCACCGGCCGGCCGTCGTACTCCACCAGTTTGTACGCCGAGTCCAGATACGGTGCGTCGGCCGAGACTCCGACGCGGGTGCCCACGGCGTAGGTGTCGATGGGCGCACCCGAGCGGACCAGGTCCTCCAGGGCGTACTCGTCGAGACCGCCGCTGGCGATGATCCGCACCTCCGGCAGGCCCGCCGCGTCGAGGATGGACCGCGCCCGTCGGGCCAGGGCCCCGAGGTCGCCGCTGTCCAGCCGTACGGCCGAGCCGGGCCCGCGGTCCAGGTCTCGCAGGACGCGCGCGGCGACGCGTACGCCCGCCTCGGTGTCGTAGGTGTCCACCAGCAAGGTCACCGGACCGGGGTGCGACCGCGCGAAAGCACGGAAAGCGTCTTCCTCCGTGGCGAACGCCTCCACGAAGGAGTGAGCCATGGTTCCGACGGCAGGGATCCCCAGGGCGGTGGCCGCGGCCACGTTGCTGGTACCGGCGAAGCCGACCATCGCGCCGAGGCGGGCGGCCCGGAATCCGGCCTGCGGGCCGTGGGTCCGCCGTAGGGAGAAGTCCACCACCGGATGCCCTGCCGCGGCCAGGACGCACCGTGCGGCCTTCGAGGCGACGGCGGTCTGGTGGCTGAGCTGGTTGAGCACGTACGTCTCGGCCAACTGCGCCTGTGGGAGAGGCGCGGTCACCTCCAACAGGGGCTCCCCCGCCAGCAGGATCCCTCCCTCCGGCACCGCGCGCACCTCACCGGTGAACTCCAGGCCCAGCAGGGGCAGAAGATCCCGCCGCGGTCGACGCACCGCCGACGCGAAGGCGTCGACGTCCTCCGGGCCGACATGAAGGCCGGACAGATGGTCCAGAACCGACTCCAGGCCCCCGGCGACCAGGAAACCGCGCTCAGGAGGCAGCTCACGCACGAAGAGGCTGAACGTCGCGGGGCCGGTCATTGCCTCCCGGAGGTAGGACATGGCCATCGTCACTTCGTACAGGTCGGTGATTGTCGCGTCGGACATCGGCGCCGCCTCCTGGGCTCCCGTCCGGGTTCTCTGCTCGTCACCGGCGGAAGCGCGCGGACCACAGCGGCTCCACCAGGTCCCACTCGGCGTCCCACTGTGCGTACCTTCTCCGGTCCAGCAGGTGGCGGACACCTGCGCGTGCCGCGTAGACACCGGCGGCCGCGCCGAGCGCCGCCGCGCCCCCCACGAACCAGCCGTTGGTCTTCGCGGTGAGCGCGTTCATCGGCGGATCGGTGACGCTGCCGTCGCGGTCCACCCACAGCCGCACCATGGCGTCGACGGGCGTTCGCGCCGCCACGAGGGTCGTTCCCGTCCGCCGGCTGCCGTCGTCGTCGGTCCACCGTACCGTTGCCCGCTGCTTCCCGTCCGTCGTGACGCCTTTGTCCGTCGACACGAGCCGGGCGGTGACCTGGTGCCGCTGGGCCGACTGAGCCTGTACCGTGCGCATCGACGACGCGTACGCCGTCAGCCCCGCGCTGAGCGCGGCCACCGGTGGGCCCAGGACGAGGAGGACCATCAGCAAGCCGCGGACCCAGGACTCGACCCTGTCGGACTTACGCCTGAGGGGTGTCGCCCCTTTCGACGCGGGTTGACGCGGCGGGGGCGGACCCGAAGCCCGCGGCGGATTCGGTGCACTCATGACGCGGCCTCCCGCAGGTCACTGGTCCGTTCCCCCACCACTTCGCCCATCATCGGACGGCCGCGGCCTCCCGCCACAGGGCCGAACGTCCCTGCGGGGGACGACGTCCGGTCCCACGGGGACCGCCCGTAGTGGTGGGCCGTCTCCGCCGGTCCGGTCATATCCGGGGGACGACCGCGATCGGACAGGCGCGTCATGCAGAACCCGCACCGAGCGGCGCGCTTCAGGCGTGCACCGCGACAAGCCGGCAGCGCCGCACCTGGGCCTCTCGGAAGGCGACCTGCACGGCTGTGCCGCTGTCCTCTCCCAGGACGTGCGGAGGTCCCCCGGCGACGGGCGGTGGACGAGCAAGGCACGCGAGACGCTCCGTCCCCGCCCTGGGAGGTCGGCTTCCAGCAGGTCAGCGCGTTGACCGCCGACGGCGTCGTGCCGGACGGGGCCCGGAGGCGGAGCGGTTGGAGCGCCGCCACCTCGGCGGCAGCAAGCGTTTGTTCGACTCCCGTGTCGACCAGGGACGGGTGGTCGACGGCCACGGCGATCCGCTCGCGGAGGACCACTTCTGCCTCGACGACGGAATCCGCGTACCGGACTGCCGGGAGTTCGACGACCACCTGCGCCACTGCACACCCCGACGACCGCCGTCCTCGGGCCGTGGCCGTCCGGCGGAAATGCGGCCAGGGCCGGCTTCGGCCACCCTGGACATCAGGGCACAGTGCCGGGAGGAGCCCCCATGCACTGGGAAACCATCCACAAGGACACCGCGCCGGTCGTCCCGCCCCGTCTCACCGACTACGCCCGGGCCCGTTCCGCCTTCACCTGGTCGCAGGCGCGCGCCGCGCTGGCCGGGCTGCCGGGCGGCGGGCTCAACATGGCCCACGAGGCGGTCGACCGGCACGCCGCCTCGGAGCACGCGGACAAGGTCGCACTGCTCTGCGTCGCACGGGACGACTCCGTCTCTGCCATCACCTACGCGGAACTGGCCCGCCGCACGGCCCGCTTCGCGAACGTCCTGCGGTCGCTGGGCGTCGGCCAGGGTGACCGGGTGTTCACCCTGCTCGGCCGCTGCCCCGATCTCTACACGACGGTGCTGGGCACGCTGAAGAACACCAGCGTTCTGTCTCCGCTGTTCTCCGCCTTCGGCCCCGACCCGGTCGAGCAGCGGCTGCGCCTGGGCGACGCGCAGGTCCTGGTCACCACCGCGGCCCTCTACCGGCGCAAGGTAGCCGAGCGTCGGGCATCGGTTCCCGGGCTGAGGCACGTCCTGATCGTCGGAGCCGGCGCCGAGGAACTGCCCGGCACGGCCTCGTTCGACGACCTGATGGCCGCCGCCCCGGACACCTTCACCATCCCGCCGACGTCCCCCGAGGACATGGCGCTGCTGCACTTCACCAGCGGCACCACCGGCACCCCCAAGGGCGCGGTCCATGTGCACGAGGCCGTCGTCGCCCACCACGCCACCGCCGCGTACGCGCTCGATCTGCACCCCGAGGACGTGTACTGGTGCACGGCCGATCCCGGCTGGGTCACCGGCATGTCGTACGGGATCATCGCGCCGCTCGTCCACGGGGTGACGGTGGTCGTCGACGAGGGGGACTACGACGCCCGGCGCTGGTACCGGATCCTCGGCGAACAGCGGGTCACCGTCTGGTACACCGCCCCCACGGCCCTGCGCATGCTCATGCGCGCCACTCCGCGACAGGGCCCGTACGACCTGCCGCGCGCCCACGACCTCTCCGCCCTGCGCTTCATCGCCTCCGTCGGCGAGCCCCTCAACCCGGAGGCCGTCGTCTGGGGCAGGGACGTGCTGGGCCTGCCGGTGCACGACAACTGGTGGCAGACGGAGACCGGCTGCATCATGATCGCGAACTTCGCGGCCTGTGAGATCCGGCCCGGCTCGATGGGACGTCCACTGCCCGGCGTCGACGCCACCGTTGTGGAGCGGGGCGAGGACGGCCGGGCGCTGGTCGTCGACGGCAAGGTCCGGGAAGTGCAGAAGACCGACGCCGAGGGCGAGTTGGCGCTGCGGCCGGGCTGGCCGTCGATGTTCCGCGGCTACCTGCACGACAAGGAGCGCTACGCCGCCGCGTTCACCGGCGGCTGGTATCTGACCGGTGACCTGGTCCGCCGGGACGCGGACGGCTGGTACTGGTTCGTGGGGCGCGCCGACGACGTCATCAAGTCGGCGGGGCATCTCATCGGCCCGTTCGAGGTGGAGAGCGCGCTGATGGAGCACCCGTCGGTCGCCGAGGCCGGGGTGATCGGACGCCCGGACCCGGTCGCCGGGAACGTCGTCAAGGCGTTCGTGTCCCTGCGCCCGGGGGTCCGGCCGACCCCCGGTCTGGAGAGAGAGCTCCTGGCCTTCGGCCGCCGCAAGCTGGGTCCCGCCGTCGCTCCCAGGGAGATCGCGTTCGACCAGAACCTGCCCAAGACCCGCAGCGGGAAGGTGATGCGGCGTGTGCTGCGGGCGCGTGAACTCGGCCTGCCCACAGGTGACCTGTCGACCCTGGAGGGATCCGAATGACCGTGGCCCGCCCCGCCCGCGCACGCAAGGACCCGGCGCCCCCGAAGTCCGGCAAGAAGACCAGGACGGCCAGGGGGGACGCCAGTGCCGTCCCTCCGTCCGGGCGCGGGGGCGCCGGACACCGGGTGGATCTGCTGGAGTCGATGCTGCGCATCCGGCGCTTCGAGGAGCGGTGCGTCGAGCTGTACAGCGCCGCGAAGATCCGTGGCTTCGTCCACCTCTACATCGGCGAGGAGGCCGTGGCCGTCGGCGTCAGCGCGGCCCTGACGCCCGAGGACGCGGTCGTCTCCACGTACCGTGAACACGGCCACGCGCTGGCCCGCGGAATCACGGCCGACTCGGTCATGGCCGAGATGTACGGCAGGACCACCGGGTGCAGCGGCGGCCGTGGCGGTTCCATGCACCTGTTCGACGCGAGCCGCCGCTTCTACGGAGGCAACGCCATCGTCGCCGGCGGGCTCCCCCTGGCCGCCGGCCTCGCGCTCGCCGACCGTATGCGCGGACAGCCGAACGTCACCTGCTGCTTCTTCGGCGACGGGGCCTTCGCCGAGGGCGAGTTCCACGAGACGGCGAACCTGGCGGCACTGTGGAAGCTCCCGCTGCTGCTGGTCTGCGAGAACAACCTCTACGCCATGGGCACGGCTCTGGAGCGGCACGAGGCACAGACGGATCTGGCCATGCGCGCCGCTTCGTACGGCATGGTCGCCTGGGCCGTGGACGGCATGGACGTCGAAGCAGTCGAACATGCCGCCAGGCGGGCCGTGGAGGGCATCCGGACCGGCACAGGACCGCACTTCCTGGAGCTGCGCACGTACCGCTTCCGCGCCCACTCGATGTACGACCCGGACCGGTATCGCCACAAGGCGGAGGTCGAGCGGTGGAAGGAGCGGGACCCGATCAGCGTGCTCACCGACCGCCTGCGGGAGGACGGTGAGCTGGACGACAAGGAACTGGCCGGGATGGAGCAGCGCATCACCGACGAGATCGACCACGCCGTCGAAGCGGCGGAACAGGCACCCGAGGAACCGGTCGAGCACCTGCTCCACCACGTCAGCAGTTCCTCGGCAGAGGCGGTGGACTGACCGTGGGCGCCGGCGACGAAACGCAAGAGGCGAGGACGACCTACCGGGAGGCGATGCGCGAGGCCCTCCGGGAAGCCCTGCGCTCCGACGACCGCGTCTTCCTCATGGGCGAGGACGTGGGCCGCTACGGCGGTTGCTTCGGCGTCAGCCTCGGCCTGCTGGAGGAGTTCGGCCCCGAACGCGTACGCGACACCCCGCTGTCGGAGTCCGCCTTCGTGGGCGCCGGCATCGGCGCGGCCCTGTCAGGGATGCGGCCCGTCGTCGAGATCATGACCGTCAACTTCAGCCTGCTCGCCCTCGACCAGATCCTCAACAACGCCGCCACCCTGCTGCACATGTCGGGCGGCCAGCTGCCCGTACCCCTGGTCATCCGCATGACCACAGGGGCCGGACGGCAACTCGCCGCCCAGCACTCGCACAGCCTGGAAGGGTGGTACGCGCACATCCCCGGCATACGCGTCCTCGCCCCCGCCACCCTCGAGGACGCGCGCCACATGCTGGCCCCGGCGCTCGCCGACCCCGACCCCGTACTGATCTTCGAGCACGGCAGTCTCTACAACGTCTCCGGCGAACTCAGCCCGCCCGCCGCGCCCCTGGACCTCGACCACGCCGCGACCCGCCGCCCCGGCACCGACATCTCCCTGATCACGTACGGTGGTTCACTGCCCAAGGCTCTCGCGGCGGCGGACGAACTGGCCGCCGAGGGCCTCGACGCCGAGGTGATCGACCTGCGTACGCTGCGCCCCCTGGACGACGCGGCCATCGCCGCTTCGGTGGCCCGGACGCATCGTGCGGTGGTCATCGACGAGGCATGGCGGACGGGAAGCCTCGCCGCCGAGGTGTCCGCTCGCATCGCCGAAGAGTCGTTCTACGAACTGGACGCCCCCGTCGAGCGGGTGTGCAGCGCCGAGGTGCCCATTCCGTACGCCCGGCGGCTGGAGGAGGCCGCGCTGCCCCAGGTCGCCGACATCGTCGCGGCCGCCCACCGGGCGGTGGACTGACGATGGCCGAGTTCACCATGCCGTCCCTCGGCGCGGACATGGACGAGGGCACCCTCCTCGAATGGCTCGTGGGACCCGGTGACCCCGTCCGCAGGGGAGACCCGGTCGCGGTCGTCGAAACCGCCAAGTCGACCATCGAGGTGGAGTGCTTCGAGACCGGGACCGTGACGAAGTTGCTCGTCGAGCCAGGAGCGACGGTGCCGGTGGGCACACCGCTCGCGCTGATCGGGCCGGCCGAGGAGCGGCAAGCCGCCCGTCGTGCACCCGGGAAGGGCAAGCCTTCCAGGCCCGCCGGGCCCGACGCGATCTCTGAGCCTCCCGCGCCGCCCTCCCCACCGCCACCCTCCCCACCGTCCGAGTCCGTCCCGGCCACGGCGCAGGCACCCGCCGCCGCTGCGCTGCCCGGCCATATGGAGGCCGGCCCCCTGGTCCGGCACCTCGCGGAGCGGAGCGGCGTCGACCTGGAGACGCTGCACGGAACCGGATCCGGTGGACGCGTCACCCGGACCGACGTCGAACACGCGGCGGCAGCCCGAGCCGGCACGAGGCCGGCTCGCTCGCGGGCCACCCCCCTCGCGCGACGGCTCGCCGCCGAACTGGGCGTCGACCTCGCCACGGTGAAAGGGACGGGCAGGCAGTCGGCCGTCCGTGCCTCGGACGTACGTCGTGCGGCACCCGGCCCGTCAGCCCCGGCCCCGCCCGCTCCCGCTGCCGCCACCCCGGTACGGCCTTCCCCGGTACGCCCTGCTGCGGCGCAGCCGGCCGAGGACCGGGCGGCGGCCATGCGCCAGGCGATCTCAGGCCTGATGAGCCGCGCCAACCGGGACATCCCCCACTACTACCTGTCCACGACCATGGACATGGCCGCCGCGACGGAGTGGCTGCGCGAGCACAACCGGCGCAGCCCGGTCGGGGAACGGATCCTCCCCGCGGCTCTGCTGCTCAAGGCGGCCGCGCTGGCGGCTCGTGAGGTCCCCGAACTCAACGGCTTCTGGATCGATGACCACTTCACGGGAGGCGAGGGCGTCCATCTCGGCGTGGCCGTGTCCCTGCGCGGCGGCGGGCTCGTCGCTCCCGCGCTGCACGACGCCGACACCCTGCCACTCCCCCATCTGATGGCCGGGCTGAAGGACCTGGTCGTCCGGGCCCGTACGGGCAGGCTGCGAGGGTCGGAGGTGTCCGACGCCACCATCACGGTCACCAACCTCGGTGACCAGGGTGTGGAGGCGGTCTTCGGTGTGATCTACCCGCCGCAGGTGGCCCTCGTCGGCTTCGGAAAGGTGGTCCACCGGCCGTGGGCCGTCGACGGCCTGCTGGGAGTCCGGCCCGTGGTCACGGCAACGCTCTCGGCCGACCACCGAGCGACGGACGGTGCCGTCGGCGCCCGCTACCTCAAGGCGGTCTCCCGCCTCCTGCAGAACCCGGAGGAGTTGTGAACCGAACCGACGCACTGGACATGGTCAGGGACTCGATCTCCCGCGTCGTCCCCGACGCCGACGTCGCCGCGCTGGGACCCGACGACGCCTTTCGCGACGTGCTCGACATGGACTCGCTGGACTTCCTGAGCTTCGTCGAGGTGCTCAGCGAACGGTGCGGGGTGCGCATCGAGGACGAGGACACGCCCCAGCTGTCCACGCTCTCCGGCAGCGCCGACTTCATCGTCTCCCGTACGCAGTGACGCGCGCCCCGTGGACGATCAATCGACGATCACGACTCGGACCGCTTCGGTGTCGTCGACGACACCCGACCACGCCGTCGATGTCCCGCATCGATGCGGTCAGTCCGGCGACCACGGCCATGTCCGGTCTCCCCGCCCCGGTGACCACGCGCCACGGCCCCGACCACCGGCTGGGGACCACGGTGGCCGGCAGCGCCTGCCGAACTCGGCGCGCGACCCCCCGCCCCCGCGCCCGCCGAGCAACCGGGCCGCCCGGCGAACGGACGTGAGGAACATCTCTCGTGGCGCGTCCGGTCGTGGTGGCAGTGGACGGCTCCCCGTCGAGCCTGCACGCGGTGGAGGTCGCGGCACGCGAGCCCGGTGTGCGCGGCGTGGGCCTGTGGCGGGTGCACGCCCTCGGGTGGCCGTCGATGCGTGTGCCGCCTGGCGGACCGCCGTGGAATCCGGCTGCGGCGGGGTGCGTGAGCTGATGGGCGGCACGACGGTTCACCGGCGGGCGCGGAAGCCGTCCGGTTCCCCTTCGCCGAGGCGTGGCTGCGCGGCGCGGACCTGGGTGGCGCTGCACGTGTGGCAGACCTGGAGCGAGCGACTACCACGGTCATGGTGTTCCCACTTGGACCGAGCCGTCCCATCCGAAGGGTCGGATGGGACGTGCCCTCACCGCGACGACCGTCTGACCCGGGGAAGAACCCGAACGTCCACACAGCTGCCGTGCGGAACCGCGGAGCGCGGTGACGGCGGTCTGACACCGCGGTCCGCCGGGCGGCCTGCGGTCCTGACGTTGTCACCGGCTCAAGCTTTCCGTACTTCTTCGGCCTCCGCGCGGGCACGCTCCGCGGCTGTGTGGTCGCCGGCCAGGGCGTGTGCCTCGGCCAGCGTGTCGAGGCCGACGGCCAGCCATCTGCTGGAGCCGATCTGCCTCCAGAGCCTGACGGCAGCTTCGGCGCGCGACCGGGCTGGTCCCGAGCGGCCCACCGCCAGGTGGGCCTCGGCGAGGGCGTACAGTGTCGCCGCCTCGCCCCAGAGGTTGCCGAACTCCCGGTAGGTCCACAGGCTTCTGGCCAGCAGGCGGCGTCCTTCCCGGTGTTCGCCCTGCCGGACCAGGACGTCACCGAGCCAGCACGTGGCGTGGGTGGCGCTGAGGCGGTCGCCAAGCCCTTCACTGATCGCCGCGGCTTGCCGGTAGGCGTCGGCAGCGGCAGGGTGGTCCCCGACTGCGCGACGGCTCTGTCCCAGACATCGCAGGGCTTGCGCTTCCCCCGGCCGGTAGCCCGCCCTCTGGCTGACGCGTAGGCATTTGGTGAATCGCACGACGGCGGCCTCGACACGGCCTTGCTCGAGGTCGATGACGCCGAGGCCGTTGGTCGCGTAGACGAGGCAGTTGACGTTGCCTGCCCTCTCGGCGAGATCGGCAGCCTCTTCGAAAAGGAGCGCGGCGGTGGAGTGCCGGCCCAGGAGCCGGTGCACATATGCCAGCCCGGCGGTGGCACTGGCCCGGTATGTGGGCCCCTGTCCCTCGGCGAGTTTCAGAGCCTGCTCGAAGTGGTCCACTGCTTCCGGATAGCGGTCGAGGACGGTGGTGAGTTCACCGAGGCACCGGTGGACCTTGGCGGCGCTGTGCAGGTCACCGTGGTGCATAGCCGCTTCGAGGGCCCGGTTCTGCAGCTTCTCCCAGTCGTCGAAGTGGCTGCCGACTTGGAAGAGCGTCGTAAGGGTGGTGGCCAGTCCGGCGGCGGGTGCGACACCCTCCGATGCTTCCAGCGCCTGCTCCGCCACGTCGATGAGGAACTGACGTTCGTCGTTGAACCAGGTCAGTGGATCAGCGACTAGTTGATCGGCTTCGGACGCGGCCAGCCGCCAGGAGGCCAGGTCCAGCTGTGAGATGCCTTGGAAGTCGACGCTGAGGGCGTCCGCGGCCAACTCGGCGAGATGCAGACTCGCGCCGAGTAATCGCGTGAGCGCGGCCCTGCGATCCCGTTCGGCTGAGCCCTGCTCCGCACGCTCCCTGCCGAACAGCCTTACCAGATCGTGCAGTTGGTAGCGGATGGTGGTGGTGTTCACCGATTCGACCTGCACGAGATGCACCTCGACCAGGTCGTCGAGGAGGGCTTCCGCCTCGGACAGGCCCACGTCCAGCAGCGCGGCCAGCGCCCAGGGCGCGAAGGTCGGACCGGGCAGCAGGGAGATCATCCGCAGGGCGTGCTGCGAGGCGGGGGTCATCTGGCGGTAGGTCAGTTCGAGGCTGGCCCGCACGGCGATGTGACCGACCGCCAACTCGTCGAGTTTGCGCTGCTCGTCGGCGAGTGCGCGCGCCACTTTGGCCAGGGGCCAGTGCGGTCGAGCGGCCAGCCGCGCGCCGGCAACCCATACGGCCAGGGGCAGGCCACCGCAGGTCTCCACGATGGAGCGGGCGGATCCGCACTCCGCGTCGGTTCGCTCTCGGCCCAGCATCTCCCGCAGCAGGGCGAGCCCTGCTGCGGCGTCCAGCACGTCAAGAGGACGTCGGTGGCCGCACAGTTCCGCCACGGTCGTCCGGCTCGTGATGACGGTGGCACAACGCACACCGCTGGGCAGCAGGTCGCTCACCTGACCCGCATCGGCGGCGTTGTCCAGGACGACGAGCATGCGCCGCCCTGCCAGCAGGGTGCGGTAGAGATCGATGCGGCCGGTCAGTTCTGTGGGCACGGTACCGCCAGGGATGCCGAGCGCGCGCAGGAACGTGCCGAGGACCGTGAACGGCTCCGCCGGCTCGTCACCGAAACCACGCAGATCCGCATACAGCTGGCCGTCCGGGAAGCGGGAAGCGAGCAGATGCCCCGTACGCACGGCAAAAGCGGTCTTGCCCACTCCGGCCGGGCCGGTGACCAGCAGCGTCACCGGACTCGACCGCTCTTCGCCCAGCAGGCGGAGCACCTCGTCCACCTCGTACTCTCGACCGACGAAGAGAGGCAGGTCCGCCGGCAGGAGCCGGGGCACGAGCTGGCGTGCCATGGGCTGGCTCTCCGCCGTGCCGCTCCTCGCCGGCTGTTGTGTGGTGGCGGGCGGTGCCGGGGAACGGGGCACCGTCAGCTCCGGATCGCCGGCGAGAATGCGTTCGTACAACCGCTGCAAGGCCGCGCCGGGGTCGACACCCAGCTCGTCGGCGAGTCGACGCCGAGCCCGCTCGTACACCTCCAGCGCTTCGGCCTGCCGTTCACACCGGTACAGGGCCAGGATCAATTGCCCGGTCACTCGTTCGTCGAGCGGATGCTCGTCGGCCCGCGCGGCCAGTTCGCTCACCATCTCGTCGTGTTGCGCCAGGCGCAGCCGCACATCTGCCAACTCCAGCTGCGCGGCCAGCCGCTCGCCGTCGAGGAGATGCCGTTGCGCGTTGAACCACGGGGTGTCCATCCCCGCGAACGCGCTGCCCCGCCACAGCGTCAAGGCCTCTCGCCACAGTGCCTGCGCCTGTCCGTCACTGCCCGCCTTCCGTGCACGGCCGGACAGATCGCGGAAGCGGTGTACGTCCACCGTCGAGGGCTCGACCGTGAGCCGGTAGCTGCCGCCCCGCTCCCGGGTGATGGTCGTGCCGTCGGCCGTCAGCGCGCGTCGCAGCCGGGAGACGTATCCGTACAGGTTCCGGCGGCCGTTCGCCGGCTCGGAGTCTCCCCACACCCGGTCCACCAGTGCGTCGCAGGACACCGCGCGGTCCGCGTCGATGAGCAACGCGGCCAGCACTCGCCGCTGCATCGCGTGCCCGACGTCGACCGGAACACCATTGCGCCGTACCTCCATCGTCCCGAGGACTCCGAAGCGCGTGGACATCAGGCACCCCCTGCTCGCCCGGTCATCTCCCCACCCCCACTCTGGGCGCTGCGGACGTGCGGTTCCAGGCGGATTCAAGCTTTTCCGAAGGATTGCCGACGCCGCCCCCGGCACTGTGAGCAGCACGTCCCCGCACCACACGAGCGTGGACCGGCACACCGAACCAGCGGCGCTGTGCCGGCGGACACCGCGCGTGCGGGGGACGGACACGCCGTACCCCGGGCGGGTCGGCGATCGGAAGGAACGACAGGCAGTGCCCCGTTCAGGAGGAGACGAATGCGTAGTCGACTGTCACCGCACCGTTCTAAAATTCTGGTCATGGCTGCCGCCGGACTGCTGGCGCTGATGAGTTCCGGCACGGCAAACGCCGCCGACGGAAAGCAACGGGCGACCGACTCCACCGGCCCGAGCGGGTCCGTCTCGTGGACCTGCACCTACGGGAGCGCGAACGCCCAGGCATGCTTCGCCCCGCTGGGCGAGTGGTTCAGGATCAGGGACACCCGGGCCGACGGCTCTCCCGTCGTCATCCAGTGGTTGTTCTACGACGATGCCGTGAGTCTCGCGTACCCCGCGCGCACGGGCACGATCTGGAACACCTCCGGAGAGGCCGCCGGCTGGCTCTACATGAACAAGTCCTATCCGGAGGACCAGCCGGGCGTACTGCGAAGGACACTTCACTTCCGGGCCTGCTCCGGTTCGTACCCGTCCGACGCGGTATCCCCGAGCACCTGTTCCGAATGGAGCGTGGAGCGGACGTGACCCGTGCACGGGTCTCGCACACGCCGGCGTCGGCGACGGCGACCGCGACCGCGACCGCGACCGCGACCGGAATCCCGTCTCCGGCAAGACGGCCCGGGCACAGAGCCATGCGGCCGGGGAAAGGCACCACGACTGAGGGGGAAACACCGTGAAGCGCACAACACGCTGGCAGAACACTGTGGCGGCATCCGCCGCCGTCCTGATGGCCGGAGCTTCTGTGGTGCTGACGGCACCGCAGGCCGACGCCATCACGATGTGCTACGACGAGGTCGATTACGTCAGGAACTCCTCGGGCGTGAACGGCGCGTCCGGACGGGCCAGCTTCTGCTACAACGAGAGCACCGGCTTCTTCGACACCACTGCGGGTCAGAACTGGGTCAAGGACCTGGTCAATGGCGACGGCGTGGCCGCCCGGCTGTGGGTGGTCTACCGGTACCCAGATGAGGGCTTCTACCGTCAGACCCTGCGTGCGACGGACACGGTCAGCACGTCAGGGGCCACCTCGTGGGGGTGGTCCGGCTACTTCGACTACGCCGGCGCGTATGTGTGCCTGGGCACCACCGCACCCCTGACCTCCAGGGACCGCTGCAACCTGTTGTACGACACCACCGGTTTCGACGGCTATGACTGACGAGGACGCCGCTGACAGACGGACGGAACTGCTGCCCGCCGCCGCTGTGCCGATGCCCTGGCGGCAGTGCGATCGGGAGAGCCCACGAACGTGTCGGCAGCAGGGCGGGCGCGCGTGCACAGGAAGCGCGAAGGCCACGACGCTGTGCGAAGCGTCCGCCGTGTCGAGCCGCCCCCTACTCCGAGGGTGTCCCACCCTCCGCCCGACCGCCCGACCGCCCGACCGCCCGACCGCCCGACCGCCCGACCGGCTGACCGGCTGACCGGCTGACGAACCATCCGTCGGGCGAGTGCCTTCGTCTGACGCGGTGGACGGCATCGCGGGCGCTGAGCCCGACGCCTCGGCCTGCGACCTGCGCCCTGCCCGCGACGGCCGGGCCGGGCGGCGGAGCACCGCTTGCACGTTCCGCGCCCGGCCCCCCGGCGAAGCCTCCAGGCGAAGCCCCCAGGCGGCCGCCATCAAGCGATCCGCCCTCCGATCATGAGGTGATCCATGTCCGCACGACCCGGTCCACACTCCCTGCCGGAGCCGAGCCGCCGTAGCGTCGTCACCGGCGCCGTCGTGTCGATGGCGACCCTGTACGCCTCGGCGTGCACCGCCGCGACCCCAGCAGGCGTTCGATCGCCGCGGGACATGTCCCTACCGCCAGGCACGAGCGACACCTTCACCACTGGCGCGGCCCACACGGCCGACGTGCTCACTCCGTGGGGCGCCCCGACGGAGGGCGCAGCGCCCCGCTGGGACGGCACGGCCTCTGCCGGCGCCCACCAGCAGGCGCGGCAGATCGGTACGCACCACAGCGGACTGCAGTACCGGCCGCTCACTCCTGACAACCCCCGTGACGAGCGGGGACTGCTGGTGATCGGTCACGAATACCCCGATGAGACAATGCTGTTCGCGGACGGCGGCCGTACGAGCACCACACCCGAGGGCCATGCCAAGGCGCTCGCGGCGGTCGGCCTCACCGTCGTCGAGGTGCGGCGCACCCGGGACGGCTGGCGCACGGTCCCCTCACATCGCAACCGGCGGGTCACCGGGGCCACTCCTGTCGCGTTCTCCGGGCCGGTCACCGCCGGCCACCCGCAGCTGCGCGCCCCGCACCCGCCGCGCGGCATCCTGGCGGCGGGCTTCGGCGGGACGACGCCGTGGGGAACCCACCTCGTGTGTGAGGAGAACTTCCACCGCTTCTTCGGCACCGACGACCCTGGTTGGGCACCGGACGAGACCCAGCGCCGCTACGGCTTGAACGCCTTCGGCTACGGCCATCGGTGGCATCGGGCGGACGAACGGTTCGACCTGGCAGCCCGTCCCGGCGAGGCGAACCGATACGGCTGGGTCGCCGAGATCGACCCGCTGAACCCTGGCGGGACACCAGTCAAGCGAACGGCTCTGGGCCGGTTCGGACATACCGGCGCCACCGTCACCGAGTCACGCGGCACCATCGTCGTCTACAGCGGGGACGACGAGGACGGCGGCTACCTGTACCGGTTCGTCGGCGCTGCCCCCTGGCGGAGCCTGCTCGGACGGGGACACAGCCCGCTGGACCACGGAACGCTGTACGTGGCGCGCTTCGAGGACGACGGCCTCGGCCGCTGGCTCCCCCTCGTCCACGGCCACGGACCGCTGGTGGGCCGGAACGGCTGGCACGACCAGGCCGAGGTACTCCTGCGCGCCCGGCAGGCCGCCGACGCGCTGCGAGCCACCCCCTTGGACCGCCCCCAGCAGACCGCCGTCCACCCTCGAACCGGGCACCGGTACATCGCCCTGGCCAACGGCAGCGGAGCCGGCACCGCTGCGGGGCACTGTACGTCCTTCACACAGGGCCCGCGCCCGGCCAGCCCGTGGACGGGCAACCGGTGCGGGCACATCCTGCGCTGGCGGGAGACAGAGGACGACCCGCATTCCGGCACCTTCAGGTGGGGCTTCTTCCAGTTGGGCGGGTACAGGCCGCACCAGGTGGCCGGCGCCCCCTCCGCTGCGTTCGGCTCGCCGAAGGGTTTGTGCTTCGACCGCGGCGGGCGGCTGTGGATCACCACCGGTCACGCGGATGAGGACCGCGCGGTGCTCGGCAACAACGCGCTGCTGGTCGCCGACCCCGCCACCGGCGAAGTCACCCGAGTGGCGACCGGGCCGCGCGGCGCCGAACTCACCGGCATGGCGGCGACTGCGGACGGCCGGACCCTGTTCGTCAACGTGCAGCACCCCGGAGAGCGCACCTCGGGCCTGGGCGCGCCGACTTCCGATGACCCGAGAGTGGTCAGCAACTGGCCCGACCACGACCCGTCCGGGCGGCCGCGCTCAGCCACCGTCGCCCTCGAGCGGCGCGACGGCGGCCGCATCACGACGCCCTGAGACCGGCTCGACCCGGTTGCCGAAGCGGAGGAGCAGCAATGGTCTACATCGTCCCACGTTCCGCCTGGAACGCCCGGGCACCCAGAAAACTCACCGACGAGCCCTGGACCCCCTGGAACGGCGGGGTCATCGTCCACCACAAGGGCCCGGGCAGCGGATATCCCTACCAGGACCACAAGGGGTGCTACGAGCAGGTACGGGTCATCCAGCTCGACCACATAGAACGCAGGGTGTGGGACGACATCGCCTACAACTACCTGGTCTGCATCCACGGTTGGGTGTTCGAGGGCCGGGGCGGAAAAATACGCTCGGCTGCCAACGACATCGAGACCACGGGAGCCAATCAGAACTGGTTCGCCGTCATGGGGATGATCGAGGACGGCGACCAGCCCTCACCCGAGATGCTTCGGGGCATCCGCGACATCATCACGCACGTCAGACAGTACGAGAAGGCGGGCCCCGGAATCCGCGGACACATGGACGTGGCAACCACCGAGTGTCCCGGACGGCTGTACCGCTACGTCGAGGACGGCTCGCTGGAGCCCGGCGGTTCGGTACCGTCGCCTCCCCCTGCCCAGATCGACATCGTTCCCCGCGTCCAGTGGGGTGCGCGACCCGCGCGTGCGGTTTCCCGTGTGGAGCCGAGCGCCAGGACCGGCTTCACCGTCCACTACTCCGCCGGACCACCCACCCAGACCCCGCGGCAGATCCAGAATTACCACATGGACTCCAACGGCTGGGACGACATCGGCTACAACTTCCTCGTCGACAGAGGCGGGCGCGTCTACGAGGGGCGCGGCTGGAACATCCAGGGCGCGCACGCCACCGGCCACAACACCACGCACATCGGAGTGTGCTTCATCGGACGCGACGGCGAGGCCACTCCCGACGCCCTGCGGGCCGTGCGCGCGCTGTATCTGCACGCCAACAAGCTGACGGGCAAGACCCTGGCCAAGACCTGGCACGGCGGGCTGTCCGGCCAGGCCACCCCGTGCCCGGGCTCTTCGCTTCGCGCCTGGGTCCAGGGCGGCATGGTCGGCGACGACGTCCCCGTCGCCGACGGCACGGACGGCGGCTCGGGCGGCGGCGGGATGACCTCGGTGCGATCGGTGGCCGCCCAGCAGCGCGCCGTCAACGGCATGGGCTACGCCCCACCGCTGGAGATGGACGGAATCTGGGGACCGAAGACGGACGCGGGGGTGCGCTGGCTGCAACAGAAGGTCGGCGTCACCGCCGACGGACTCTGGGGACCTGACACGGAGGCCGCCTATCGGACCGCCACAGGCGACGGCGGCTCGGGCGGCGGCGGGATGACCTCGGTGCAGTCGGTGGCCGCCCAGCAGCGCGCCGTCAACGGCATGGGCTACGCCCCACCGCTGGAGATGGACGGAATCTGGGGACCGAAGACGGACGCGGGGGTGCGCTGGCTGCAACAGAAGGTCGGCGTCAGCGCCGACGGACTCTGGGGACCTGACACGGAGGCCGCCTACCACGCCTACCTGGGCGAGGGCGCCCTCCTCGCGGTCGACGGCGTCTTCGGCCCTGCGACCGTCGCGGCCACCCAACGTGCCATCGGCGCCGCGGCGGACGGCCAGTGGGGGCCGGCTTCCGTCCGTGCCCTGCAGCAGCACTTGAACAACTGGAGCTCCGCCGGCCTCACCGTCGACGGCGACATGGGCCCCGCCACGGTCACGGCCTTGCAGCGGCACCTCAACAAGATGGTCAGTGCCGCGCTGTCAACCGACGGTCAGTGGGGGCCGGCGACAGTCCGCGCCCTCCAGAAGGCCCTGAACCTCGGCAAGCTGTGACCGCCGGCAGGCGGGAAGTCGTCCGTTCCGGACACCGAGACCCCTCGGCCGCACGACAGTGTGCTTGTGCTGCCGGCACGGCGTCGACGCCCAGGGGCACGGGGGTCGGGTCCGGTCGAGATGAGTGCGCTGTGCCTCATGGCCTTGCTCCAGAGATACGACACCGGTCGTTCACCTCTTCCGGCAGCGCTCGGACGGTGACAGGAGGGCTTTCGATTCGGGTGGCCGCTGGGGGGCAAGTGGTGAGCCTGGCTGGGGCGGGTGTGGTTCAGGGGGCCGTGTTCTGCCCGAGGGATTCGGCTTGTGCCTGCTGGACGGCGGCGACGCCGCAGGCGGCGCGTACGAAGGCTGCGACGGCCGGGGAACGGGTGTCCTGCGGCCAGGCGACGGCCAGGGTGGAGTCCGGGAGGTCGCTGACCGGGCGGTAGGCGATGCCGGGACGCGGGTATCGCCGGGCCACGGAGACGGGCGCGAAGAACACGATGCCGCCCGTCTCGACGAGGCTGAAGATCTCTGACAGATTCGAGGCCGGCTTCGGCTCTCCGGAGCGTCGGGGATGCTCGACGGCCCGGCCGTGGTTCGCCGGGGAGCCGCCAGGGAGCTTCCGGCCGGCCAAGTCGTCCAGACACAACCGGGTCCGGGCGGCCAGCGGGTCGACGGCGGCAAGAGCGACCAGGACCGGCTCGGTCAGCAGCGGCTCGCTGTCCAGCCCGCGTTCGTCGAAGGGGGACAGGACGAGTCCCACATCGGCGAGGCCGTCGCGCAGGGCCTGTGACTGCTCGCCGAAGCCCCCGAGGACCAGTTCCGCTGGCAGGGACGCGTCCTCGGTGCCGTAGGCGTCCAGGATCTGCGGCAGCAGGCCCCCGTCGATGTCGGCCTTGAGCGCGATCCGCAGCCGCGGCGACGCGCTGCCTGCCTCTCTTGCCCGGTGGGCGGCCGCGGTGACCGCCTCCAGTGCGGTCCGGGCGTCACGCAGCAGCACTTCCCCGGCCGCGGTGAGCCTCACCTGCCGAGTGGTCCGCTCGAACAGAGCGACGCCGAGCTGCCGTTCCAGCTCCCGGATCGTGCGGGACAGCGGGGGCTGCGCCATGCCCAGCCGGCCGGCGGCACGTCCGAAGTGCAGTTCCTCCGCGACCGCGACGAAGTATCGGAGCTGCCGCACCTCCAGATCACTCATACCTCCAAGGTATCAATGGCGACCAAGGTGGTCCTTCACCTGTCTCGCCGCGCCAGGTTGACTCGGAAACCGGCAACGCCCCCGAGGTTTGCCGCCGACCGTCTCTCACGGAGGTACGTCATGATCGTCATCACCACCCCCAGCGGCGACATCGGCCGACAGGTCGTGGACCGCCTCCTGGACGCCGGGGAAACGGTCCGCGTGATCGCCCGCGACATCTCCCGGCTGTCGACACACGTGCGCGCCCACGTCGAAGTGGTGCAGGGCTCCCACAGCGACGCCGACACGGTCGCACAAGCCCTTGAGGGCGCCGACCGGATGTTCTGGCTCGTGCCCCCGGCCGGATTCCGCACCACCGCCCGGGCCACGGACCACTACCTGGCGTTCACCCGGTCCGCAGCCCAAGAGGCCGCGATACGCGGCGTCCGGGTGGTGGGCGTCACCACTCTGGGTCATGGCTATCAAGGTGCGGCCGGACTCCTGTCGGCCGCACTGGCCATGGACGAATTGATCAAGAACGTCGGCGTTCACTACCGGGCGCTGGCCCTGCCATTCTTCATGGAGAACCTGCTTCGCCAGGCCCCGGTGATGGCAGAGCAGGGGACGTTCTCCATGGCAAACGCAGCAGACCGGCCGCTGCCGACCGTCGCCACCCGAGACGTCGCCGCCGTCGCGGCAGAGCTCCTCCTCGACACCTCCTGGAGTGGGCAGGCCCGCGTCCCCTTGGCCGGACCCGAGGACCTGACCCCCGACGCCATGGCCGAGGTCATCTCGGACACCCTGGGCCGTACCGTCCGCTACCGCCAGATCCCGCTGGCCGACTTCCAGGACGCGATGGTGCAGCACGGCATGAGCCCGGTGCTGGCGCAGGACATGGCGGACATGGTCGACGCGCAGAACAACGGGATCTACGACGCCGAACCCCGCGACCCGCGCACCACCACCGCCACCGGCTTCCGCCAGTGGTGCCAGGACAGCCTCAAGCCGGCCGCCCGGCCCTGACAGTGCGCTGCCCCAGTGTTCCACGTGCGGAACGATTGAGGATCGCGAACAGTCGCGCCTCCGGGTCCTTGATCGAACGATGGCCGGACCGTCCGGTGGGCCAGGTCGGGACTCCGTCGTCGGCCCACCGCGGAACGACGTGGAAGTGCAGGTGCTGCACCGACTGTTCCGACCCCGGTCCGTTGGCGTTCAGGACGTTGGCGCCCGAGGCGTCCAGGGTTGTCCGCATGGCCACCGCCACCCTGCCCCACGCAGGAGGACCGCTCCGCGGCCGGCCAGGGGACGACCGACCTCCGTCACCCGAGTACTGTGCCTGCCCATCAGGGTGCGCCGGCACCGTATCTCGTGAACACAGCCACCGTCGCCTCCGCCAGGTACAGATGCAGGTGAACGAGGAGGCTCACCGCGCGTGCGGGAAACGGCCCCAACGCGTAGGCCGTGCGCTTGCATCGGGGCCGGCCATCGCGTGCCTCATGCAGAACCGGCCGGAGCCGGCCACCTCCGCGGCCCACCAGGCACTGGACGGACGCGGGTCAGTCGCGTGCCGGTTTCACGGTGTGTGCGAGCTGGATGCGGGAGTCCAGACCGAGTTTCCGGTAGACGCGGGTGAGGGTCGCTTCGACCGTCTTGATGCTGATGGTGAGGGCGGTGGCGATGTCGCGGTTGCTCGCTCCGGCGGCGGCGAGTTCGGCGCAGCGTTGTTCGGCGGAGGTGAGGCGGGGGTGGGTGGTGTCCGTGGGGGCGGCGTCCAGTCGGCTGAGGGTGCGCGCGGCGGTCTGGGCCCACGGGTGGGCGTGGTGGGCGGTGAAGAGGTCGGCGGCGCTCTGCGCGGCCGTGCGGGCGCCGGCGCGTCGGCGCCCGCGTCGTTCGGTGTGGCTGAGCGCCAGCAGGGTCCTGCCGCGTTCGAGAGGGAGATGGCCGAGGCGGTCGGCCGCGTCGGTGAGGCGCTGGGCGGCGGTGTCGTAGTCGCCGCAGGCTGCGTCCAGAAGCGCCTGGGCGCGTTCGAGTGAAGCCAGGACCGTGTCCCTGCCGAGGGCGGTCGCCGTGCGGCAGGTGTCGTCCAGCAGGCTCTGCGCCTGATCGAGGCGGCCGAGGGCGACGAAGGTCTCGGCGAGTTCGGGATGCCAGCGCAGGACGGACGGGTCGCGGACCTGCTGGAGCTCCTCCAGGGCGCGGACCTCCTCCAGAGCTTCCAGCGCCTCCTTGGGGCGACCGGTGGCCAGGAGAAGGTGACCGAGGGCGAAGAGGTTGCGGGAGAGGAAGACCTTGTTGTCCTCCTGCCGGGCGGTGTCGACTCCGCGGCGTGCATGGGCGAGAGCGAGGTCGGTGCGGCCGCCGCTGCCCTCGGCGAGGGCGGAGGTGTAGCACGCCGGTGCGGGTGACAGGGCGGTGCCGTCGGTCAGCGCCTGGGCGCGGTGGGCGTGGTCGAGCGCCCTGGCGCACCGTCCGGCGCGCAGTTCGGCCTCGGCGAGGCTGCGCAGGATGTCCACGGTGGCTTCGGCGTCTCCCGTCCGCTCGGCTTCGACGAGCAGGGGAAGCAGCGCGGTGCGGGTCTCCTCGGGGCGGTCGTCGAACAGGGCGTGCCGGGCCGCGAGGTGCTGCGGTGTGCCGTTGGCCGGGATGGGGGCGGTGCGTGGCAGGGACAGGGCGCGGCCGAGAGTGGTCTCGGCGTCGGGGTGGCCGAGGATGCGCTGCACGCGGGCCTGCATCGTGAGGGCCATGACGGCGGTGGTGGTGTCGCCGGCCGTCTCGGCGAGGGCGGCGGCCCGGCCGGCCAGGGCGCACGCCCGGTGGGGGTCGCCCTGGCTGACATTGGTCCAGATCGATTGGCGGATGAGGACCCGCGCGGTGAGGTCGGATCGGCCGTCTGCGGCGTGGAGTGCGTCGGCGAACAGTTCGTCCGCACCGTGCAGGTGCCGGCCGCTGGCGTCGATCAGGGCGATGAGCGCCTCGACGCGTTGGGAGGGGGTGGTGTCGTGGCCGAGGACAAGTCGGGCGGCGGCCCGGCCGCGGGGGAGGTCGCCGTAGTGGGCGGCGTCCCGTACGGCGGTCAGGGCCCGGTCGGTGAGCAGGTCGCCGTCGTCGTGCGGGGTGCGCTGGGCGGCGAGCAGGGAGAGTTCGGCCGCGAGCGCGTGTTCGCCACGCAGCCGGGCGCGTACCGCAGCGCGGGCGGCGCGGCCGGCCGACCGCGGGTCGGCTTCATCGGCCGCCAGCGCGGTGTGCCGGTCGCGGCGGACGCTGTCACGGCTGGCCTCGGCCAGCCGGGCGTGCCGGAGCCGGCGGGCGTGGCCCGGCTGCCGGGCCACGAGTTCGGTGGCGATCGCTGAGGCGGTGAACCGCATGGCCTCGCCGGGCTGTCCGAGGTCGATGAGTCCGGCTGCCTCGGCCTCGGCGAGGAGGCTTTCGGCTGCCGGGCCTGCGAGACGGCACAGCAGGTCGAGGTCGGGCCGGTCGTCGAGCGCGGCGAACGCGAGCAGTTCCTGGACGTCCCCCGAGACGGTGCCCAGCCATTCGCCCACCAACTGGCGTGCCGACGGGGGAAGGACCGGCCCGCCCCCGGCGTCCTCGACGACCGGCACGGCGGCGGTGTGACCGCGCACCTGGGCAAGTGCCAGGGCCAACGCAGGGTTCCCTCCGCTGCGGGTGTGGATACGCGCGACCTCGCCGCGGGCAAGACCGTACGGCGACACCAGAGTCGCGACCTGATGGGGTGTCAGGGGCGGGATGCGCACCGCGTAGGCGTCCTCACCGCACCAGTGGCCTGCGGCACCCGGACGCCAGGTGCGCTCGGCCGCGATGACGGGAAGGTCCTGGGTCAGGCGCAGCGCCCAGCCAAGGACGGCCGCGCTGGCCGCGTCCAGCCACTGGGCGTTGTCCACCACCAGCGTCATGGGTGGTGCCTCCCGCAACAGCTCGGCGGTCTGCCGGCGCAGCCGCAGGGCCGAACCGGCATCGCCCGGGGAGCCGGGCCGGTCGGCGGCCTCGTCGAGCCCCGCCGCCAACTCCCGCGCGGCAGGCAGCGCTTGCAGAGCCAGTGCGAGTTCGAGCAGTCCGGCGTAAGGAACCTGGGCGTCCTGCGGACGCGGGGCCAGCCGCAGGGCGGGCAGGCCCAGACGTCGCCCCAGGGCCCCGGCCGCAGTGGTCTTGCCGCTTCCGGGCGGTCCGAACAGCACCACCCGGCGGGTGCCGTGCACGTCTTCCGGCACCACCGGCAGTTCGTGGCCGGTCTCGGGGAACGCGCTCACCCACATCGCAGAGTCTTGCATCGGGCCATGGTGCGCCCGCCGGACCCTCCCGGTCCAGGTCAA
This sequence comes from Streptomyces sp. NPDC053367, assembly GCF_044545925.1. Taxonomy (NCBI): domain Bacteria; kingdom Bacillati; phylum Actinomycetota; class Actinomycetes; order Kitasatosporales; family Streptomycetaceae; genus Streptomyces; species Streptomyces sp. NPDC053367. The sequence goes on along the minus strand of NZ_JBITYN010000002.1, from coordinate 645,024 downwards.
GGGATTGCCCTGATGCCGGCCGCCCCCCGCGTCCCTAGCCTCATGGCCACAGCCGAGCCAACTGCCGCTGAACGTCCCCCGCACCCCAGATGACGTTCAGCGGCATCTCCCCGACATGGCTCGGCGGAAGGATCGCGATGAACCGCAAGAACGCCCTGGCAGCCGCTGTCGCGGCGGCCCTCGCCCTGGGCGCCGTGACCGTGGTGGCCACCCAGTCCACCGCTGCCGCCGACACCTCCGCCGCCCAACCCGGCACCGGGTTCCGGGCGATGACGGCCGACACGCGCCGCGAGGCGATACGCACGGCCGACCGGAACGCGGCCGCGACCGCCCGCGCGCTCGGTCTCGGTCCCGCCGAGCGCCTGGTGGCCAAGGACGTGCTGATCGACACCGACGGCACCCGGCACGTGCGCTACGACCGCACGTACAGCGGCCTGCCCGTGATCGGCGGCGACCTGGTGGTTCACCTCGCCAAGGACGGCAGGACCATCGGCTCGGACCTGGCGCACCAGGGTGCGATCCGGATCGCCGACACCTCGCCGGAGCTGACCGCCGCAGACGCCTCGGCCGCGGCCGTGAAGCACGCCAAGCACGTAAGAGGTGCGAAGACCAAGAGCTCGGACAGCAGCACCCTGGTGGTGTACGCGGTCGGCAAGGTGCCGGTACTCGCCTACCGTTCGACGGTCACCGGCGCGGGCGAGGCCGGCCCGGCCACGCGCCAGGCGGTGATCGTGGACGCGCACAGCGGTGCGCCGCTGGACCAGTACGAGCTGCACCAGAACATCACGGGCACCGGCAACGGCATCAACGTCGGCCAGGTGTCGCTGGAGACCACCCAGTCCGCAAGCGGCTACACCCTGACCGACGCGGCGCACGGCGGCACCGTCATCTACGACTCCTACAACAGCTCCCAGTCGAGCCCGACGCAGAACGCCCGGGTGTTCTCCAAGTCCACGAACTCCTGGGGCAACGGCTCCTCCTCCAGCCGCGAGAGCGCCGCGGTCGACGCCGCCTACGGGCTGGGCAAGACCTGGGACTACTACAAGAACGCCTTCAACCGCAGCGGCATCCGCAACGACGGCCGCGGAGCCCCGGCGTACGTGCACGTGGACACCAACCTGCTCAACGCCTTCTACGACGACGACTGCTTCTGCATGTCCTTCGGCGACGGCTCCTCCCAGAACAGCAACACCCCGCTCACCGCGCTCGACGTGGCCGGCCACGAGATGAGCCACGGCGTCACCGCCGCCACCGCGAACCTCAACTACTCCGGCGAGTCCGGCGGCCTCAACGAGGCCACCAGCGACATCTTCGGCACCATGGTCGAGTTCTACGCCGCCAACGCAGGCGACCCGGGCGACTACTACGTCGGGGAAAAGGTCAACATGCCCAACGGGTACCTCCGCCGCATGGACAACCCCGCCGCCGACGGGAACTCGCTGTCCTGCTACAGCTCGAGCGCCGGCTCGGCGGACGTCCACTTCTCCTCCGGCATCGGCAACCACTTCTTCTACCTCGCCGCCGAAGGCACCGGCACGAAGACCATCGGCGGACTCACGCACAACGGCACCACCTGCAACAACGACACGTTCTCCGGCATCGGCAAGGACAAGGCCGCCGCCGTCTGGTACCGGGCGCTCAGCGCCTACATGACCTCCACCACCAACTACGCCGGCGCCCGCACCGCCACCCTGCAGGCCGCCGCCGACCTGTACGGCAGCAACTCCCAGGAGCGGTACCTGGTCTCCAAGGCATGGGCGGCCGTCAGCGTCGGCACCGCCCTGGCCGACCCCGGCACCGGCAGCCCCTCCCCCTCGCCGTCCACGACGTCCCCGACGTCCCCGAGCGGGAACGCGCTGACCAACGGCACCTTCGAGCAGAGCACCAGCGGCTGGACCCAGAGCGACAGCATCATCACCAACTCGGCTCTGCAGGCCGCGCACGGCGGTTCGTGGTACGCCTGGATGATGGGTTACGGCGCTGCCGCCGTGGAGTCCCTGTCCCAGTCGAACATCGCGGTGCCCTCCACCGGCACCCCGAAGCTCACCTTCTGGCTGAAGGTAACCACCCAGGAGTCCGGCTACGCCGCCTACGACACCCTCAAGGTCAAGGTCAACGGCACCACGCTGGCCACCTACTCCAACGCCAACGCGAGCACCGGGTACGTCCAGAAGACCGTCGACCTGTCCGCCTACAAGGGCCAGACGGTGAAGCTGGAGTTCGCCGGCACCGAGGACGCCTACCTGTCGACCGTCTTCCTGGTCGACGACATCGCCATCGGCTGACCGGACCCGCTCACCACCAGTGCTCCTGCGGCCAGGGCCCCTGCACGGGCGCTCCGACCGCAGGAGCCACGGCGTTTGTGGGCAGTCGTCGAAGGCACACACCGACCACGGCGATCAGCCCTCCGGCCGGCCATGCGCATCGCCGCGCTGTACTTCGGCTCGAGCATCCGCTCCCAGGCCCGGTCCGGCGTGACGTCCTCCACGCGGCTCATCACCCACCAGATGTTGCCGAACGGATCCCGCACCCGGCCACCGCGATCCCCCCAGGCGCTGTCAGCGGCCTCGGTGACCACCTGCGCCCCGTGCAGGACGGCAGCCGCCATGGCGGCGTCCGCGTCCGGGACGTAGACCCGCAACAGCGAGGGCATCGCCGGCCAGTCGGGCCGTCGATCGAAGGCCAGCACCACCGTGTCGCCGACGCGGATCTCACCGTGACCGATGGTGCCGTCCTCGACCGGCACCCGGGCAAGTTCCTCGCCGCCGAAGGCGGCGGTGATGAAGTCGAGCAGTGCACCGGTGTCGGCGGTGACCACCCACGGCGCAACGCTGGTGCAACCCTCGGGCGCAGTGTGTCCCATCGGTTCCGTCCCCTCGTGTCGTCCTTCGCGATGCGGCGACCATAGAGCCCGGCCAGGACAACTCCTGACCTACATCACCCACGAGACCAGCACCGATGTTTGCGGCGTGAAGGTCGCTGTGCACGCGTTCCCGGGCTCGCGTCGGTTGGCCATTCGGCAGGTGGATCGCTCCTTCCAACGGTTACAAGAAATGCCGGGCAGCCCAGCCCGCCGGGCCGAACGGACTGTCCCGCTGCGTCTGTGAGCGGATCAACGCCGGGGCCGAGGCGTACTTCGCGGAGCCGCTGGACCTGGCTGTCCGCGAGACGGGCTGCTTCTGACATGGAGACCCTCGTCTCCCAGCGGCTCTCTCACAGCTTCCGGGCCTGGCCAGCGGCCGGAGGGCGCTCGCCCGCCGCGCCCACGTTCACCCCCTGCTCAGGAATCCGGTCCACGACACACGCGGACCCGGTGGACGGGCGCCCGGAATTCGTGTTCGGGGGTGCTACCACAGGACCATGGACATGGGCCACGGGCAGGCAGCTGCCTCTTCTGAGCGGACGTATCTGCCGAAGCACAGGATTCTCGCGTTGACCGACGGCGTGGTAGCCATCGCCATGACGCTGCTGGTGCTCGATATCGACGTACCCGACGGGCTCCGGGGGCAGGCCCTGCGAGACGCGCTCGACGATGTGCAGAGCCAGGTGGGGACGTTTCTGTTGAGCGCTGTCGTCATCGCTCTGTTCTGGCGGGCCCACCACTCGGTGCTGCACGACGCGGAGCGGATCGACGGCTCCCTCTTCTGGTGCAACGTCGCCTTTCTGGCACTGGTCTCGTTGATCCCCTTTCCGACGAGGGTGCTGGCCGACTACGGCCACCAACCGCTCGGACCGGGCCTGTACGGCGCGGTTATCGGCACGACCGCCCTGGTGCTGTACGTGATGGCCGTGCGCATCGCCCTTGGATCGGAGCGCCGAAAGCCCTTCCCGCCCTTTCCTGCACAGGCGTTCGTCTTCCTCCTCTCCGTCGGGATCGCCCAGTTCTCGCCCCTGACGGCCGTCTACAGCTGGATCGCCTCCGTGCCCCTGTCCGTGCTGGCCGACCGGCACGCCACCCGCACGTCGCGGGCCTCCCGGCCCTGACTGAAGGCCCGGCAACAAGGCCGCACGGTCTCGTCGCTCAGATCGCTCAGGCCGCCCCGGGTTGCGCAGCACGCAGGCGCCCGCGCGGCGCCGGGGCAACGGGGTCGCTCCTCTGAAAGCCGGTGTGGTGGTCGTGCGGCGTTGACGGCAGCCCTCGCAGGGCTCGCCAGGACCGCGGGAGCCTGGGGCGCGCCAATGCTCGTGCACCGCTGCACCCTGGTTGGGGCTTTGGCCCCTGGTCGGGCCGACCAGGGGCCTGACCGCGCAGGTCGTGTCCCCATCGTGACTTTGGTCTGTGGTCCGGTCGGGGCTGCGGGTTGTGTCACGGGCAGCAGGATCCGGAACTGACCCGCGAGTTGGACCATGTCTCCCGGCAAGCACGCCTCGCACAACGAGGCTCCTGCCGTGATGACAGCACGTGTCCGCGGGCGATGCGGCGCCGCGCCTGCGTGACCCGCCCGGCCGTCCGGACTGTCGTCGCGGCCGGCCCGATCGCACTGGGCGTCGCCCTCACATCCCCATCCATGAAGGTTCGATCAAGCCGACGGTCACATCATCAACTCGGCCTTGTCAGAGCCGGTTAGAGTGATCTGCATGAACATGCGCCGGATCGTCGCAGTGCTGGCCGAGGAAGCCGAACAGCAGGTCCGTAGCCGTGTGTGGCAGCTGGAGCCCGACGACCGTGCACTCGCCCTTGAAACCGAGGCCGGCCTGCGCGACGCTGTCGGCCCGCCCAACGTCCAGGAGGCATTGCCCCAGATCAAGCGGCTCGAGCACCTGCGCGAGACACTCGCCGTCCTGGCCATATCTCTCGCGCGCACTCACGGCCGCCTGGCGTGGTTTCTGTCCGGCGCTCTCAACGCCCTCGAACCCGTCCTGCGCTGGCGTGCTCTGCAGATCGACCACGGCACCAGCTTCGGCACCGTCCTCCCCAAACCTGAGGACTACACAGAAGCAGAGGATGCCGTCCGCCAACTCCAGCACGCGCTGACGCAGATCACCGCTGAGCCAGGCTGATCAGCACACGGAGCCCCGAGCGTGCAGCCGCAGAACGGCGCCGACGACAGCACGCGTCCCGACGGAGACGTGCCGCCCGGGGCGGCCGCTGCCGAGCACAGGTCAGCGAAGGGCTGGATTGTGTGCAGGAGCCACCCGGACGCTCGACGGCACCAACAGTGCGTGACGGGCACCCACTTCACGCCTCGTTGTCCTCCATGACGCGCTTCGCGTGGTGATCCAGTCGGCCGGGCGGCGCCTAACTGACGCTGACAAAGCCTCTGGACGTGTCGGTGGGTGATCGGGCAGGCGGCGAGTCCGAGGAAGGCCTCGTGGATGTCGTCGCGTCGTTCCCAGCGGATGCGCAGGCGGCGCAAGCCGTGCAGCCGGGAGATGGTGCGCTCGACGACCCAGCGGAAGGTGCCCAGGCCGGTGCCGTGGGGCCGGCCCCGTGCGGCGATCACCGGCCGGATTCCACGCTGTCGCAGGAGCCGGCGGTACTTGTCGTGGTCGTAGCCGCGGTCGGCGAACAGCATGCTTGCTTGCTGCCCGCTCGTGCGCGGTCGACCGGGCTGTGTCCGCTTCTGGGCCCCGGCGCGCGGCCCGGACGTGGGAGGAGTCGATCACCGGCCTCGTTCCAGGCCGCCAGGCGGCGCCGGCAGGTCATGCCAGAGCCGAAGCCCAGCTCCTGGGGCAGGTACTCCCACTGGATGCCGGTGTGCAGGACGACGTCTTGTCCCGCCGAATGAGGGGGCTGGCCAGGTAATGGCGGCGAGGTAACGGCCGGGCTGTTTCGCGTAACGGGCGGCGATGCCACGCCAATGCTTGAGACGGCGCCCCGCCCGTCGCAGTAAGAGGGATCTTCCCGGTCAGCCCGCCCCGGGACCGGCCGAGCCCACGCTCGTCGAGCTCTGTTGGCAACGGGTGCCAGGGACTGCCGGCGGATCATGCATCGGGGGCGAGGGTCCGGAGGTCGTAGAGGTAGGAGCGGTCGTCCTTGAAGCTTCGCCAGACGGTGGCCGGGGGTTCCGGTTCGTCAGCGTGGCTGTTGAGAGGATGGGCGGTGACGAGACCATCAGCGATCTTGCAGTGCCAGCCCTCGGCCGGCGACCAGACGCACCACACGTTCCCGTCCGTTCGGCGGTAGGCAGGACGACCGTTGTGCTCGCCGTCCCGTTCGAAGCGGTGGCGGAGTCCGTCTATGTGGCGTACGAAAGTGAAGGATGCGAGTGCCGTCATACCTTCGGCACTGTATGGGACGACGCTCCCGGCGACTAAGCAGTTTTTGGGTGTAGCCAGATGCAGGACGCATCTCACGGGCGGAGCCAGGGCAGGACTGCGGCGACGGTGACGGTGCCGTGGAAGACGTAGGCCCCTTTGTCGTAGCGGTGGCGGCGGCCCGGGAGTTCTTCAGCCGGTTCGTCGTCCGCTCGACCTCGTTGCGGCGTTCGGAGATCTCGCTGTCGAAGGCGGTGGGCCGGCCGCCCCCGCTGCCGCGCCGTTCGCGGTTGGCCCGCTGGTCCTTCGGTTCGGGGATGGTGTGCTTCTGACGTCTTCGCAGACAGTGGCGGTCGCGGCGTGAGCTGTATGCCCTGTCGCCGCCGAGGCGGTCCGGCCGGGTGAGAGGACGACCGCCCAGAGGGCGGGGAACGCGCGCTCCAGTCGATCCGGCCCGCGAGGTCGGCGTCCGCCTGGACAGCACGCGGCATCCGGTCCCACGCGCCGTCCGCCGACCACCGGCGATAGCAGCTCGGCGCGGCCGGCCGGGTCGTGGCCGCCCTGCCCTCGTCACGCGGCAGTCTTCTTGCCGCGGCCTCCGCTGCGGGCGAGGGCATCGACGAGTTCTTCGCGGCTCATCTTCGACCGGCCGGGAAGGTCCTGCTCAGTCGCCCGCTGATACAGCTCAGCCTTGCTGAGCTTCTGGAGCTCTCTTCTGTCTCCTGCCCCGCCCGTGCGGGCCCGGGCCGTCTCGGTCTTCTTCGGCGGTGCCTTGCGCGCCGGCGTCTTGGCTGTCTTGCTCGCCGCCGACGACCGGGCAGCCAGCTTGCGCGGAGCGGCCTTCGCCTTCCGTTCGTCGGCCTGCTCCTTGCCGTCGCGGCCGGAGCGGGCCGCCTGCAGGCTTCCCTCGAGGACCTGCATCAGGTCGATCACGTTGGTCGCCTGCGGCGGTTCCTCGGCCACCGCGATCTCCTGGCCTTCAGCCTTCGCTCTGACCAGCTCACGCACCTTCTCCTGGTAGGTGTCGCGGTAGCGGGACGGCTCCCAGTCAGAGCTCAACGCGTCCACCAGTTGCAACGCCATGTCGAGCTCTTTGCCGCGCGCGGCGCGGCCCGAGGGCAGCTCGGGAAGCTCCTTGCGCGGGTCGCGAACTTCGTCCGCCCAGTGCAGCGTCTGCAGCACCAGCACCTTGTCCTCGGCGCGCAACGCCGTCAGGTACTGCTTGTTGCGCATGACGAACGTGGCGATGCCCACCTTGTTCGCCTCGGCCAGCGCGGCGCGCAGCAGCTCGTAGATCTTGGTGTACTCCTTGCCCCGCGGGGCGACGTAGTAGGTGCGGCCGAAGTACACGGGCTCGATGCGGTCGAGGTCGACGAAGTCGGTGATGTCGACGGCCCGAGAGCGACCCGGCGCGATCTCGTCAAGCTCGTCGGGCTCCACCACGACGTACTGGCCCTCGTCGATCTCGTATCCCTTGACGATGTCGCTGGTGTCGACCTCGTCACCGGTGCGTTCGTTGACCCGCTTGTTCCGGATCCGGTCCGACGTGCCGCGCTGGAGCTGGTGGAAGTGGACGGTGTGGTCCTCGGTCGAGGTGTAGAGCCCGACGGGGACGGTGACGAGCCCGAAGGTGATCACACCTGTCCAGATCGCCCGAGCCATCACTGTGCTCCATCCTGTGTGCGTCGGCGCCCTGCCTGGCTTGCTCCTTACACGCTCGCACCGCCGCCCGGGCCGCGCGCGCCCAGGCCTCACATGGCCACCCGATCGGCTTCCGTCGGCACGCTCAGTGGGCGGCGTGACCCTTCTGCGCGGACAGCCGGAAGGCGGGGGACGCGTACTGGACGTCGTCGTCCCGTGGACGTGTACGCAGACGAAGGGCCCGCGACCGTGCCTGGTCCCTGGGGCCCCTCTTGCGACCGCTCGCTCGCCCGGTCGCCGGGTTCGGGCCCGCGTCCTGCACAGTTGTTGTCAGCCAGGACAGCCACCGATTTTCGCCCCAGCGAGGTTGCCCCGTCCCCGGGGCCTGTGTGTGCTGCTTGAAAGCACTGCGGTGAAACTCAGGGCTCTGTCGCCCTGATGTCAGCGTCGGTACGCCCACGGGCCGGCGGTGTGGTCGCCGTGCCGGGCTTGGTGAAGGCCTGCCGGCTGTGCAAGAGCAGCTCGCGCGTCCCCGGGGTGTGCGAGTTCTTCCAGATCAGGGCGAGCAGTGCGGGGGTATCGACGTCCTCGATGGTGCGGGCGGTGAGCCGGTCGCGGTGGCTCGTGGCCATGGAGTCGCTGAGGACGGCGACGGCGAGCCCGCGGGCGGCGAGGTCGGCAACGGCGTTCGCGGCGCCGGCCTGCAGAGCAGCCACCATGACGCGCCGAGGCATCCCTGAGGGCTGCCTGCGAGTCGGCCGGCACCGCCCAGGCCTTGATCACCGTCGGATGCTCAAGGCTTGGGCGAGTGCGGCCGGAGACCGGGTGAGCACACGCTGCAACGGCTCTCCGTATGGCCTTTCGCCGTCGCATCCCCGTCGCGCTCCCGGTCCGTTGCCGGGCTTCCGTGCACCAGCACCCGAATCTTCTGGAACACCAGTAAAAACCGTTGCTTTTATCCGTTTTGCCCAGAAATGCGGGTACCCGCTGCAAGGGCGCGGAACCGACGGCATCCGCTCCGTCGGCTGCTCCACACGCTCCACACGTACCGAAGGAGGAACGGCTCATGAGCGAAGACGGCGGTCGCGTTCAACAGACGGGGCAGACAGCCAAGGAACAGACATCAGCGGTCGCGGCGCAGGCCCAGCAGGCGGCTGGCGAAGTGGCAGGAACGGCCACCCAGCAGGCCAAAACCGTCGCAGGCGAGGCACGCGCACAGGCCGGCAGTGCGATCCGTGACCTCGGTCAGCGCCTGCTGGACGAGAACCAGGGACATGTGGAACGGCTGGCGGGGACCGTACGGCAGTGGGCGGACGACCTTGCCGGTATGGCGCAGAACGCCTCCGGCGACTCCCCCGCCCGGGATCTTACGGCCCAGGCGGCCGATCAAGGTCATCGTGCCGCGGACTACCTGGACAAGGCCGGGCTCGAGGGCATGGCAGACGATCTGCGGACGTTCGCGCGCCGCCGACCGGCTGCGTTCCTGGGCGGAGCGGCACTGGCCGGTCTTGTGGTGGGCCGCCTGGCCAAGGCAGGCACCAAGACCGCGAAGTCGACGGCAGGCCCCGCCCAAGATGTGCAGTCGCAGGAAATCGGGCACGAGGAGAGCAGCATGCTGCCTCCCGCCGCGCCTCTTCCGACGCCGGTGCCGTCGGGATATCCGGCCCACCCGGGAGCATGACATGGCGTCGATCCACCCAAGGCCGCAGGTAAGCCGCGATGGACTGTCCGACGCAGGCCCGGACCGCTCGACGGGCGAGTTGCTCTCCGCCGTGACCTCGGACCTGCAGACGCTGCTCCGCCAGGAGGCCGAGCTGGCGAAGACGGAGATCCGCGAGGAGGCCACGAAGGCCGGCAAGGCCGCCGGGATGTACGGCGGCGCCGCATTCGGCGGATACATGGTGGCGATCTTCGCGTCGTTCGCGGCCGTCTTCGGCCTGGCCAACGTGATGGACGCCGGCTGGGCGGCGCTGATCGTCGCCGCCGTCTGGGCGGCCGTAGCCGCCGTGCTCTACGTCAAGGGCCGCTCGCGGATGCGCGAGGTGTCCCCCAAGCCGGAACAGACCCTGCAGAGTTTGAAGGAGGATGCTCAATGGGCACGGCACCCGACCAGCTAAGGTCCGAGATCGACTCCACCCGGAACCGTCTGGCCAAGAACGTCGACCAGCTGACCGAACACGCCCGCCCCAGGCAGATGGTGCGACGCCGCACCCGACGCATGCGGGGCGCGATGTCAGGGCTGCGCGACCGCGTCATGGGCTCCGCCGCGGAATCGGCCCAGTCGACGCGGGACCGTACGGCACAGGCAGGGCAATCCATACAGGAAAACGCGGGAAGCGCCGCGGACTCGGTACGCCAAGCGGCCGGTCAGGTCGGGAACGCGGTGAGCCGGGCCCCCGAGCAGGCGGTGCAGCAGACCCAGGGCAGCCCATTGGCGGCCGGGCTGATCGCTTTCGGCGCCGGTCTCCTGACTGCTTCCCTCCTGCCGACGTCCCAGGCCGAGGAACGAGCAGCCTCCCGCATGACCGAGCAGGTCGGCGACGCCCTCGAACCCGCCAAGCAGGCTGCTCTCGAATCCGCGCAGCAACTGAAGCAAGACGCCACGCACGTCGCCCAGCAGGCAGCACAGGAGGTGAAGGACACCGCCACGCAGGCTGCGAAGACCACCCAGGAAGAGGCTGCCGAGCAGGCGGGCCAGGTAGGACAGCAGGCCCGCACGTCCGGGCAGCAGGTGGCCGACGAAGCCCGCGGGCAGAACTGAGGGCCCCGCCTGATGGGTGCTGCCGGGTCGCAGGGACTCGGTGTCGCGCGAGAGGAGCTGCCATGTCCAGCCCGAACGAGGACGAACTGTCCCACCCACTGGAGCAGGAGACCGGTGAGAAGGACGTACCGCCGGAAGAAGAAGGCGCCGAACCGCAATCCGAGGAGGCGGACACCGACTCACCCGGTACGGGGGAGGGTGCCGCTGGGGATGCGGCGACCTGACGGTGTCCACCGTCGGAGAGGATCCCGCTCCGCCCGAAACCTGAGCGGGGCGGGCCGTTCCGCAGACGGACCACCTGCAGCCGCTTCGGCCCCTTCGCCGGGGACCGCTGAGGTCAGGCACCGGCGAAGGAAGTCCCCTCCCGTTCGTCGAGTTCGGCGACGCATCGCAGGCCGTCCGTGAGCGCGAAACCGAGCCAGACCGCCGGGGTGCGGAGTCTGGTGCCCTGTGCCAGTGAAGGTTGAGTGGCGCTCTCGAATCGTGAGCACGCGCACCTGCCGGCGCCGCGCTACATCTGCCGGACGACCTGGTACATCGTCTCGGAGACGGGTGCTGGGTGCGGGGCGTTGTGCCAGCCGATCTCCTCGGCGCGCTTCGCGATCGCCCTTCGTGCCGCTTGAGCTGCGGCTTCGTCCTCGAAGAAGGCGACAGACAATCCGTTGCCAGTGGCAGGATCGACGAGGTGGTAGGCGCCATGGACGCCGGGCACGGTGGCGGCGGCATCCAGTACCCAGCCGCGGTCGTCAGTCGGCATCGGTTCCCATACGGCTACCCTCGCGATCATCGCTGCCTCCTTCTGGTCGGCCTGTGCCTTCAGGATGAAGCAACCTCGGTGTCAGCGCTCACCCTTCGCTGACACAGGACACCTAGGCATGTCGGGCGCCAGATCCGTCACGCCTCCAACTCCCACCGGCATTCAGCTCCGAGCCTTGCTCGGCGCGGCTGACCTGGCGGCCTGCTCGATCTTCGCGAAGTACGCTGCCCGGGCCTCCTCGTCGATCGGCCTCTCATGTTCGGGGCGCAACCCGGTCCGGCCGTCGAGGCCCTCGCGCAGGATGTCGGCGTGCCCGGCATGCCGGATGGTTTCGCCGAGGACATGGACCATGACTGCGAACAGGTTGGTGTCGGCGTAGGGCTCCGGCCACCATGGCACATGACCGGGGGCGTCGAGGGGGAGCTCGTCGATCGTCGCGTCCGAGTGTTCCCACGTGCGCCGGCAGAACCCGAGGATCCGGTCGCGGGTCTCGTCCGCGGTCGCCCACAGATCGCTGCCGTCGGAGTCCTGCCACCGGGGCAGCGGTTCCGGGGAAGGGCGGTCGAAGACCTCGCCGAAGTACCTGGCCTCGACGGTGGCCACGTGTTTGACCAGGCCGAGGAGATTGGTCCCGGTCGCTGTCAGAGGTCGGCGGGCGTCGTACTCGGACAAGCCGTCGAGTTTCCAGAGCAGCGCCTCGCGGTCCCGGCGCAGTCTCCCGTGCAGGTTGTCCTTCGCGAAATCGTCGATCATGCGGCATGAGCCTGTCATGGGCTGCTCGCGCTCTCAAGATCCGTACGCGGTCCGCAACGGGCAGCAGAGCCGAGGCTCGGGACTCGTGACACAACGAGCTACCGGTATGGCTGTCTGTCATCGGTAAGCACCGCCGGCCGCCTGCCAGGGCGATTGCGCCGTCCCCGAACCCATCCCTCCACCCGACCGACGACAACAGGTCGCCCCGCACCTCCGCGAACGACTGCGGGCGCGCTACGCCTCCTGCAGCAGCAGCGCAGCGGGCCGCTGCTCCCCCGAACCGCGCACGATCAGCCGGGTGGGAACGGTGATGGTGCGGACGCGAGAGCGGTCGCCGTCGAGGCGGGCCAGGGCGGTGGTCGCGGCTGCTCTGCCGATTTCCTCCGGGTCCTGGGCCACGACGGTCAGGGCCGGTTCGAGCACCTCGGCGAGCGGGACGTCGTCGAAGGCGACGAGGGCGACGTCCCTGCGTCCGGTGCGGGCCAGTTCGGTGACGACTCCCAGGGCTACGATGTTGTTGCCGGCGAACAGGGCGGTGGGCGGGTCGGCCAGGCTCAGCAACTCGGCGGTGGCGGTGGCGGCCCCGTGCTGGTCGTGGGCGTTGGTGAGGAGGGAGCGGTCGTAGCCGAGGCCGGCTTCGTCCAGGGCCGCGCGGTATCCGGCCAGGCGCTCGCGACGGGTGTAGAGCTTGGTGGGCAGGTCGCCGACGAAGCCGATGCGCCGGTGGCCGTGGGTGATCAGGTGGGTGACGCCGGCCTGGGCGCCGGCTCGGTTGGAGCTGACGACGCTGTCCGTGGACAGGCCCACTCCGGGACGGTCGAGGAAGACGACGGGCAGGCCCGAGGCGCGGTGGGGCTTGAGGTGGGAGTGGTCGGCGCCGACGGACGGCACGACCATCAGGACGCTGACACGGCGGGCGAGGAACTTGTCCGTCAACGCGCGTTCCCGGTCCGGGTCGTCCGCGGAGGAGCCCATGAGCAGGGTGAGGCCGCGGTCGCGGACGGTGTCCTCGATGCTGCGGGCCACGGCGCCGAAGAAGGGGTTGGCGAGGTCGGGGATGACGAGGCCGACGGTGGTGTCGGGTCCGCCGACGCGGATGTTGCGGGCCATGAGGTTCGGCTGGAAGCCGAGCCTGGCCACGGCGGCGAGCACCTGCTCCCGGGTCTTCGCCGAGGCGGGGCCGTCCTCGTTGAGAACGCGGGAGACCGTCTTGGCGCTGACGCCCACTTCCCGGGCCACGTCTGCGAGGGTGGGGCGGCGTTTGGCTGCCATGGAGTAAACAGTCTCCCCTGCTCGTCGGTTCCGGCCGCGGTGGCGCGGTGTGTCGCCCCCGGCCGGAACCCCTGTCGTAGGTCAGTCGGCCTGAACTCCCGCGGCCTTGGCCGCCTGGGAATCCGCTACGACGGTACCTCCCGCCTCGTCGACGGTGAGCGCTCCGGTCATGATGGCGACGACTTCGGCCATGGAGTGGTCGGACGGCTTGATGACGGCCGCGCGCCTGCCGAGGCGGTGGACGTGGATGCGGTCGGCGATCTCGAAGACGTGCGGCATGTTGTGGCTGATCAGGACGACCGGCATGCCCTTGTCCCGGACGCGGCGGATGAGGTCGAGGACCTGTCCGGACTCCTTGACGCCGAGGGCGGCGGTGGGTTCGTCCATGACGACGACGCTGCGTGCCCAGGCGACGGACCGGGCGACCGCGACGGCCTGCCGCTGTCCGCCGGAGAGGGTTTCGACCGCTTGGGTCAGCGAGCGCAGGCCGATCTTCAGGTCGGCCATGTGCTCGGCGGCCTCCTGGCGCATGCGCTTCTTGTCCAGCATGCGGAAGACGCTTCCGAGGACGCCCGGGCGGAGCAGTTCGCGGCCCAGGAACATGTTCGAGGCGATGTCCATGGAGGCGGCCACGGCGAGGTCCTGGTAGACCGTCTCGATGCCGTGTGCGCGGGCGCTTTGCGGTCCGGAGAAGGCGATGGGTCGGCCGTTGAGGCGGATCTCGCCCGCGTCGGGGGTCAGCGCGCCGGTGAGGGCTTTGATCAGGCTGGTCTTGCCGGCGCCGTTGTCCCCGATGACGGCCAGGACCTCGCCGGGCATCAGGTCGAAGTCGGCGCCGTCGATGGCGGTGACGTGTCCGTACCGCTTGACGAGGCCGCGGGCCTGCAGCACGGGGGTGGGGGTCGCGATCATCGTGCCTTCTTCCGGGAGATCTGGTCGACGGTCACCGCGAGGATCACCAGGACGCCGGTGATCAGCGTCTGGTAGATCGAGGCGACGCCCATCAGCTGCAGGCCGTTGCGGAACACACCGACGATGAGGACGCCGATGAAGGTGCCCAGGACCGAACCGCGGCCGCCGAAGAGGCTGGTGCCGCCGAGGACCACGGCGGTGATGCTGTCGAGGTTGTCGGTCTGGCCGGCCTGGGGGTCGCCGACACCGGTGCGGGAGATGAGCAGGAGTGCGGCGACACCGTAGAGCAGACCCGCCACGGTGTAGACGCCGATGGTCAGGCGGGAGGTTCGGATGCCGTTCAGCCGTGCTGCTTCGGGGCTGTTGCCGAGCGCGTAGACGTGCCGGCCCCATCCGGTGCTGCTCAGGGCGTAGGCGAAGAGGAGGAACAGGCCGATGGTGACCAGCGAGCCGTAGGTGATGTCGGTGTTGCCGAGCGGGAACGTCTCTCCGAGAGCCGTCAGCGGTCCGGGCAGGTTGGTGACGGTCTGTTCCTCGGAGTAGATGTGGGTCAGCGCGAACGCCACGTTGAGCATGCCGAGGGTGACGATGAACGGCGGCAGCGGGATCTTCTGCACCAGCGCCCCGTTGAGCAGCCCGAAGCCGCCGCAGACGACCAGGCCCAGCGCGATGGCGGCGAGCGGTGGCAGGGAGCCCTCGGCGGCCATCTTGGCGATCATGATGCTGCCGAACGCCATCACGGCCCCGCAGGACAGGTCGATGCCCGCGGTGAGGATGATCAGGGTCTGGCCGATGGCGAGGGTGCCCACGACCATGACCTGCTGCACGATCAGCGAGAAGTTCCCGCCGGTGAGGAACTGGTCGGTCGAGAGTGAGAAGAAGGCGCAGGCCAGGAGCAGAGCGACCAGCGGGCCGGTGGTCGGCTGCGTGAGCAGTCTGCGGGCGGTGCTCGGTGCGGTGAGCCCGGCGTACGGCTTGGACGTGTCCGGGGGCGTGGTCGTGGCTGTCATGCGAAGTCCTTGTCGGAAGACAGATGTCCTTGTGCGTCCGCTGTCCTTGTGCGTCCACGTCGGAGGACAGGGGAACAAGGGGGCGGCCGTCCCTGGTTCGGGGAGGGCGGGACGGCCGCCGCGCGGGGGCAGGTGCGGTGTCGTACGGCCTCGGGGGGCTCAGCCCCAGCAGTTCTCGAGGCCGTAGGCGGTGTCCTCGGCCTTGATGCCGGCCTGCGTCGTGTCGGTGATCAGGGTGACGCCGGTGTCGGTGTAGCCCGACGCCTTCTTGCCGTCCTCGGCGTAGGTCACGACGGCCTTGACGCCCTCGGCGGCCATCTTCAGCGGGTACTGCTGCGACGTCGCGGCGATCTTGCCGTCCTTGACCGCCTGGGTCCCGGTGCAGCCGCCGTCGACGGAGACGATCAGCACGTCCTTCTCGCGGCCCTTGGCCTTCAGCGCGGTCCAGGCGCCCAGCGCGGCGGGCTCGTTGATGGTGTAGACGACGTTGATGTCCGGCTCCTTCTGGAGGCAGTTCTCCATCGCCGTCTGACCCTTGGCCTGGTCGCCGCCGGTGTCCTGGGAACACACGACGGAGGGGTCGCCCTCCTTGATGCCGAAGCCCTTCAGGAAGCCGTCGTGGCGCTGGACGCCGACGGACACGCCGGGCGCGAGGTCGAGGGTGGCTATCTTGGCGTCCTTGCCCTTCATTGCGGCCTTGGCGTACGCGCCGATCAGCTCGCCGGCCTTGAGGTTGTCGGTGGCGAAGAGGGCGTCGGCCGCGCTCTGCGGGTCGGTCGGTGTGTCCAGCGCGACGACCATGACGCCCTTGGCCTTGGCCTTCTCGATCGCCGGCACGATGGCCTTGGAGTCGCTCGGAGTGATCAGGATGCCCTTCACACCGGCGGCGACCATGTTCTCGATGGCGGTGACCTGGCCGGCGTTGTCCCCGTCGAACTTGCCGGCCGCGGTCATGAGCTCGACGCCCTCGGCCTTCGCCGCCTTCTCCGCGCCCTCCTTCATCTTCACGAAGAACGGGTTGGTGTCCGTCTTGGTGATCAGGCCGACCTTGACGTCGCCCGGACCGGCGCTGGACGAGCCCGCTCCGGAGCCGGAACCGCAGGCCGTGAGGGTGAGGGCCGCGACGCCCGTGACAGCGGCGGCTCTGAGGAGTGAGGAGGACAGGCGGGTGGTGCGAGACATGTTCGACTCCTGAGGGATAGCGGGCGGCACGGAGGCGGGAGCAGCACAGGCCGCCCGAGATGTCAGCGTTGACTTATGTCATCGTTGACACTGCTTGCCGAGGATGATGGACTCCGGCTCCCGGCAACGTCAATGCCTTGCACGAGACACAAGTCCGTAACGGCCGCGGCGGATGCCCGTACCGTGCCCGCTTTCCGCCCGCGCGTTCGCAGAGAAGAGCCGCCCATGAGCAGCCCACGCCAGATCACCGTCCTGGGAGAGTGCGTCGCGGACGCCTTCACCGAACCGGCGGACACCCCGGGCGAACTCGCCCTGCGGGTGCTGCCGGGCGGAGGGCCCGCGAACACGGCCGTGGCCCTGGCCCGCTTGGGCACTCGGGCGCGCTTCCTCGCGCGGCTGTCCGGCGACGTGTTCGGCCGCCTGTTCCGGGCTCACCTGGAGTCCTCCGGGGTGGACCTGTCCAGCGCCGTAGCAGCCGCGGAAGCCAGCACGCTGGCCGTGGCGGAGCTGGACGAGCGGGGGCAGGCCGCGTACTCCTTCCACGCGCAGAACACGGCCGACTGGCAGTGGACAGCCGAGGAACTGGCGCGGGCGGACCTGTCCGGGACCGTCTGCGTGCACACCGGTTCCCTGGCCCTGGTCCGGGAACCCGGCGGGGCGGCGGTGGAGGACTTCCTGGCCGCATCGGCCCCTCGGGCCACCATCAGCATCGACCCCAACGTCCGGCCGCTGCTGGTGGATCCCGGCGTCTACCGTGCCCGGCTGGCGCACTGGTGCGCCCTGGCCGATGTGCTGCGGCTGAGCGAGGACGACCTGCACCTCCTGCTGCCGGGCACGCCGCCCGGGCAGGCGTGCGACACCTGGCACGCAGCCGGGACGCGGCTCGTCGTGATCACGCTCGGCGCGGACGGCGTCCTGGCCTCCCTCGACGGCGAACGCATCACGGTGCCCGCCGTACCCACGAACGTCGTCGACACGGTGGGGGCGGGAGACTCCTTCACCGCCGGGCTGCTGCACCACCTCGCCGCCCAGGGACTCCTCGGCGGCAGACTGACGGAACTCCGTCTCGGCGACGTCGCGGACGCCTGCCGGTTCGCCGCCAGGGTTGCGGCCCTGACCTGCTCGGTCGCCGGCCCCAACCCGCCCTGGCACAGTCAGTTGGAGCAGCTCGCCACCGCCGGCCGCTCATGACGTACCGGCGCGCCGCCGGCCGGTGACCGGCGTCCGGACGGTTGACGCGTCGGCCGGACTGCCCCCATCATCGGGCCACTCGATGTCATCGCTGACACAAGTCATCGATGACACGTCCTCCTCTTCGGGTGCCGTGCACGTCGGCGCCCGTGAGGCGTCAACCCTTCGGCTGGTTCCGCGCCGGGGCAGCAGGCCCCGCAGTCCGACAGCCGCAGCACAGGAGACCCCATGAGCTCTGGACGTGTAACCCGACATGCCCGCACCCGGCTGATCGCGGCGGTGGCAACCGTCTGCGCCCTCTCCGCGGCCCCGCTCGCCCCCCAGGCCCTCGCCGCCGACCCCGAGCCGTATTCCGAGACGTACCGGCCCCAGTTCCACTTCACCCCGCAGAAGAACTGGATGAACGACCCGAACGGCCTGCTCTATCACCAGGGCGAGTATCACCTCTTCTACCAGTACAACCCCAACGGCAACTCCTGGGGGGACATGTCCTGGGGGCACGCGGTGAGCAAGGACCTCGTGCACTGGAAGGAGCTGCCGCTCGCCCTGTCGCACGACGACCAGGAGATGGTCTTCTCCGGCAGCGCGGTCGTCGACCGGAACAACACCACCGGGTTCGGCACAAAGGAGAACCCGCCCATGGTGGCGGTCTACACCAGCGCCTACAGGAACGGCGGCAGGCAGGCCCAGTCGCTCGCCTACAGCACCGACCGCGGCCGCACCTGGACCAAGTACCAGGGCAATCCCGTGCTCGACATCGGCTCCGGCGAATTCCGCGACCCCAAGGTCCAGTGGTACGCACCCACCCAGAGCTGGCTGATGACGGTGTCGCTGTCCACCGAGCACAAGGTGCGGTTCTACTCGTCGAAGAACCTCAAGGACTGGGACCTGCTCAGCGAGTTCGGCCCGGCCGGCGCGACCGGCGGCGTGTGGGAGTGCCCCGACCTGTTCCCCCTCGCGGTCGACGGGGACCCGCACCACATCAAGTGGGTCCTCGTCGTCAACATCAACCCCGGTGGCATCGCGGGCGGTTCGGCCGCGCAGTACTTCATCGGCGACTTCGACGGCACGAAGTTCACCGCCGACGACAAGGGCACCTACACCCCGCCCACCGGGAAGATCGTGCAGGACTTCGAGGGCACCGGCTTCGGGACCTGGACCGTCACCGGCACCGCGTTCGGCGACGGGCCGTCGGCCGGTGCACTCGCCGGGCAGGGCACCGTCGACGGCTTCGACGGCAAGGGCCTCGCCAACAGCTTCCACTCGGGAGACGGCACCACCGGCACCCTCACCTCCCCCGCATTCACCGTCGACAGCCCCTACCTCAACTTCAAGGTCGGCGGCGGGCGCCACCCGCACGAGCCGGGAACCGTCCTGGAGCAGGGACTGCCACCCGCGGGCACGGTCCTCGCCGACTTCGACGGCGGCAGCTACGACGGCTGGACAAGGACCGGAGACGCCTTCGGCACCGCGCCCGCCACCGGCACTCTCCCCGGCCAGCAGGAAGTCTCCGGATTCCTGGGCGGCGGCCTGGTCAACACCTTCCTGAACGGCGACTCCACCACCGGCACCCTCACCTCACCCGAATTCACCCTCGACAAGAAGCACATCAACTTCCTCATCGGCGGCGGCCATCACCCCGCCGGCACCGCCGCACCCACCGCCGTGGAACTCCTCGTCGACGGCCACGTGGTGCGCAGCGCCACCGGAAGCGACGCCGAGGCGCTCAACTGGGCCTCATGGGACGTCAGCGACCTCGCCGGCAAGAAGGCCCGGATCAGGATCGTCGACGACAACACCGGCGGCTGGGGACACATCAACGTCGACCACATCGTGCTGTCCGACACCAAGGCCCAGCCCGTCTCCCGGGAGACGTCCGTCAACCTGATCGTCGACGGTCGGGTCGTCAGCAGCGCCACCGGCTCCAACAGCGAGACCCTCGACTGGGCTTCCTTCGACCTGCGCCCCTACGCCGGAAAGAACGCCCAGATCCAGGTCGTCGACATGAACACCGCCGGCTGGGGCCACATCCTGGCCGACCAGTTCACCGCCGCCGACAAGCCCGCCGAGTCCGCCCTGCAGCGCGTCGACTGGGCGGACTACGGCAAGGACTACTACGCGGCGGTGTCCTGGGAGAACACGCCGGGCGGCAAGCGCTACATGATCGGCTGGATGAACAACTGGGACTACGGCGGTGCCATCCCCACCTCCCCCTGGCGAGGCGCCCAGAGCACCCCCCGGGAAATGGCGCTGCGCACCGTCGACGGCCGGATCCGCCTGACCAGCAAGCCGGTGAACAGCCTGAAGTCCCTGCGGCAGGGGCCCCCGGCGACCGCGGCCGGCATCACCGTCACGAGCACCACCGAACCCCTTGCCGGCCCCGCGGCCAAGGGCACGGCACTCGACATCGAGGCCACCTTCTCCCTCGAGGACGCCGAACGCTTCGGCCTGAAGGTGCGCACCGGCGCAGCGGGTGAGGAGACAGTCATCGGCTACGACACCACGACGCAGGAGCTGTACGTCGACCGCACCCGCTCCGGCGCCGTGGACTTCAACAGCTCCTTCCCCGGCGTCCAGCGCGCCCCCCTGGAGACGAAGGACGGCAAGGTGAAGCTGCGGATCCTCGTCGACTGGTCGTCCGTCGAGGTGTTCGGCGGCAACGGCGAAGCGGTGATCACCGACCAGATCTTCCCCGACCCGGCCAGCCAGGGGGTGGAGGTCTTCGCCGAGAACGGCTCGGTGACGCTGGAGCGGGCCCATGTCTGGCACCTCGGCTCCTACCGCGACTGACCCTCACACCGCATCCCGACCGAAGGACACCACACCGTGAACAAGACCCTGCTCGCCGAGTTCACCGCACGCGAGGGAGCGCAGGACGAGGTCGCCGGCCTCGTCCGTGACTACGCCGAGAAGGTACGCGAGGAGGACGGGAACCTCGCCTTCGAGGTCTACACCAAGGTCTCGAACCCGCGCGCCTACCGGATTCTCGAGGCGTACCGGGACGAGGACGCCTTCCAGGCCCACCTGAAGGCTCCCTATGGCGGTCCCTTCAACGCCGCCCTCGCCCCGCTGATCGAGGAGGACGCCTCGGTGCTGACCTTCCTCGATCCGCTGGCCTGACCTTGGGGCTGACCTTCCTCGATCCGCTGGCCTGACCTTGGGGCTGACCTTCCTCGATCCGCTGGCCCGACCTCGGGGCTGACCTTCCTCGATCCGCTGGCCCGACCTCGGTGCGGGCCACCTCAAGGGCGACAAGGAGGATGCGGCCGCCTGCGGGGAGCGCGCGTCCGGCACGGACCGTGTCGGACGCACCCCGCCTTCACCCCTGTCCGCAGCCTGCCGCTCCGCGCGCCGTGGACGGAGTGAGAGCCGGGCCACGGGGCGGCGGGAGCGGGGACGGCGAAGGCATGAACGACTCGGCTCACCAGCGGGTCCCACACCGCCGCTCGTTTCGTGTTCAACGGGCGCGCGGCGGGCACTCTTCGCCATCTTCAGTGCCTTCGGGAGCGTCAGACGTCCGGCGACGTCAGAATCCCAGCCCGGCCCGTCAAGCCCGGAGTGGCTCAGAAGCACTGCTGTATGAGGCCGTGATACGTCACGTTATTCGCAAAGATCCAGCCTCTGGTCCAGTTCGGGTACGCGCTGACGTAGAACCATGTGCTGCCTAGCCGGTTGTTGTAGTGACAGTAGATGGTCATGGTGTAGCCCTGATAGAGCGTTTCCCTCGTACCGCAGTCGGCGTACGGCCCTGGACGCAAAGGGGCGGTCGCGTTCTTGACCTCGCCCCACCCCGGCTCATACGCCTCGGGGTCCGGAGTCGATGTCGTGTAGCAGGTCAAGGTCGCTGTGTCGCCCAGCGCCTCCGCCGACGCCGTGGCCGCCGGCATCGTCAGCACCACGGCGGCGGCGACCACGGTCATCGTCGCTCTTGCTCGCCTGAACAGCAGACGCACCGTTCCTCCCATCAGTGGGTGATCCGAGGCATGCGGCGAACTCGGCGCCCGCTCAACCACGTGGGCTCGACCGCCGAGCCAGTCCCATCGTTCCTGACCACCGTCCAGGGCGGACAGAACGAGAATTGGTCATCCGGCCTTCTCCGCGAGTGGCGTCCCTTCGTGAGTGCCGCGTGCTGCTCGGATCTCACACCGTGGCTGCCCTTCCCTCAGCAGCGAGATGCCGAGCGCCTCGGCGAACGGGGTTGCCGGAACTCGCCTAGGACCGGCCCGTCTACGATCAGCCGATATGGACTGGCTGGAGCGGATGGCGAAGCTGAGGCAGTGGACCAGGAGCGGAACGCGCGCTCCGCACAAGCCGCTGCTGCTCCTGTACGCCCTCGGCCGGTTCCAGGAGGACGCCGACGGCGGCCTGCGATACACCGCGGTGGAGCAGGACCTGCAGCGACTGCTCACCGAGTACGGGCCACCCCACAAGACGACACCCGCCTATCCCTTCCACCACCTGGTCAGCGACGGCGTGTGGGAAGTCCGCACCGATCGCGGCCCGGGCAGCCCCGGCAGCGGCGTACGGGACCTCCGCGAGACGGGCGCCACGGGGCAGCTCGCGCCGGACTTGAGAGCGGCCCTGCGCCGTGAACCCGCCCTGCTCGGCAGAATCGCGCGCTTGCTGCTCGACCAGCACTTCCCACCCTCTCTGCACGGGGAACTGTGCGAAGCCGTCGGGCTGGGACTCGAGCCGGCGGAGGCCGAGCAGCTTTCGGCGGTGCGCAGGCAGCGGGACCCGCGGATGCGGGACCTGGTGCTGACCGCCTACGAGTACCGGTGCGCCTTCTGCGGATACGACGGCAGGATCGGCGCGGTGCCGGTCGGGCTGGAGGCCGCCCACGTGCGCTGGTGGACGTTCGGCGGACCCGACGAGATCGACAACGGACTGTGCCTGTGCGCGCTGCACCACAAGCTCTTCGACAAGGGCGTCCTCGGCGTGGGAGAGGATCACCGCATCTTGGTCTCACAGCGCTTCGTCGGTCACAGCCCCGCAGCCCGGGAGCACGTCATAGCCCTCGCGGGCCGTCCGCTCATCGGCCCTCAGCCCGGTTCGCGCCCTGTTGCCGCAACCCACCGCGACTGGCATGCCCGGCAGGTCTTCCACGGCGAACCGCGCCCTGCCACGGCCGGCTGACCCCGGCAGCCACCCGCGAGACACCCCTTTCGAGGCCGCACCGCACTACCTCACGTACCGGCTGCTGGTCCGCGACGAGCGAGGCCAGGAGCCGTCCGATCAGCTGGCCCGGATGCTTCGGCGGCCCACCGATGACGGGGCGATGACATGGCGCTGACGGCACCGGCCTACCGTTTCTCATGGGCAGAAGGGTGCAAAATCGGCACAGAAGGGGCTATCCATGACCTCGCTTCTCGAGTACCGGAGCAACCGGATCGTCGAACTGATGGAGGAGCCCGCCGAGCACCGCGACGCCGACTGGCTGAAGGAGTCGCTTCAGCAGGCGATGATGCTGGAACTCGCCACCCTCCCCCCGTACTTGTCCGCGATGTGGTCCATCGAGCCCCAGAGCGGCGAGGTGTTGAAGGCGTTCAAGCGGATCGTCTTCGACGAGATGTCCCATCTCGGCCTCGCCGGGAACATGCTCACCACCATCGGTGGAGTCCCCCGCCTCGGCGACGTCCACGCGGTGCCGAAGTACCCCGGGCCGCTGCCCGGCGGCGTACGTCCGTCGCTGACGGTCTTCCTGAGCGGGCTGTCGAAGGAGTCCCTCGATCTGTTCGCCCGGATCGAGGAGCCCGACAACCCGATCGCGGACGCGGCTGCCCAGTCGCACACCTCCATCGGCGCGTTCTACACCGCGATCCTGGAGGCGTTCCGGGACCACGCGGACCTGATCACCGGAGGTCACCAGCTCATCCGGGACATGGAGCACCATGGCGCGGGGAACAGCCTCGTGGCACTCAACTCGCTCGCCGACGTCGAGGCGGCGATCGACGTGATCAAGGAGCAGGGCGAGGGCATCGGCGCCTCGCCGGAGAACCCGCACCCCGGAGTGACCGGCGAGCTCGCCCATTACTTCGTCTTCCGGGAGCTGTTCCGAGGCCGCAAGCTGGTCAAGGTCGCCGAGAACCCGGACCGGTGGGACTTCTCCGGGGACGTCATCGCGATGCCGGGCACCCGCCCGATGGGCACGGTGCCCGACGGCGGCTGGGGAGCGCCGGGCCAGCCGGCCCCCGACGCCGAGACACAGGACCTGCTGGACCAGGGCAACCAGGCGTACAGCCGGATGCTGGACCATCTGGAGGACGCCTGGCAGGCGAACGACCCGGACACGGCGTCCGGCTTCCTCGACGAAGCCGTCTTCAAGATGGTCAGCCTCAGAGGACCGGCTCGGACACTGATGCTCCGCGAGGTCCCGGGCGGCGACGGCAGGACCTACGGACCGGAATTCCGCTACGTCGAGGGCTAGGACGGACGATGCCGTGTGGGGACCACACGGCAGAAGCCGCCCTCACTCCCCCGGGCCCGGTGGGCTGGCGGCCCTCGCGCCCCCCGCGGACAGTGGCAGAAAGACCCCGCCCGGAAGGCCCGCCGCCCATGTCCGGACCCGTGGAACCCCTGCCCGACTGCGCCGACGACCCCACCGGCGCACTGCGCGCCATGTTCGTGGACCTCGTACAGGGCAGGCGGATCGCGCAGGGGCAGGAACCCGCGCTGCGGCCCGTCTTCCTCAAGGCCCACGGCTGCGCCCGGGGCGTCCTCACCGTCGACACCGATCTGCCGGAGGAGCTGCGCGTCGGCTTCCTGGAGGTCGCCCGTGCCCAGGGCGGGCTGACCGCCTGGGTGCGGTTCTCCAGCGACACCGTGCCCTCCCGGTCCGACCTGCGCACCACCCTCGGCATCGGGATCAAGCTCTTCGGGGTGCCAGGCGCGAAGCTCCTGGCGGACGACAGTGCCGCGGACACCCAGGACCTGCTGCTCCAGAACCACGACGTGTTCTTCGTCGACACCGCCCGTGACATGTGCGAATTCACCCGGGCCGGGGTGGTCGACAACACCGCCCAGGCCTACCTGGACAGTCACCCGGTCACCCGGACGATCCTCCAGGACATGGCCAAGGCCGAGAAGAGCACGCTGACGGCCACGTACTGGAGCGTGCTTCCGTACGGCTTCGGGGACGAGCGGCACGTCAAGTACAAGCTGGTCCCCGCGGGCTGCCCGGACGGAGATCCGCAGGCGGTGCCGCCGGACGAGGACCCGTCCTTCTTCCGCGGCGACCTGCGGCACCGGCTGGCCGCCGGGGAGGCGGCCTTCGACCTGTTCGTACAGCTGCGCACCGAACCGGACGGTATGCCTCTGGACCGGGCCACGGTCCGCTGGGAGGAGGCGGTGAGCGCTCCGGTGCGGGTGGCCAGGCTGACCCTGGATCAGCAGAACACCGAGGCGCGCGGCCAGGCCGCGTACGGCGAGAACCTCGCCTTCAACCCCTGGCACTCCCTGCCCGAGCACCGCCCGGCCGGCAGCATCGCCGAGGCCCGCCGGGACGTGTACCTCGCCTCGGCCGCCCGGCGGCGCGACGCCAACGGCGTCCCCGCGACCGAGCCCGGCCCCGCCCGGCCGGCCTCCGACGAGCCGCCCGGCCGCGACAGCCGAATCGTCCGCGCCGCCATCCACCCTGCGATCGGCGTGGCCCGGGTCGGTGACAGCGCCGAGGGGTTCTTCCTCGCCCCCGAGGTCGACGACGCGCCCACCGAGGCGTCGTACAAGGACGCGACCGGGGCCCTCAAGCGGCAGGCGGTCCGCTTCCGGGTGTACGGCTTCAACGCCGCCGGGGAGCCGGTCGCCGAGCTGACCGCGGACAACGCCGACCTGCGGTGGACCGTGCACGTGGCCAACAAGAAGGCCGCCTGGTACCGGTTCCAGACGGCCCTGGACATCCCGGAGGCCGCCCAGGCCGAGGAGAGCGGACTGCGCAACGCCACCGTCCTGCCCAGGAGCCGGCTGGTCATCGACCCCGGCTCCCGGTCGGTGCGCGGCCGCGACCGGGCCGGGCTGCCCGAGCTCCGGTTCGACACCGGCACGTTCATGGGCACCCCCGTCTACCTGGGCGAACTGCGCACCGACCGGGCCGGCCGGCTCCTCTTCCTCGGCGGCCGCGGCAAGGCGGCCTCGGCGGACAACCTCCCCGCCACCGACTTCGCCAACAACGACGGCTGGCACGACGACATCGCCGACGGGCCGGTGCGGGCCGAGGTCCGGATCGACGGCCGGACCATCCCCGTCGAGCCCGCCTGGGTCGTCGTCGCGCCCCCCGACTACGCGCCCGGCCTCAAGTCCGTCCGCACGCTGTACGACCTGCTCCGCGACACCTACGTGACGGCCGGGCTGCTGCCGCGCCCGCAGCAGGTCTCCTTCACCCACGACGTACTGCCGGTGCTGAGGCGGCTGTGCGACCTTCAGTGGGTCAACCACGGGATCGCCGTCCGGTTCGGCCACGGCGGCCGCGACCATCTGCTGGCGCCCGAGCGGCTCGCCCGGCTGGCGAGCAAGGACCCGGTGAACAAGGAGCTGCGGCGCCAGGTCTGGGCATCACTGCGGCACCTCGACCGCGACGGCATGTCCACCGTCCCCTGGCCCCCGGTGTACGGCGACGCCGTGAATCTGCCGCCGGTCTCCCCCCGCCAGCACCTCGCCCTCTCCCCCCTCCAGTACGACCTGCTGATGCGCTGGATGAACGGCTCCTTCGTCGAGGACTTCGACCCGGCCGCCACCCCGGTGACCAGGCTGGAGGACGTTCCGCTCGCCGAGCGCCCCGCGACGCTGGACCGGGCCGCGCTGTCGTCCTGCCTCGCCGACGCCTTCCATCCCGGCTGCGAGCTCACCTGGCCGATGCGGCACGCCACGATCTACTCGGCGCCCTTCCGGATCAAACACCGCGACCCGGGTCTGCCCGACCAGAGCTACGGCCGGGTCCTCACGCCCCAGGCCGCGCTCGGCGTCGACGGCCCGCTGTACGCGCAGGGTCCCGGCCACCTCACCCGGTGGATGGCCGTCCCCTGGCACACCGACACGGCGAGCTGCCGCTCCGGCTACGACCAGGGCTTCGGGCCCCGTTACGACCCGTACCTGCCGACGTTCTGGCCGGCCAAGGTGCCCAATCACGTCCTAGCCGAGGAGGAGTACACGATCGCGACGGATCCCGCGCGGCCCCAGGAGGAGCGCCGGCTCGCCTTCGAGCGCAGGTCCGTGTGGCTGCGCTGGCTGCCCACCGGCTACGCGACCCAGATCAACGACATGGTCCGGGACTTCGGCAAGCTCGGGATCGTCGAACGCCGCCCCGGGCCACAGGACACCCCCGGGCTCCCGGAGACCATGCTGGTGGAGTCCGAAGTGAGCTTCCCTCCCGAGCCCGCACCGCCCCGCGAACGCAATCTGGTCACCGTGCATGTACCGGAGGCCATCGACCCGGAGGTACGGGCCGACGCCGTGGCCACGGCCGCCATGATGGCCGAGCCGCCCGACGAGGAGGTCTCGACCGGCTTCATCAACAAGATGACCCGCTTGTCGGGCGGCCGGTGACGGGCGGCTGCGACGCGGTCGTGACGGCCGGCTGCGACGCCATCGTGGCGGGCGCCGGGCCGGCCGGGTCGGTCGCGGCGCTGTGCCTGGCCCGCGCGGGCCGCCGGGTCCTGCTCCTCGACCCCCGCCCGCGGGACCTCCCCGGGCCGAGGGGAGCGGGCCCGTACCGGATCGGCGAGACCCTGCCGCCCGGCGCCCGGCCTCTGCTGCGCGACCTCGGGCTGCTGGCCGGGCTCGACGCCGACGGGCACCTGCCCTGCACCGGCACCGACGCCGCCTGGGGTTCGGAGCAGCTGCACGGGCGCGCTCACGTCATGGACCCGCACGGGCACGGCTGGCATCTGAACCGCGTCCGCTTCGACGCGTTCCTGCGCGGCGCGGCCGAGGACGCCGGGGCCCGGCCCGTGTGCGGCGTCGCGGTGCGCCGGACCGGCCGGCCGGGAGCGTGGCGTCTGGTGGTCCGCGAGCGCGGGGTGGAGCGGGAACTGCCCTGCGCCTGGCTGGTGGACGCCACCGGCCGGCGCGCGCTGATCGCCCGGCAGGGCGCCGTACGGCTGCGGCAGGACCGGCTCGTCGCCGCGCACGCCCTGCTGCCCGGCCCCGCAGCGGCCGACCACGACCTGCGCACGCTCGTCGAGTCGGCGCCGGGCGGCTGGTGGTACACCGCGCGGGTGCCGGCCGGGCGGCTGGTCGCCCACCTGACCGATCTCGACCTGGTCGAGCCCCGACTGCGCACCGCCGCCGGTTTCCTGGAGGCGGCGGCCGGCACCCGGCACGTACGGACCCGCCTGGAGGGCTACGCCGCCGGGCAGCTGCCGGAACCGCGTTGGGCGCCGGCCCACGGGCAGCGTCTCGACCCGCCGGCCGGGCCCGGCTGGGTGGCCGCCGGGGACGCCGCGCTCGCCTGCGACCCGCTCTCCTCCCAGGGAATCCTCACGGCCCTGCACACCGGCGCCCGGGCGGCCGCGGCCGTCGACGGCTCCCTGCGCGGCGAGGCGGGCGCCCTGACCGCGTACCGAGCCTTCGTCGACGGGATCGCGGCGCGCTACCTCGCCCTGCACGCCCTGGCCTACGCCGACGAAACCCGCTGGGCGTCGTCGCCGTTCTGGGCACGGCGCCGCACGGCGGTGACGGCCCTGTCCGGGGTCCTCACGCCGGGTTGAGGCAGATGTCCTGCACCGACAACCACGCCCCCCTCTCCAGGAGGGCGGCGCGGCCGATGAGTTTGTGACTCCCGGCCGGTCCAAGCTCGTGACACCCAGGAAAGGACACGCCATGTCGGAACTTCTCGTCGACTTCATCACCTCCCTCGACGGCTACGCGTCGGGACAGGGATGGCCCGGGTTCTGGGGCCTCGAAGGCCCGGAGTACCTCGCATGGCTCAGCGAGCAGCCCAAAGCCACCTACCTCATGGGAGCGAACACCTACCGCCTGATGTCGGGCTTCGCCGCGGGCGAGGTCCCCGCTGGCCAGGACGAGTTCAGGCCCGAGGAAGAGGCGTCCGTCGACGAGCTCACGCAGGCGCCCAAGGTGGTGTTCTCCTCCTCGCTCGAAGAGCCGCTGAAGTGGGCCAACTCCACGCTCGTCCGCGACGACGCCGTCGAGGCGGTCCGCCACATGAAGGCGAGCGGCTCGGGGCTCCTCAGCACGATCGGCAGCCTCAGCCTGTGCCGCTCCCTGCTACGAGCCGGACTCGTCGACCGCTTCCGCGTCGTGATGTTCCCCGTGATCACCGGTGCCACGGGCGAAGAGCGCATCTACGACGGCTATCCGGACGTTGCCCTCGAGATGATCGATCACCGCACCTTCGACGGCCGCATCCAGCTGGTCGAGTACAAGCCCCGCGTGCTCGAGCACCCGCCGCTGAGCGTCCCCGCGTGATGCCGCGCCCCGTCCGCCGGGTCGGGACGGCACCGGGCCGGCGTCGGCGGGGGCGGAGCAAGCGCTGACGGATGCTGAACGGCCCACGTCAGGAGGCCCGGTCCAGGTCGCGTCGAAGGAGCAGACGTGGGGGCGGACCTTTAGCAGCCGAGCGGCTCCCTTATGCAGTGGCATTCCGGTGTCATCGGGGATCTCAGGTGGACGTGCGGTCTGATGCCTACTCCATCAGCCGTCTCCGGCCAGAGGGCCGAGGGCCACAGTGCTCGGGGTAGTGCGACGAGGAGGTCCGTCTGTTCGGCAACGACAGGTGCGCCGGGCCGACGGTGGGGGTGTGGTCATGCCGGACCGTCAACCGGCCTCACCCCGCGTCCCGCTGATGCGCGTCAACAGGCCCAAGAACCGCTCCCGTTCGGCAACCGGAAGGGGGGCGAGCAGCACGTCGTTCGCCTCGCGGGCCGCCTTCTCGCAGCGCACCAGCTTCCGCTCGCCGGCCTCTGTGAGCGACACCGCGTTCTTGCGGCGGTCCTTCGGGTCGGGGGCGCGGACGACGAGGCCGGCGGACTGCAGGTCGTTGAGGATGCCGACCAGGTCCTTGGGGTCGAGTCCGACGGAGCGGCCGAGGTCGGCCTGGGCGACGGGGGCGAGGTCGCGGACGGCGGAGAGCACTACGTGGTGCCACATGCGCATGTCCTCGGCGGCCAGTGCCTCGGCCACCAGCGCGCGTCCCCGGGCCGCCGCGCGGCCGAGCAGCCAGCTGGGCAGGGAGCGGATCGCGGGCAGGGGTGCTTCGGTCATGACGGCAGCCTAGACGGAAACCATTGGACTCCCCAACGAAAGGGGCTATCGTTGGGGCCACCAACGAACTCGTTGGGGTTCCCTACGACATTTCCGGAGGCCCAGTGCGCCGCATCCGCTACGACCACCCCGGCGGCCCCCTCTTCCTGGAGGACGCGCCCGTCCCCGAGCCCGCGCCCGGCGAGCTGCTGGTCCGCTGCGAGGCGGTCGGCGTCACCCTGCCCGTCGTCCGCAAGGTCACCGAGGCCGCCGAACCGGTCGCGCTGGGGGGCGAGATCGCAGGCGAGGTGGTGGCCGTCGGCGAGGGGGCCGACCGCTTCAGGCCCGGAGACCGGGTGACGGGGCTGTGCTTCGGGCACGGCTACGCCGACTACGCCCCGCTGCTGGAGCACATGGCGTCCCCGGTGCCGGACGGCGCCTCGGCCGTGGACGCCGTCGCCCTGGTGCGCAGCGGCCTGGTCGCGTACGGCGCACTGGAGGCGGCCCGCCCCGCTGCGGGAGAGGCGGCTCTGATCACGGCCGCGGCGAGCGGCGTCGGCCATCTCGCGGTGCAACTCGCCCGGCTGCGCGGCGCCTCCCGCGTGGTGGGCACCGTATCCGACCCGGGCAAGGCCGACTTCGTGCGCTCCCTGGGCGCCGACGAGGTGGTCCTCTACAGCGACACCGGCTGGGGCGAAGGCGTCGACTACGCCCTGGACGCCGTCGGCGCCGACCTGCTGGGCCCGGTGGTGGCCGCACTGGCGCCTGGCGGACGGCTGGTGGCCTACAGCTCCGGCGGCGGCACGATCCAGGCGTACGACCTGCTGGCCGGCGCCAAGTCCGTCACCGGCTTCCAGATCGCGCGGATCTCACGCGAACAGCCCGGACTGTACGAGGAATGGCGCAAGGAGCTGTGGGCATTGTTCGCGCAAGGCTCCCTGCGGCCCGCCGTGCACGCCCAGTACCCGCTCGCCCAAGCCGGGAAAGCTCACCACGCGATCACCATCCGGGCCAACCTCGGCAAAGTCGTACTCGTGCCCTGAAGCCCCAACCGCCGGTGCGTGATTGCCGCTGGGACTTGTCCGGGCGATCTCTGAGGGAAGCGGAGATCAGCACCCGTGAATTTCGTTGTCGCAGTTCCGGCCGAGTGATGTGGAAGGACGACATGGATACCGCCGTGCTTCAGGGCGAGGCCGTGGCCTTGCCCAAGAGCGGTGCCGCCGCACAGACGGTTGCAGCCTGAACCATCGAGCCGGACGCGAGGTGCGTGCTCGTGGTGCTGTTTCCTCGGGCCGGCCCCGCTCGTGAAGGCGGCTGTCAGGCAGGCCGCGACCGCGGCCACCGAGCCGAAGAAGATCCCCTCGAAGACCAAGCTGTTCGCGCCCTCACCCGTGCCATCTTCACGCATGCAGGACTTCTCGGACGGCACTCGCCAAGATCCCCCGGCCGGGGCGGGGCCGCTGGCATCGAAGTTCGCCGGTGCGCCCCGGCGCCCGCCCGCGGACCCGTATCAGGCTGGTGCCTCTTGGCAGGTCCTGGCGGCGGCCAGGTCCGCCGCCAGCCGGACTGAATCGGCGGAGGCGGCCAGCAGCGGCAGGCGGACGGCCGGACTGGGGATGCGGCCCTGAGCGTGCAACACCCCTTTGATCACGGTGGGGTTCGGCTCGGCGAAGAGCGCGGCGGACAGCCGGGCCAGCTCGGCTCCCAGCCGGCGGGCCGGTCCGGCGGCGTCGCGCTGCCACAGTGAGATGAGTTCGGCGTAGTCGGCGGTGCGGACGTTGGCCGAAGCCAGGATGCCGCCGCAGGCGCCCGCCGCGAGCAGCGGCGAGATGACGGCGTCATCGCCGCCGAGCACCGCGAAGTCCGGGGTCGACGCGCCGAGCAGTTCCATCGCGGCTGCGTCGATCGCACCGGTCGCGTACTTGACCCCGACGACCTGCGGCAGGCCCCCGAGCGCGTTCAGCGCGCTGGTGCTGAGGCGCTGACCGGTGCGGTACGGGATGTCGTAAACGACCAGCGGCAGCCCCCCGTGTTCGGCGAGTGCCGCGAAGTGCGCCAGTGTTCCCGCCTCGCCGGGCCGGGTGTAGGGCGGCGTGGGAACCAGCGCCGCGGCGACGTCACCGCTTTCAGCGAGCTCCCGCAGCGCCGTGATGGCGGCCGCGGTGTCGTTCGTGCCGACGCCGACGACCAGCGGAGCTCCGTGTGCACGGCAGGCGGCCGAGCAGACACGGACCACGGCCCGCTTCTCCTCGGTGGTCAGCGTGGCCGCCTCCGCCGTGGTGCCCAGGGCAACGAGTCCGCGAGCCCCGGCCGACAGCGCCTCGCCGGCGAGGCAGGCGAGCGCGTCCGGATCGAGGTGCAGGTCGTCGGTGAAAGGCGTCACCAAGGGGACAAACAGGCCGGTGAGGTTCGCTTCGGGCTTCATGGGCCCAGCCTGACCGACATAACTCAGTAGATCCAGTTCATGTTTCTACGCTCATACGTAAGCTCACCTTATGCTCGATGTCCGACGACTCCACCTGCTGCGCGAACTGGACCGACGCGGCACCATCGCGGCCGTCGCCGAGGCGCTGAACTTCACCGCCTCGGCCGTCTCCCAGCAACTGGGAGTGCTCGAGCGCGAGGCGGGCGTGCCTCTGCTGGAGCGAAGTGGCAGACGGGTGGTGCTCACCCCCGCCGGCCGCGCACTCGTCACCCATGCCGACGCCGTCCTCGAACGCCTCGAACTGGCGGTCTCCGAGCTGGCCGGGGCACGTCAGGGCATCGGCGGACCGCTGCGGATCGGGACGTTTCCCTCGGGCGGTCCCGCGATCGTGCCGGCCACGCTGGCGGAACTGGCCCGGCGGCATCCCGCGCTGGAACCGATGGTGCAGGAGATCGACTCGGCGCGGGTCTCCGACGGCCTGCGCGCAGGCGAACTCGACGTGGCCCTCGTCCACGACTACGACTTCGTGCCCGCGTCCCCGGACACCACGGTCGACCAGGTGCCCCTGCTAGAGGAGCCGATGTACCTGGCCACGGGCGTCGCTACCGACACCGGTCCCGCAAGAGATCCCGCCGGCCGCGGTGACACGCTCGCGGAGTTGCTCGGGCCGTGGGCCACGGCCCCGTGGATCACGGCCCGGGACGGCACGACCGGCCACGCGATGGCTGTACGCGCCTGTCAGGCCGCCGGCTTTCAGCCGCGCATCCGCCATCACGTCAACGACTTCCGGACGGTCCTGGCACTCGCCTCCATCGGGCAAGGCGCCGGATTCGTGCCGGAGATGGCCACCGCACACGCCCCCGAGGGCGTGGTGCTGACCCGGCTGCCCCTCTTCCGCCGCTCGAAGGTCGCCTTCCGCGCGGGCGGCGGCGCTCACCCGGCGATCTCAGCATTCGTGGCGGCGGCGCGTACAGCGGTGGGCGCTGCGGTCCAGGATGTCTGACCGCCTCGCCGGGGGCGCAGTGCAGTGGCCGGAGCCGCCCGCCGGGTCAGGACTGCCCCGTGGCCCAGTACGCGGCGCGCACCTCCCCTTGCGCGAAGTCCCGGCGCGGCAGACTCAGGCCGAGGGACTCCTCCAGAGCATGGAAGTACAGCTGGAAGGTGTTGGTCAGCTCTGGGTGGTCCAGCTCGGCGCGGCGTAGGGCGCGGTTGAGGAAGTCCAGTTCACCGCCCCGCAGATAGGGGGCACGGCCACGTTCGTACCAGATCAGTTCCAGGACGCCCCAGTCGTCGTCGACGCGACGAGAGTCGCGCATGTAGTCGAAGGTGTAGATGGCCTTCGCGGCGGTGGCGGTCAGCCACACGCTTTCCTTGATCCCGAGAGCCGCGTACGCCTCCTTGTCGGCGAAGGACCCTGGCGGCGTGTCGTGGTACAGCAGGAACGTCCACTCCCCCGCCTGCCCGTAACAGCAGCTCTCCCACTGGCGGTCCCAGTGGACCCGGCCATTGTCGACGGCTTCCAGATCCTTCAGGCGGGTGCCGGCGGCGACCTGCGCGGGGTCCGCCCCGTACAGCAGGGCCAGTTCCTCGGCGTCGACGGCTCTGCCGGGTGCCGCGCGGTAGAAGGCGAGGGTGGTGTACGGGGCCTGTTCCCGCCAGGACCCGGCTATCCAGGCGAGTCCTTCCAGCGGGTCGCGCCCGCACGACTCGGCCGTCCCCATGTCGTCCAGGCCGCCGCCGCGAAACCGTCTGCCCCACGCCGGATCGATCCGCCCCAGCGCATCGGCCGTCTCCTCGGGGCCGGCGGCCCGCCGACGCACCGCGGCCTCGGCGATCAGGTAGAGCGCCAGTTCGAGATCCCTGGTGGCGAACACCTCCCGGTAGGGACCGTGAAAGCCGCGCACGACTCCGTCCCTGCCCAGCACCAGGCACAGGCCGCCGTCCGGATCCTCCGCCCTCTCGGCGCACTCCTCCAGCTCGTCCTCCGAGAACGCCACAGGCGGCAGCCCAACCCCGTGGAGCTGGACGTGTCCGTCGGCCTTCCGCCGCCAGGCCTCCGCAAGTGCGGTCTTCGTGATCTCCATAGCTGCAGCATAGGAAGCACCACTGACAATCAGCCCGCCCTGCCCGGCGGTTAGCCCCCGACCGCCCGACCTCCGTTGCCGTGCCCCGTCTCGGACCGAGCGGGGGCAGAGGCGCTCTGCCCGGCTCCAGGGCGACGGCCGCCGGGTGCCACGAGTCGGGTGCGCCGTGCTCGCGGGCGCGTCATGATCCCTGAAATGCCGGTTCGCCGGTGGAGGCGGTCGACGAAGTGGGGAGGCAGACAGTGCGAAACCAGCTCCTCGGGGGTCGTCACCGATTGGTGCGCCGGCTCGGCGGGGGCGGCATGGGGCAAGTGTGGGAGGCGCGGGACGAGACGCCGGGGCCGGCCCGCCGCGGCCAAGGTGATCTCCCTGCTCGCCGGTGGCGAAAGCAGCGGCGACGAGGCACGCGCCAGGTTCCCGCGTGAGGCGCAGATCACCGCCCGGTCGCAGCATCCCAGCATCGTGACGATCCACGATCTCGGCGAGACCGGAACGGGCGACAGCAGAGTCCCGTTCCTGGTGATGGAGCTGGTCCGGGGCGAGGGCCTGCTGCGATGCAGTTGGGCGTCAGCCTCTTCGACGCAGGCCACCTGTCGACGGCCAGGGACAGGCCGGCAAGCTGCCAGGCGGAGCTCATGACCAGCCCGACGGACCGCGACCGATTCCTGCGCGGAGTCGCACTGAACCGGGCGACCCTCGCAACACCGGCACCCCTCGGCCCTGCCACGGACCATCCTCAGCAGTGATCGGGCCCTGCGTAACTGGCCCTGACAAAGCCTCTGGACGTGTCGGTGGGTGATCACGCAGACGGCGAGTCCGAGGAAGGCCTCGTGGATGTCGTCGCGTCGTTCCCGTCGGATGCGCAGGCGGCGGAGACGTGCATCCACAGATGGTGCGCTCGACGTCCCGGTGGAAGGTGCCCGGGCCGGTGCCGTGCGGCTTTCCTCGTTCGGCGATCACGGGCCGGATCCCGCGTTGTCGCAGGAGTCGGCGGTACTTGTCTTGGTCGTAGCCGCGGTCGGCGAACAGCATGTCCGGGCGGCCGTCGCGGCCGGCCGACGACTCCCGCGACCGCCGGATCCTGCTCCAGCAGCGGCAGGAGTTGGGTGACGTCGCCCGCGGTTTCCGCCGGTCGGCGACACCGCGAGCGGGATGCCCTGGCCGTCGGTGATGATGCAGTTGATGCAGTTGGCCCGGACGCCGGCGACCTGCTTCCGCGGCGGCTCGGGCGGAAACTGCCCGTTGAGGGACCACAGTTCGCCCGACAAGCCGTCATTCACAGGGTCGACTCGCTTCGTCGGCGCCAGTCAGGCGAGGGCGGCAGTCAGGGAGGTGAAGGCGGCGATGATGACGGCGACGCGGGCGTAGTGGTAGCGCTGCCAGCGGTTCAACTGCTGCTTCCAGTCGGCGGGCCGGTTCTCGGGGGTCCACGTCCTGTTCCGGTTGTTGATCGGAACGAGCAGCAGAAGGGACATGACCACGCTGAGGATCAACAGCGCGCCGGCGGTGACGACCAGGCCGGTGCCGTCCTGATGCCATCCGGCGACGGCCCACGCGGCGACGAGCACCACCGACGTGATGTACCAGACGGGCATCACCGCGCCGAGCATCCGGCCGCCGTGGGCGTGGCCGAGTTGGGCGCTGTCCTCGGGAAGGGCGTCGAGGATCCGGTTGACGACGAAGGCGACGGAGAACTCCACCCCCACCATCACGCCGACGACAACGGTGGTGACGACTTCGAGTGCATCGAGCATGACGAACGACCCCTCTGGAATCTAGCACTGCTAGCTGTTGAGGCAACGCTAGCGCTACTGCCGCTCGATTGTCTAGCAGTGCTAGAATCGACTCATGTCGGTACAGGAGCGCAAGCAGCGCGAACGGGCGGAGCGCGAGCGCCTCATCGTCGCCACGGCCCGTGAACTCGCCGAGCAGCAGGGCTGGGACGCCGTCACCACCCGCCGGCTCGCCGAGCGCATCGAGTACAGCCAGCCCGTCCTCTACAGCCACTTCCGCGGCAAACGCGAGATCATCGGCGCGGTCGCCCTCGAAGGCGCCGCCGAACTGGCCGCCGCAGTGCGTACCGCGACCGCCGCTGCGGACAGCCCGCGCGCCCGGGTCACCGCCCTCGCCCGCGCCTACCTCGACTTCGCCGCCCGCAACCCGGCGGTCTACGACGCCCTGTTCCAGCTCGACGGCGGCCTGGCATACGCGCAGGAAGACACCCCCGAACCCCTGAAGGACGCCTTCGCCGCGCTACTGGAGAGCCTCGGCGAAGTCGCCGGGGACGACATCCCCCCAGAGCTGTTCACCGAGGTGTTCTGGGCATGCCTGCACGGCATCGCAACCCTGACCCGCGCGGGACGGCTGCCCCCGCAGTACGCCGAGCAGAGAGTGGAACTCCTGGTGAACCGGCTTGCCGCGCCGTGACACGTCCTCCCGGCGTGGGCCTTGACGGCCGTCAGAACCGGGACGCCCCGCCGTTCTTGCGCTCTGCCCTGTCAGGGGCGATGGGGCGGGGCCTCGACCGCCCCGATGCCTGCGGCCAAAGGCGGTACATCGCCCCCAGCCTCGTCCGCCCGCACCTGGGTTCGCCGCGCGTTGGCAGGACCCGCCAAGGCGATGCCGTACAGCCACGGCAGAGCGTCACCACCCCGCCGTGGCGACCAACTCCGGCTCCTCGCCGGCCGGCTCTTCGCCAACGGGCCGACAATGCCCCCGGCTTGCAGTCTTGACCCACGATCCCCGGGGTAGTCGAGCACGCCACAGGCCCCGGCGAAGGGAGAGCGGATGTCGGTCGACCTCGTCGGCTTCCTCGGTGTGGTACTGGTGGCCTACCTGGTGCCGGGCCCGGACTTCCTCGTGGTGGCCAGATCCGCCACCGAGCACCCCGCCAAGGGGCGGGCCGCGGCGCTGGGCGCCCAAGCCGGACTGTGCGTGCACATGCTCGCCGCGGCGGCAGGGCTGTCGCTGATCGCCGCCCGGTCGCCGGTGGTCTACGACGCCGTCAGGCTGCTGGGCGCGGCGTACCTCGTGTACCTGGGGGTCCGGGCGGTCCTCGCCGCCCGGCGCGCGGCGCGAGAGGCGACCGGAGGACCGGAGGACATCGCCAAGACGTGGGCCTCGGCCGAAAACGGTCCGGGCCGCGGCCGGTGGCGCTCCGGCTTCACCCAGGGCTTCCTCACGAATGTGCTCAACCCCAAGGCGGCGCTGTTCTTCCTCAGCATCCTGCCGCAGTTCGTCCACGGCGAGGCGTCCGTCACGCAGCAGATCTTCCTCCTCGGCCTCCTGGACGTCCTGATCGGCGTCGTCTACTGGTTCGCCCTCGTCGCCGTCGCCGCGAGGCTGCGTGCGTTCCTCGCCCGCCCGAGGATCCGCCACCGGTGGGAACTGACGACCGGCTGGCTGTTCATCGTCATCGGCATCGGAGTCGCGGTGGCCTCGTGAGGTTGTGCCCGAGGCGGCTGCACACTTGGTCGGCGGTGGCACCGGACTGAGCCCTGCTGCATGATCACGTCATGACGAGTCCCGCTGCGTTCCGGGACCGGACGAACTGGTCCGCCGGCTACTACGAGCTGGCTGTAGAGGTTGGATCGCACGATGATGCCCGGCTCCAGGCCGTCCTGAGCGCTCTGTGGTCCGCCGCGGAAGTCCATGGGTGCTTTGGGCACAGAGACCGTGAGCCTGAGGAGCAGGACGATGTGCCGTGCACGGTGGCCTCTGTGGGCGAGTTCGGCCATCTCCACGGTCAGGTCCGCCTGCCGACGGGCCAACTGGCCGTGTGCGGGTGCGTGGCGATCCGCGGCGGCGATGAAAGCGGCGATCGGCTCGACTTCCACGTCCCCCTGGGCGCGCTGGATCGCGCGGGCGTTGCGTACTGGGACGGCCAGCCATTCTTCAGGTCCAGCGTGATGGACGACTGGTTCGGCGATCACCGGCCGGATCCCGCGTTGCCGCAGAAGGCGACGGTGCTGCTGACGCGCTGCAAGCTCGGGGACGGCCGGTCCGCGGGAGGCGAGTGCCCCGACGCCGGTCAGACGGAAGTGAAAGCCTCCTCCGGGGCGGTGTCGAGGACGAATCCGTTGTCGAGCCGGACGCGGACCGTGACGCGGAGCATCCGTTGCCGGTAGGCGACCCAGTGTTCCTCCAGGGCCTCCACCTGCTCCTCCAGCTGTCTTCTGCTCGCGGGCGGCATCTGATGGCCGAAGTCGTCGAGGAGTGATTTGAGGCGCAGGTACTCACGGACTTCGTGGCTCTGCTGACGTTGATGCTCGTCCACACGCTCGACGGTGCCCTCGACGCCTGATGCCAGGGCGAGCGTGGTGGCGAAAGCGCCCGTCTCCTCAGGGGGTTTCCCGGCCGAGGTCACCGACCCGGTCAACCGCAGCTCGGCCGCCAGTCGCACCCGTTGACCCACGTTCAGCGTCATCGATCCTTCGTCTTCCTCGTCGGACACCGGCAATCCGGTACACGTGGCGTCGCCTGGTACACCGGAGAGGGAAGGATCATCCCACCCTCGCCCTCACCCTCAGTCCCGGCACGTGCGAAGCCGTCACCGGAGCCGCCTGTCTCCGGTGCCGCCCCCGCCCGCCATCACCTGGCTCGTCGACCATGTCGATCGATGGCCCCCAGGCCCG
Source organism: Streptomyces sp. NPDC053367 (assembly GCF_044545925.1). Taxonomy (NCBI): domain Bacteria; kingdom Bacillati; phylum Actinomycetota; class Actinomycetes; order Kitasatosporales; family Streptomycetaceae; genus Streptomyces; species Streptomyces sp. NPDC053367. The sequence goes on along the minus strand of NZ_JBITYN010000002.1, from coordinate 606,012 downwards.
GGTCTGCACAGCCCGAAGGGAACGGGCGGCTAGCCGGAGATAGCCGATGTCGGAGTACCCGGGGAAGGCGGGCAGGTCAGCGCACGCCGACCCGTGCCGCTGATTCAGACGAACTCATCACGGGTCGCCGCCCTCTCGTCGCAGGACGCCCGCTCCGGGGCGGCTCGCGGTGTCAGCCGTGTTCGCTGCCGACTTCGAGGACCAGCGCTCCACTGCGCGCCGCCGCCCCGCGGACGAGGCCGACAACGCCGGCGGCGCCCTCCCCGTACCCGTGCACCGTGGCGGGAGCCTTCCGCCGGTGCCGGATCCTGTCCGTACGACCGCGCGGCCGACCACCGCAGGCAGTGTGCCGGCCACGCAGGACAGAGAGCGCCGGCCGTCGATTGCCTCACCTCACTGACGCGCCGCACCGACACAATGTGACCGACCAGAGACGTGACCCACGTCGCCCCTTGGACATCATCGACGCCTCTGGGAAAGCGACGACGACCATCCGGATCCAGCACCCGAAGCGCCCGCGCTGTCTCCGTCTGGACCAAGCAGAGCGCGTGATCGCCTCGTAGCGCCTACTGTGCTCAGGAAAGGGGCTGACGATGACTTCCGGAAAGACCAGGGACACTGCTGACGTCGTCGTGGTCGGTGCAGGGCCAGCCGGCTCCACCACGGCCTACTACCTGGCCCGAGCAGGGCTTGATGTGGTGCTGCTGGACAAGGCGCACTTCCCCCGGGACAAGATCTGCGGCGACGGACTCACCCCTCGCGCCGTCAAGGAACTGCTCGCCATGGGCGTCGACGTCCAAGGTCCCGGCTGGGTACGCAGCCGTGGCGTACGGGCCTGCGGCGCAGGTCTACGGGTCGAGCTGGACTGGCCCGACACCACCGGCTACCCCGGCTTCGGGCTGGTGCGCACCCGCCAGGATTTCGATCACCTGCTGGTCAGACGGGCGCAGGAGGCCGGCGCCCGTGTGCAGCTGGGAACCAACGTCACCGACGTCCTGCTGGATGAGCGCACCGGGCACGCCCGTGGCGTCGTCGCCCGCCGCGACGGCGTGGGACACCTCCACGGGGCACGCCTGGTGGTGGCCGCGGACGGGGCCTCCAGCCGTGTGGCCGTACGCATGGGGCTGCAGCAGCGCAAGGACCGCGTCGCGGTCGCGGTACGCCGCTACTACACCACGGACCGCGCGAACGACGACTATCTCGAAGCCTGGCTGGACCTGTGGAGCCCCGCCTCGTCAGGCCGCCGCTGCATGCTGTACGGGTACGGATGGCTCTTCCCGGTGGGCAACGGTGTGTGGAACGTCGGGGCCGGCACACTGGCCACTCGGCGCGCGAGCGTCGACCCTCGCGCGCTGCTGCGGGAGTGGCTCACGCGGCTGCCCAGGGAATGGCAGATCGACGACGACCACGCCACCACCGCCGTCCGCGGCCACGCCCTGCCCGTAGCCATGAGCCGTACGCCCCACTACACGCGCGGAGTACTTCTGGCCGGTGATGCCGCAGGCCTGATCAACCCGCTCAGCGGCGAAGGCATCGACTACGCGATGGAGTCCGGCCGGTTCAGCGCCGAAGTCATCGTCCAAGCCCTTGCCCGGTCCACCGCGGCCCAGCGCGAACGTGCCCTGCAGGCGTATCCACACGTCCTCAAAGACGCCTTCGGCGGCTACTTCACCCTGGGCCGCCTCGTCGCCCAGGCTCTCGCAGGCCCCCACCTGATGAAGTTCATCACCACGCACAGCCTGAGCCACCCACCGCTCGGCCGCCTGCTGCTCAAACTGTGGGGCAATCTCATCGACCCGCACAGCAAGGACGCCGGCGACCGCATCATCAGCGCGGTACTCAAAGCCACTCCCGCCCCATGAACGCGTTGCAGGCGCGGATCCCAAGGTCTGCGCCATGCCCACCTCCGCACACGCCCTGGCCGGATCTGCGCCGCGGGGCCGACGCGTGGCGGCCGTACGAGTGATGCCGCCTCGGCCAAGGCCTCGCTCCCCCACCCCCGCGACGTAGATCATGCATCGTTGACGGCGCCTGAGCGACCGCTTAGTATCCGATTCTGCCGCCCTCCCGATCGGATACATGACCATGGACTCCCTGCTGCTCTCGCGCCGCGACCTGGACTTCCTGCTCCACGACTGGCTGGACGTCACGTCACTGACGCGCCGCCCCCGCTACGCCGACCACGACCGGGACACCTTCGACGCGGTGCTGGAACTCAGCGAGGCCATCGCCACCCGGCACTTCGCCCCGCACAACAAGAAGAGCGACGCCGAGGAGCCCCGCTTCGACGGGGAACGGGTGCACATCATCCCGGAGGTCGAGCAGGCGCTGCGGGTCTTCGCCGAGGCCGGACTGACCGGCGCGGCCATGGACTACGAGATCGGCGGACAGCAGCTGCCCATGGTGGTCGCGGGCGCCTGCATGGCCTGGTTCCAGGCCGCCAACGTCGGCACGTCCGCGTATCCGTTCCTCACCGTCGGCAACGCCAACCTGCTCCAGGCGCACGGCAGCAAGGAGCAGATCGAGACATACGCACGCCCCATGGTCGAGGGCCGCTTCTTCGGCACCATGTGCCTGTCCGAGCCCCAGGCGGGCTCCTCGCTGGCCGACATCACGACCCGGGCGGTGCCGCAGGACGACGGGACGTACCGCATCACCGGGACCAAGATGTGGATCTCCGGCGGCGACCACGAGCTCAGCGAGAACATCGTCCACCTGGTCCTGGCCAAGATCCCCGGCGGTCCGGCCGGCGTGAAGGGCATCTCCCTGTTCATCGTGCCCAAGTTCCTGGTCGAGCCGGACGGCACACTCGGCGAGCGCAACGACGTGGTGCTCGCCGGCCTCAACCACAAGATGGGCTACCGCGGCACCACCAACACCCTGCTCAACTTCGGCGAGGGCCGGCACACGCCGGGCGGCGCCCCGGGTGCGGTGGGCTACCTCGTCGGCGAGGCCCACCAGGGGCTCGCGTACATGTTCCACATGATGAACGAGGCCCGCATCGGCGTCGGCCAGGGCGCCATGGCGCTCGGCTACACCGGCTACCTCCACGCTCTCGACTACGCCCGCACCCGCCCGCAGGGCCGCCCGCTGACGGGCAAGGACGCGAACGCCCCGCAGGTGCCCATCATCGAGCACGCCGACGTACGCAGGATGCTGCTGGCGCAGAAGTGCTATGTGGAGGGCGCCCTCGCGCTCGTCCTGTACTGCAGCCGGCTGCTCGACGAGGAGCGCACCGCCGAGCACGAGCCCGAGCGTGCCCGCGCCCGGTTGCTCCTCGACGTCCTCACGCCCATCGCCAAGAGCTGGCCGTCGCAGTGGTGCCTGGCCGCCAACGACCTGGCCATCCAGGTGCACGGCGGCTACGGCTACACCCGCGAGTACAACGTCGAGCAGTTCTACCGGGACAACCGTCTCAACCCCATCCACGAGGGCACCCACGGCATCCACGGACTGGACCTGCTCGGCCGCAAGGTCGTCATGAACGGCGGCACGGGGCTGCGGCTGCTCCTGGACACTCTCGCGGCCACCACCACCCGCGCCACGGCGGCGGGCGGCGAAGCGGCCGAACTGGCCGCTTCGCTGGAACAGGCCATGGCCCGCGTCGAGCGGACCACCGCCCGCCTGTGGTCGACCGGGGACCCCGCGACCGCACTCGCCAACGCCTCCGTCTACCTGGAGGCCGTCGGCCATGTGGTGCTGGCCTGGATCTGGCTGGAGCAGTTCCTCGCGCTGGGCGACGGCACGGACGACTTCCACGAGGGCAAGCGGCAGGCTGCCCGCTACTTCTTCCGGGTCGAACTCCCCCGGTCCGGGCCCCAGTTCGACCTCCTCGACAGCCTCGACCGCACGGCGGCGGACTGCCGGCCCGAGTGGTTCTGACTCCCCGCCGCATTCCCTTCCCGCGTCTCGTCCGGTCGCGAGGACCGGTCTGCTCCGGCTGTCCCCTCACCGACACGACGGGGCGCGGCATCGGGCGTCACATGCGTCGGGGCGGTCCGCTGCTGCGGACCGCCCCGGCGTTCATCAGCCGAAGCACCATTGTCGTTCGGCCGTTCCGTCCGTCTCTGCGTCGGATCCCTCGTGGGGCTCGGTCAGGGCCTGGTGGTGAAGCGTTCCCAGACGCGGTGGGCGGCCATCAGCCGGCGGAGCTGCTCCAGCGTGGCGGTGGCGCTGTCGCCGACGATCACACCGGGCGCATCGGTGGGCACGCCTGCCGCTTCCAGGGCTGCCTCGCCGCCTTCCCAGGCGCCGATCGCCTTGCCGTGACGGAAGGCCTCGGCCAGCATGAGGCCGACCCGCGGGTCGTGCGCCGGCCGCCGTGGGCCGACGGGTCCGCCCTTGGCGTCCCGGGCGCCGTAGGCATCGCCGCCCACACCCGGCGGGCCGGCGAGCAGGAGAGCGTCGAACTCGACGGACCGCGCTGTGGCGAAGGTCCGTTGGACGGTCAAGGAGCCGTTGTCCGAGTTCAGGGTGCCGCCCGTCGGCGCGACGACCAGCGGCACCATTCCGGCCTCTAGGATCGCCTCACGCACGGCGCGCACACCGCCGAGGTCCCCGTCGGGCCCGGTGACGATGCCGATGATGCGCCCGTCGGTGGGCCAGGTGCGGCCGACCTGGGACAGGGCCGGGCTGGGCTCGACCTCGGCCGGCGGCACGGTGGGCTCGGGCGCCGGCAGCCCAAGGCCCTCGGCGACCTGGGCGCACAGCTCACCGTCGATGTTGGCCAGCACCTGCAACGCCCGCTGCTTGACGGCCTGCTCGTAGCATTTCCCGAGTTCGAAGGTGTAGGCGCCGATGATGTGCTCGCGTTCGACCGGGCTCATGCTCAGCCAGAAGCGGCGGGGCTGGCTGAAGTGGTCGGCGAAGGACTCCGGCGCCTCTCGCACCTTGGTCGCCTCCGGCACGCGAACGGGCGCCTCTACGTACGCCGCGGCGTCGCCTCCGGCGGTGAAGGGGCAGCCACCGTCCAGGGAGTTGGGCCGGTAGGGGGCCACGCCGCGGTGCACGGCCGTCTGGTGCATGCCGTCGCGCTGCATGTCGTTGACCGGCGCGTGCGGCCGGTTGATGGGCAGTTGGGGGAAGTTGGGTCCGCCCAGCCGGGTGATCTGGGTGTCGAGGTAGGAGAACAGACGTCCGGCGAGCAGCGGGTCGTCGGTGATGTCGATGCCCGGTACGAGATGCCCGACGTGGAAGGCCACCTGCTCGGTCTCGGCGAAGTAGTTGGACGGGTTGCGGTTGAGGGTGAGGAGCCCGACGGGCTGCACCGGAGCGAGCTCTTCGGGCACGAGGTTGGTCGGGTCGAGCAGATCGATGCCCTCGAAGGTCTGGTCCGGGGTGTCGGGGAAGGTCTGGATGCCGAGCTCCCACTCCGGGTAGGCGCCCGCCTCGATCGCATCGGCGAGGTCCCGGCGGTGGAAGTCCGGGTCGACACCGCCGATGATCTGCGCTTCCTCCCACACCAGCGAGTGCACGCCCAGCTTCGGCTTCCAGTGGAACTTCACCAGCGTGGTCTCACCGGACGCGCCCACCAGGCGGAACGTGTGGACCCCGAAGCCCTCCATCGTCCGGTAGGAGCGGGGGATGCCCCGGTCGGACATGTTCCACAGGGTGTGGTGGGCGGCTTCGGTGTGCAGGGTGACGAAGTCCCAGAACGTGTCGTGGGCGCTCTGCGCCTGCGGGATCTCACGGTCCGGGTGCGGCTTGCCGGCGTGGATGATGTCGGGGAACTTGATGGCGTCCTGGACGAAGAAGACCGGCATGTTGTTGCCGACGAGGTCGAAGACGCCCTCACTGGTGTAGAACTTCGTGGCGAATCCGCGTGTGTCGCGCACGGTGTCGGCCGAGCCCCGTGACCCGAGCACGGTGGAGAAGCGCACGAACACCGGCGTCTCCACGTCCTTGGCGAGGAAGGCCGCCTTGGTCACCTGACTGGCCGTTCCGTAGCTCCTGAAGACGCCGTGGGCCGCGGCGCCCCGGGCGTGGACGACGCGCTCGGGGATGCGTTCGTGGTCGAAGTGCATGACCTTTTCGCGCAGATGGTGGTCCTGCAGCAGCACGGGGCCGCGTGGTCCGGCCTTCAGGGAGTGGTCGGTGTCGTACAGACGTGTGCCATGGGCGTTGGTCAGGTGTGCGCCGGCCTGCGCCATCTGCGCCTGATCGGCTCCTGTCGGCTGTCCCGTCGGCGAGAAGGTGTCGGGGCCGCTCTGGTCGGGCTTGGGCGGCAGCGGCTCCCGCGGTCGTGCCGGCTCCGCCACGGGAGGTGACTCGGATCCGGGCTTGCCGGGGATGCCGTCCTGCGGTCCCGAATCGTCGCCGGAAACGGCGTCGCTGACCTTCTGAGCTGCCCTCTTGAGAGGGTTGGTCTCGCTCACGGGTATCGCTCCTCCGGGTCGTTCACACAGTCCCACCTAGGTACCCGATCACAGCCGTTCAAGACCGGCATTCCGGGCTGTTTCCGTGTGAGCGCTCCGCAACGAGCGGGGCAGACCCGGCGCTGGCGCCGTACAAACGGCCCAGGCGGAGTCGCGCCCTGCCCGCACGGCACCGACGATGGACACGATGCACCGACCAGGCACGAAGGAAGACAAGATGCCGCGAGACCGCTCCGGGCTCGGCCACCGAGCCGTCACGGCGGCACTCGGTTGTGCTCTGTCCGCTGTCGCACTCACCGGGTGCGGCGACGACCAGGACACCAGCCCCTCACCTTCCCGGACCACGACGAGCAGCCCTGCTACGGCATCGTTCTCCGGGTTGCCGCCGTCGGCACTGGCCTCCCAGGCGGCTTCCGCCATCGCCTCCGCGCATGCTTCCGCCTCGGCGGCGGCCTCCTCGGCAAGTGCTCGCGCCTCCGCGTTCGAGGCATCCGTCGACGCCGAAGTCGCCCGCGCCGGAGCGGCTGCGGAGAAGGCGCTGAAGAACGTCGAGGGGCGCGGCAACGCACTGTCCGAGGTCGGCATGAAAGGGCTGCCGCGCAACGAGACCAGCGGGCTGCTCGCGGTGCTCGTCACGATCACCAACAAGACCGGCAGCAAGGCCTCGTACGCCGTACAGATCGACTTCGAGGACCCGTCGGGGAAGGTCGTCGAGACGAGGTTCGTGGGCGCGGAGGACCTCGACCCGGGTGAGAGACAACAACCCGTCGCCTTCAGCCGGCAACCCGCGGACGCACAGCTCACTCCCCGTCTTGCCAAGGCACAGCGATACTGAACGCACAGGCGCCGAGAACACCCGCCGCAAGGGGTAGGCGGACCTCGAATCGCGGTCAGGCCGAGACTTGAGCCGCCCCACACTCCGCGCGCCAAGCGTCGGTCAGACACTGCCGCGACAGTTCAGGACGGCCGTGCTCGCCGCCGCGGGTTCGCCCGGTTGGCGACCCCCGAGCAACACCGGCAAGCGCAGCGAGACAGAACAGGGCCCTGGCCTGGTACTTGCTGTGTTCTCCGCTGTTCAGCCGGCCGGAGCCCGCCAGGGCTCGAACCACGGGTCGGGCCACTGCTCGGCCGCGGCGAGCAGGGGGAACAGCGTGGCGCCGTCGATGGTTTCGCGAATGATGTCGGCGTGGCCGCCGTGGCGGGAGGTCTCCTCGATGAGATGGAGCAGCACCCAGCGGACTGACCAGTTCTTCACGTCGGCGGGGAACCACGGCAGTCCCTGCGGGACGGGAACAGCCTGGCCGAGATCGGCGATTCCGGCGATCACGGCGTCTGTCTCGTGGGCTGCGGCCTCGTACTGGTCCAGCACGCCGGCGAGCGTCTCCTCCGGGGTGAGCGCGAATTCGGCGGAGTCGCTCTCGTCTGCGGACCGCTGTGGTCCGCGCTGCCGCTGGAGGATCAGGTCGGTCCACCCGGCCTCGCATCGTGCGGCGTGTTTGATGAGACCCCCGATGCTCAGCTCACTGGCAGTGGGTGTCATTCGCGCCTGTTCATCCGTCAGGCCATGGGCGGTGGCGCGCAGGGCCTGGCGCTGCTGGACGAGGTAGGCGAGCAGACCTTCGCGCTCGTCGGCGATCGGCGGTACGTGTGCGGGCATGGGGCCGACCCTCTCCCCCTACTGTAGGGCCGGTCAACCCTTCGGTGAGAGAATTTTCAACGTCTTGCGCAAGGGCCGGGAACCGCGCCGAACGATCACTCGGGCCGCGCCACACAACGGCAAGCCGGGCCGCGACGTGGGACGTTGCCTGCTGTCCACGATGTCGGGCGCCTCCGGCGCTCCGCCGACGCCAGAGCTGACGCCGACGGCGGGAATCACTTCAACGCAACCGGTGTACGCCGAGCGAGGAGGGCAGTAGGGTCCGCATGAAACTTGCTGCAAACAATTGCATCAGGAGAGGCCTCCACCCATGCCGAGAGTTGTCCCGCCCGTCGCCGACGAGCGCACAGCGCTGACCGCCTACCTGGCCCACCAGCGGCGCGCTCTGCGGGCCACCGCTTACGGCCTGACCGATGAACAGGCGCGCATGGCGGCATCCGCCGGCCAGCTGAGCATCGGCGGTCTCATCAAGCACGCCGCACGGTGCGAGGGCTTCTGGACCGATCTCATCCTTCGCCAGCAGCGCGAGCCGAAGGCGGACGGGTCGGACGGGTCACACGGGTCGGACAGTTCGGACGGGTCACACGGGTCACACGGGTCGGACAGTTCGGACGGGTCACACGGGTCGGACGGGTCAGGGTCGCACGGGTCGCACCGGTCAGGGTCGGACGGGTCGGACGGGTCGGGCGGGTCGGACGGGAGCGAATTCCGGCTCGCACCGGACGAGACCCTGGCCGACGTCCTGACCGCGTACGCGGAGGCGTCCGAGCGGACTGACGCGGTGATCACCGGTGTCCCGGACCTCGGGCAGGCCGTTCCGGTGCCGCCGGGGGCCCCTTGGGTCCCCGCGGAGGTCGAGGAATGGTCGGTCCGCTGGGTCCTGTTGCACCTGATCGAGGAGACGGCGCGACACGGGGGCCACGCTGACATCATCCGCGAGAGCATCGACGGCGCGACCTTCGACCCCCTGCTCGCCGCTGCCGAGGCGTGGCCCGACCCATGGGTCAGGCCGTGGGAACCGGCGTCTCCGGGTGGCGGCTGACAGCAGGTCCCGATCGCGGCGGCTACGTGACCGACGCGCTCGCGCGTGTGCGTGCCGCGTCGATGCTTGGCGGGACGCCGAACTGGCGCTTGTACTCCCGGCTGAACTGCGAGGGGCTGTCATACCCCACCCGGTGGCCTACTCCGGTCACGTCGTGCGGACGGTTGGCCAGCAGGAGCCGCGCCGCCTGCAGACGGATCTGCTTCTGGTACTGGATCGGGCTCATCGCCGTCACCGACTGGAAGTTCCGGTGGAAGGCGGAGACGCTCATCCCGGAAGACCTTGCCAGATCCTCCACGCGGAAGGCTTCCGCGTAGTGGTCCCGAATCCAGCCGACCGCTCGGCTGATGTGGTTCAGGCTGCTCTCCGCAAGACCGAGTTGGCGCACCGTCTCGCCCTGCTCCCCTGTCATCAGCCGCCACAGAATCTCACGTTTGATCAAGGGGGCCAGCACCCGGCGGTCGCGCGGCCGGTCCAACAGACGGAGGAGGCGGACGATCGCGTCGATGAGCTCTGCCGAGGCGTCGCTGACCATGATCCCCGGCCGGGGCGGTCCGCTCGGTCGCGGCAGGCCGCCCGGCCCAGCCTGCATCATCAACTCGGCGATGACGGCGGGTTCCAGTGTCATCCCGAAGCCCAGTTGCGGCCCTCCCGGTGTGACACGGCCGGTCACCGGCAGGTCGGCCGAGGTGACCAGATACTGGCCGGCCCCGTACTCGTACACCCGCTCGCCGAACGCGAGCCGCTTGCCGCCGTGCGCGATGACGGCCAGCATCACACCGGACATCGCGTACTCCGGCTCGGCGTCCGGGTCGGCCCGGCAGATGCGGACGCCGTCGATGGCCGTGGCCGGACCGGACCGCGCATGTCGTTCCAGCACATCGCGAAGCTCGTCGAGGGACATGCTCCCATCTCAGCATGGACCGACATGCTCCTCCCCCGCCCGTGAGAGGATCGTGCAAGGACTCGCGAAGATCGTGCGGGCGCCCCAGTGAATTGCAGAGACCCACCTGGAGCGAGTCCTCTCGCACCTGAGGCGTCTACTCCCCGACGTTCTCGTACTCGGCCATCAGTTGACCGCGGGCGATGGCGTGGAAGCGGAGGTGGAAGCCGACGAGCGCCGGCGCCGCGTCCGCATCGGGACCGAGCTTCTCCCGGTCCACGGCGTACACCGTGAACACGTAGCGGTGCGGCCCGTCTCCCGGCGGCGGTGCGGCGCCGCCGAAGTCCCTGGTGCCGTAGTCGTTCCGAGCCTGCACGGCTCCCGCCGGGAGCCCCTCGGAATCACCGGTCCCGGCTCCGGCCGGCAGTTCGGTGACATCCGCCGGGATGTCGAAGACCGTCCAGTGCCAGAATCCGCTGCCGGTCGGCGCGTCCGGGTCGAAGCAGGTGACCGCGTAGCCACGGGTACCCTCCGGTCCAGCCGACCAGCTCAGCTGCGGCGAGGAGTTCCCCTTCGCGTACACATGCGCGTCCGGCAAGGCCCCACCGTCTGTCAGGTCCTCGCTGCTGACCGACAGCTCGGGCACCGGCGGGTGAAACTCGTGCGGCAGTGGACGCCGGCTCCTCAGGTCGCTCATTCCCGACTCCCTTTCCATGCTCTCGATGAATCGCCCGGACGGGCCTGGTCGTCATCCGAACACGCGTCGAGTGACGCCGTCCGACCGGCGAGAGGATCGTGCAAGGAGTCGCGATCTCTGTGAACGGATCCGCGAGTTCCGGCGCCGCTGTCAGAGGGTGGCGGTCAGGTCGGGCGTCCGGGCCGGACACCCGGCGGGAAGCCGTGGATTCCCGCCGTGCCAACGCTGTCATCGGCGATCTCCGCGGGGCACACGCTCCAGTCGGCGGCGATGCGCAGCACATGCTGTTCGTGCGGCATGGCGTCGTGCCAGGCGTCCCACTCGGAGTCCCCCCAGTCCTGACGGACCTCCTCGCGCCCGACGAGTCCGACGCCCAGCTCCCTCTCGACGGCGGTGGGTTCCCCGTGGCGCAGGGGGACTTCACCGCTCATGCCGATGTAGCAATAGCCGCGCGTCAGCTCTCCGGAGTCGATCCTGGCCCAGGCGTGGTACTCGCTGATGCGGTCCGTGGCGAAGAACTGCAGGTCACCGACCCGCGCGGCCAGCGCCGTCAGCTGTGCTGGGAAGTTCGGGCGAGTGATGTCGGCCTCCGGCAGCAGATGAATCCGGCCGTGGGCGAGTGTCCAGTGCGGAACGGGCCGGGCCACGAAGACCCCCTCGTCATAGGCGGCCTCGGTGCCCGCCGCCCAGTCCATGGTCCGCCGGTGCCGCAGATCGAGGGCGTCCGCCACCTCCTCCGGCCCGGCGTTCGCCACCGCGATCCAAGACGTCTTGTAACCGAAGGACATGACCCCTCCCAACGCGCTGCCCCCGATGACATCGCGGGGATCGTCGCAGACGCCACCGACAACGGCGCCTCACCGGTCGGCCTGAGTCCGCGCGGGGTGGGCGGGCCGGCAGCGTGGGGCCGTTCCGCAACCCTGATGCGAATGCGTGGGGCCCCGGCCCGAGAATGATCACCGAGGTCCGTGTTCGCGGGTCCGCGGCAGCGGTGTGAGGAGAGTTGTGGAAGAGGTCATGCAATACATCCGGGAGACACACTGGCCGGACGAGGTTCCGCCGGAGCTCCCCGACGAGCAGCTCCTCGCGCAGATCGAAGAGGGACACGGCATCCAGCTGCCCGCCGGGCTGCGGGAGTTCCTGCTCCATGTCGGCGACGTCGAGCGCGCCCGCCTGGAGCCGGTCACCGTCACGGATGAGAGCGCAGACACGTACCTTCCGGAGCTCACGGCCATCGCCTGGGACCAGGGTGTCCCGCGCGACCTGATCGTCCTGTGCGAGGACGAGGGCGACTTCTACCTCGTCCGCCCCGACGGCACCGTCGTCTTCTGGTCGTGCATCAGGACGGGCGGCTTCACGGAGGACCGCTGGGAATCGGTGTGGGACTGGGCCCGCAAGGAGTGGCTCCGCCTGTGATCCCCGGTCCGCGAGACCGGTTCACCACCGTGCGGGAAACCTCGTGCCCGCCGTCCTGAGGGAGTGGTCGGGAAGTGGCCGCGGCGGCGGAAACGACGAGTTGCTCTGCGCAGGCCCGTCCCTGGCGAAGGGTGACCGAAGGCGGTCGTGGGATCCACAATGCTGGAATGGTCACGCTTCGGACTCCCCGTCTGATCCTGCGTCGTTGGCGCGAGGACGACGTCGCTCCCATGGCTGCCGTCAATGCCGACCCCGAGGTCATGCGGTGGATCCGTGACGGCAGCGTCCGTGACGAACAGCAGACCCGCGACGGGATCCGGGGGTGGGAGAGCGAGTGGGAGTCACGGGGCTTCGGCCTGTTCGCCGTGGAGATCCGGTCCACCGGCGAGCTGGCCGGGTTCACCGGCCTCTCGGTACCGGCCTACCTGCCGGAGGTGCTGCCGGCGGTCGAGGTCGGCTGGCGGCTGGCACGTTCCCACTGGGGGCAGGGCTTGGCCACCGAGGCCGCTGCGGCCGCCGTGCGGTTCGGGTTCGAGGAGCGGGGGCTGGAGCGGATCGTCAGCATCGCCCAAGTGGGCAACGTCGCCTCCGAACGGATCATGACCAAGCTGGGGATGCGTCTGGCATGTGAGGCGGTCAGTCCCACGGGCGGCCGACGGGTGCGGGTGTTCGAGTTGCGGTCGGACGCATACGTCGCAGCCACCGCGAACGCGGACTCCACGCCGACCGCCCCGTACGGAGGTGCCCGTTGAGGTCAGCTCCCGCGCGGGTGCAAGCGCCTCGACCGCGACCTGCACCTGGACCTGCCGGCAGGCCCGCAGGACGACCACCGGACGCGGGAGTGTCAGCCAGCGCGGGATCCGCTGTCGCGCCCAGCGCTGCCATGGCGCCCATCCTGCGCCCGGCCTTCGTTGCCGGAGAATCCACAGGCTGATCACCGTCTCGGTGAGGAGCGCGGAGCCCTCCGCGAGAGACACGCGGAGGAGATCGTCGTGAGTAAGTGACTCCTGAACGCCACCTGACCGCCTCCGAAGCCGTGGCAGGCAAGGACAAGCTGAACTGAGCGAGGCTGCCACCACAAGCGGATCGCCGGCCACGCACGAGGCCGGTTGTGCCGGACCTTCTGCGGGGCCATGAGCCGAGCGAAATCGCGCATCGGCGGGTGCCGAGGGACGCGCCCCACGCCACATCCCGGCATCGGAGGTGTCAGCGCTCAGGCGTCAGCCGGCGTGAGGGTCACCGGCGTTCATGAACATCTCGTTGCCTCCACGTCCTGCGGCGTGCGACGCGGCGATACTGTGCGGGCGATCGAGGGGCGGGACGGCAGTGGACTGGACAATCTTGGCCGGCCTGGCGGCCGGACTGCTGATCTCGCTGGTGACCGCGCCGGTCGGTGTCTCCGGAGCCGTCTTCCTCCTCCCGGTGCAACTCAGCGTCCTGGGCGTGCCGAGTCCCGCGGTCACGCCGACGAATCTCCTGTTCAATGTGGTGGCCGGGCCGGGCGCACTCTGGCGGTACCGCCGCGACGGCGCTCTGCGCGGCGGCCTGGCCCGGCGCCTCGTCGTCTGGACACTGCCCGGCGTCGTCGCCGGTGCCGCCATCCGCGTCTTCGCCCTGCCGGGCCCGGACGTCTTCCGGATCCTGGTCGCCGCCCTCCTCCTGCCGCTCGGCACCTGGCTGTGCCTGCGCACCCTGCGCCCGGTTCGCCGTCGTCCCGGTGCCGCCGAGCCGTCGGCGCCCGCGCTCGCTGTCCTGGCACTGGCCGTCGGTGTGGTGGGCGGGGTCTACGGGATCGGAGGCGGGTCCCTGCTCGGGCCCGTCCTCGCCGCGCGCGGCATGGCCATAGCCCGTATAGCGCCCGCCACCCTCGCCGCGACTTTCACCACGTCTGTCGCGGGGGCCGCCGCGTACGCAGTGCTGGCCGCCGCGAGTCCCGGTCCCGTCGCACCCGACTGGCCGCTAGGAGTGGTCTGCGGCCTGGGCGGGCTCGTCGGCGGCTACCTGGGCGCTCAGCTGCAACACCGCCTGCCCGAGCGCGGGTTGCGGCTCCTGCTCGGAACGCTCGCCGCGGCGCTCGGAGCGCTGTACGCCGCGCGGGCCCTGTAGCGCCCCCTGGAATCGGCCACCGGCCCCCGAGAACTCGTCCGCCTTCAGGTGGAGACGGGCATGCCGAGAGTCTGCACGAAGTCCGGCCTCGGGGAACAATGGAGCAGCGGTTGGCGCCAAGAACGATCTTGTCGCCTAGCACGGTGATCCACTCTGCTGCCGGGGTTCGGTGAAAGATCGTATGAGCGGTGCGGCGTGGGGTTGCCGTCCGCCGCGTGCCGGTGGAATTTCTGACTGATGAGCAGCCACAGCGTACGGACGGTTCGTGGAGGAGCCGACCCGTCCGGAGCTGGAGCGGTTCTTCTACCTCGACGACGTGGACCGGGAGCTGATCGGGAAAGCGGCGGAGTGATCACAATCGTCTGGGGTTCGCGCTTCAGATGTGCACGGTCCGCTGTCTGGGGCTGTTCCTGGAGGACCCGCTGGATGTGCCGTGGCCGGTGGTGGAGTACCTGGCCGAGCACCTGGGCATGGAAGATGCCTCGTGTGTGAAGCGGTACACCGAGCGGCTGAAGAGGCGTACGAGCACGCGTGGGAGGTTCGGGACGCCTGCGGCTGTCACCAGGTCGAGGATCGCGAGTGGGGGCGGAAGTTCCGTACGTTCCTGCAGGTCAGCGCCGCGCGGCGGGCGACGGACCGGGAGTGGGTGGCGGGCCGGCAGCGGGTGGTGAAGGCGTTCCGCATGGTCGACGGGGTGTTCCGGCTGTGGAGCGAGCAGCTGGATCTGATCGCCGAGAGCGGCACGGACTCCGATCCGGGCGCGATGTGGCGGGCGCTGGAGACGGAGATCGGCCCGCGCGCGGAGATCGGGCCCGCGTCCGAGCTGGCGGAGATGATCGGGCCGGGGGACGAGGAGGCCGAGGCGGAGATGCGGCGCCTGCTGGCCACCCGCTGCAACACTGTCCGCCCGTTCTTGTCGCTGCTGAGGGAGTCGCCCGCGCTGGGGGCGGCCTCCGCCGGCAAGCGCATCCTGGAGGCGGTGCGGCGGCTGCCTGCGCTGGCGCGGCGGAAGGTGAAGGTCGAGCCGCTGCTGCCGCATGAGATCGACGCCAAGCCGGTGCCGCCGGCGTGGCGGTCGGCGACCGCAACCGCCTGGGCCGCTACAGCTTCCGTGCCGCCGTCCCGGCCGGCGGGGGCCTGCGCCCGCTGCGCGACCCGGCCGCCGCCGACACCGACGAGGCTGGGCAGAGGTGAGGTGCGGCGGCCGTGCACGGTGCGGACCGCGTCCGTCCTCTTGAGGCCGAAGAGGGCGAATGCGCTGGGGCGTTGCCCGCCGGGGGAGCCGGGCTGCCGCGGTTGCGCACCCGCGTTCGTGGCGTTCAACGACGCGGCACGGGCGGATCGGCGGTGCGGGTTGCGGTGGCCGTGCTGGGGGTGAGATGCGGGCCGGGCGGGTGGACGGGCACGGAGGTGATGACGGTGGCGGCGCCGGTCCGGGCGGCCAGCCTGGCCAGGGTGCGGGCGGGCAGGCGGTGGTAGGGGTTGGTGCGGGCCGACAGCACCACGACGGCGCTTTCGTAGTGGCCGGCCGCTGTGAGGGCGTCGGAGTGGGTGGCGAGGACGGCGTCGGCCTGACGGTGCAGGCGCCGCTGTCGGGCGAGGTGGAGCAGGGCGTTGATGCTGAAGCCGGTGGAGCGGAAGGCCACGGCGGCAGTGATCTTCTGCCCGGTGCGGGCGGCGAGCTGCCCGGCGTGCCGGGCAACATCCTGGTCGGCGCGGGCGCCGGTGAGGACGGCCAGCACACGGCCGGCCGGGCGGCCGGGGAGCGTGTAGGTGCGGGCGGCGACGGTGGAGGGTGCGGCAGGCGGGGCGTGGACGTGCCGCCCGGGGGTCAGGGTGTTCATGACGGGGGCCCTTCCGTGCGGTGCGGGGTCGTGGAGGAGGGGGCGGGACGGGGTCCGGCAGCTGGTGCGGGTTCGGCGGTCTCGTCCGGACGGCCGGTGCCGGTGGGGGTGTCGCCGATCTGGCCGCGGGTGGCGATCAGGGACCAGGCGATGGAGACGGTGATGGTGACGGCGATGACGCCGAGGGTGAGCGGAATGGGCAGCTTGCCGACGGGGGTCTCGGACAGGATGAGCTTGACGCCGGCGAAGGCGAGCAGCACCGCGAGCCCGTAGTGCAGGTACTGGAAGCGGCGCAGGAGTCCGGCGAGGCAGAAGTACAGGCTGCGCAGGCCGAGGACGGCGAAGGCGTTGGCGGTCCACACGACGAAGGTGTTGGTGGTGATCGCGAGGACCGCGGCGACGGAGTCGACGGCGAAGATGAGGTCGGTGGCCTCGATCGCGACCAGGACCACGAACAGCAGGGTGGCGATGCGCTTGCCGCTGACGCGGATGAAGAACCTGTCGCCGTGGAACTTGGGATCGGTGGGGATGAGCTTCTTGACCAGGCGGACGACGGGGTTGCGGTCGGGGTGGACTTCCTCGTCCTTGGAGACGGCCATCTTGTAGCCGGTCCAGATCAGGAACGCACCGAAGAGGTAGGCGGTCCAGAAGAACACCTGCAGCAGCTCGGCGCCGATGAAGATGAACACCAGCCGGAAGGCCAGCGCCCCGATCACGCCCCAGAACAGCACCTTGTGCTGGTAGGCGTCCGGCACCGCGAAGAACGAGAAGACCAGCGCGAACACGAAGACGTTGTCGATCGACAGGGCCTTTTCGATCAGATAGCCGGCGTAGTAGGTGGAGGAGGCGTCCCCGCCCTGCCAGGCCCACAGGATGAGGCCGAAGCCGAGGCCGATGGCGATCCAGACCGAGCTCCAGATCGCGGCCTCGCGGAAGCCGATCACGTGGTTGTCGCGGTGGGCGATCAGGTCGACGGCGAGCATCACTCCGATGCCGACGGTGACCGCGGCCCACACCCACAGCGGGACGGCGAACGACGGTTCATTCATGGTGGATCGGCTTCCTGGGACGGAGACGGAGAGACGGTGGAAGGAGAAGGAGGGGGCGGGTGCCGGGCCCTGGCGGCCATGCGGAGGGAGAGCCGGGCCCGGGCCGCCGACGGGGCTTCACATAGGCGTTCACCTCCCGCTCACGCCGGTCTACGGAGGGTGGTGCGGCGGCGCGGGCGCATCGCGAGGGCGATGCACACGCCGCCGACGGCCAGGTCGACCAGCGCCAGCAGCCACCAGGGGGCGAGCGCGGTCAGGCCGTCCATCACGCCTCCCCGGCCACCGGCCGTGCGGCCGCGGTGGGCAGGCGGCGCTGGGCTAGGGTCCACACGCGGCGGACCCCGGCCGGGGACAGGTCGGACGCGCCCAGGCCGGCGCCGGCGACGGGCACGGCGGACCGGGTGGGGGCGACGGCGTAGACGAAGGGGCCGCCGCGTACGGCGGAGGCTTCGATCAGGCTGTGCGCGTCCAGCCCGGCCGGGCCCCGGCTGGAGGTGACCACCAGCGGCGAGTGGTGCCGGGCGGCCAGGGCCAGCACCCCGCCCGCGGCCCGCAGCCTGGGCTGCCCGCCACCGTCGGCCGGGGTGCGGTGGGCGACCGGGATATAGCCGACACCCGCGGACCGCAGTCGGGGCAGCACCCGGGCCAGGAACATCCGGGCCGTGTCCAGGCCCGCGCGGTACGGGCCGGGGACCCGCCGCTCGGCGGGCAGCACGGCCACCAGCAGCACCGGCGCCTTGCGGGGGGCGGCCAGGCGGACCGCGGCGTCCACCACAGCGATGTCCTCGGGCCGGTTTGTCACCAGCGCGGTGACCGGATGCGGCAGCGAGACAGGCAGAACGGGCGTGCCGGAGGCGGCGGGACGGGTCAGGGGCGGGGCGGACATCGTGGCCCCCTTTCCGGGGGTCGGAGCCAGTGGTGGGGGTGTGTTCAGCGTCACCCGCCACGCTGATTCCCGTCAAGAGTTACGCGAAATCTTTTTCGTCAATACTGTTTCGCGAAAGAATCTTGTTCATACGAAGTCCGCTTCGTAGGATGGAGGTCATGACCCAGCCCTCTGCCGCGCGCGGCGACCAGTGGACGTTCCTCACGAACCACGCCCGCGTCCTGATCGCCCTCGCCCGGGACCCGGAAGCACGCGGACGCGACGTCGCCGACCAGATCGGCATCACCGAACGCGCCGTGCAGCTGATCGTCGCCGACCTCGAAGCGGCCGGATACCTCACCCGCACCCGCGTCGGGCGCCGCAACCGCTACACCATCGACCCCACCGTCGCCCTGCGCCACCCGGCCGAGGCCGACCACCCCGTCGGCGACCTGCTGACCACCTTCCTGCACCGCGAGGACACCCCCACCGCCGACACCGAACGCGTCGCCGCCCCCTGACCGCTGCCCGGCAGCACATGGCCGCACCAGGGTGCGGGACATCGGCCCCGGCCGCCCTCTCCCGTGGGGCGGTGCCGGGGCCGCTTCCTTCGCCCGACCGGCACCTTCAGGGGCAGGGGGCCGCCAGCGGAGCCCAGGGCACCGGCGAGGCCGCGTGCACGAACGGACCGCTGCGGATCGCGGCCGCCTGCATCACCGTGCACGCATCCAGCCCCGCCGGCCCGCTGCGCGAGACCACCATCACCGAGCAGCCATGGGCGACGGCCACGTCCAGCAGACCCTTCGCCTCACACAGGCGCCCCTTGCGGCTCGTGGGGCGGTGATAGACGGCCGGCTGATGGGCGAGGCCGGCGCGGGCCACACGCGGCAGCGCCCGCCCCATCACGGCTCGGGCCGCCGCCCCGTCCGGACGGGGCGCCACCCGCGGCGGCAGCGGGGGCATCACGGCGATCAGCAGCAGCGGTGCGCCGCGGGCGGAAGCGAGCCGGACCGCGACGTCGACCACGGCGGTGTCATCGAGGCGGTCGGCCAGCACCGCGGCCACCGGGGACCGCAGACGCGAACGGCCGGGCGCGGCGCCGGCGTCCGTGACGGGCGAGAGGGGTGAGCGCGGAGAGTTCATGGCCTTCGCTCCTTCCGGGAGCGGGGAGAAGGGGCACCTCCAGCGTCCCTTCCGCCCGGAATATGCGTCAATGCTTACGCGAAACTTTTTTCGCGTAAGGTCCATCGCGTGTTGTGTTGCCCCGCGCTCCGGTCGCTGCGGGCCCTTCGCAAACGGAGCCGCGCTTCGCGGTCTCTCACACATGGACAGTTGCGAGAGCGCTGCGAGAACCCCAGAATCGATCACGAATCCGCAGGTCGCCGTTCGCAGAAGCCCTCTCGAACCTGCACGTTGTGCGAGACGGTTCTGACAGACTTCCCGGGTGGATCTGACGCCCGGTCAAGCCGCAATCGCGGTGGAACGGAACGCCTGTCCGAAGTGCGAAGCCCCGGCCGGCAGCGCCTGCCGCACCCGCGGCGGGAAGACCGCGCCGAAGTACCACACCGCCCGGTTCGTCCTCGTGCCCGCACTCCGCGAGGAACTCGACGTCCTCGTGCCCCAGGACACCGACGCCGCGCCCACCGCCGAGGAGGCCAACGCCATCCTCATTGCCTGGCGCACCGCCCGGCGCGCGGCCCGCGCCGCCATCCGCCGCATCACCGGCCACAGCTTCCGCCGCGGCCGGATCCAGCAGGCCCTGCCCGCCGGCAACCCGGCCGAGACGGTCGCCATCCACTCACGCCACTCGCTGCGCAGCACGGCGTCCGACGGCGCGGCAGCAGCTACTCGGTGGGCTCGCCAGCGGGGTCACCTCCCGCTTTCAGTCCCCCCCCCTCATGTCCGGAGGCACCAGCTGGAAGTAGTGGCCGGGCACCTGGCCAGCGAGAATGTCTCCGCCTCAGACGGTGACCCGAGCAGGCCCGGGGGGATCGCCTGGGCAGAAGGGGAACCAGCCGGTCAGCGAGGTCCCGCCCTCTCGTCCAGGCGCTCCAGGACCACGTTCGCCATGATCTCCATGCCCCTGGCGTTGGGGTGAGCCGGAGCGGCGGGTGCGGCCGGACGCAGGGGTTCGACCCAGCGGTCGGCGGGCGCCTTGCACATGTCGTGCCCGACGGACGGACCGTAGGTGTCGGCGAACTCGGCCCGGTTCAGCCACGCCACCAGGCGCAGCATCTGGTTCAGGCGCTTGCCCGTGTCCCGGAGGTAGGGGAAGTCCTTCGCGGCGAACGGCACCGACGGGTAGCAGCCGCTGCCGTCGTCGGGCAGGAGGGCGGGATAGCCGACGACCACCACGCGCGCGTGCGGCGACCGCTCGTGCACCGCGCGCAGCACACGGGCGACCTCGGGCGCCGTCTCGACGATGTTCAGTGCGAGCCGGTCGATCCCGGAGGTCGTGTAGTGGCGGCGGCACGGGTCGCCGGTGAGGTCCGTGGAGCTGAGCGCGGCGCAGGTGCTGATGATGGAGCCGAACCCGATGTCGTTGCCGCCGATCTGCAGCGTGACCAGGTCGGTGCCACGTGTCAGGGCGTCCAGCTGGGGCCCGTTGGTCCCCTGCGCCACCCACATCTCGTCGGTCTTGGCCCCGCCGCAGCTGACGTCCTTGAACGAGGCGACCTTGTACTGGGCCGCCACCAGCGAGGGGTAATTGTGGTCCGAGCGGGCGCAGTTGGCGTCGACCTGGCGCGGAATGAGCGGCCCTGAGGTGTATGAGTCGCCGAGTGCCACATAGTCGACGGGACGGTGGGAGTGCCCTTCCCCGGCCAGGGCGGGAGCCGGGGCGCCGACACCGGCGACGAGCGCACAACCGCTCAGTGCGGCGCCCAGCATCGCGGTGCGGCGGCGTCGCGGGCTCTCGCCACCGGGACGCGTGTGATGGTTCATGAAGCTCCTCCCCTGAAGCCCGGACAGCCCGCGGCACGGGACCGGCCGGCTCGGCGCACGAAGCATCGCGACACCGCGGCAACCGGACTCACTCCTGCCCCACAGGCCCAACACCGCCTGTATACCGGCGAGTAGGCCCCGGGGAACAGAGTCCGGTCGCCGTCGGCTCGTTCGGCTTTCGCCCGCCCGCGACGCTCCTGACCGACGCGCGCGGTCCGGCCCCCAGGCGGGGGGCCGGACCGCGCGCCTGTAGATACCGCTACTGCGTCACCTGCTCGTGGCCTTCGTGCAGGCCGCCGCCGCTGCCGGCGTCACCCTCCGTGGGGACGGAGACGACCGGCCGGGTGAGCGGGGCGAGGTCGTACGCGTAGTGGCCGACCGCGTCGGCGATGACATCCACGTTGACGTCGAGCGCCCGCATGTCGATGTTGCGGATGTCGTCACCGGGGGCGTGGTAGTTCACGTCGTACGCCACACCGGCCTGTCCGCCGTACTTGGCGGCCTGCGCCTCGGTCTTGATGCCCTCGGCGCCGGTGAAGGTGCCGCCGGCGGGGATGCCGACCTCGATGAACGGGCCGTAGTCGGAGCGGCCGGTGAAGTCGGTGCCCTCGTGCGGGATCCCCTTGGAGTCGAGGAAGTCGGTGATGCCCTTCTCCAGTTGGGCCGAGCCCTCGGGGCCAGGGCCGGCGCCGGTCGCGTCCGAGTCGTCCCCGTCGAAGACGAAGTAGGCGGCGTTCGGAGAGGCGATCATGTCGAAGTTCAGATAGAGCTTGATCTGCTTGCGCTGCTCCTCCGTCAGCGACGCGACGTACGCCTCCGAGCCCAGCAGTCCGAACTCCTCAGCCGACCACCAGGCGAACTTCACCTTGTTCTTGACCTTGGACTGCGACTTGGCCAGCTCCAGCGCCACCTGGAGGATGCCGGCCGAGCCGGAGCCGTTGTCGTTGATGCCCGGGCCCTCGGGCACCGAGTCCAGGTGCGCGCCGAGGAAGACCGTGTCGGCCGCGTTTCCGCCGCGGGTCTCCGCCACGACGTTGAAGGTCTTGCGGTTCTCGTGCAGTTCGCGGATGTCGAGGGTGACCTTCACCGGGCCCTGGGCGGCCTGGGCGGCCAGGGCCTCGCCGTCCGCCTGGGTGATGCCGCCGGTGGGGATCCTGCCGGCGGTGGCGTCTCCTATCGTGCCGTTGAGCGCGCCTCCGGTGTTGTTGTAGATGACGGCGCCGACCGCGCCCGCGGCGTGGGCGTTGGCCTGCTTGACGGCGAAGGTGCAGCCACCGCGCTTGATCAGGGCGATCCGGCCCGTGAAGGTGCCGCCTGCGAAGTCGGCGGCCTCGCAGCCATGGGTGCCGTCGGCGTCCAAGGGAGTGACCGCGACGTCCGCGGTGAGGCCGCCCTCTGGTCCGCTGACGGTGTACGTCATCAGCTCGACGGGGATGTCGCGCGGCTGGGGCGAGACGACGGCGAGGGTCTCGGCGATCTCGTCGGTGTAGACGAAGTCGAACTCCTGACGGGAGATCTTGTAGCCGGCTGCCTTGAGCAGCACCTCGATGTAGGCGGCCGACTGCCGGTGCCCCTTCGAACCGGCCGCTCTGGTGTCGCCGTTGCGGTCGGCTATGGCCTGGAACACTCCGAGGTGGCGGAAGGCGTCCTTGGCCGTGGCCTCCTTGACGAGCTTTCTGGCCAGTGCGTCGCCCCGGCCGGCCCAGCTCGTGTGGTGGGCTTCCGCGGTGGCGGACCCGGCCAGGAGCAGGGGGGAGACGAGTGCGGCGGCGGCCAGGGCGGCGGTCGCCGTCACGCTACGACGTGCGGGCATGATGGTCCTCTCACTGCAGCTCGATGGATCGATCGACAGTCGGAAGAACGCGCTCAGCGGGACGGGATCGAGGCACGTTAACCCCGGGACGGCTCGCTGCCAAGGAGGCCGCCCGAACTGTTCCGGGGGCCGGGAACAGACGGCTGATGGGCCGTCAGAGCCCAGTCGAACAGCGGCCGGAACAGCTCCGTGCACCCCGCCCCCGAAGAAATCGAGCAAGCCCGGCGCGTCGACACAGGCCTGCTGCCCCGGGGGTCTGGGTACACGGTGCCTGCACGTGATGGTGTGGACGAAGGAGAGGAAGTCGGGCAGTGGCAGTGAAGGCGAAGGGGTGGGCGCACTCGTTCCCCATGAACCAAGGAGTGCGCGCCGGCCGTGAGTGGACACGCAGGCGTCTTGAGACCCTGCCGTGGAGCGCTGCCGAGCCGGACAAGGTCGACGCCATCGTGCTGGCGGTGTCCGAGCTGATCACCAACGCGCACATCCACGCACACAGCGACGCGCAGCTGGTGCTCACCTGGGACGGCGAGTGCCTGCAGGTGAGCGTCCATGACGAGGACCCGTCGCTGCCGCGCCGGCGCGATCCGGAGGCGGGCGAGCCCTCAGGCCGAGGAGTGGCCATCGTGCACCATCTCGCCGACGAGTGGGCGACTACCTGCCAGCGGCACGGCAAGACGGTGACGGCGTGCTTCCGTCCCGCCGACCCGGGCACGGACCAACAGAGCCAAGGCAGTTGACACCGCGCACTGGTGCAGCCCCTCGGAAAGGACGGACCTCATGCAGCTGGCACGGGGAGCCAGTGACGACCCGTACGTCTGGCTCTGGGCCCTCGGCGCTCTGGCGCTCTACGCGCTGATCACCTACGGGCTGACCTATCGCGCCCGTGCCCGTCGCGGTTCCAGGCATCCCGCTCGTGACGCCGTGCACGACCTCAAGGACCGGGAGGATCCCCAGCCGAGCGACAAGCGTCTCGTCAGCCGCGTGATCATGCTGAGCGGGGCGGGGCTCACCGGTCTGGTCGCCGCTCTGACCAGCGGGGTCGTTCGGACACTGGCGGTCGGACTCGCCATCGGCGCGGCGGTGACCGCGTGGGCCTACTACGACCACCGCACGCAACGGCGCGCTTCCACGAAGCCGTGACCCCGCCCCCGGCCCCGTAGGCCGACGTTCCTGAAGCACCCGCCGGCTGCGAGGACACTGTGGTGCGGGTCCGGTGACGGTTCGTCACCAGACCCGCGTGGCGTCAGCGTCTGCGCGACCAGCCGGTCCCGATCCCGGCGACGTGCAGAGCCAGCGCGGTCAGCCCCAGCAGCATCACGTTCGTGGAAGAGAATGCATCATTGGTGCTGATTTCGGCCGCGTTGATCAGAAACGAGACGAAGAACAGCACCGCAGCGACTATGCCAAGCATGGAAGAGGCTCCTCTCTGAAGGGTGAAGCCCGTATTCCCGGCGGCGGCCCTGTCAGTCCTGTCCCGCACGAGCTCGGTCACGTACGCGACCGGAGCGACAGCGATTCACTCCTGGCCGCACACCTCCCGATACGGCACGCCCGTCAGGTAAGCGCGCCACTGGGACCGTGTCAGCCCTCCCCGGGCTCGGCGGCACGCCGCTTCGGCCATGCGGTCGGGGTCGACGGCGAACCGCTGGAGGGGGACATGGCGGCCGGCCGCGAACAGGGTGCCGCTGTCCGGGGAGAAGGCGAGGGAGGTGATGTCGTCGCCGGCGGTGGGCAGGCCCGCGCCGAGGGGGCGGCGCGAGGGGACGTCCCACATCCTCAGGGATCCCTGGGAGCCGGCCGCGACCAGGACCGTACCGTCCGGGGAGAAGGCCAGCGCGGTGGTCGCCTCCTCCTCCCCCGCGGCCGGGCCGGTCGGGAGGATGTCGCCGGCCAGGACACCCAGGGAGGTGCCGTGCCTGACGTCCCACAGAGTGATGCGGTCGTTCAGGTCGAGCAGTGCCACCGTGTCGCCGTCCGGGCTGAACGCCGCGAGACGGTTGTCGTCGAGCCTCGCCGTCGTTCCGGGGCGGCCGGCCGTGGGGAGCAGGGTTCCGTCGTCGTGCAGCAGCGTGCGACCGTCCGGGGAGATCGCGCTGACGGTGCCGAACTCGCCGAGCTCCCCGGCGACCGCCGTGCCGTCGACGCGGCGCGTCCTGCGGCCGTTGTCGGCGTCCCACACGGTGAGGGCGGGTTCCAGACCGTCGGAGGTGATCAGTTCCCTGCCGTCGGGACTGAGCGCGAAGCTCCAGGGGCGGTCGGCGGGCAGCGGCACGGTGCTCAGCCGGCGACGCCCGACCGTGTCCCAGACAGTGATGCGGGTGCTGTCCGCCAGTACCGAGGTCAGTCCCAGGTCGAGGGCGAACCTGCGTCCGTCCGCGCTCAGCGACAGGTCTCCGCCCCACGGGCTCTCCTCGTCGGGCATCGGGACACGCGGAACGTCAAAGAGCAGCCGTCCGGTGCCAGTGGCGTACAGGGCGAGGTGTCCTTCGTCGCCGTCCCGCCGCAGTACGGCCAGCGTGCTGCCGTCGGCACTGAGCAGGGCGTCGCCGGCCTCGTCCCCGCGCCAGGAGGGCCGTAACACCCGGCTGATGTCGACGGCACGGACGGTGCCGGTGTCGCGGGTGCCGCGTACGACGTAGCGCAGTACGCCCGCCCGGAGGTCGAATCTCACGTCCTGTGGTTCGAGGTCGGTCAGCGGGTGGCGGAAGACGGGGGCGTCGGGGCGGTCCGCACGCCACAGCAGGATCGCGCCCCCTCCCACGCCTGCGACGAACCGCCCGTCCTGGCTGATCACGTACTGGTCCAGGGCCACGTCGTCGATGGCCGGCAGTCTCTTGCCGGTGGAGATGTCCCAGCGCCGCATGCCGTTCGTGCTCGCCACGGTCAGGACGCGTCCGTCCGGTGAGAACTGCAGGGTGTCGTCCAGCCCGCACTTGGGCTCCAGGGGCCGGCTGGTGTTCCGGCGGCGCTGTACGCGCAGATCCCAGAGAGTCAGGCCACGCGCCGTGCACACGGCGAGGGTCCGGTTGTCCGGAGTGATGTCGTGGGCAGCCGCTTCTCCGTCGGGCAGGGTTCCGCTGAACAGCCGGTGGCCGTCGCTCGTGTCCCACACCTGCAGCCGGTCCGCCAGGTGCAGCGCCCATGCGCGACCACTGGTGCTGAAGGTGGGGGTGAACGCGGTGGCGCTGAACCCACCCGCCTCCAGCTCCAGTTCGCCGGTCCCCGCGTCGTTCTGGTCCTCCGGGACGGAGGGGGCACCACTCTCCTCAACGCCGCTCTCCCCGGCACCGCTCTCCACGACGCCGTCCTCGCCCTCCCCCTGCCCCTGCCCCTGCCCCGGAAGCGCATGCGGCATCTCGATCGGCTCCCAATCGACCGACGCGTCGACCCATGGCCCCAGGAAGCGCTCCGCCTCGGTGTCCCACAGCCGCAGGCGTTCCCTCTCCACCATTTCCACGATCACGTAGCGGCCGTCGGGGCTGACGGCGCCCGGAAAGGCTTCACTGGGCGGCGCCCGATGCGTGCTGATCTGCCGACGGGTGTGCACGTCCCAGCGGACGACTCCGCCGGGGCCCTGGAGGGTGGTGAGCGTGCGGCCGTCGGGGGCCAGCACGTATCCGGCCACCGAGCCCGCTCGACGCGGGGCGAACGGGGGCAGTTCGTTGTGGGCCAGGGCGCCCAGAAGGGCGGACCGGGTCTCGGGGGCGGGGTGCAGCCGCCAGGCCGCCACGGCGAGCCGGAGGGCGAGGTCCGGCTCTGAGGAGCGCAGGGTGTCGGCTGCGGTGGCGGCACGGCCGGCGGCGGCCTCCAGCTGACGGCGGTCGGAGACGCGGTTCTGCTGCCAGGCGACCACACCCGCGACCAGGGCCAGCACGAGCAGCACCGAGACGGAGGCGACCCAGCCCTTCAGGCGGCGTTGTTCCCGGGCGAGGGCGGAGCGGCTTGCGGTGAGGAACTCGGCCTCCGCCGGCGTGAGTTCGGCCGCGGCGTCGGCACCGGTGAAGATCTCCTCGGCCTCCGCCAGTCGCGCGCCCCGGAAGAGGGCCCCGGTGTCCCGGTCCAGCGCCCGCCAGGCCAGGGCCGCTTCGGTCAGCCGTCGCAGGGCGTGCAGCCGGTGCCGGTCCTCCTCGATCCAGGCGCGCAGCCGGGGCCAGGAGGTGATCAGTGCCTCGTGGGCGAGGTGGACGGTGTCGCCGTCCAGGGTGACGAGCCGGGCCCGCGCCAGCCGTTCGAGGACGGCGTCGGTCCGCTCCGGGGTGCCTGAGCCGGCCGTGCGCAGTTCCGCGCGGTCGACGGGGCGGCAGGTGTCCGCGGTTCCCTCGCCGGGCGCGATCAGCCTGAGGAGGACGCGCCGCAGCAACGCCGCCTGGGCGGGGTCGAGTTCGCCGTACAGCTCCTCGGCCGTCTGCGCGACGGCGCCCTGGACCCCGCCGACGGCCTCGTAGGCCCGGAGTGTGAGCATCCGGCCCGTGCGGCGCCGCCAGGTCTCCAGCAGCGCGTGCGACAGCAGGGGCAGACCACCCGGCTCGCCGGTGACCTCGTCAAGGAGCTGTGCGGTCAGCGCCCGTTCGACGGTCAGTCCCCGGACGGTGGCCGGCCGCACGATCACCTCGCGCAGCTCCTCGCGGCTCGGCGGTCCCACCGGTATGCCCGTCTCCCCTGTCACCCGTGCCAGTTCCGGGTGTTCGAGGCAGCGGCCGTAGAAGTCCGCGCGTACGCCGAGGACGACCCGCAGCCGGCCGGCCGGCTCGCGGGAGGTGAGGAGCAGGTCGATGAACTCGGCGCGTTCGCCCGGGTCCGGGCAGAGGGTGAACACCTCCTCGAACTGGTCGACCAGTACGAGCGTGTCCCCGGGCTTGTCCGCGGGGCGCAGTCGCTCGGCGTGCGTGCGCACGGGGTGCGGGCCGGGCGTCAGGATGCGGATGGCGGCGAGGGGTTCCTCCGGTCCGGCGCCTTCGCGCAGCCGGGGGACCAGGCCGGCGCGCAGCAGGGAGGACTTGCCGCTGCCGGAGGGGCCGAGCACCACCGTGCAGCGGTGGGTGCCCACCACTTCGAGCAGGTTCTCGACGAGCTGGTCGCGCCCGAAGAACACTGCCGCGTCGCCGGGTTCGAACCGCATCAGACCGCGGTAGGGCGACTCCTCGGCGTCGGCGTCCTGTCTGGGCACGGCGGTCAGTTCGTCGGTGACGGCCTGCCGGCGTTTCTCCCAGTCGTCCGTGTCCCCGCCGCACGCCGCCACGTAGGCGAGGGTGACCGCCAGTGTCGGCAGCTTCTCCCCGGCGGCCGCCTGCGACAGGGCGGGGGCCGAGTACCCCGTCCGCTGGGCCATCGCCCGATAGGTCGGGTGCCCCGCCTCGGCGCGCAGCGCCCGTAAGTCCGCCGCGAACCGCTGCACCGGACCCGCGTCCGGGTCGAGCGGCTTCTCCTTGCGCCCCATCCCCTGCCTCCCCGTTTCCCCGATTTCCCGGGTCCCGATTTTCCGGGTCCCGATTTTCCGGGTCCCCGCTTCCCCCGTCCCCGGGTCCCCGCTTCCCCCGTCCCCGTTTCCCCGGATCCCGTTTCCCCGGATCCCGTTTCCCCGGATCCCGTTTCCCCGGGTCCCCGTGCGCGTGCGGCCCCGTGGATCCGGGCCCCCCGCACGGCCGGTTCGTGTCCCGCGCTCCCCCGGCGCCCGTCCCCCTGACGGTGCGCCGACGACACAACCCGGTGCCGCCACGGTAGAACCCGCCCCCGGCCTGCGCAAAGCGGCTCCTCGGGTGCGGCGGATTGTTCACCTGCACAAATGCCGGCTGCTTATCAACGCTCGGCCCGCTGAACTCGTTGTCGAGCGGCACCGCGACGGCGCCGCCCACCGCCGGCCGGGTCCCTCTCGGGAGTCCGCGGCCGGCGCGATCCGACCCGAGAGAGGACCGGCTCATGACCGAGCCCACACAGGCACAGCCCACCCAGGAACAGCAGTCGCCGTACCCGGTCGGCGGCGCGGGGGTCTTCGACGTCGACCCGAGCCAGGACGGCGTCAGCCAGGACCCCGCGGTCGCCGTCGACGGCGACGTCCAGGCCCTCCCGGAAGACATGGAGATCTGACATGGGCAACGTCCAGGGAATGCTCACCGCGGCCCGCAAGCTGCTCGGCGTGCGGGAGAACCCGCCCGGCTCGAACAGCAACATCGTCACCCGCTGGTACGGGATGCGCGGCCCGTGGTGCGACATGGCCGTCAGCTACGCCGCGGCCCACTCCGACAACCTGGCGGCGGTGGGCGGCAAGTTCGCCTACACCGTCGCCCACGCCCGCTACTTCCAGAAGAAGGGACGCTGGCACTACGGCATCGGCGGCATCCGCCCGGGTGACATCGTCTTCTTCGACTGGTCCGGGTCGCGCTCCATCGGTGCCATCGACCACGTCGGCATCGTCGAGGCCGTGCACTCCAACCGCACCATCACCACCCTGGAGGGCAACACCTCCGACGCCTTCCGGCGCAGGCGCCGCAACTCGTCCTGCATCGTCGGCTACGGCCGCCCCGCGTACAAGGGCGGCAGTGCCCCGATGCCGAGCGGTGACGGCATCCTGCGGCGCGGCTCGAAGGGCAACGCCGTCAAGACGCTGCAGAAGAACCTCAACACGGTGCTGAAGACCAAGCTCGTCGTGGACGGTGACTTCGGGCCGGCCACCGAGAAGGCGGTCAAGGACTTCCAGGCCAAGTACCGGCTGACCGTGGACGGCCAGTACGGTCCGAACTCGGCGGCGATGATGAAGGCCGTCCTGGCCGGCCGAGACAAGCCCATACGGCCGAAGGCCCTCGTCCTGCAGGTCGACGACACCCTCGACGTCGACGGGGAGTTCGGTCCGGCCACCTGCGCGGCGCTGCAGCGGTCCCTCAACACCCGCACCCGGGCCGGTCTGGAGGTCGACGGCGCCTTCGGGCCGCTGACCATCAAGGCCCTCCAGAGCTACCTCAAGGTCGCCGCGGACGGGATCGTCGGCCCGAAGACCATCGCCGCCCTGCGGACCCGCCTCGGGGCCAAGCCTGACGGCGACTGGGACGCGGACACCACCCGCGCGCTGCAGAAGGCGCTGAACTCGGGCTCCTTCTGATCCCTGTGCACGGACCCCGGCCGGGAGACCGGCACGGAGGTGGCCTCCCGGCCGGGGTCCCGCATCCCGCACCACGACGCCCCGCGACATCGACACAGGAACGGAGGTGGCGCAGTGGACGCACAACACCCGACGGAAACACCCCGACAGCTCGCGCACCCCGCAGCCCACGAGACACCACAGGAGGCACAGGATGATGAACCCGTCGAGCCCGCAACCGGGAACCGCCGGTGCGCCTGTCGCCGCCGCGGCCGGTGACTACAAGGTCGCCGTCACCGAACAGCGCACCGGACAGATCCTCGTCTTCGACCGCAACGACCCGTTCACCGACCACCACGTCAGATGGTCCTTCAGCACCGGCAACGCCCCCGGCTGGACCCACCCGTTCGAGGTCCGCTTCCGCGACACACGCCGCTACGGGGCCATCGCGCTGATGACCTTCGGCAAGCCCGGGGAGGGACGGGCCGGCATCGTCAACGTCACCGCCAAGAACCACCTCACCCGGTCGGATCTGCTGTGGACCGCCCGGATCACCAGCTACCCGCACTCCATCGAGCGAGTGCCCCATGCCGGCACGGTGGTCGTGGCCGGCTCCCGCGACCGGCTGCACGTCTTCGGCCCCTCCAGCAGCGACCCCGCCACCCTCAAGGAGGTGCAGACGCTCACCTTCACCAAGGCCCACGCGGTCCTGTGGGACGACCAGAACGCGCTGCTGTGGGTCACCGGCGGCAAGGTGATCCGCACCTACCGCGTCGAGGGCACCCTGCGCGCGGCACGGCTGCACCGGCACGGCCCGGACATCACCATCGCCGGCAACGGCCACGACATCCAGCCCGACTACGCCCGGCCCGGCACCCTGCTGGTCACCGACAGCCACCACGTGTACTCGGTCGACAAGGCGAGGCGGGCCGTCAGGATCGTGGCGAGGATGCCGTACGTGAAGTCCTACGTCCGGCACGCCCGCGGCCAGGCGATGTGGACGGCGGACCCCGACATCGACGACTCGGTCTGGGGCGGATCCACCGTCCACTTCTCCTCCGGGGGCGACCGCAGCCGGCCGGGCGCGCAGATCTACAAGGCCCGCATCTACACCACCCTGTTCCACTGAACCGGCAGCCGGCCGCCCGGCTGCCCGGTCACCTGCGGCCCCGCCGCGCGGCGAGGGCTCACGACGGGTCGCCGTACTGGAGACCGCGTCCGTTGGTGCCGACGTAGACGCGGCCGAAGGTGTCGGGGTCGCCGGTGATCACACCGACGCCACCGATGCCGCCCCACTGGTGGGCGTCGTCGTTGACGCGGAGCCAGGTGGCACCCCGGTCGGTGGAGCGGAAGACCCCCGTGACGTTCCCGACGGTGCCGATCAGGTACAGCGCCTGGTAGGAGGCGCGCGGCGCGGCCTTGCCGAAGCCGAGGGCGGAGGCCGACCGCACGGTGGTGAGCGTGGTGAAGGTGCGGCCGCCGTCGGTGGAGTGCAGCAGTCCCTTGCCGCCGCCGGCGATCCACAGGTCCCCGGCGACACCGGGGACGGCGGTGAGACGGCCGTCGGCGGGCAGGCCGAAGGCGCGGGCGGTGAAGGTCGCGCCGCCGTCGGTGCTGGCGTGGAGCGTGCCGCCGGACAGGGAGTAGAAGGTGCCGGCCGAGGAACGGTCGGCGACGACCACGGCGCCGGCGCCCAGGCCGTGGACCTGCGACCAGCTCGCCCCCTTGTCGGTGGAGCGGTAGGGGGCCTGGCCGGCCTGGGTCCAGACGATGGCGGAGCCGTCGGCCGCGAGCGCGATGTGGCCGCTGCCGGCGCCGGTCACCGGCTCCGCCCCGAAGCCCTTCCAGGTGCGGCCGCCGTCGGTGGACAAGGCGCCGTCCTGTGCGCCGCCCGTACCGACGCGGACCATCGACGCGGGCCTGGACTGGGCGAAGTCGATGTCGGTGCTGTTGGTCATCATCGGGTCGGACAGCCGCCCCGCGGGCACCCTGCTCAGGGAGTCGTGGCGGAAACCGCCCTGGTCGCCCATGGCGGTGACGACGGTGGCACCGCCGGGCGGGGCGATCGCGTCCATCAGCGCGGTCTCCTCGAGCCCCCGGGCGCCCGACGCCCAGTGGCTGGTGCCGCCGGTGTCGGTGGCCGTGGCGTCCTTGCTGCGCCAGATGCCGTTGCCGGTGCCGTACAGCACATGCCCGGAGTCGAAGGGGTCGATGGCCAGGGCGGTCATCCAGTGCCCGGTGTGCGTGCCGACGTAGGGCGCGCCGGACGCGTTGCGCACCGACTTCGCCGCCAGAGCCTTCCAGGTCGTGCCACCGTCGGTGCTGCGGTAGATCTCGTCCTCGGGCCACCAGCGGCCGAGGGTGGTGACCATCACCGTGGCCGGTCTGCGGGGGTCGACGGCCAGACCGGAGAACCCGTAGGAACCCCGGGACGGGGAGACGTTCCTCCACGCCCCGCTGCCCGGCGTGTACTTCCACACCGAGCCCCCCGTCACGCCGTTGGGCCCGAGGTCGTCGGTGTACGTCAGGTACAGCGAGCCGTCGCCGGAGAGCACGCCGTGCTGCGGAAGCTGCCCGGTGGGCCCGCCGGGGACGGCCCGCCAGGTGCTGCCGCCGTCGGTGGAGCGGTACAGGGAGGTGGAGGAGTCGGCGACACCGGCGTAGACGGTCCTGCTGCCGGCCGGACCGTACGTCACGAAGGCCACGCCCGCGCCGCTGCTCGCGCCGTCCTTGACCGGGAACGAGGAAATCTGCTTCCAGGTCACGCCGTGGTCGGTGCTGCGCCACAGGCCGTTCTTGCGGGTGCCGAGCAGCAGGGTGCCGTGGTGTGCGGGGTCGACGGCCAGCCGTTCGCCGGCGCCCCGGCCGTCCTCGTTGCCGCCGAGCTTGAACGGCAGCTCGGTGCGCTTGAAGGTGCGGCCGCGGTCGGCCGAGCGCAGGATCGCGCCGTTGCCCGCCCACTCGTTGGTGTAGGTGCCCGCGGCGAGGTAGAGCCTCCTGGGGTCGACGGGGTCGGTGGCCACCGAGTCGATGCCGAGCAGGTTCCAGTCCTTCTCGCCGAGCCAGTCGGTCAGCGGGATCCACCGCTGGGCCCCGGTGTCCCAGCGGTAGGCGCCGCCCATGTCGGTACGGGCGTACAACAGGCCCTTCTCCCGCGGGTTGAACACCAGCCCCGTGACGTAACCGCCGCCCACCACCTGGGCGTTCCTCCACACGTACGGTCCGGCCGCCGTCTGCGCCGGGCCGGCCTGCGACTCCTCCTGGGCGAAGAGGAAGTACGGCACGACGAGGGCGGGCACGCCGAGCAGCAGGCCGGTTGCGGTCCAGCGACGGCGGTGACGCCCGCGGCGCACGCCGTTCGTGGGGTTGTTCATGGGGGGTGTTCTCCTTGCATACCGTTCACCGGAAAGACAGAACCGGGCACCGCGATGACCGGATCCGACTCCTTGTGGTCGCAGACGCCGCAAGGGGTTGCCGTGAGACAGAGCGTCCTCACGTCAACGCCGCATCCAGGGCCGGGCCCTCAGGTACAGGCCGCACGCACGCGTCTCGTAGCATGATCCTCCGATCACAGGGGAGGGGTCCGGGGATGGGTTTTCGCAGACTGTTCGGCATCGGGGGCGACGCGGGCGAGCAGGAACCGCCGGAGATCGACACCCAGATCACCACGGTCGCTCCGCGGCCCGGAAGCACCATCGAGGGGCAGGTCGTCCTGAAGGGCGGCAGCAAGGGCCTCCACGTCGAATGGCTCAACCTCGACGTCATCGGAAAGGCCCACTCCTACAACGGCTCCCTCGACGACGACGAGATCGTCGGCCTGAGCACCGACCGGCATCAGCTGACGCTGGCGCCCGGTGAGGAGAAGGTGGTCACGTTCACCGGCGAGCTGCCCTGGGAGTGCCCGGTCACCGAGCTCCACGGCCAGGCGCTCGGTGTCGACGTCTCCCTCGTCACCCGCCTCAACTGGGAGTCCTCCTCGCCCGTCCGGGACCTGGATTTCCTGCACATCGCGGCACCGCCGCTGTACGAGGCTGTCCTGGACGCCTTCGCCGAGGAGGGCTACCACGTCGACAACTCGCAGCTCATCGACGAGTACATCCCCCATGCGGAGGCCCACCGGGGTACCTACCAGATCTTCTTCCTGACCGACCGCAGTCGCGGAGTCGACCGCTTCGCCGAGCTGGAGGTGGTCTTCCACCAGAACATGGTGGGGGCCATGGTGTACGTCCGCCGCGCGGCCCGTGCCACGTACGAGTGGAGCGACAAGCCGCCGGCGCGCAGGTTCCCGGTCGCCCACCACGAGGTGGGCCGAGCCGACGTCGGCGAACGGGCCCGCAAGGCACTTGCCGAACTCCCCATCGTGGACAGCTGAACTGCCCATAGCGGCCCGTCTTACGGAGGGGGCCGGGAGGTCGAGGGGACGCCCACGGCCGAAGAGGGCGTGGTGACCGGGGTACCGAAGCCGACCGGCCAGCCGCCACGGGGCGGAGGCCGGGTGCCGCGTAGCGGTCACCACCGCGCCGCCGTGCACCGAGGCGCCACGACCGCGGCCCCGCACCTTCCGGTCACCGTGCCGGTCGCGGTCAGACGCTCACGCCGTGGCGGCGGGCCGTGTCGAGCAGGGCGCTCGTCACCATGTCCGCGAGCGCCTGGACGAAGGGGACGAACTCGGAGGCGGCGGCGTAGTCCGAGAGACGGAAGTCGAAGTCCTCGTTCCTCCAGTCGCCGATGGAACGGACCTTGTCGTCCAGCAGGGATCGTGCCTTCCTCTCGGGGGTTTGGCGCAGCCACTTCTTGCGCTTGTGCTGGTGGTAGACGGTCTCCGTCGTCTCGACGGCGAATCCGACGCTTCCCGGCGCCCTGTCCGCCATCGTCAGCACCAGCGTGCCGCTGTCGCGCAACCCGGCTTCGTAGCTGCCGTACCACCACCGGTGACGGTCCGGGGCCCAGCGCCGGGTCGGAGGAGTGACCCGCGGCGGCGGCACATGTGTCGGCCGGCGCAGGGTGAGGGGCCAGCCCCGCACGGAGTCGTAAGAGGTCGCGGTGTACGTCCCGATGCCCGGCCGCCCCGCCGCGTCGAGCGCCGCCCCTACCCGTACGGTGGTGGCGACGATGTCCCTTTCGGCCACCCGCAGCGCCTGGGTGTTGACCGTGACACGGACGAGAGCCCACCACCACGGCCCGAACGCCTCGGCGCCGATCACCTCCTCCGCCGGTCGCCGGGCAGCCGCCTCCCACTCCACGCGACGGCAGCCACGCCCGCCCAGTACGACTACCAGCCTCGCCAGTTCGCGTGCGCTCAAGGGTGCTTGTGCGTGCCGACCGGCGTCGTGCGCGAGCACCCGGAACACCTCCGCGTCGTGCTCCCACGTCCACACCCGCAGGTCGGCGGCGCGCGCCGCGTCGGCCTGCCGCTTCTTCCAGCGGTCCCACTCGGCCCGCAGCGCGAGCCTCCCGGCCTCCGCACGGGCCTGTTCCCGCTCACGGGCTGCCCGCGCCTCCTCCTTCACCGCGGCGATCCGCGCCTCGATCTCCGCCCGCACCTCGGCATACACCGCGTCGGCTGCCGCCAGCCGGGCGGTGCAGGCATCCTCGGTCCGCCGCAGGCGGTGCGCGATCCGCCGACCGATCAACGGCAGCTTGCGGGCCCACCAGCGACGGTGGGCCCGCATGTGGGCCTCCCACAGCATGTCGGCGGCCGAGACGGTCTCGGTGGCGTAGGCGAGCATGGCATCCCGCCATCGGACCACCTCGGTGTCCGTCACTCGCAGGCGGGTTCGATCGGTGACGCGGCCTTCGAAGGACTGCCACGGAGGACCGTCGGCGAAGCCGGCGTACGGCTCGCCGTCGACCCAGTAGCCGACACAGGCCGTCCCGGCTCCGCGTCCGACCGGCCAGGTACACCGCAGGATCCACCGCCGCTCGTCGGACACGTCGCCCCTCCCCCTTCGCCGGACACCGCCGTGTGGGGATACCCCGTCCACTCGGGCCGACACCGGGTTCGGACCCCGCGCGGCGCGCTCTACCGGTGTTCTGGGTTGTCTGCTCCCGGGCGGCAGCCGGCGTCCCACTGCGTCCGCTGGTTGCCGTAGGCCGGTACGCCGCCGGAGCGCTTCAGCAGCGCCGCGAGGTGCATCAGGTTCCAGGCCATGAAGGAGGTGTTGCGGTTGGTGAAGTCGTTCTCCGGGCCACCCGAGCCCGGGTCGAGATACGAGGGCCCCGGGCCGGCAGCGCCGATCCAGCCTGCGTCCGCCTGGGGCGGGATCGTGTATCCGAGGTGCTGGAGGCTGTAGAGGACGTTCATCGCGCAGTGCTTCACACCGTCCTCGTTGCCCGTGATCAGGCAGCCGCCGACGCGGCCGTAATAGGCGTACTGCCCCTGCGGGTTGAGGAGGCTGGAGCAGGCGTAGAGGCGCTCGATCACCCTCTTCGTCACGGAGCTGTTGTCGCCGAGCCAGATGGGCCCGGCGATGACCAGGATGTCGGCGGCCATCACCCGTTCGTAGAGCGCGGGCCATTCGTCGGTGGCGAAGCCGTGCTGGGTCATGTCCGGGTACACACCGGGCGCGATGTCGTGGTCGACGGCGCGGAATTCGGAGGTGGTGACACCGCGCGACATCATGATGTCCGCGCTTCTGTCGATCAGACCTTGGGTGTGGCTGAGCTGCGGGGAGGGTTTGAGGGTGCAGTTGATGTAGAGAGCGGTCAGGTCGTCGAAGCGGTACTGGGTGTCGGGGGAAGGCGAAGCTGCTGTCATACAGGCAGCGTCTCGCGAGCAGTCCGATCTGCCAGGTTTCGACGCACCGTGCAGGACAGCCGGCTCGCCGTCCCGGCCGAACGGCTGGGCCGGTGCGACGGTGGCAACCGTGACCATGCCGCTCTCCCCCGGCGGGACGAGAGGGGGGGACCCGTCGGGTGGACGGGCTGCTCTCTTCGCGGTCTGGGGTGATGGGGGTGACGGCCGATGGGCCGGGGCCCGTCAGCGCATGTCGACCGCTCCTCGAAACGGTGGGCCTCCTCGCGAGAACCCGGTGACAAACGGCCCATCCGCATCATTCCTCTCGCTCGAAGTCGGCTTCGGCCCGTTCCGCGTCCTGGTCGGCCTGGGCGTGGGTGTACAGGTCGTGCACGAACGTGCGGGCGGCCTCCGGCGAGATGCCCTCACCCAGCCGGAGCAGACGATTCGTCCACAGGTCGAGCGGATCGGTCGTTTCAGTCATGGACTCTCCCCAGGATTCACAAGCGGTACGAAGCGGACGGGGGGCCGGCTCAGCCCGCCTTCACCCGGGCCTGCCGGCAGTCGACGACCGCGCGCAGGACAGCCGCAGCGAAGAAGCCCTCTCGTCCGGGTGGCCCTTCCCACCGGATCGGCACCTTCCTGCTGCGCCGCGGCCGGGGCGCCCCAGGAGGGGGCGTCACGCGCGACGCGAGCTCCCGCGTTGCCTTTGGTCTCGCATGCCCTGGTGCCGCAGGGACGCGGCCTCTCCCACGATCTCTGCGACCAGCAGAGCGGCGACGATTTCGGAGCGCGGTGGACAGCACGGCATCTCCTGTTCTCCACCCCATGGTCCGCGCTTGAGTCACAGGCGCAACCGGAGTTGTCACTGTGACGAGAGAGCACCCGAAGCACCGGCATGGCGAGCAGGGGTCGGGCCCCTCCGCTTCTCGACGGGACAGCGGCCCTTCCGGCGCGAGAAGGGAACGGCAGGGGTTCGCCGCGCCGGAAGCGCTCGCGCGGGGCGCCAGGGTTCGGGTCGTTCGCGAGCTGCGGCGGCACCCGTTGCCGGCCCGCAGGCATTCCTGGACGTCGCGCACCACTGGGCCCTCGCGCGGCCCGCCCCCGTTCCGGTACGACTGCATGGCGGTGTCCGTGCCCTGCGGGAACCGGAACCAGCGGCGGTCGCTCAGCTCCGCCAGCCGCAGCCCGTCGCGGCGGGCCAAGGGACCGCTTGCCTTGTTTTCGCTTCGGCCCAGGGGCAGGCGCATCCTGGTGGCATCGACGAAGGGACCGACATGAGCGCCAGGGAGAAGGTCAAGGCCGCAACGGAGCAGGTTGTCGGGAAGGCGGTGCGCAAGGTGGCGTACGCGATGGGCAAGAACACCACCGCCGCCAAGGGTGCCGCGCTGGAGGCTCGGGGCAAGGCCCGGGCCACCAAGGAGGGCGTGAAGGACCGCTTCCGCCACTGATGGTGTTGCGCCGGGGAAGGGCGCGGAGCAGAGGCAGGGGTCCGGTGCACACGGCACCGGACCCCTTCTCACACGACCGGCAGCGGTGCCGGGGCACACGTGGCACTGCGGCCAGCGGTCGGCCCCCCCACCTGTCCCGCGGCCGCCGCGGCCCCTGCCACGCATCGGGGCAGGGGCCGCTTGCGGCCGGCAGGCTCAGTCCCGGAGCCACCTCGACCACTCGGCGCCACCTCGGCCGCTCGGCGGAGAAGGACCGCCGTGCGCTCGCCGGCACGCCGTGATCAACCGGCCGTCGCAGGTCTGCCCGTTCGCGGCAGAGGTGTGTCCCGACGGACCGACCTGATCGTCAGGCGGTGTGGAGAGTCAGACCGTACCGGCCGAGGATCTCGTTCACCGGCTGGAACCATGTCTCGCCGCCGGTGGAGCAGTTGCCCCAGCCGCCGGAGGTGACGCCCTGTGCCTGGTCGCCGCTGATGAATGCCCCGCCGGAGTCGCCGCCCTCCGCGCAGACGCTGGTCTTGGTCATCTGGTGGACCGCGCCCTGGCTGTAGTTGACCGTCTCGTTCTTCGCCAGGACCGTGCCGCAGCGCCAGTGTGTCGTGGACCCGGAGCGGCAGATCGACGTGCCCACCGGTGCTTCGGCGGAGCCGCGGACCAGCCGGTCGGGGACGGTTCCCCAGCCGAGCACCACCGGCACGGTCCACCAGCCGCTGTGGATGCTGACGTAGGCGTAGTCGTCGCCGGGGAACGAGGAGCCCTGGAACGTGCCCATCGCGGAGCCGTCCCAGCCGCGCACGGCCGCGCCGGCCCGTCCGCAGTGCCCGGCCGTGACGAAGCCGCCGTACACGGAGAAGCCGATCGAGCAGCGGACGTTGCCGGTGTAGTAGGGGTCGCCGCCGACCGTGCCCGCCGCGTAGGTGCGCGGCATCTCGGGCGTCCGGGCGACGCTGACGGGGCCGGCGGCGCGGGCCCGCTCGACGAAGGCGCGTACCGCGGGTGCCGTCCGCTGGGCGCTCACCACGTCGATCACCACGCTGTTGGCCTTCGCGTCGACGTACCAGCCCGCGACGCCCGCCGGGGCGGTGAGGGAGTCCAGATGCGTCTTGACCCGGTTCAGGGTGGCGGCGCTGTGCCGGACGAGGCGGGTGTCGGCGCCCAGTGCGCGGATCGCCGGTGCCTTGGCGCGGTCGGTGACGGCGACGACGAGCCGGCCCGTGGCCGGTTCGAACCAGGAGCCGGCGTAGGCACCCGCGGCCTCGGCGCGAGCCGCCTTCTCGACACCGGTCGCGGCCCGCTCGGCGCGCAGGCGCCGCGTCGCCTGTTCCGCCGTCAGCCCGAGGTCCCGGCGCATGGCTTCGAGCAGGCCGGGCGAGACGGAGGAGGAGTCCTGGGGAGGTGCGGCGGCGGGAGCGCCGTTCGCCGACCCCGCCTGGGTGGTGCCGAGCCCGGCCGCGAGCAGCAGGGCCACGACGAGGGCACGCGGGGTGAGGGTGCGTTTCACTGGGCCTCCTGGTGGGGGAAGAGCGGGGAGCTTGCTGAGAGCGCTCTCAGAATGTCTGACGGCACGCTAGACCCTCACCCGTTGTCAGGTCCATACCAAGTTTCGGCCGTCCGTGCTGCCGGGGCCCGTGGCCACCGGGGCCGTCGACGTACAGCGGGCTTTTCGATCCCCACCGGCGCCGTCGACGTACAACGGGCTTTTCGATCCCCACCGGCGCCGTCGACGTACAGCGGGCATCTCGGTCTCCACCGGCGCCGCGACGTACAGCGGGTATCTCCGTTCCCCACCGAGGCCGGCCCGCGCGATGGTCAACTCCGCCCTCACGGACGGACCTTGCTCTACCGGGACCCGCGCGGCCTCATCGCGGTCCGCCGCCCATGACCGCCGTGAAGGAAGCCACGTCACCCTCACCGGGGTCGACGGGACGGACCCCGCCGCGGAAGGTCCAGGAACCCGACGCGTCGCGCACGAACTCCCCCGTGGAGGCTGCCGTCGCCCGCGGGACCCCGGCGAAGCCGTATTCGTGGAGCACGGCGTCTCCTTCGCGGATGCGCAGGCTCAGGGCCGGTACGTCGGCGAAGGAGCCGTGTGGCGGGCCCTGTTGCAGCAGGACGCCGAGGACGACGCGTGCGTACCGGGCGTCGAT
This sequence comes from Streptomyces sp. NPDC053367, assembly GCF_044545925.1. Taxonomy (NCBI): domain Bacteria; kingdom Bacillati; phylum Actinomycetota; class Actinomycetes; order Kitasatosporales; family Streptomycetaceae; genus Streptomyces; species Streptomyces sp. NPDC053367. The sequence goes on along the minus strand of NZ_JBITYN010000002.1, from coordinate 565,917 downwards.
CCGGTCGAGCTCCAGGGTCATCACCTCGTCCCCTCCGAGGCCCGGCCCGTCGCCGCTCGGGTGCGGGTACATCGCGCCGTCCGGCGGGACGCTGCCCCCGTGCACCACGTACGCCGGATCGCCGTACGGATCGCTCGCCAGGTAGGCGGCCGCGACCAGGACCAGGCGGGTGGGCGGTTGTCCGGCGGGAGGCGGGCCCCGCCTGAGGGCGACCTCGACCTTCCGGTCCTCCTGGGTGGGACCGCCCGGGGGCGGGACGTCGGCGGTGGCGCGGGGATCGCTCTGCGGGCCGGCGACAGCCCGCAGTTGTTCCGGGTGGAGGATCTCGATGCCGTTCCGGCTCGTCGCCACGATGTTCCGTCCGCGCAGCTCTTTGAGCGTCCGCTGGGTCGCCTCTCTGCTCGCTCCCACGGCCCCGGCGAGTTCCTGGTTCGTCAGCGGCAGGTCGAGCAGGATGCCGGCCTCCGTACGGCGGCCGTGGGTGCGCGCCAGGTCCAGCAGCAGTGCGGCGAGGCGTTCCCGTGTGGTCATCGACGCATGCTGCAGATGGCGCCGGTCGGCCTGCCGCATCCGCTCGGTCATGACCGCGAGCAAGTGCTGAGACACCGCCGGATGCCGCTGCAGGAAGCGGCTCAAGGTGTCGCCCGTCATGGCGACGACGTCGACCTGCTCCAGCGCGGTGACCGTCACGCTTCTGGGACCTCCGTCCAGAGACGCCTCCTCGCCCACCAGGTCACCCGGCCCGCGCAGGCCCAACAGGGCCTCGTAGCCGTGCGGGCTGGACGCGGTCACCTTGGCCCGGCCGGAGACGATGAGCAGCACCTCGCGGCTCGGGTCGTTCCGGCGCAGGAGGACCTCGCGGCGGGCGTAGGTGCGGGCGCGGCCGAGGGCGAGCAGTCTCTCGCGGTCGCGTCGTTCGAGCCGGGCCAGGAACGGCACCGGGTTGCCGAAGGCCGCCCATTGCCCTTCCCGGGTGTCCTGCCGCGGTGCCGGCGCGGCCTGGCCGGGCTGTCGCTGCCGGGTGGGTCGCGGGTGTGCCCTGTCCGCCGCGGCGGCGATGTCCCGGGCGGTCCGCAGGGTGAGGCCGGCGTCCGTGACGTCCGTGACGATCCCCGCGATGCGCCCGGCCTCGTCGACCACGGGAGCGCCGGTCACCGTGCGGCTCGACCAGTGTGCCGACGGCTGCGGCCGGAGCGTGTCGTGGGTTACCGCTGTGGTGTCGACGAAGACGTAGGACGTCGGCCCCAGGGTTCGGTACGGCGGTGCGCCGACCACCGTGAACCGCTGCCCCGGGGCCGGGTCGGTCAGGCTGAGCGCGGCGACGCCTTTCGAGGCGTCCGGCAGCGAGAAGAACGCCAGGCCGGTCGCCTCGTCCAGCGAGTCGGCCTCGGGCGCGTGCCGTTCGGCGGCCGGGTCCGCCGCGTAGGAGATACGCACCCGGGGCAACGGCTCGCGCAGGGAGCGGGCCGGCGCGGCGACGAGGGACGCGCTGAGCAGCACGCCCGAGCACAGCGGGCGGTCCCGCTCCCGGTCCCACAGGCGTACGGCCACGCCGTCCGGGGAGGGTCCCAGTCGGTCGACGGGCCACTCGGGGACGCGAAGTCCGCGTTCGCGGGCGCACTGGATCACGGCTGCGAGGTCGGGGCGGGACGCGTGCCGTCCGAGCGCGTCCAGGAGGGAGGCCGGCCACCGCAGCAGGTGTTGCGCGGCCAGTGTGCTCACCAGCACCTCGTGCGCGTAGTAGGTGATCTCGCCGGGAGCCACGTGCCTGGCCAGCAGGGCGGTGCCGCCGACGACGGCGGCGGTGGCGCGCTCCAGCACACGCGGCAGTTCCCCGGCGACTATCTGTCTCGGGCTCGGCAGGTGGTCCCTGGCCGCGCTCGCCAGCACCTGGGCCGGCAGGGGGGTGCGGCAGCCCAGGGAGAGAGCGCCCGCCGCGGCGTCGACCAGGGCCCGCACCTGGTCGTCGGCGCGCCGGTAGGCGTCGTGCAGCGCCGGGACGACCGTGAGGCCCCGGAAACCGCTGCCGTGCGCGGCCATGTCCAGCGCGGCTTCGAGCAGGGGGGTGTCGTGGTGTGCCAAGAGGGTGCGGGCGCGCTCCGCCTCGGCGGCGGTCAGCGGGAGCGGGACGCGGATCACCGTGGCGTCCTTCCAGGCCGGGTCACGGCGCAGCCTCTCCCAGTGGTCCGACCGGACGGTGGCCAGCACGAGCCGTGGCGTGTCCGCGGAGCGCAGAAGTGCCTCGACGTGGCCGAACCGCTCCAGATCGTCGAGCCACAGCACCGTCCGGGAGCCGGACGGCGGCAGGGCCTCCCGACCGCGGGGGCCCTCGCCCGGCGCGTGGACCGGCCAGCCGGGCAGGACGGCCTTCACCGCCTCCACGGCGGAACGCGACTTCCCCGCCAGCGCGTCGCCGACCAGGACCACGCGGACCCGGTCCCCGGCAGCGGCACGCCGCACGGCCGCTCGCAGCTCGGTGTCGAAGTCCCGCTCCACGTACTCCGGGAGGTCCCGAGCCCGCTCCGTGAAGGGGAACGGATGGACCCCCGGGGCCACCGCGTCCGACTCCCCCGCCACTGTCGTCGAGGCGCCGGCGGCGGACTCGGCGAACGGCCGGGCACCCGCCCCGGTCGCCCGGCCGGCGTCCGTGCCGACCGCCTCGCCCGAGGCAACGCGGACCGCGGGGAAGTCGGTGCCGGGGCCGGGACCGTGCTCCAGAAGGCGGCCCATCCTGCGGCGCACCAACTCCTGCACGGCCGTCACGTCCTGGCGGCGCTGCGCTCCCAGCAGAGCCTCGCGCACACCGGGCAGGAAGTCGAAGGAGAACACGGCCATGTCGCCGGGGGGCCGCTCGCCCGCCTGCTCCCAGGGGACGAGCAGTCCGCCCAGTGCCACCTCGGCGAGATGCCCGTGCTCCGCCTCGGGCAGCATCACCCGGCGGACGAGGGTCATCACGGGCAGCGTCAGCGGCACCGCCGACAGACAGCCGGCCAGCTCCCGGGCGAGGGGCGAGGCGGTCTCCTGGAACCGCCGCAGAGCGGCCGGGCCGGGCAGCGCGGGCTCCGGCGCGGGTGGGTCCGGCACGGGCGCCGGGGCTTTCGGGACGGCCAGACAGGACGTCCGGTGCCATCGCCCGCCTCCGTCGACGATCGAGGCCAGGGAACCCAGTCCGGACGCGGTGGCCTCGACGACGGGAACGGCGATCGTCCCGGACAGCTCCGGTAACCGCTCCCGGTCGGGGCGCCGGCGGCGGGCGCGGGCCGGCAGCAGCCGCCAGGACGCGTTGGGGGCGGCGGGCTGACTGGCCTGCACCAGCAGTCCGGTCGTCGGCAACGCGGCGCTGCCCCACAGTCTGCGGGGCAGCAGGTGGACCATGCAGAGCGGGCTGTGCACGGCCCAGTGCCGCAGTACGTCGTGCACGGCGCCGGTGCCCCAGCCGGGGGCCACTCCGTCCGTCAGGACCACGGTCAGCCGGTGCCCCGTCGGGTCGGTGACCTCCTGGGGGCTGCGGGCCTCACCGCCGCGCACGGAGGTGATCCGGGGGCGGGCCGAGCCGTCGGTGCCACTGAGGAACCAGACGCGCACGTCCCGGAAGACACCGGCGCGTTGGACGAGGGTGGAGAGTTCGTCGATCAGGTCGTGCCAGAGCAGCATCGAGTGGTGGGTGTCCACGACCAGGGCGAGGTCGATCCACCGGCTGCGGCGCGGGGTGAGGACCGGCACCGTCATGTGCTGCTCGACGCTGGCGACGACGGTGCGTTCCTCGTCCAGTTCCGTGCCTGTCACACCGGGCACGGTCCGCTTGGCCAGCGGGCGCAGCGCTCGCATCAGGGCGAGCGGATCGGAGAGGCCGGACGCGCGCCGCACCCGCACCGGCGTGCCCCGCGGTGCGTCACCGGGGTCGCCGCCGGGTGGGGCTGCGGCGTAGTGGCGTACCTCGCCGGGGTACGGCGTGGTGGAGCCGCCCGGTGCCGGAGGGGTCGGTGCCGGCTCGTCGGGCGGTGCCGCGGGGGCGGTCTCCGCGTCCGTGCCCGGCCGGCCGGCGGCGCCGGTCCGGGTGGCGAGCCAGAGGATGTCGGCCAGTTCCTCCGGTCCGGCCTCGATCCCGGCCGCCAGCAGCGCCGCGCGCAGTGCCGCCAGCATCACGAGGGTCCGGGTCCGGTGAGGCGTTGCAGAACCGCGTCGAGGAACTCCCCCTCACCGGCCGTGCCGGGCCAGGCCCCGCGCAACCGCAGTTGTACGGCGTTGAGGAGCTGGTCGGTGGCGAGGTCGCCGTCGAGGCGCCGTTGCAGGAACTGCTCGACGAGCCCGCGGTGCCGGTCGGCCTCGGCCGTGTCCAGCCTCAGGCGCCGCCGCACGATCTGCACCAGTTTCTCCTCGCCGGGCGGCTCCATGTGGAGCCGGATGCAGCGGCGCAGGAACGGCGGGGGGAAGTCCCGTTCCCCGTTGCTGGTCAGCACGATGACGGGGAACGACCGGCAGCGTACGAGTCCGCGCTGGACGCGGACGAGCGCCTCGGGGTCGTCGTGCGTGCCGATCCGCACCTGGGGTGCCTGACCGGCGACGCGGGCGAGTTCGGGGATGTCGTACGTACCTTCCTCGAAGACGGTCAGCAGGTCGCCGGGCAGGTCGATGTCGCTCTTGTCGATCTCGTCGACGAGCAGCACCCGGGGCCGGCGGCGAGGCAGCAGGGCCGTGCCCAGGGGGCCGAGGCGTACGTAGGGGGCGATCGACGTGCCTTCGCCGTCGGGGTCCGGGCTCTCGCCGCGCAGGTGCCGCAGGTTGGCTTCGTGGAGCCGGCCGATGGCGTCGTACTGGTAGAGCCCGTCACGCAGGGTGCTCCGGCTGGTGATGGGCCAGTGCAGCACGGGGCCGAGCCCCAGGTCCGCGGCGATGCTGTAGGCGAGGGAGGACTTCCCCACGCCGGGTTTCCCGGTGACCAGCAGCGGGCGGCGCAGATACAGGGCGGTGTTGACCGCGTTGGCCTCCGCCGTGTCCGGCACGTGGTCGGCTCCCCGCCGCAGGGTCTCCTGCCAGGCCGGGCTGTCGCGGTCCGGGAAGTCGTACGCGGGATCGGGCTCGCCGTCGAAGGTGCGCCACGGGGGGCACTCGGCCGCGAGCCGCGAGCGGCGCTCGTCGCGGGGGCCGGAGCCCCGGTAGATCCACCAGTCCTCCGCCGTCATGACAGGGCCCGCCTTTCGGGTACGCGTTCGGGGTCGTCCCACAGCAGCGCGAGACCGGCCGTGGAGCTGCGTCCGGCCGGCGTGGTGCAGGGCCGGTCCGGGATCCTCGACTGCCACACCAGGAACGGCAGCCGCGGGAGGTTCAGTTCGCCCTGGTCCCGCTGCTCGTCGAGGATCGCCGCGACCCGGCCGGGTTCTCCCCCGCCGCGGTGCCAGACCGCGATCGGGACGCCGGCGTCGAGCACGGCTTCGAGTGTCTCCGCCAGCCTCGGCCCCGAGACGTCCGCCAGTACGCAGACGGGGGGCTCGGCGGACTGGAGGAGGGTGCCGAGGTCCATGGACACCGTCTCGTCGCGCAGTTCCCGTACGGCGTGCGGGTCCGTGCCGCCGTGGGCCTTGAACCACCGCCACTTGCGGCGCCACAGGGTGCCCGCCAGTCCGTCCCGCTCCTGCGGGCAGCGCACCACGACCTCGAACGCCCGGCCCAGCTCGACAGACCGGCCGCGCCTTCCGATGGGCAGCTGCCAGGACTCGAACGGCTCGGCGAGCAGCTCCAGCGGCACATGGAACTCGATGCGGCGTACGTCGTACGCGCGTGTCTCCGCCAGCAGGCGGGTCAGGGCCCGCCGGGTCGCGGGCGGGTCCAGCGGCCGCTCCGACTCCCAGAGCGTCTCGAAGCCGTCGTCGCGGTAGAGCCACGTCCGTACCCAGAAGGTGCCCTCACGCTCGCCGTCCTCCTCGAACCGCAGGTGCAGGCCGACCTGCGCGGGGTCGGCGCGCGGAGGCACCGGTACGGGTGGGGCGCCCAGCCGGGCCCGGGCCGACTCGATCCAGTCGAGGATCTGCTGCGCCCACGCTTCGTCGGCGCTGTGGGCGGCGAGGTACCTCATGAACGGCAGCACCAGCGGCAGTCCGCGCCGGCCCTGGCGTGCGTCGAGATCGTGCGTGACGCCCGCCAGGTCGGCCGCCGGAAGGCCACGGCGCACGGGATGGACGCAGTCGGTGATCTCGAACGCCCAGCGGTAGGCGTCGTAGGTGTGGGAGGGCAGGCAGGGCAGCCGCAGCAGCGGCGCCAGTTCGTCCCAGCCCCGCTGGTCGAGGACGACCGCGCCGTGCGTGGTCGTGCCGTCCCCCGGCGGGCCGTCGGGGTGTCGGTCGTCGCCGCGGACGGTGCTGCCCGTCCAGTCCCGGTGGACGACGAACTCGGGCTGCTGCCAGGCCAGCCCGTCGGCCCGGAGCTCCAGGAGGTCGGCCTGTACGGTCCGCACGATCGGCACGAGTTCGCTCACGCTCGCCGGCGGCGAGGTCTCCCGGAGTCTGCGCAGGAGCGCGTCGGTGAACTGCCCCGCGCCGCTGTCGGGCAGGTTCTGGGCGAGCTCGCCGACCCGGCAGGCGTACAGGGCGAACTGGAGCCGGTCGGAGTCCGGGCGGCGGGCGCCGTACTCGGCGGCGCCGAAGGACAGTTGCCGTGCGAGACGGGCGTCCACCCGGCAGGCGTCGCCGATCGCTATCTGCCGGCCGAAGCGGCCCGCCTGCACGCCGGACCCTTTCCACCAGCGCAGCGCGGCCTCGATGTTGAGATGGCAGGTCCATTCCCGGGTGGCGTCGGCGTACGGCAGGAGCAGCTGGTGGGAGTCGTCCAGGTAGCCGTGTCCGGCCCAGTAGATCCACAGCAGGTCGCCGTCGCAGGCGGGTAACTCCTTGAACAGCAGCCGCTCGACGTGATCGCGGGTCGGCGGCGGGACGTCCCGCTGCGGCAGGTCCACCGCGGTCCTGTCCAGCGGGGACACCAGGACGTGCACCTGTTCCTCGGGGACTCCCCCGGCGGTCAGCCAGTTCGCGAACCGTACGGCGTCCCGGGCCGCGCCGGGCAGGTCCCAGCCCCGGCCGATCGTGTAGGACTCGATGCCGACCACCAGGGCGAACATCCTGCGCGGGTCGATTCGCCGCCCGGCATCGGCCGTGCTCACGGGGATGCCTCGAACGCCTCGATCTCCTTGACGATCCGGTCGTACACGGCGTCGAGTTTCCAGTAGGCGCTGTGGCTGAGCGGGAACGGCTGCCGGCTGGTGACCTCGTGGTCGGTCACCCGTGCGTCGCCGGGGAAGACCGGTTCCGCCCGGTAGGCGAGCAGGTCCTTGCGGTCGTAGATGTTGAGCCAGCGCGGGAAGCCCGGCGGCAGGCCGGCCGAGGGCGGCAGGCCGGTCAGGGCGCCCAGTTCGTGCAGGAAGGGTGCCTGGGAGCCCACGGTGACCAGCAGTCGGGGCTGCGGCAGGGCGGTCTGCCCGATCGCGGCCAGTGCGCACACGTCCACCAGGGCGATGCCGCCGAGGCTGTGACCGACCACGACCGTCGGCCCCTCCTCGGCCCTCATCACCTGCTCCAGGTGGTCGCGCAGCGGCCCGCCGCGGGCCTGGTAGCGCAGGATGTCGCCGAGCGCGGGGACCGCGCCGGTGGTGAGGGGTGTGCGCCACCGGTCGAGCACGGGCTGGGTCGTCACGCGCAGGGCCAGGGTGCCGAGCACCGCCGCGACGCGCTCGCCCGGGAACCGTGCGGTGCCGCCGAGTCGGGTGGAGAGCAGATCGACGGCCGCGTCCCGTTCGTCGCCCGTGCAGACCACGCCGTCGGCCGCGGCGGCCAGCGCGTACGCCACGACGGCGCGTGCCGTCGCGGTCACCAGTTCCCGTACGGCGGGTGCGTCCGGGACGCTGTCGCAGGCGTCGGTGAACTCGGCGGCGCCGGCCATGGCTTCGGCCGCCGCGGCCACGTTCGCCGTTCCTCCCACCGGTTGCAGGACGTCACTCGCGGGCGGGCCGGCGGTCAGGGCGGCCGGTAAGCCTTCCAGGGCACGGGCGACGCGGCGGCCGTCGGCGAGCGCGCCGGGCGCCCCGGCGCCGTCGTCCTGCGCGGCCACCTCGGCCAGCACGCGCAGTTCGCACAGCGGGTCGACGAGCAGCAGCCCCCACGCCGCGGCCTGTTCGTCCGGAGGTGCGGCCTCGGACGGGCCGCGCACCCGGCCCCGGCGGGGAATCGAGACGCCGCCCGCCGCGAGGGAAGCCCCGTGCGTCTCGCCCCAGTGGACGGCGGACACCTCGGCCCGGGGAAGTCGCGACCGCAGACGGTCCAGGACCAGATCCGACAGGCGCGTGAACCCCTCCCGGCGTACTCCGGTCCCGTGGACGAAGACGACACGCAGCCGCTCATCACCGGACAGGTCCGCCACCCCCTTTCTTGGAGACCTCCCGGCAGTGTGCACCAACGGCCCGCGGGCACGCAGGCGATCGATAGATGTGCCGGGGGCGTGGACGTGAGGGGCATGAGGGACTGCACGGCGATGCTGTCGGAAGTCCGCAGCACGGCATCCCGCTTGTCCCTGCACTCTCCCGGGAGACACCGGGTGGACGACGACGCCGTATCACCCGTCCGTCGCGCCGGACGCGCGCAGTCCTGCGCCGGCCTCTACGGTCGAAGTGCCCTGCGCTGTGACGAGACGTCTGGGCTGGGGCGGTCCCGTACCCCGCGCCCTGGACGGGGCCGCCCGCTTCTCGCCCCACCTGGTCGCGCCGGGAACGCAGTCGGCCGGCCGTGACCTCGTGCCCGGTGAGTTCCGAGACGAAGGCGGCGGTGACGGAGACGGGGTCGGGAAGTGCGCCCACGTCGACGCCCAGGACCCGTTCGGCGCCCAGCGCGACGACCAGGCCGGCCATCGTGCCGCCGGAGCCGAGGGCGGTGACGACATGCCGGACGCCGGGCTGCTGGGCGAGGATCTCCTCACCCGCCTCCCGGTGTCCGCGGGCGCCCAGCGCGCCGGATCCGCCGAACGGCACCAGGTACGGCACTGCTCCCTCGCCCTGCAACTCGGCGCACGTCTTCCGGGCCCGACCGGCCGGCTCCGCGGGCGCGGTGTCACCCGCCCACACGATCCGGGCGGCGAGGGCGGAAGGATGTCCGCACCGCACCGCAGGGCGTCGGCGACCAGCCACTCCAGCTTGCGGATCTTGTTGCCACCGCCGCCGAGTCCGGTCAGGTCGTCCGCTTGACCCACAGGTCGTCCGGCCCCAGCCCGATCGCCCGCGCCGGCCTCGGCGCCGCTTCCATCGGCGTGGGCCACGCCGACAACGTCACCTTCTCCACCACGAACTCCTCGCTCCACGTCGCGGCAGCGCGCTGAAGGAAGACGTCCGGCGCGCCGGGCGCTCACCGTCTCATACGGGCACGGAGAGGTAGGGGTGGGGCTGGGGGCCGTTCGTGCGCCCTGTGCCGCTCGGCCGAACGCGGCGCGCCCGTTCGTCGGCCCGCTCAGCCGATCAGCACCACGACGGCGATGTCCCGGCGCGGCGACGGCGGTGTGCCGGTCAGGTCAGGGGGGTGCGGTGGAGGTTGACCAGCAGTCGCCAGACCCGCTGCGCGACCTCGCCGGGGGTGGCCTCGATGAGGCCGTGGAGCCAGTCGGCGACGACTCCGGCGAAGGTCGCGGCGACGGCGGAGGCGACCAGGTCGGGTTCCGGCGCGCCGGCCAGCGCCCGCTCGGTGCGGCTGCGGTCACGCAGTTCGAGGTGGAGCACCTGGCCGAGGGGACCGCTGCCGCCGGGGGTCAGCAGTTCGCGGTAGAGCCCGGCGTGGGGGGCGAGGCGGTCGAAGAAGTCGAGCAGGGCGGGCGGCGGGACCTTGGGGTCGGGTTGGCCGCGCCAGGCGTGCAGGGCGTCGACGGCCTCGCGGACGATGTCGGCGCAGGCGTCGACGGCGAGCGCCTCCAGGTCGGCGTAGTGCAGGTAGAACGTCGCGCGCCCCACTCCGGCCCGACGGACGAGTGCGGCGACACTGACCTCCGCCAGCGGGCGGTCGGCGCACTCCTCCAGCAGTGCTCGGCGAAGTCTGGCCCGGGTCCGGGCCGTTCGAGGGTCTCCTTGCTCAACTCTCACCGGGCCAACAGTACGGCGGCGAGTGCCAGTGCCCCCGGCAGTGCCTGGGCGGCGAAGATGCGCCGGTTGGCGGTGAACCCGCCGTACACTCCGGCGACGAGCACGCAGGCGAGGAAGAAGACCTGCACCCGGAACCCGGTCGGGTCCGCCGCGATCAGCCCCCACACCAGGCCGGCGGCCAGGAACCCGTTGTAGAGCCCTTGATTCGCGGCGAGTGCCGCGGTGGCGCGGGCCATGTCCGCGTCGAATCCGGAGAGCTCGCGCCCGGGTCTGCGTTCCCAGAGGAACATCTCCAGGACCAGGATGTACGCGTGCAGCGCCGCCACCAGTCCGACCAGCACGTTCGCGGTTGTCGCCATGGGTGTCCCGCCTCCAGGTTTATGGACAGGTGTCCAGAATACATGGACAATAGTCCATGAAATCCACGAGGAACCCCGCGGCGCCTCGGCGATAGGGCACCTGGCTCGCCGAGCGCATCAACGCGCGCGGTCGGCGGGGGAGCGCGGAGACCCCCATCGCGCCGGCACCCTCCCCCGCCCTGCCGCCGCACGCATCAGACCCCGCTCGACCCGGCGTGGCAGCGGCGGCAGCCCACTTCGGCATCGCCAGTCAGGGCCGCGTCCCCGAACGCGACGCCCGAGGGTGCCCGTTCGAAGGCCCGGACCCGGGTTCACGCCGCCGCGGCGCGGAACGTGCTGGGGCTCATGCCCTTGTGGCGCTTGAAGGCGGCGCTGAAGCCGAACGCGTCGGCGTAGCCGACGGTCTTCGCGATCTGGGCGATGCCGAGGTCGGTGTCGGCGAGGAGCGCCTCGGCTTCGTCCATACGGCATTCGGTGAGATAGGCGAGGGGCGGGCGGCCCATGAGCTGGGTGAAGCGCCGGGCGAACAGCGCCCGGGAGACGCCGGCTCGGGCGGCCAGCGACGCGACCGTCCATGGATCGGCGGGCCGGTCGTGGAAGGCGTGCAGGGCGGGCGCGAGGACCGGGTCGGCGAGGCCGCGGAACCAGCTGGGGGCGTCGTCGCCCGCCTGGTCGAACCAGGTGCGCAGCGTGCACACCAGAGCCCAGTCCAGGAGCCGGTCCATCAGCGCCTGTGAACCGGAGGAGAGCCGTGAGGCGTCGGCGGCGGAACTCTCCAGCCAGTCGCAGACCTCAGCGCCCTCGGTGACGACCAGGACGGGCGGCAGCGCGCGCAGGAGCCGTTCGTGGCGGTGCCCCGAGGCGCGGTAGGCGCCGACGATGAGCGCCGTGGCTCCGCCCGTGTCGGCACCCCACTGGATGCCGCCCAATTCCTGCGCCGAGCAGGGGTCTTGGTCGGTGAAGCAGCTGATCTCGTACTCCGCGTGCGGGCGGTTGACGGCGGCGGGCTCGTCCGCGAGATGGAACGGTGCGGGGCCGCGCACGACGGCCGTGTCCCCTGCGGCGATGACCCGCTCGGTGCCGTCGGACAGCAGCAAGGTGCCGCCCCCGCGCAGCACGGTGACCATGGTGAGCGGTGCGCCGTCGGCGAAGCGGATGGTCCAGGGCGCCCTCAGGACGGCACGGCAGACGACCGAGCCCTCGGCCCGGATGCCATTCAGCAGCGAACTCAGGGGATCCATGAGGGAATCGTAGACGATCTCCTATGCTTCGGAGACTTTCTCCCATGGATCATCTACACGACCCCGGTTGTACTGGACTCACCGAAAACACCCAACGCACCGAGCCCAGTCGGGAGACACCGTGCCGCAGCACAGCAGTGACGCCGGAACAGCCCTCGTGGTCGTCGCACACCACCGCAGCGATTCCCTCACCGCACACACCGCCCGCCGTGCGGCCGACCGCCTCGAAGCCGCCGGATACCGCATCGACCTGCTCGACCTGCACGGCGAGGGGTTCGACCCCCGGATGACCGTGGAGGACCAGCCGGACTGGGGCGACCGGGAGAAGACGTACTCGGAGGAGACGCGGGCTCATATGCGGCGCATCCTCGCCGCCGATGTGATCGTCGCCGTCTTCCCCGTGTACTGGCAGAGCGTGCCCGCCGTCCTCAAGGGATGGATCGACCGCGTGTGGAACTACGGGTTCGCCTACGGCCGCAGCAAGCCCCGCCTGGCCGGGAAGCGCATCCTGTGGCTCGGTCTGGCCGGCGCGACCGCCGACGACCCTGTCGCGGAGGGGATGCAGTCCCTCCTCGAAGCCAACCTGAGCGAGGGCATCGCCTCCTACTGCGGTTTCTCGCACTCCGCCGTGGGCCTGCTCCTCGACGCGGAGGAGCGGCCGCAGCGCGTCGACGCCGACGGCGGTCTGCTCGTGGGCGACGCGGTCGCCGGGGCCGAACGCGATGCGCAGTACGCCGACTTCGACCGCCGGACACTGGAGTTCGTGGAGAAGTTCCTCGCGGACGTACCCGCCGCGGCCTGAACGGCCCCGATCCGCCGGCCGACCGGCCCCTCGCCGGTCAGCCCGCCGGGCACGGCCCCCGGCCAGGGTTCCTCAGGCGGCACAGACGGCCGCGAGCGCCCTGTCGGAAGGAACGGGCGCCCGGATACAGTGCGCGGGACGGCAGCCCGGTCAGAGAGGGAAGCGTGACCGACACCAGCAGCACCCGACCCACCGACGGTGATGCACAGGCCCGGCGGCCGAGCCTGTTGCACCGCGTGATGCGCTACCTGCCTCTGATCGCCCCCGTCCTGCTGTGGGCCGTGCCCTGTTGGGTGCTGCTGTACACCGGCCAGCACTGGCCGCCGGCCGTCGCCCTCACCGGCACGGCCCTGTTCGCCCTCGGCCTGGTCGGAATGCCGCTCGCGATGGCGCGCGGCCACGGCCGGCGCCAGCAGGACCGGGCGGCGATCGCCGGTGACACCCTGCTGGGGGCCGTCTGGGTTCTGTTCACCTGGTCCGTCCTGCTCGGCGCCTTGCTGCGGCTCGCCCTGTTCGTGACCGGGGCCGGGGAGAGCCAGGACCGGGCCCGGATCGTCACCTGGGCCGTCCTCGGTACGACCGCCGTGCTGCTCGCCCGGGGGTACGCCGAAGCCCGCCGTGTGCCCCGCGTGCGCCGGCTCGATGTGCAACTCCCCAGGCTGGGCGCCGGGTTGGACGGCCTCCGTGTCGCCCTCATCACCGACACCCATTACGGTCCCCTCGATCGCGCCCGCTGGTCGGCGCGGGTGTGCGAGACGGTGAACACCCTGGAAGCCGATCTCGTCTGCCACACCGGCGACATCGCGGACGGCACCGCCGAACGCCGCCGCGCCCAGGCCGCCCCGCTCGCCACCGTGCGGGCCACCCATGCCCGCGTCTACGTCACGGGCAACCACGAGTACTACAGCGAGGCCCAGGGCTGGGTCGACCTGATGGACGAGCTGGGCTGGGAACCGCTGCGCAACCGTCATCTGCTGCTCGAACGCGGAGGCGACACCCTCGTGGTCGCCGGCGTGGACGACGTCACCGCCGAGTCCTCCGGCCTGACGGGCCACCGCGCCCACCTCGCCGGAGCCCTCGACGGCGCCGACCCCGGCCTGCCCGTGCTGCTCCTGGCGCACCAGCCCAAGTTCGTCGACCGGGCGGCAGCGGCCGGCATCGACCTCCAGCTCTCCGGCCACACCCACGGCGGCCAGATCTGGCCCTTCCACCTCCTGGTCCGCCTCGACCAGCCCGCCGTCGCCGGCCTCAGCCGGCACGGGCCCCGCACCCTCCTCTACACCAGCCGCGGCACCGGCTTCTGGGGCCCGCCCTTCCGCGTCTTCGCCCCCAGCGAGATCACCCTGCTCGTCCTCCGCTCCCCCCACGCGCCCACCCCGGCGTAACGCCCGAGGGATGTCCGACCGCGCCGGGTGAGCGCGCTGCGACGGACGAAACCGTCGACGGCGAGGGCGACTTCGGCGAGGAGACGACGGGCTGGATGCACGGCATCCGGCGGCTCCGAGGCGGACGCGGCGTGCACGCATCACACGGGTCAGATGTTGAAAAAGGGACAGAAGTTATGCAAGGGAAATTTGCATCATCCCGGGAAAATCGGTGAACCGGAGTGGTGGCAAGTCCAGCCGGAACCGACAAGGAGATGACGACATGCCTGACACCGAACGCATGATCGACGAACTCACCGGCATCGAACTCGAGGAAGTCCTCGACCCCGCCGAGCCCGACGGGGTCTACCGCGACAGCAGGGAATGCGCCGCCCTGGCTCTGCAGGGCGGGACCACCACGCTGCTGCTGTCTCCGCCGACCCCCCGCCCCAAGAAGGGCTGAACGGCTCGACGGGAGCATCACATGGAGCAGTCACGTACCTCCGCCCTGCTGCAGGGCGTGGTGCAGGACCTCGCTTCGGGCGTGGCCTCCGCCCTTCACGGCGGCGGCCACGCCTCCCCCTCCGGCGACGTACTGCGGGACGGGACGGCGAACGGCGTGGTCCTCGCGGCCGTACGGGTGCTGGGAGCGGACCTGCTCCTGCCCCATGTCCTCTTCGGCACCGCACCGAGTGAGCCCGAACGGGCCGCTGTTCAGGAGGCCGTCCGCGCATTCCCGCCGCGTCCGGACGCGGCCCCCACCGTGGCCTGGAGCCACTGGGGCATGGACCGCGCCCTGCGCCGGGCCGACGCCGGCCTCACCCGCACACCCCTCTCCGCCGACGACCTCGGTTCCCCCAACTCCCCGGGCCCACCCGTCGAACCCGGCGGCGGCTGGCTGCGCGACGACTCCTGGCAGACCCTCACCCACCGTCTCGCACTGCTGGCGGCCCTCGCCGTGCCGGGCGAGGACGGCGCCGTCGCGCGCGGTGCCCAGGAGCGGGTGGTCGACCTCAGCCGGGGCTTCGTACGGGCCGTACGCCGCCGGAACTGGCGGCAGGCCGCCGGAGCGGGGCGCTGGCTGGCGCTGCTCCGGGACGTGCCGGACACGCTGGGGCTGGACGCCGGCCTGGACTTCGTGGAGCTGATGGGCGGCGACGACGCGTGCGTGGCCCTGCAGGTGCGAGCGGCCCGCCTGATGCGCACCGGAGTGCCCGTATGACGGCCGCGGACGTGCGCGGGGTGGTGGACGCGGCGCTCGCCTGGGTCTCCGAGGAGCGCGAACGGTTCGTGCTGCCGGACGAGGCCCTGGACAGCGCGGGCGCCGTGAACACGACCTGGAAACCGCTCGGCGAGCTCGCCCAGGTGTGCTCGACCGCCCTGTGCCACACCGCCGAGGCGGATGCGCTGCACGCCCGTGCGGCGGACCTGCTGGCCTTCGCGTGGAAGCAGACCGGCCAGGGCGAGCTGCTCCTACGACAGCAGCGCCGTGAGCCCTTCTCGACGTATCCGCTGGAGGTGTACGCGGCGTTCGCGTCGGCCGGACTGCGCTACGAGCCCTTCGTCGAGCTGTCCGCCCGGCTGACCGAGACGCGCGGTCGCCGGCTGGTCGAGCAGGTGCCGGTGCGGCGGCTGGGCGTCCTCTTCGCCGAGCGGCACTGCGGCCGCCGGCCCGACGGGGAGGTCCCCGACGTACTGGGCCGCACCTGGCTCGGCGGGCTGCCCGAACCGTGGGCCTTCGAACGCCTCTCCGGCTACGCGCTCACCCACGTCGTCTTCCACCTCACCGACTGGGGGCGCGGCGGCCCAGGTGTCCCCGCCGATCTGGCCGGCTACCTGGAGCTGTGGATGCCGCCCTGGCTCGACACCTGCCTGGACGCGGGCCTGTGGGACCTGGCCTGCGAACTCGTGGCCGTGGCCGCGAGTCTCCCGGTCGGGCCCGAACACACCGATTCCGTGGGACCCGGCGGAACCGGCCCCGGCCTGTGCGCCGCCGTCGACGACGCGTGGGCCGCGCTCGCCGCCGCCCAGCGCCCGAGCGGGGCCATCCCGGAAGAGGCGGGCGGAGGCGACGGGGAGCCGGCCTTCATCGACTGCTACCACTCCACCCTCATGGCCGCCTTCGCGGGCGTCCTCACCCTCGGCCGCCGCCCCGCCCACGACCGGGAAGGAGCACACCCATGACCGGCACACGCACGACCGGCACGGCCCTGATACACACCGTGGGTGTCCGCGCGCTCGAATGGCTGTGGGCCCACCGCGACGGCTTCCGACTGGAGCCCGACGCGGACCCCGAAGTCGGCTTCCTGGAGCGGTTCAAGCCGATCGGGGAGCTCGCGCTCGTCTGCAAGGTGCTCTTCCGTGAGGGCGTGGCCGGCTCGCGTCAGGCCGACCTGGCCCGCAGGCTCCTGGACCACATGTGGCGCGACACCCTCGACGGCGGCCGCATGCTCGTCCGCGGGCAGCGCACCGAGCCGTTCTCGCCGATCCCCTTCGAAGTGCACCTGGCCTTCAGGGAACTGGGCTACCGCTGCCCGGAGGTGGAGCGTGCCACCGAGCTGAACCACCGGCTCGGCAGCTGGTCCGCGTTCGAGACCACACCCACCCGGCGGCTCGGCCTGTCCGCCTTCCAGCGCCGCGCCGGTCTGACCCCGTGGCCCGCCGAGGCCGACGCGTTCCGCGGGACCTGGCTGGCCCGCCGGCCCGAGCCGTGGACGGTGGAGGGCCACACCGCCTACGACGTCACCCACGCGGTCTTCCACCTCACCGACTGGGGTGAACGCCCCGAGGGACTCCCCCCGGACACCGCCGACTACCTGTCCCTGTGGCTGCCGGCGTGGCTGGACGACTGGCTGGACCTGCGGCGCTGGGACCTGCTCGGCGAGCTCCTCGTGGTCGACGCCTGTCTGCCGCGGCCCACCTTCGACGAGCGGGCGTGGGAGGCGTTCGCCGCGGCCCAGGAGCCCGACGGGGCCATGCCCGCGCTGCGGACGATGCCGACCGGGGACAGGGACGAGGTGTTCGATGTGGTCTACCACCCCACGCTGGTCGCCGCGTTCGCCTCCACCCTCGCCACCTCCCGGTCCCTGAGCGAGCTGGCGCAGGCGTCATGACCGGCGCGCCCCGCACCCCATGGCCCGAGGCGGCACCGCCCGACGAGGAGCCCGAGGCAGCACCGCCCGCGGCCGGGTTCGCCGCCCCCTATGACGTCGAGGAGCGGCTCGCGGCCGCCGTGGAAGCCGCCGACGCGCCCGACGCCGTGTTCGCCCTGTCCCGGCACGGCAGGCGTGTCGTGCGCTGCGGCGGTCACCTCGCCACCCCCACCGCCCGGGAGGACCTGCGCTACGAGATCGGGTCCGCCTCCAAGACGTTCACCGGGCTGCTGCTCGCCCGGCTGATCCGGCTCGGGCGGCTCACCGGCGGCGAGTCGGCGGCCGGCTGCCTGGCGCCCGGCCGGTCCGCGCGCACCGGCGCGATCTCCCTCGCGCACCTGGTCACCCACACCTCCGGACTGCCCGCGCTGCCGGCCGACTTCGTCGTGCGTGCCCTGCCCGCCTGGCACACCCAGCCCTACGGCCGCTACCCGGCCGACCGGGTCGTCGCCGCCTTCCTGCGGGCACGGCCCCGGCGCCGGCCCGGCAGCCGCTGGCACTACTCCAACTTCGGGGTCGCCGTGCTGGGCCACGCCCTGGCCGCGAAGACCGGTACGCCGTGGGAGGACCTGGTCACCGAGCAGATCCTGCACCCGCTCGGCCTTCACGGCACCGCGCTGCGGCCAGGTACCCCGGCCACGGACGCGGTGGGGCACGGCAAGGACGGCCGTACGCCCACCCCCGGCTTCGACCCGGGCGGGTTCCAGGCCGCCGGCGCCGTCCGGGCCACCCCGCACGACCTGCTCACCTTCCTGGAGGCGCACCTCGACCCCGCCGGAACACCGCTGGAGGGCGCGCTGCGGGCGGTGCGCGTCCCGGTGCTGCGCCGGGGGCTGGGCCACCGGCACACGCACACGCTCACCTGGTTCAGGCACCCGACGGACGGCGGCCCGATGTACTTCCACAGCGGAGCAACCCTCGGCCAGCAGTCCTTCCTGGGCTTCCGGCCCGACACCGGGACCGCGTTGGCGGCCCTGTGCACCCGCCGGTTCCGGGCCGGTGACCCCTTCATCGCCACGGCGTACGCGCTGCTGGCCGGCGACTGACCCGGTACGGCACAGGTGTCACTCGCCGGCCGTCGGGCCGGTCCGGCGCGCGGGCGGTTCCGCGCACGCCGGACCGCTCAGGCCGGGTTCACACCCGCTGCCACAGCGCGGGCGTGCTCTCCGGCCGGGCGCCCGCCTGCGCCTGGTGAGGCTGCAGGCACTGGTAGCGGACGGCGCCGTAGGTGACCGTCGCTCCGGCCTCGTAGACCCGGCCGGAGGTCCAGGCGTCGGCCGCCGGGGTCTCGTCGGGGGCGGACGGGGCGGACGGCGTCGCTTGGGCGGCCGTGGTCACCAGGGTGAGACCGAAGCCGCTCAGCAGCGCGTTGATCGGCTGGAAGAACGTGGTGCCGCCAGTGGTGCAGTCCCCGGAGCCGCCCGAGAGGACGCCCTGCGCCTGCGCGCCCGCTACGTACGAGCCGCCGGAGTCACCCGGTTCGCCGCACACCGTCGTCCGGGTCAGCCCGTTGACGGTGCCCTCCTCGTAGGTGACCGTGGCGTTCTCCTGCTCGATCTTGCCGCAGTGCCAGCCGCTGGTGGAGCCCGAGCGGCACACCGAGGCCCCCACCAGCGCCTGCACCGAGCCGGCGACTTCGACCGTCGCGTCGTCCGCGCCCCGCACCTTCGGGGTGACGGTCCAGCCGCCGGTGACCCCCACCCACGCCATGTCCTTGCCGGGGAAGGTGGATGCCTTGAAGGTGCCCTGCGCTACGTCGCCCGCCCCGGTGGTCGTCGAACCGGGCTTCCCGCAGTGGCCGGCCGTGGCGAACCCCTTCTGCTCGCCCTTGGTCACGGAGAAGCCGACGGAGCAGCGGTAGGTGTCGTCGATGTAGTACGGGTCGCCCCCGACGATGTCCGCCAGGGCACGGGGCCGATGCTCGGACAGCTGCACGCTGATCCGCTTGCCCGCCACGCCCGCCCGTGCGATCAGCGCCTCCGCCGCGGCGCGGGTGGTGGCCTGGAGCACGACCCGGTTGGTGCGTACGTCGATGGAGCGCACCGGCGTGTTCACGCCGTCGGCGCCGTCGACGGCCGCGTCGAGCCGCTGCTTCACGGCCCGGAGGTCCGCGAGCGAGGCGGGGACGACCGCGGCCTCGGCGCCCTGCGCCCTGATGGCGGCCGCGTCGGCGGCGCGGGTGGTGGCGACCGTGAGCAGGGCGGAGGTGGTGCCGCTCAGCCAGGCCCCGGCGAAGTGCTCGCCGAGCGAGTTGCGCAGCAGTCCCGCCCGGGCGCCCGCCTCGGCCTCGTTGGCCAGGCGGGTCGTGGCCTGGGTGGGCGTCAGATGCAGGTCCCGCTGCAGCGCCCGCAGCAGCGCGGCGTCGGGACGGCCCGCGCCGGGAGCCTGCGCCGGGGACGGAAGGGGAGCGGCGGCGGGCGGGGACGCGGCACCCGCCGGGGGGTGCGCGGCGGTCAGGGCGAGGGTGCCTGCCACCAGCAGGGCGGCTCGGGTCGTGCGCGCGGTGTGTCTGCCGGCCATACGGGGCCTCCTGGGATCCGAGTGAGGGTCAGGACGTCGGACGTCGTGGCCATAGCCCTTGACGCGAAGTCCACGTCTCATCGCGGGGGCGGAGGTGTTTCCCGCGATGGGGGACGTGGCGGGGCGGCAAGTGCAGTAGGCCGCCGGGCGCGTCGGGCGCACGGGTACGCCGGCGAGGCACGGCTCCGGGGAAGCGGAAGGCGTCCCTCCCCGCTCTGTGTGAGCCGGTCCGGGAGGCGGGCCACGCGCGGCAGCAGCCGGGTCCGGGAGCACGACCGGGCCGTGGGCTCCGCCGTACGGCCCGCCTCGGCCCCCGGGCGTGGCGCTCAGGCGCCGGTGTGGAGGTGCCCCGCCCAGAGTGACGGGGTCTGCGGGAACTCGTCGCGGACCATGCGTACGGCCCTGTGCAGGGCGTGGGCGGCCCGGCGGGTGTCGAGGGTGTTCCCGGCGGTACGCAGGTGGGAGTAGAAGGTGTCGGCGATGGTGGCGGAGACCTGGTCGTCGACCTCCCACAGAGTGCCGATCACCTGCGGGAAGCCTGCCAACTGGAAGGCGGAGGCGAGGTGGACGGCCTCGTCGGCGGGCATGGG
Source organism: Streptomyces sp. NPDC053367 (assembly GCF_044545925.1). NCBI lineage: Bacteria > Bacillati > Actinomycetota > Actinomycetes > Kitasatosporales > Streptomycetaceae > Streptomyces > Streptomyces sp. NPDC053367. The sequence goes on along the minus strand of NZ_JBITYN010000002.1, from coordinate 545,784 downwards.
GTCGGCGATGTCCGCGGTACGGCAGGCGGAGAGGTAGGCCAGCTGCGCCGCCTCCAGGCGCAACGGGCCCAGGGCTGCGACGGTCAACGGGTCCTGCCTGTGGTCGTGCAGCAGCAGCCGGCTGCGTGAGGGGTCGGTGGGATGGCTGTCCCCGTGGCAGGCGAAGTGGGCCACGGAGCAGGTGCGCAGGTGGGCGAGGACCTCGGCCTTGGTCGGTGTGCCGGCGGCGGGGACGGCCGCCCCGGTGGCGGACCCGGGGTTCCTCAGCAGGACGTGGTCGGGCAGCCGGGACCGTACGTTGGCGACCTCGGCGTCGACGAAGTCCAGCCGGCCCTGGTGGGGCAGGCCGGGGGTGGTGGGCATGGCGACGATCAGTGCGCGTGCGGGCCCCGGCGGACGGTCGGCGGCCAGTTCTCGCGCGTAGCGCAGGGCACGCACGGTCGGCGTGTACGAGGAGACGACACGGTCCATGACCGTGCGGCGGTTCCGGTCGCCGGGAGGGTCCGTGTGGTGGCCGGCGGCGTGCAGGGGCAGACGCCCCAGAGGGCCGCCCGAGGCCCACCACAGTCGTGGCCGTTCCGCGCCGGCTGCGGGTTCCTGCCGGTATCCCAGGGCGTCCAGCACCGGGCCTGCCACGGCGTCCCACAGCCACCGCAGGACTCCGGCCAGTGCCGCCTGCGCCCGTCGCCTCTCGTCGCGGGTCGCGCCGGTCAGGGTGCCCCGCACGGCCTGCTGATAACTGACGTACTGGCCGGCCACCGCCTCGGGACTGAGCAGGGGAAGTCCCACCTGCTGGACGCCGCTGCCGGTGACGATCAGGGCGTCGCCGCGGTAGAAGCTGTGGTTGAGGACCACCACCGGACCCTCACAGGCCGCCTCGATCAGCTCACTGGTCCGGGGCGGCAGGCCGAAAGAGGAGAAGCCGTCCAGTCGCCGGATCTCGGCCAGGAGGGCGGCCATGTCGCCGGCCAGCCGGTGGCGTTCGGGGACGACGTGGTCCTGCCTCAGCCGTCCGCCGGGGGCGCGCTCGTCGGCGAGTTCGTCCAGACGACCGCGCAGTTCGGTCAGCCGTGCGGCCAGTCGGGGGTGCTTCGCGCGCAGATCGCTCAGTTCGCTGCGGGTGTCCAGAGCCTGGCTCAGCTGTACGGCCCGGCCGGTCTCGAGCAGTTGGAGCGCGCGCTCGGCGGGCCGGGAGCGGGGCGTGCGGGGGGCGTCGAGGGCCATCGCGGCGGCGCTCGCGGACAGGCCCTGGAACCGGGCGAGCACCTGCCGCTGGTCTCCTGGGTCGAGGCGGCGTGCCGCCAGCTCGGGCAGCAGCCGCACCGCCGCCTCGGCCACGTCAGCGGCCCGCCCGGGATCGCTCCGGGACAGCGCGAGCGCACCGGAGAGGTTCATGCCGGCTTCGATCCGGAGGCGGACGTCAGCCGACCCGTCCTCGAACACCTGCGTCCAGAGCGCTGCCACCGCCTGCCGGTCCGCGTCCCGAGCGGCCCTCACCACCTCGGGGGACGGGGCGGCCGGGTACGAGGCCAGCCGGGTCACCAGCGCTTGCGCCAGGTTGAACAGCGCCTGCGCACGACCGGGGTCGCCCGGAGGCATGTCGCCGACAGCGGAGCGCATCATGACGATCGCGTCGTCGAGAACCTGCGCCGACCGGGTCCGCGAGTACAGCGCCAACAGCGCCTGCCCGAGGACGGACTGGTACCAGGGATGGTCGGGATGCCCGGCGGGAAGCGCGCGGATCGCCGCACAGTGCGTGCTGACGGCGGCTTCCGCGTCCGCCGCCGTTCCCGCCTCCCGCAAGGCCCGCATCCGCAGCACGATCCCCAGCTCGTTGAGGTGTTCGGCGCGTCCGGAGTCGTTCACCGGCAGGGCGTCCACCGCGGCGTGCATGGCGTCCGCCGCGGCCGCCAGATCCTCCTCCGACCCGGTCCGCTGGTACCGGACCCGTAGTGCGACGGCCTGGAGATAAAGGTGCCGCGCACGTTGCGGGTGACCCGCGGGGGTGTCCCGCAGCGTCGCGCGGGCGATACCGACGGCCGCGTCCGCGTCCCGCAGCGCCGCCCCGCCCGTCCCGGACCGGCTCCGCACGTGGACGCCCAGACCGGACAGGACGGTGGTCCGGTGGGGGTGGCCGTCCGGCAGGACCGACAGTGCCTCCTGCCCGGCGGCGATGGCGGCATCCAGGTCGGCAGGCGACCGGGATTGCGCGTAGCGCAGCCCCAGCAGCTGCCCGAGGTCGTGCAGAAGAGCCGCCCGGCGGGCGCGGTCGTCGGCCGGAGTGGCCCGTACCGCCTGCCGGTAGGTGTCGGCTGCGGTGTCGAAGTCGGCGAGCGCCCGCGTCAGACCGGCCCGCTTGGCGAGATCCTGGGCGAGGACGCCCAGGTGCCGGGCGCGGTCCGGTCGGCCCGGCGGGAGAGCGCGTGTGGCTTCGTGGCCGGCGGCGATGGCGGCGTCCAGGTCGGCTCGGGCCCCGGTGAGCTCGAACCTCTGCCGTAACGCGGCCCACAGGTTGCCGTGGAAGGCGCTGCGTCGCGGGTGGTGCGGCGGTGCCGCTCGTACGGCCTCCCCGCCGTAGGCGATGGCCTCGTCCAGGTCGGCAGGCGCCTGCCGCAGCTCGTACCGGACGAAGAAGGCACCGGCGAGCACCGACAGCCGCTCCGCTCGGTCGGGGTGGGCATCGGGAGTGGCTGCGAGGATCCGCCGCATCCGCGAGACGACCAGGGTGAGCAACTCCGGGTCACGGCCCGTCTGTGCCTGCCGGAACATCTGCGTGGCATCACCGGCCGCGGCCTCGGTGATCATCGGCAGCAATGGGGCCGGCATGTCGTCGTCGCCCGCGAGGAAGCACGGGACCAGAAAGGCAGCGGCCTTCGCCGCCTCCACCATGCCCTGGTCCCGGGGGGACGCCCGGTACCGGTGCCAGTGCAACCAGCCGAGAACGGAACGCGTCTCCAGTTGCTCGCCCGTCGGTGCCGCAGTGTCGCGCCGGAGCCGCTCGGCGAGCCGCTCGGCGTCGTCGAGGGTCCGCGGGTCCAGGGCCCTTGAGGGGTCGCCGCAGCTGTTGACCCGCCGCAGGCGTGCCAGCTCCGCGGACCAGTTCTTCCTGCGCATGTCGCCCTCACGGCTCGCTCTGTCTCATCGTCCGGTGGACGGGATGCTAGCGGCGGCACGGCACGGAACTACGCGTCACTCCCCGAACTCCCCCGATCCGGCGTACTTTTCACCGTCAGGACGACAGCGAGCGCTCGGCCGTGCGGAGCCCGGGCGACGTGTCGCCGTGCGAGCGCGGATCCGATGTGCTCGGCGCCGGTCAGGGTGGCGGCGGTGGCGGCCCCGGCGCGAGGTGGTGGGTGACGGCTTCACCGAGGGCTTTCGGCGCTGCGGTGGTGTCCAGGCCCAAACGGTCGGCCAGTTCGCGAAGGTGGAGGCGGGTGGCGGCCTCCAGCAGCACGGCATAGGCGTCGGTGGCGGCGCGGGTGCGGCGCCAGCCGGTGAGGCCGAGGACCGCGCTCAGCGCCGCGGCGGGCCACCACCACCACACCAGTTGCAGGTACAGCACGGCCCATGCGGTGAGGGTGGTGGCGCGCGTGAGGGCCTGGCGGGCGGCGGTGATCTCCGCACGCGGGGCGTCGGTCAGGATCAGCCATATGTCCGGCCAGCAGACGGCCGCGTCGACGCCCGTCTCCCGCTCGAGGCGGACGGCCACGGCGTTCAGCCGATCGCCGCACCAGGTGGGCCTGCCGGGGGCTTCCGCGGCGATGCGTGTCATGGCCCGGTGGGCGGCGTGGCGTTCGGATGGGTCGGCCCGCCGGCCCCGGGCACGCGCTAGGGCGGCTTCCTCCCTGAGCCGGTGCCACCGGGCTGCGGCGGCGTTCCAGCGGCGCAGGCGGCGGGCGACGAGGCGGCCGGCGCCGCGCCGCAGGGGTCCGGGCCAGTCCCGCCAGCCGGCGGACAGCGTGAGGCGTTCGACCAGGACACCCAGTCCCTGCGCCGCGAGACCGGCCACCGCCGCGGCGGCGAGAGCCGCGGCCAGCAGCACCACCTGGCCGCCGGCGCCCCGGACGGCCGGCGCGCCGGCCCAGGCGGTGACCTGGTCCGCCAGACGGGACAGGTCGGCCGGATGGCCGTGACCGAGGGTGCGGGCCGCGGCGGCGACCGCCAGGAACAGCGCACCCGGCAGCACCAGCGCGGAGAACCACCGCTCGGCGAGCTTCTTCCCGAACTCGGACAGGAAGCCGGTGACCACGGCCTAGAGCCGGTCCCTGCGCAGGCCGTCGCCGGTGATCGCGCACCTGGGAACGGGCGCGTCGCCCGTCCGCCACCAGTACCGCACGCACCGCCCGTCCGGACACAGGTACACCGTCTCGCCCGGGACGTTCGCGCTGATGCCGATCGCCTGCACGGACCGCACGGTCGTGGTGCCCCCCTCGTAGCCGTGGAGTCCCAGTGGGTCGCCGTGGCTCTGGAGGGCGCGGTGCAGGGCGTCGAGCGGGCCGGTGATGTCCTCGCCGGTGCGGGCGGCGGTCAGCACCCGCTCCAGCGGGGCGTCGCCGTCGCGTGAGCCGCCCCGCAGGTCGGCGCGGATCTCCTCCACGTACGCGCACACGACGGCCAGGCCCTCCGCTGCCCGCTCCGCGGCGTCGTCCGGTGCCACGGCCACAGCTCTGCCCTCCGATACCTTCCAACCGATGGCTGCGTGCTGCTCCACCGAGGGTGGAGTGCACCAAATCTAGTGCCCCTCGGGCGTATGCGGACCCCGGCCACGCGATCCGTCGAGGAGGCGTTCCCCGCTGTCCCGGCGGGGGCCCGTCCCCGGCCACGTGATCCGCATGTGTGTGAGGAAGGCGACACGGGAGGGCGATCGCTCACGGCGCCGGCCGCCTGATCTGCATCAGTGACGTCCATGGATTCCCGTGCGCGCACACGCGATCTTCACATGTGTGCAGATGACGGCCTTCGACAGGGGGCCGGTTGCCAGACGGACGCCGCGTGGGGGATCGTTGCAGGAAGACAACGATCCCCTTTGGAGGGTGAGGTGAGGGATTCGCTCAGCGGGTCCTCGTTTCTTGGTTCTTACCCGAGCCCAGACCTCCGCAGGCGCGGAGCCGGACTTCCCGTGGGGCAGTGCCCCCTACCCGGTTCTGGTGGCTGACGCGACGGGTCTCGTAGTGCAGCGCAACGACGCCGCACAGACGCTTCTGCCCGCGGCGTGCCCCGGGACGCCTCTGGCCGATGCGGTCCCGCCCTGGCTGGCCGCGGCGCACCTGGAGATGCGTGCGCCCGGCCTTCGAGCGGTGCAGGAGCGGGGCGTGTCGTCGTCGGGTGTGATCGAGGGGCGGCGTTTCGCGGCCTACCCCAGCGTGCGCGACGACGGCAGGGTGGCGTGGTGGCTGATGGACGACACCGATCACCAACTCGCCCGTGAGGCGCTGCACATGGAGCGGGAGCGGACGGCGTTCCTCGCGAGGGCGTCCAGCACTCTGCTGTCCTCCCTCAACCTGGGCCGCTGCATGGACGTGACCGCGCAACTGGCCGCCGAGAACCTCGCCGACGCGGCCCTGGCCATCGCGCCGGCCCGCGGCCACCGGCTGCCCATGGTGACCTGCGTGCGCGGCGGGACACCCGTCACCGCGCAGAAGGCGGTGGCCCCCGACGCCGTACCCGGGCTGGCTGAAGCCCTGCGCGGTTTTCCGCCGGTGCCGTCCCGGTGGATCGATCCCGCCGCCGCCCCGGCGTGGATGATCCCCGAAGGCTTCGGCCCCGTCGGCGCCATAGTGATCACTCCGCTGCCCGGGCACGGTGTCCCGGCCGGTGCGCTGGTCCTGCTGCGCAAGGAGGGCAGCGTCGCCTTCACGGAGGAGGAAGAGGTCTTCGCCCGCCTGTTCGCCGCGCGCTCGGGAGCGGCGATGTCGGCAGCCCGTCTGTACGCGGAGCAGACGGCCGTCACCGAGGTGCTCATGCGGGAGTTGCTGCCTCCCGCGCTGCACCAGATCTCCGGGGTCGACTTCGCCGGGAGTTACCGCCCCTCAGCGGACCACGAGCGCATCGGCGGGGACTTCTACGACCTGCATCCCGCGGCCGTGGAGGGTGAGCCCTCGCTGGTGGCACTGGGCGATGTGTGCGGCAAGGGCCTGGAGGCGGCCGTCCTCACGGGCAAGATCCGCAACACCCTGCACGCCCTGCTGCCCCTGGCCGACGACCACCAGCGGATGCTCAGCCTGCTCAACACCGCACTGCTGAGCACCCGCCACACCCGCTTCGCGACGCTGGTCCTGGCCTCCGCCGCCCGCAGGGAGAACGGGGTCGACGTACGGCTGACCAGCGCCGGCCACCCGAGCCCGCTGATCGTCCGGACGAACGGCACCGTCGAGGAAGCCGACACCCGCGGCACCCTGGTGGGGGTGCTGCCCGAAGTCCGGGCCCGCACCACGGCCGTCACCCTCGCCCCGGGGGAGTCCTGCGTCCTGTACACGGACGGAATCACCGAGGCCAAGGGCGGCCCGCTGGGCGACAGTGTCTTCGGGGAGGAGCGCCTCAAGCGTGCTCTCGCCGGATGCGTCGGCATGCCCGCGGAGGGCATCGTGGAGCACGTCCAGATGCTCGCCTCCCAGTGGCTGGGCGACCGCAGTCACGACGACATGGCGGTCCTCGCCATCTCGGCCCCGCGCACGCATCATCTCAGCGCGGTGGACGGCCATACCCGGGGCAGGTACACCGCATGAGCACGAGCACCCCGTCCCGCCTCTCCGGCAGCGCCCGCGTGCGCGAGTTGTCCGTCCGGCTGTGGACCGCCGTGACGGCCGGAGACGAACACGCCGCCACCGACCTCGTCGTACACGCCGTGGACGACGGCGTCCACCCCGAGTCCGTCCTCCTGGACGTCATCGCCGCCGTCCAGGGCAGGGTCGGTGAGGAATGGGCCGCCAACCGCATCAGTGTCGCCCAGGAGCACGCCGCGACGTCCATCACGGAACGTGCCGTCGCCGCGCTGGCCCTGCACCCCGCGGCCCGCACCGCTGTCCATCGGGGCCGCATCACGGTGGCCTGCGTGGACGGTGAATGGCACGCGCTGCCCGCCCGGTTGGTCGCCGAGGTGCTGAAGCTGCGCGGCTGGCACGTCGACTACCTCGGCGCGCAGGTCCCGGCTCCGCATCTGATCTCCCATCTGCACACCACGAAAGCCGACGTGGTCGCCCTGTCCAGCTCGATCGTCACCCGGCTGCCCACCGCGCACGCGGCGATCACCGCATGCCAGGCCGTCGGCGTCCCCGTCCTGGTCGGCGGCGCCGCATTCGGCCCCGACGGCCGCTACGCGCGGCTGCTCGGTGCGCAGGCCTGGGCTCCCGATGCCCGCGCCGCGGCCGACCGGCTCAGCGAGGGGCCGCTGCCCCGACCGCAGGCGCACCATCAGCAGGTCGACGACCTGCCGCACCTGGCCGACCAGGAATACACGATGGTCGCCCGCAGCCGCGACCGCCTGGTGCGGGCCGTGTTCCTCGCCCTGCAGGACGAGTTCCCCGCCCTGCGCGCGTACGACGACATACAGCGCGAGCGCACGGCCGAAGACCTCGCGCACACCGTGGACTTCCTCGCCACCGCCCTCTACGTCGGCGACGAAGACCTCTTCACCGGGTTCATCACCTGGACCGCCCACATCCTCCAGGCGCGCGGCGTGCCCGCGCAGTCGCTGCCGCCGGCCCTCACCCTCTTCGCCCGTGAGCTCAAGGACCTCCCCCGGGCGGTCCGCACCCTTCAGCGCGGAACCGAAGCCCTGGCCACCACCCACCCCACCGCTGGAACCCCCGCATGACGCTGCCCCCCGCACTGCACCTCACCACCGTCGACACCGACGACACAGTCCGCATAGAGATCACCGGGGATCTCGACTACGACAGCGCGGAACTCCTCCTGGACGAGGTCACCGCCCAGCTGTCGGCCCGGCCGGGTCTGAGGGACCTGCACCTGCACTGCGCGGAGGTCGGCGTGGTGGACTCCACGGGGCTGTCCGTCCTGCTCATGATCGGCCGACGCACCGCCGCGGCTGGCACCCGTCTGCACCTGGACGACCGGCCCGCGCAACTCACCCGGCTCCTCGACCTCACCGGCACACTGGACCACTTCACGGCCACGGCCGCCACCGGCGCCGCGGCCTCGCACCGAGGCACGCCGGAACGTGCGACGCCCCAAGGGGCGATGCAGGCGGGCCGCCCCACCGGACGGGATACCACCAGCTGAGCAGGCGGAAGTCAGCCGTCTCGACTCACGCTTTCACGCGCGCAGCACCCACGGAACGCGCGTGATTCGGCAGTCTCGGCACTTGATTCGAGCACAGGGATCGGGCAGTGTGCTTGAAACAAGCGCGACGACTGCCGTTCAGGCAGACGCGAGAGGTGCTGCATGGACGACATCGACCGGGCCATCCTGCGGGAGCTGCAGATCGACGGCCGGATCCCGTATGCCGAACTGGGGCCGAAGGTGGGCCTGTCGCCGTCGGCGGCGAGGCTCCGGCTGCAGCGCATGATCGACACGAAGGCCGTCCAGGTCGTCGGAGTGACCGATCCGATGACCATGGGGCAGCAGGCGATGGCGCTCCTGGGCCTGCGTGTCGACGGCGACCCGCGGGCGGTGGCCGACGAGCTGGCCCGGCACGACGAAGTCGTGTACACGGTCCTGACGTCCGGCGGCTTCGATCTCTTCGCGGAGGTCGTGTGCCCCCGGCCCCGTGCCCTTCTGGACTTCATCAACGATGTCGTGCGGCCCGTAGAGGGTGTCGCGTCCGTGGAGAACTTCCCCTACTTCGGAATCCACACCCACCGGTTCCTGTGGAACGTCGACTGAGAGCACCGAAGCACCCCAGTCGGCCCGCCCGCACCAGCCGAGGAACTCATATGCCGCACGACGAGCACCGCACCATCGACTTCTTCACCGAGGACGCCCTTCCCGCACCGCGCGTGACGACGGCCGACGCCGAGCGCATCGCAGCCCAGCACCTCGGGTGCCCTGCACGCGCCGAACCGCTGGGAAGCCAGCAGGACGCCAACTTCCTGCTGCGCGACGAGAACGGGACCGCCCTGGCCGTTCTGAAGATCGCCAACCCCGCCTTCGGAGCGGTGGAGATCGAGGCCCAGGACGCCGCCGCCGACCTGGTCTCCTCGGCACACCCCGAACTGCGCACCGCCACCGTGCTACGACGTCCTGACGGCTCCCCCCTGCGTACCGAGGTGGACACCGACAGCGGGCCGGCCGTCGCGCGACTGCTGCGCCACCTGCCCGGCGGGACCCTCTCGGGACCCCGCCACCTGTCCCCCGGCACCGTGGCGGCCATGGGCACGATCGCCGGCGAGGTCGGCACCGCACTGCGGGACTTCCGGCACCCGGGCCTCGATCGCGTACTCCAGTGGGACCTGCGCCACGCGGACCGTGTCGTCGCCAGGCTCGCCCGGTACATCGACGAACCCGACCGGCGCGCCGCCGTCCGCACCGCGACCGCCGGTGCCTGGACACGCGTGCAGCAGGTCGCCGGCGCACTGCCCTCGCAGGCCGTGCACCTGGATCTCACCGACGACAATCTGATCCGTACGCCCGGCAGCCGGCCCCCGATGCCGGACGGCGTGATCGACTTCGGTGACGTGACCACGAGCTGGGCCGTCGGCGAGCTGGCCGTGACGGTCTCCTCGATGCTCCACCACGACGGCATCGAACCCCACCACGTGCTGCCGGCCGTCCGCGCCTTCCACGCCGTCCGGCCCCTGAGCGCGGCGGAGGCGGAGGCGCTGTGGCCGCTCGTCGTCCTGCGCGCCGCCGGTCTGGTCGTCAGCGGACGCCAACAGGCCGCCGTCGACGAGGACAACAGCTACGCCAGGGCGGCCCTCGACCGCGAGTGGCGCATATTCGAGCAGGCCACCGCCCTGCCCCTCCCGGTGATGACCCACCTCGTCAAGGACGCGGCCGGGCTGGCCGACGCACCCACGCGCACCGACTCACCTCCGCACCCTCTCCTGCGGGACCTGGCCGCCGCCGACATCGCCGTCGTCGACCTGTCCACCGAAGCCGACTCCATGGACGACGGAGCCTGGACCGACGCCGGCACCGAGGCCCGGCTGGCGGCCGCCGCGCTCGCGGACGGGGCAGGCGCGGTCGCCACCCGGTACGCCCAGCCACGGCTCACCGAAGCACCGGAAATGTCAGCCGTTTCCGCCGCCACCGTGCCCACCGGCATCGACCTGTGGCTCGGCCGGGCCACCGTGGCGCAGAGTCCCACCGAGGGAACGGTCCTCGTGGCGGACTCGGGGCAGGTGGAGGTGGCCCACGGCTCTCAAGTGCTGACCTTGTCGTTCCCGCGCACGGTCCGGCCGACGGTCACCCCCGGCGTATCCGTCCGGGCGGGCCAGGACATCGCACACCTTCCCGCCGGAGCCCGGGTGCGCCTCGCCCTGCGCGACGCCGACGGCCCTGCCGTCCCTCCCCTGATCCGTCCCGAACACGCCCCCGGCTGGCTCGCGCTGACCGCCGACCCCGCCCCGCTCCTCGGCCTCCCGGCCACCGGCCGTACCCGGCGCAGTGACCTTCTCGCCCGGCGCGACGCCGTGTTCGCGACCGTACAGGGGCACTACTACGCCGACCCGCCCCGCATCGAGCGGGGTTGGCGCCACCACCTTCTGTCCACCGACGGCCGTTCGTACCTCGACATCGTCAACAACGTCACCCCGCTCGGCCACGCCCACCCCCGGGTCGAGCAGGCGGTCTCCCGGCAGCTGCGACGGCTCAACACCAACTCGCGCTTCCACTACGCCGCGGTGGTCGAGTTCACCGAACGCCTCGCCGCGCTCCTCCCCGATCCCCTGGACACGGTGTTCCTGGTCAACTCGGGCTCCGAGGCGGTGGACCTGGGCCTTCGGCTGGCCATCGGCGCCTCCGGCCGGCCCGACGTCGTGGCGCTGCGCGAGGCGTACCACGGCTGGACGTACGCCTCCGACGCGGTGTCCACCTCCCTCCAGGACAACCCCAACGCCCTGGCCACCCGGCCGGACTGGGTCCATACCGTGGATTCGCCCAACTCCTACCGCGGCAGGCACCGTGGGGCCGACGCCCCGCGCTACGCGCCCGAGGCCGTCGCGGTCATCGACGAGCTGGCCGCCGCAGGGCGTCCGGCGGGAGCGTTCATCGGCGAGACCTTCTACGGCAACGCCGGCGGAGTCGCCCTGCCCGACGGCTATCTGGCCCAGGTCTACGCGGCCGTACGCCGTCACGGCGGCCTCGCGGTGGCCGACGAGGTCCAGGTCGGCTACGGCCGCCTGGGTCACTGGTTCTGGGGCTTCGAGCAGCAACAGGTCGTCCCCGACATCGTCTGTGTGGCCAAGGCCATGGGCAACGGGCACCCGCTCGGCGCCGTCATCACCTCCAGGGCGGTTGCCGACCGGTACCGCGAGCAGGGCTACTTCTTCTCCTCCACCGGAGGCAGCCCCGTCTCCAGCGTCGTGGGCCTCACCGTCCTCGACGTGCTGCGCGACGAGGACCTCCAGGGCAACGCCGTGCGTGTCGGCGGCCATCTGAAGCGCCGGCTCCAGGCACTGGCGGACCGCTACGGCATCATCGGCACCGTCCACGGCTCGGGCCTCTACCTCGGCCTCGAACTCGTCCGGGACCGCGTCACCCTGGAGCCCGCCACACAGGAGACCGCCGAGCTCTGCGACCGCATGCTCGACCTCGGCGTCATCGTCCAGCCCACCGGCGACCACCTCAACATCCTCAAGATCAAACCGCCGCTGTGCATCGACGCCGCCGCGGCGGACTTCTTCGCCGACATGCTCGACCTGGCCCTCGGCCAGCTCGGCCACGGCCCCACCCGCTGACCCCGGGCCCGGCCCGCGGCGAACCGGGCCGGCCTCTTCGTGGCGGCAAGTCCCTTGCGCAGGAAGGCGAGGGCGCCGCCCTCTACTCACCTGTCTCGTGCGGCGAACGATCCGTGCGCGGCGGCTCGTCGTAGGTGATGACGACGGGCGCGTCCGCCTGCGCCCGTGCGCGGTCCGAGGCCGCCGCGATCTCCTCGTGGCTCCATTCCCTGTGCAGGCGCTCCCCGTGGGCATCGGTGATGTCGATGACCACACCGGTCCACTCCTCGGCGGGCTGTTCGGGGACGAGCCCCAGCTCGTACGCGGCGTCCCGGAGGAGGGACTCGGTGACGCGACCCTGTCGGCCCGGAAGGTCCGCCATTGCCCGCGCGTCACGTCCCGGGCGACGAAGTACCACCGGCGGCCCGTGTGGACCAGGCGGTAGGGGTCGATGTCCCGGACCGTGGCTCGTCCTTCCCGGTCGCGGTACGACAGGCGGGCGCGCTCGCCCCGGCGGCAGGCGGCGGCGAGCTCCAGCAGCATGCCGGGCGTGATCTGGGGCTCGTCGGGCCTGGGGGTGTGGACGACGGCGGCGTCCATCTCACCGAGCCGGTCCGCGATCCGCCGCGGCAGAACCTGTCTCAGTTTCAGCAGCGCCGACAGCGCGGCCTGGTCACCGCCCAGAGCGCCGCTCAGCGCCGCTTCGCGCAGCCCGACGGCCACGGCGAGTGCCTCTTCGTCATCGAGGATCAGCGGCGGCACGCGGGACCCGGCACGGAGGCGATAACCGCCCCAGGGGCCGGGCTCCGACTCGACGGCGTAGCCCAGTTCACGCAGCTTGGCGATGTCCCGGCGCACGGTGCGCTCGGTGACCGCCATCCGGCCGGCCAGCTCACCGCAGGTCCACGACGGCCGTGCGGCCAGCAACGAGACGAGACGCAGCAGGCGGGCGGATGCGGTGATCACGCGCCGAAGTCTTCCATATGACCAGGACCGGATCTGTCCTGGTCACGTCGTAGCGTCTTCCCCATGAGCACGGACAACGCCTCCGCGTCCACGTTTCGTTACTCGGCGGTCACCTTCGACTGCCCCGACCCCGCCGAACTGGCCCGCTTCTACGGCGAGGCTCTCGGCCTGCCCGTCGTCTACTCCACCGACGACTTCGTCCTGCTCGGCCAAGAGGGCGCGGCCGGGCTGGGATTCAACCGGCTGGCCGACTACCGACGGCCCACCTGGCCGGACCCGGCGCAGGAGAAGCAGGCCCATATCGACGTGGGCGTCGACGACTTGGACGCCGCCCAGGCCCGGTTCCTCGCCCTGGGGGCCGTCAAGCCCGACCTCCAGCCGGACCCCGGCCGGTGGCGGGTGCTGCTGGACCCCGCGGGGCACCCGTTCTGCATCTCCACCCTCGCCTGAGCGCGGCCACGAAGGGGTTCCACGAGAGAAAGCCCTGGCGAGAGATCGGCCGCCGTGCCCAGGATGGGCACGCGCTGCCAGTCCTTGCCGTTCGGGAGAGTGGACCCGCCATGACCGAAGCCTCACCCTCACGTCTGCTGCGCGGCGTCCTGCGTGCCGACTCCTTCATGACGTCGTCGGCCGGGACGATCACGCTGATCGCAGTCCTGCTCACGCTCGTCTACACCGAGACCGTCGCAGGTTTCGTCACCGCCGGCCTCCTCTTCACCGCCTGGTCGGCCGTCGGCTGGACCGGCCGCCGGCATCAGCGGCTCGAGGAGCGGAACCGGATGACTGAAGACCGTTGACACCCAGGATGCGCGCCGAAGCCGGCGTCTCCGCCCACCGCGACGACGGTGAACGCCGGGGGCCCGGCCCGGTCAGGGCGTCCGCGGCGGCTGGTGCGCGTCACGTGACACCACGTCAGGTTCTTCGACGGCCTTCGCCCGCATGGTGCCGTCGTACACGGTCCGGTAGTCCGGCACCACGGTCCGCGTCCTGGGTGAGGTGGCGGCGACCTCGGCGAGGAAGGCGTCCATCCGCATCTCCGGGTCACGGACCGGGGGCTCGGTCAAGGGACGTTCGAAGTTGTCCCAGTGGACGGGGACCACGACCCCGGGGTGGCCGAGCGCCCGGAGCAGCCGAGGGACGTAGCGGTGGGTGGCGGTGCTGGAGGGCACGGCGATCATGGCGAGATCGGGGCGCAGGTGCCGTACCGCGCGCTCGTCGAAGTCGCTGGCGCCCATGAGGTACGCCGACGGGCCGCCGTCGCCTGTGCTGACCAGGTAGGCGAGGGTGTCCCCCTCCGGGAGGTCGGCGATGGTGCGGGGGGCGGTCGCGGGCGGGGCGTGCAGTGTGCCGGGGGCGAAGTAGGCGCAGTTCTTGTTGCGGCTGTGCAGACTGGGCACGGCCTCGACGACGATCCCGTCCCCGAAGTCCAGCACCTCGCCGCCCTTGACGACGGAGATCTGGCCCGCGTCCACGCCCAGTGCGGTCAGCAGGTGGTACGTCGTCTCGGTCCCGACGACGCGCGCGCCGGTGGTCCGGGCGATGTACGGGACGTCGGCGAGGTGGTCCCAGTGGGAATGGCTGACCAGCACGAGGTCCGGCGTGCCGATGTGCGCGTCCACGACCGGCGGGTCGGTGCGCAGCGGGGTGCGCGGGTCGAAGGCGCCGTCGTACAGGCCCGTGCGGAACCGGGTGAGGTACGGGTCGAACAGGACGGTCCGGCCGCCGGCGTCGATGCGCCAGCCGGTCGTGCCGAGCCAGCGGAACGAGGCGGTGCCCGCGCGCCGGTCGTGGGGCGCGGCGGACGCGCCCGCGGCCGTGCCGATCAGTGGCGTGGCCGCCCCGAGCGCGGCCCCGCGGAGCACCGTACGGCGGTGGAAGGAGGGTGTCTGCTGGGTCATGCCGTCAGCAGAGCAGGGCGCAGAGTCCCCTGTCCAAGACCGCATGCACGCCCCCGCCATACGTGATCGCATATGAGGTCCGGTCACGAGGTGTGTCGCGCCGGTCAGGCCGGGGTTCTCGGCGCCTCGCCCCTCAGCCGCCCGACCGCCAGTGCCGCCGTCCGGCCGATCGCCGCGTCCACCGTGGCGAGGGAGGCGGTGAGGTCATGGGTGCGGGCGAACACGGCGACGGCGTAGCAACGGCCGTCGGGGTGGCGGGTGACTCCGGCCTCCATGTGCAGGCCCGGCAGGGTGCCCGTCTTGGCGGCGACGGCGACCCCGGGCGGGAAGCCGGACGCCAGCCGGTGACGGAACACCTGACGGCTCATCAAGTCCCGTACGAAGGCGCACGCTTCCGGCGCTCCCGCCGCGTCGCTCCAGACGAGCCGGAGCAGCCGGGTGATCTCACGGGGCGTGCTCGCGGTGGTGTGCCGGGGGTCGAGTACCGCGAGCCGCCGCTTGCGCTCGTCCGGCAGTCGCGCCCAGCGCACGGCGAACTCCCGCTCGTCACGTGCCCCGACCTCCGCGAGCAGCGCCTGCAACAGGTCCCGTGGCCCGCCCACGATGTGCGTCCGCTCCAGCCCGAGCTCCTTGGCGAGCAGTCGTACGGTGTCCAGGCCGACACGGGACAGCAGCAGATCGGCGGCCGTGTTGTCGCTGACGGACATCGCGAAGTGGGCCAGGTCGCGCAGCGACAGCTCCACGTCGTCGAGGCAGCCGGCGGTGCCCCACCCGCCGAGCCGGTCCGCCTCGCGCACCGACACCCGCTCGCGCGGATCCAGTTGACCGTCGGCGACCTGCCGGGCGAACTCCAGCACCAGCAGCACCTTGAAGATCGACGCGATCACCACGGGCTCGTCCGCCCCGACGGCCACCTCTGCCTCACCCGCCCCGTCCCCGGTCACCGGAATCGCGTGCAACTGCCCCGTGCAGCCGGCGTCCGCGAAGATCCGCCGGATCCGCTCCTCGATCACTGCCGTTCCCCTCCCCGGGCCCATCGCGTAAGGTCATGATCGTGGATCTCCTACGCCACCTGCGACTTTTCGTCACCGTAGCCGACGAGCTGCACTTCAGCCGGGCCGCCGAGCGGCTCGGTATGGCCCAGCCGCCACTCAGCCAGGCGATCCGCCGGCTCGAGAAGGAACTGGACACCGAGCTGTTCGACCGCTCGCAGCGCAGCGTACGGCTGAGCGCCGCCGGAGCCGTGCTGCTGGACGAGGCCCGTGAACTCCTGGCCCGCGAGGAGCGGTTGCGCACGGTGGCCCGCCATGCCGCCGGCGGCGGCCTCGGCACGCTGCGCGCCGGAGTGCCGCCCGACACCACGGCCGCCGTGCTCTCCGCGCTGCTCGCCGCCTGCGCCGAGCAGGCCCCCGGGCTGACCGTCGACCTCCAGGAGGTCAGCACCGAGGAACAGGTGCGGCTGCTGGCGAGCGGAGGACTGGACGCCGGACTCGTGCAGCACCCCGTCGACGCCACCGGCCTGCTGCTCGGCCCGGAGGTCCCGCTGGACCTCGGTGTCGTACTGCCCCGCACCTCGCCGCTGGTCCGGCTGCCGGAGGTGCGGCTGGCCGAGCTGTCCGGCCACGACCTGGTGCTGTTCCCGCGCGCCCACGCCCCCGGCTGGTACGACACGGTCCTCGACGTGTGCCGCGCCGAGGGCTTCGTCCCGGGCCGGGTGCGCCACGCCTCCAACCCCGAGTTCCTGCTCGCCCTGGTGACCGCGGAGCACGGCGTGGCCTTCGACCAGGGGCCGGCCGCCCGCAAGGAGCCGCGCGTCGCCTGGCGGCCCCTCGCCCGGCGCCCCCTCACCCTGCGCGTCAGCGGCGCCTGGCCCGCCGGCCGCGCCGCCCACCCCGCGGCCCCCCGCTTCGCCGAACTCGCCGCCGACGTCCTCGCCCGCCGGCACACCGCGGCACCGCGCCACCTGGGCACCCGCCCGGAAGACGACTCACCCCGCCCGTGGTCGGTGGTGTACGGATGACGGGCGCCCGCCCCGCGTGACCGTTCCGCAACAGCGCCGGACGTTCCGGGCACCGTGCCGGCTCCACGACCTGCACCCATATGCCGGGGCGCGCGACACGAGACGAGACGGGTCTTGGACGCACCCCGTGGGCGGCTGTTTGGCTCAGCGGCATGACTGTTCATGTGGACGGACCCCGAAACGAACGACGAGACGGACGGCGGCACGGAAACCGACCGCCCTCCCGGGGGCTGCGGGCCCTCGCCCTCACGGGCCTGGTGACCGCGGCCGCCACCGTCGTCGCGTACGCCGCCGGCCTCGGCCCCTTCGCGGACGCCGACGGCCCCGATCCCGCGGCCGAGGCGCAGGCCCGGGCGTTCCTCGCCGACTGGTCCGCGAACCGCCTGCCGAGCGCCGCGGCCCGCACCACCAGACCCGGCACCGCCCAGGAGGTGCTGGACAGTTTCACCGATGGACTCGACATCGAGGGGCCCGAGTTCACCACGGCCGGCCCCGTCGAGAACGGGGACGGCACGGTCACCGTCCCCTTCACCGCGCGGATGCCCGTCACCGGCCTGGGCATCTGGTCGTACCGGTCGGCACTGCCGCTGCGCGAGCAGGACGACGGTTCCTGGAAGGTGGACTGGACACTGTCGCTGATCCACCCGCGGCTGAGCGGCACCGCGAAATTCCGCCTCGAACGCGAGGAGGCCCGGTCCGTCGAAGCCACCGACCGCCACGGCGCGCTGCTGAGCGCGGACCGCCACCCCTCCCTCTCCCCCGTCCTGGCTCATCTGGGCGGCGTCGGCCCCCGGGGCGCCGTACACCTCGTCGACCGGGTCACCGGCGAGGTCGAACGCACCGAGACCACCTTCGGCAAGAATCGGGACCTCACCGCCGGCAAGCCGGTGCGCACCACCCTGGACGCCGACTGGCAGGCTGCCGCCGAACGTGCTCTCGCGGCGCGGGCCCGCGGCAGGAACGCCGCGCTCGTCGCCCTGCGCGTCGACGACGGCGAGATCCTCGCCCTGGCCAACTCCCCGGCGTCCGGCTTCAACCGCGCCGCCTCCGGCACCTACGCGCCCGGCTCCACCTGGAAGATCGTCACCACCAGTGCCCTGCTGCTGAAGGACGCCGTCGCTCCCGGTGACATCGTGAACTGTCCCAAGTACCTCACCGTCGGCAAGCGTTTCCAGAACGTCGAGACCTCCCACCACCCCGGCGCGACCTTCCGCACGGACTTCACGGAGTCCTGCAACACCGCCTTCATCAGCCTGCGCGACAGGCTCGGCGACGGTGAGCTCGGCGAGGTCGCCCGCACCTACTTCGGCGTGGGCCAGGAGTGGCACATCGGCGTCCCGTCCTACGACGGATCGGTGCCCGTCCCCCAGGACGAGACCGAGAAGGCGGCCTCGATGATCGGGCAGGGCAGGATCCAGGCCAACCCGCTGATCATGGCGTCGGTCACCGCGACCGCCGTCTCCGGAACCTTCCACCAGCCCTCGCTCATCGAGGGCGCCGAGGACACGACCAGGACCACCTCGCTGCCACGGGAGGTCGTCGGCCAACTCCGCGCGCTGCTGCGCGCCACCGTCACCGACGGCACCGCCCAGGTCCTGGCCGGCCTGCCCGGTGGCGTCGGGGCCAAGACCGGCACCGCCGAGGTGTCCGACGACCAGGACAACAACGGCTGGCTCGTCGCCCACCGCGGCGATGTCGCCGTGGCCTGCGTCGTGGAGGAGGGCGTCACCGGCGGCGGCTCGGCGGGACCGGTCGTACGGGAGCTGCTGGCCACGATGCCGCAGTCCAGTGCGGGGTGAGCTCCGGCGACGACCTCGCCGGTTCCGGTCCGTGCCTGCCGCGAGTGGCCGTGGTCCGGTCGCCCTGGCGGACCACGTCGAGTCGTGTGGGCGCCGCCGGCCCTCGCACATGGGCGCCGGACCATACATCCGGCGAGGGCGGCGGACAGCTCGCCGTGACGAGCGGACGCGCGAGGGCGCGTCGTACGGCAGCAGCGGGATCGTCCGGCGTCTGCGCGGCACTCCGGTCGGCATCGGCTACGGGCGTGGGCGGCGGATACGCACGGGGCCGCGCGTCCCGGTCTCCGCCACGGGCCGGCCGCCCTGGGTCACCTCGACCTCGCCGGCCTCCGCCATACGCCGGGCCGCTCGGCGGACCGGTTCCATCAGAGCCCGCCAGCCGTCGTCGTCTCCGTCGTAGACCTCGCGCGCCACGTCGGACGGACAGATCGAAGCCGTGTCGGCACGACGCTCCAGCAGGCTCGCGATGGCCCTCTCCAGCCGCTGGCCGAGCTGCCGGTCTGTCTCCGCCATCCTTCCAGTGTGGCACCCAGGGGACAGGCGCGCGTCCGTCGCCCGAGTACGGACGCGGCCCGCCACGATCGCCGAAGCGGTGGGCAGGAGCGGCCCGGGTGACGGACTGCGGGGCGGTCCCGGGCGATCGCCCGCCGGCGGGGAGACCTCCTGGAAGCCCGTCTACCCTGGCCGGGTGACGGATGAGGGTGACTTCCGGGCCGGTGACGTGCTGTCGGTCTCCTGCCCGTTCACGGTCACCGGGGTCGAGCGAGGCGTCACCTGGGACCATGTGTCGGTGCGATGGCCGTGGTGGGAGATCGACACCGCGTGCGAGTTCGGGCAGTGGAACGGGATCGTCGCCCTCGGTGTGAGCAACGGTGGACGCGCCACGGCAGACGTGGAGGCCGAGCTGTTCCGCACCGACCCTCCGCCGGATCAGCTGAAGGCGGGAGACGTCTGCCGGGTCGGCGTGCCGCCCACCGTGGTGCATGTGACGGCCGTCGAGCATCATGACCCGCCGCTGGAGACGGTCTGGCTGCCGCGTCCCACAGGGACCGTCACCGTGCTGCCCCGAGGTATGTCCTACCGCGAATTCCCGGACGGGAGCCATCTCGACGGTTCGGGTTACTCCATCCACCCCGGTGACGGGATCCCCTTCACTCTCGAACTGTTGATGCGCCCCTACGCGTTCCTCCAGGCGGGCGACGAAGTCGCCGACGCCGTCGGCCGGGCATGGCGGTTCGACGGGCCCTGGGACTGGACCGCCTTCGACGGAGAGCCCGTCGGCGCGGGACCCGAGTGGCCGCTCGTCCTGCTCACCCGAGCGGGAGAGCCGTGCTCCGCCGACGACGCGGAAGCAGTGGCTGCGAGCACGGCGACCGGTTCGCATCAGGAGACGGTCCGAGAATGGATGGCCCTCACCCAGGCATCCCCCACCCCCTGACCCCCGCTCGGAGGACGGGCTCGCCCAGTCCGACCGTGCCCTCACGCACGCTCAACGGCGCTGTGCCCTGCGCGGGACGTCGGTCTGGGCGTTCAGCATGTCGGGGTTCAGCCGCGGCATCAGGGCACGCTTCCTTGCCGGGGGCAGCTCACCGCCCACGCCGTTGTCCGAGGCGACGGTGACGATCGCTGAGTTCCAAGGGCTCCTTCAGTGAGTTCGTGAGGTCAGCACCCGCCATGGACAACCAGGTCCAGAGCTTTGCCGTCACCGACCTCCGACGCCGTCCCGTGGTCGTCGAGACCAACGGCTTCGTCGCCGGCTTCACCCCGACACCGACAACCCGTACCTCAACTGCGCGACGCCGCTACCCGATGCCCAGCCGAACGGGCAGGACGTGGCGGCGCTTGTGGGGATCGTCCGCGAGCGGGGGCTGGTGCCTCGTCTGGAGTTCGCACCGCAGGCCGCCCCCGCCGTGGCACCGGCTCTGCGGGCGGCGGGATTCAGCACGGAGGCTGTGCACGAGTACCTCGTCTGCACGCCCCACACGCTGATACTCCCCCAGCCCTCCGGTCACCTCCGGGTGGAGGTCCCGGCCACCGGCGAGGACTTCGCCGAGCTCGGCGCCGCGCTCGCCGAGGCGTTCGGCGGCGTCTTCGCGCCCTCCGCACAGGGTGCCGGACGACTGCGCCGCACCCAGCGGAGCGGTGGAGCAGTGCGCTTCGTCCGCGAGCCGCGGGGCGGCGGCGTCCTCGGCGGGGCGTCCTGCTCCCCTGCGGCCGAGGGCACCGCAGAGCTGTCCGGCGTCGGCACCCGCCCCGCCCACCGGGGCCGCGGCATCGCCGCCGCGGTGACCGCCGCGCTGACCGAAGCGATGTTCGCTCAGGGCGCCGGGTCGGTCTGGCTGGAGCACTCGGGGGAAGGATCCCGCCGCGTCTACGAGCGCGTCGGTTTCCGGCCGCAAGGCACTCGCCTCTACGTCTCCTCGCCCCGGCGCAGAAGCCCTGACGGTACCGGCCGGCTCGGGGGCGGCCGCGTGCCGCCCCCGGGTTGCGCTGTTTCCGGCTGCCTTCGGTCAAGGGCGTCAGTGCCCTCTTCCGGCCCACGCAACGCCTTGTTCATGTGCCATGCCTACATGGCGTCCTCGTCGAAGGCCTCGTCGCCCGTCATCGCGGCGCCGAACCCACCCAGGACCTCTTCGATGTCCAGTTCGGTCGCACCGGTCGGGGCCGTCGGCTTCTGGCCCTCGCTCATGCGCACCACCAGGCCCAGCTTCTTCACCTCGGTGTTCTCGGCCAGCTCGGCGAGGTCGACGCGGACCTCGGTCAGCTCGCCGTCGTCGAGAGTGAAGTCGGCTGTGACATCGGTGTTCGGGGCGTCCGCGAGTTCCTTGTCCGTGGGCAGGTCCATACCCGGGGGCAGGTCCTTGGTGAACGGACGGATCTCGTCGAAGAGCTCCGTCATCAGGGTTCGGAAGGGAGCGGTGGCGGTGATGTGCTCGGACCCGTCCTTTTCCCCGGCGGACTTGAAGTCGACCTCGCCGGCGATGGTCCTACGGAGCGCCTCCACCAGCTTCTTCTGCGTCTTGGCGTCGAGGGTGGGCTGCGGCTCGGGCTCGGTGCCGGGCTCGGCGCCCATCGCGCCGCCGGCCTCTTCCATCTCCTTGGTGTCGATCTTCACCCACTCACCTTCGAGCACCTTCTTGAGCCCGCCGGCGTCCGGAGGCAGGTCAGCCGCGGACGGGACGGGGGCGCCCAGCGCCTTCCCGAGGGAATCCGTGTCGGAGCGGATGTAGGTGTAGTCACCGACGATCCGGTACTCGACGAGATCCCCGTCCTTGGTGCTGACCTTCATGGCCATACCGACGTAGTCCTTCTCCCCGGACTCGCCGATCGGCTTCTTCGACTGCAGGGTGACACTGATCTTCGCGCCGCTGAGCAACTCGGCGGCCTCGTCCGGGATCTCCTCGCCGGGCTCCGGGTCGGAGGAGGCGTCCAGCGCCTCGAGGGTCTCGGCGTCCGTGTCCAGGTCGAGCTCGAAGGAGATCGTCTTCTCCTTGCCCAGCTCGTCGAAGGCCTGGTCGAGCTTCCTGCCCGCGGAGAGCTGCTCCACGGTGCCGCAGGCAGCCGAACCTGCCAGCACCGCGCCGACGACGGCTGCTGCGGTCAGGGTCTTGCGTATGGCGGTGATGATGGTCTCCTCGTCAGTGTGATCGTGATGCGATCACCTGGGAGACTCAAGGCACGGCCAAATGGTTGCCCCGGACACTGAACCGGTCACCACATCAGCGCGACCCGGCACCTCCCCGCGTCCGGGCCGGCGCCTCCACAACCGCCCGTCGGAGCAGTTCCGACGGCTCCCGCGCCCCACCCCGAACCGGACGCTCGACCGCGACGAGCCGTGAACCGAGGAGCTGGGTAAGGTCCCTCATCGCAAGATCGTCCGGTCCTGTGTTTCTTTCCGCACCAGGGGGAGCCCTCGCATGTCCGCACCGAAGTCCTCACCGAGCCGCAGAGCGGCCCTCACAGCGCTCGTGGGAGCGACGGCGGGCAGCGCCCTGCCGTTCGCCTCGGCGCCGACCGCGCATGCCGCCGGCCCGGCCGCGCTGCCGACGATGACGACTGCGTCGGCCTCGGCGTCGGCCCAGGCCGGCGCGCAGGCACCCGGTTTCCGGGTCCCGGTCCTCATCGACCCGACCGACCCCTGGCACTACTCCCCGCACCCGGCCGGCGCGCTGACCACGCGTACGGTCGCCGGCGGCCTGGAGGTCTCGGACGCCACGGGCGTGCTCGCGACGCTCACCACGGGGGCGCGGACGGTGACGCTGCGGGGGCCGCGGCGATGGTTCACCGAGCAGAAGAAGGCCGTGCAGGACGACTTCGACCGCACCCCGCCCACCGGCGGCTGGGGCGCGTCCCCCGGGGGCGGCACCTGGTCGCACCACAACGGCGTCGACGCCGACTACTTCGTCGAGAGCGGCCGCGCCGCCATCACGCTCGCCGCCGGCAGGAGCCGTTACAGCCTGCTGCCCGATCACGGGATCGGCGACCTCTACGCCGCGGCCCGGTTCTCCTTCGACAAGCTGCCCGCCGGGGCGCCCGTCTCCCTCGGCCTCGTCTTCGCCGCCCAGGACGTCAACAACCACTACCGGGCGCGGCTGATCGTCACCCCCGCGGGAGACGTCCAGCTCGTCCTGGAGAAGGAGCTCGCCGACACGTCGGCTGTTCTGAGCGAGCCCGTCACGGTCGGCACCGGCTTCAAGGCCTTCGACCACTGGTGGGTCCGCGTGGAGAAGGCCGGTGACGAACTGCGGGCCCGTGCCTGGCGGCACGTCACGACGGGCGTGGCCGACGAACCGACGAGCGTGTGGCACCACCGGGTGTGCGACCCGGAGAAGAACCCGGGCGCCGTCTTCCGCTCGGGCACGGTCGGCGTCCGGGGCCTCGCCTCCACCGGTGCCACCGTGCTGCCGCAGGCGCGGGTCTACGACTTCAGGATCGACACGGCGACCTGGACCGACCCGCCGGTCGTCACCCACGACACATGGGTGCGGGTCCTGCCGGAGCCCTTCGACGGCACGTGGACACCCGCCCTGGAGCAGCGGGTCCGTGCGTGGGCGGGCGACACCTCGCCCGACGCCCTCACGTACTCCTCGATGTACCGGCCCTTCGCGCCGGCCGTCACCGACCCGGCGCGCCAGAACGCACAGGTGCTCGGTGAATCCGGCTACAGCTCACTGCTGGCATCCGGACAGCGCGAGGTCGGCGCCGACTTCCACGAGTACATGGGACTGCCCTGGACCTTCCCCAGCGGCGAGACCGTCAGCGCGACCCCTGACCCCAAGTGGCTGAAGAACCTCGACTGTTCGGGCTTCGTGCGGATGGTCTACGGCTATCACCTGGGCGTTCCCATGGGCCTGGCGGCGGACTCCCAGCGCCGGTACCTGCCGCGCAGGTCCGAGTGGCAGGCGGCGTCCAGCCCTGGCGTCGTCGTCGCCCGGGCCACCGACGCGCCGCCCCCGCTCGACGCGCTGCGGATCGGCGACCTGCTCTTCTGGAACGACCCCGACGACGGTGCGGTCTCCCACACCGGGATCTACCTGGGCCTGGACCAGTACGGCAAGCACCGCTTCGTCTCCAGCCGCAAGACGCCCAACGGTCCGACGATGGCCGACGTCGGCGGAAAGTCGATCATCAACGGCACCGCGAGCGACCTCTACACGCACAGTCTGCGCGTGATCCGCCGTCTGTGAGCGGCCGCGCTCGACGAGCCGGAGTGCGGTGGGCGCCGGTGGTCACCGGCGCCCGGGGCCGCGTAGGCCCCATCTCGTGGGCGCGGTCAGGCGTTGCTGGTGGTGACGAGGGCGGGGTCGCACGTCAGCAGCCCCGTCACATAGTTGCCGTCCGTTCCGTAACCGGCGAAGGTCGCCCACCCGTTCGGCTCGATGAGGCGGCACGGGGCCCACTGACCGTTCGTGTACTCGACCGTGACGGCGACGGTGGCGTCACAGCCGTTGAAGACGTCGGTGTAACGCCAGCTCTGGAAGTACTGCACGCACTCCGGAGCCGGGGACTCGGTGGCCGCGGTAGCGGCCGGGGAAGCGGTCAGGACCGTCAGGAGACCCGCCGCAGCGGTGGCGGTGAGGGCGACGGGTCGGGATATGCGCTTCAGGAGGGTTGCCATGCGCCGCATCCTCAGGGCGCAAGGAGCTTGCATGCAAATTGCTGAAACTATTTTCAGACACGCGCCTCCCGGGATCTTTAACACCCAGGTCATCGACCGTTCTTCACGCGGAAACCAGTTGCAGGCGCGCATGTGCCGGCTCGAGCGGGCGCCCGATGGCGCGCCCGCACCGGCTTCATAGCCGCCAGGAGGCATCAGGCTCCGGACCCTCCGGCCGAAAGCCGCGAGGCGCAGAGCAGCGGGGGCACACAGACCCTGAGCGACCCCTTCAGGCTTGAAAGAGCTTTCATGACCTTGCAGAAAGTTGGGTCATAGCTCTTGACGCCGCTCTCGACGGCGGGACATGGTCGACGCAGCCCTTCCCGGGACGATGAGATGCCGACGCCGACGCCCCGTCGATGTCCGGACCGCTCTCGCCATGTCAGCCTGCAACGACGCTCGGCTGACGTCCGTACGCCCCAGGGCACGTGTGAGCCGCAACGTCGCAGGAGACACCATGACTGTGATCCCTCAATCCGTGGTCTCCCCGCCCCGAGCGGTGTCCGACAGCCGGTCGCAAGCCCTCGGCTCCGCAGGAGGCGCCCGGCAGGAACCGCCCGTGTGGCTGATCAGCATGCCCACCGTCGCCGCGGACGGGGTGTCCGGAACCCAGTGGTTCGCGGTCCGCGCCCACACAGCACACCAGGCGATCGCGGATGCCGCCGTCCATGCGGCGAGCACCCGAGCAGTCGTACGCCGGCGAGGAGCCCGTGTCTTCATCGAGCAGGCCCGGGTCGCCCCATGGACCTCCGACGGAACCTGGTGAGGACGACACACTGCCTGGCTTCTGAGTGGCGGCCCCGCACCGCCCGGCCCCGTCCCTCCGAGCAGCGGCATCGCTGACATCGCGTCTCGGCGGCCGGACCGGCCCCGGCACCGTACGGAGTTCCAGGCACGCGTCACCAGGAACCCCACGACCTGCGCATCGGCAGCGGCGGTCCGGCCAGGCAGGCGCCTCTCGGCGGTACGCGGCCCCGCCTCACCCCCTTCCGAGCCGTCGCGCGACGGCCTCCAACAGCTCGCCCAGCGGGGCTTCGCGCTCCCGCCCCCGCGGCCGGGCCAGGCCCACCCGGCTCGGTGAGACCCCGCGGACCGGACGGAACACCACGTCCGGGTGGGAGTAGAAGCGGGCCGCGGATGCCGGGGCCAGCGCCACACAGCCCGCGGCCACCGCCCCGAGCCATTCGTCGGGACGGCTGGTGACGGCTCCCACCCGGACGGAGTGCCCCTCCCGCTCCTCCGTAGCCAGCCAGTGCTCCCGCCAGGCGCCGGTCTCCGCCCCCGCCGCGACGAACGGCTCGTCCCACAGCTGCCTGAACTCCACCGTCTCGCTGTTCGCGAGCCGGTGCCGAGCGGGCAGGAGCACCCCACGTTCCTCGGTGAACAACTCCCGCACCGTAAGCCTCTCCTGCCCCGGGAACGGCACGCGCACCACTGCCGCGTCCACCTCACCCCTGGCCAGGCCGGCGCTCGGATCCGACCAGTCGAATTGCCGCAGTTCCACCCGCCACTCCGGCCGCGCCCGGTGGAACCCGGCGATGACCTCGGGGACCGCCCCCACGGCGCCCGCGTCCAGGAAGCCCAGGCGCAGCACCCGCGCGGCCCGGCCGGCTGCCCGCACCGCCTCGTCCCAGCCGTCCAGCAGTGCGGGCACCCGCGCGGCGAGCTCACGGCCTGCCTCGGTGAGCGCCATCCCCGACCGCGAACGCGCGAAGAGCCGTACTCCGAGATCGTCCTCCAGACGCCGGATCTGTTTGGTCAGCGCGGGCTGCGAGACGAACAGTCTCTTCGCCGCACCGGTCAGGGTGCCCTCCTCCGCCACTGCGGCGAAGTACCGGAGCAAGCGCGTGTCCACATCCATGCCGCCAGGTTATAGAAGCAGGTATTGGACGGTGCCCATGTGTCCTGCGAACCCTGAAGGCATGTCCGGTAACCAGCTCGCGCTGCTCGTCGTCCCCCTGCTCACCGCCGCTGTCAACGTCGGTATCGCCGCCGCCGACCTCGCCGGGGCACGCTTCGTCCTGGCCAACTCGGCCGAGGTGGGGGTGCCCCGGTCCTGGCTGTCCAGGCTGGCTTTCCTCAAGCTGGCCGGCGCGGCGGGCCTCCTCCTCGGTCTCCTCAGCACCGCACTGCGCCCCGTCGCCGCCGCCGCGGCATGCGGTCTCGTGCTGCTCTACCTGGGCGCGCTCGCCTTCCATCTGCGCGCCCGCGTGCTGCACAACATCGTCTTTCCCGGCTTCTACCTCGCCACCGCCGTCGCCTCGCTCGCCTTGATCCTGACGTCCTGACGGCATCGCCTGTGTCAGTGCCGGCGGATCCTGGCCGCTCGTCGACCGGTCGGAGCCGGGTGCGGCATGCGGGACGGCGTCAAGGTGGTGCCGGCGGCGCGGCTCGTTGCCGTCGGCCGTGGCACCGCCCCGTCCTTTGATCCGGGTTTGGCTTCTTACGGCGCGTCAACGTGTAACGCCTGCCCCTTTCCGAAATGTTGGGGCACAAATGCGGCACATGCATCGATCTAGGGAGACGCCATGGGCACCGAGGCGGAACCGGTCACGTTGGTCCCGGTCGAAGGGAG
This sequence comes from Streptomyces sp. NPDC053367, assembly GCF_044545925.1. NCBI lineage: Bacteria > Bacillati > Actinomycetota > Actinomycetes > Kitasatosporales > Streptomycetaceae > Streptomyces > Streptomyces sp. NPDC053367. The sequence goes on along the minus strand of NZ_JBITYN010000002.1, from coordinate 518,535 downwards.
ACGAAGCAAAGGTCGCGTGATCGTCTCCTGGCTGACCACGACCGATCACAAGAAGATCGGCCACCTGTACTTGATCACTTCGTTCGGCTTCTTCCTGTTCGGCGGCCTGCTGGCCATGGCGATCCGGGCGGAACTGGCCCGACCCGGGCTGCAGATGCTGTCCAACGAGCAGTACAACCAGGCGTTCACGCTGCACGGCACGATCATGCTGCTGCTGTTCGCCACCCCGACGTTCGCCGGGTTCGCCAACGCGATCATGCCGTTGCAGATCGGCTCCCCGGACGTGGCCTTCCCGCGGCTGAACATGTTCTCCTACTGGCTGTTCCTGTTCGGCGGCCTGATCGTGATGGCCAGCTTCCTCACCCCCGAGGGCGCCGCGGACTTCGGCTGGACCGCCTACACCCCGCTCAGCGGCGGCGAGCGGACCACTCAGCTCGGCGGCGACCTGTGGATCATGGGCCTGGCGCTGGGCGGGTTCGGCACCATCCTCGGCGCGGTCAACTTCATGACCACGATCATCTGCATGCGCGCCCCCGGCATGACCATGTTCCGGATGCCGATCTTCACCTGGAACGTGCTGATCACGTCCCTGCTGGTCCTGCTCGCCTTCCCCGTCCTGGCCGCCGCGCTGTTCGCGCTGGAGGCCGACCGCAAGTTCGGCGCCCACGTCTTCGACCCGGAGAACGGCGGGGCGATTCTCTGGCAGCACCTGTTCTGGTTCTTCGGCCACCCCGAGGTGTACATCCTCGCGCTACCGTTCTTCGGCGTGGTGACGGAGATCATCCCCGTGTTCTCCCGCAAGCCGATCTTCGGCTACCAGGGACTGATCGCGGCGACCATCGCCATCGGCGGGCTGTCGGCGACCGTATGGGCGCACCACATGTTCGCCACCGGAGCAGTGCTGCTGCCCTTCTTCTCCTTCATGACCTACCTGATCGCCGTGCCCACCGGGGTGAAGTTCTTCAACTGGATCGGCACGATGTGGAAGGGCTCGCTCTCCTTCGAGCCGCCGATGCTGTGGGCGTGCGGGTTCCTGGTCACCTTCCTCTTCGGCGGCCTGACCGGTGTCATCCTCGGCTCGCCCCCGATGGACTGGCACGTGACCGACACCTACTTCGTCGTCGCCCACTTCCACTACGTGCTCTTCGGCACGATCGTCTTCGCGATGTTCGGCGGATTCAGCTTCTGGTGGCCGAAGATGACCGGCACCATGCTCGACCACCGGCTCGAGAAGATCCACTTCTGGACGCTGTTCGTCGGCTTCCACACCACGTTCCTGGTGCAGCACTGGCTGGGCGCCGAAGGCATGCCCCGCCGCTACGCCGACTACCTGGCCGCCGACGGCTTCACCGCCCTCAACACCCTGTCCACCATCGGCTCGTTCCTCCTGGGGCTGTCGACCTTGCCGTTCCTGTACAACGTCTACAAGACCGCCCAGGCGGGCAAGCGGGTCGGCGTGGACGACCCCTGGGGGTACGGCCGCTCCCTGGAATGGGCCACCTCCTGCCCCCCGCCGCGGCACAACTTCGTCACCCTTCCGCGCATCCGCTCCGAATCACCGGCCTTCGACCTGCACCACCCGGACATCGCCGAACAGGAGTACCTGGCGCAGGGAGGCCGCCGCGACGCCATCGACGCCGAAGGCCACAGGCAATCCCCCCGATGAGGAGCAGCCGCCGGCCACGAGGGGCAACGATGGACGAGACGGCTCCCGCCGCATTCGCCAACGCCGTCGAGGGCTACCTGCTGGCACGGTCCCACGAGGACGCCGCCCGCAAGGAGGCCGAGGAGCTGTGCGGCGCGCTGCCCTGGCTGACCGCCGCCCAGGCCCAGGACCTCACGCATCACTATGTACGACGACGCCGTCACCTCACCCGTCAGATGCTCGAGGCGACCGTGGACCGAAGTGCCGAGCTGCGGCGGGAGTACGAGCTCCGTTACGCCACCCTGCGCCGCCGCCTGCTCAGACGGCACGCCGCGTGCGCCTGCCTGGTGCTCGCCGCGGCCGCGGGGGCAGGCGGCCTGGCCGGTCTGCTCACCCGTTGAACCAGCCCCCTGATCCCTGCGGCCGCAGGTCGGGGATCAGGAAGGCCGGCGCGGCTCCGAACCCGGCCCGGAAGGGTCCTGGGCATCCCTGGCCTGCTCCATCGGCCCACTCGATCCGGTCAGTTCCCTCCAGGCCCTGGCCAGCGGGATACATGCCCGGACCAGGCGGGTGAGGGAACGCGGCAGATGTTCCAGTGCGACGAGACAGGCCAGCACGCCGGTCGTCGCGGTGACAAGGGTTTGAGTCATGCCGTGGTCGTAGGGGGTGACGCGGCCGTCGCATCACGTCCGGACCGTGGTTCACCCGTTCGGGGGGCTCTGCGCACGATTGCGTTATCCGCAGGGCCCTTCCCTCCCTACAACGCTGTCGGCATGTGACCGCATCGCAGGGAGAGATATGCCCGACGACGAGTTCGACGGGGTTCCACCGTCAGGGGCCCAACAACTGCCGGCCGCACGCACGGGGGCCGACGCTCACGAGTCCCCGCTCTTCAGGGTGCACATCGAAGAGAACTCCGACGCCCTGGCCAGGCTCGCAGACAAGACCGCCGCCGAAACCAGCCGGAGAGCCGCGGACGACGCGGCCCTCCATCAGGCCCTGGCGGCCGCACAGTTCGACGGCCCGGCCTGGAACCTCTTCGCGCGGGCGTTGACCGAGTACGCCTGTCCCATCCTGACCAACTGGCTCTACACGGGGGAGATCTTCAGCCTGTGCGCGGACCGGGGACGGCCCGTTCGTACGCCCCGAAGGCTCCAGGACATGGAGACGCTGCGTGCCGACCCGGACGAGCGGGAGGAGCTCGTCTGTGAGGTCGTCGCGCGGGCCCTGCACCTCTACCGCCGCAGCGCACGGGCCGGTACCGGCTGGCGCCCGGACGGCGGCGCGTCCCCGAAGACGTATTTCATCGGTGCCGTCGTGGGGGAATTCGCAGGGGTCTACGACCGCTGGGCCTCGGAGCGCGCCAGGCGCCCACCATGTGCCCCGGACGGCATGAACGCGTTGCGCGATGTCGCCGGTCATCCCGGTGAGGAACCCGAGAGCCGGGTGATCGGGCATGACGCCGCGCGGCAGTTGCTCGCGCAGGTGAAGGACGAGACCACGCGCACCGCTGTGTTCCTCATGCTCAGGGGTTACACGATGAAGGAGATCGGAGAGTTCCTCCACCTTTCCGCGGCGGCCGTCGCGATGCGCATGTCCCGGCTTCGAAAGGACCGGCAGCAGCAGGGCAGCCGGGAAGAACAGCTCACCCCTTCGACGACGCAGGACGGCAGGGAGGACGCGTGAAGCGGGAAGAAGGCCTCGCAGACGGGGTCGCGGAGGCCATCGCGCGGATTCGGGAGGCAGAACTGCAGGCCCCCGAAGCCCTGCGGCCGAGTCTGCGCGCGTGCCTCGAGCACCTCGCGGAACTGCAGGAGCGCGTGGACGAGGAGGCCAGAGGAGCCGACGACGGCCCGGGCGGCGTGACCGGCCCCGACTTCGAGGTCCTGCTCAAGCAGTCCTCGCTCGGCACGCCGGGCGCAGCGGCTCTGCGGGACCGTACCGGCGCCGAGGTGCACGAGCGTGTCGCGAGGCGGCTGGCCGAGCTCGAGGAGAACGTCCCCACCGGGGCACCGCCCGAGAGCGTTCACGACGCCGAGCCCGAACGAAAGGTCGCCGGACAACTGAGCACGCTGCTTCGCAGCTACGTGGAGCAGCGCCGCCGGCAGGCCGGTGCACAGCCCCGGAGCGCGGAAGGTCCCGACGCTTCCGAGGTGACCTGCGAGTTGAGCATGCGGGTGGTGGTCTCCAGCACCTCCTCGGCACCCGTGCCGGCGAAACTGCGCTACCGGCGATCGGATCCCTACGCCATCGAGGCGTGGTTCCGGACGGGACCGGACGAACAAGTGCACTGGGTCTTCTCCCGCGAGCTCCTCATGGCCGGCCTGCACACCTCCGCAGGCGTCATGGACGTGAAGATCCGGCCCGCCGTCTCCGTCGGCACGGAGGTCGTCCTCATCACCCTGCAGTCCCCCGAGGGCACAGCTCTGCTGGAAGCCCCCAGGGCGGCTCTGCAGAGGTTCCTCCGGCGCACACATGAACTGGTGGCGCCTGGAGACGAAAGGCGACACGTCGACATGGACGAACTGTTCCTACTCACCACGTCCGCAGGGCACATCACATCGGACACCTCGTCCACCACCGCCGCCGAGCCCGAGTACGAGGGCGAACACGAGGCCAAGGACGAGGACGAGGACGAGCCCGGGTACGAAGACGAGGACGAGGACGAGGAACACGCAGACGACCCCGACCAGCGGGCCGAGACCGACCAACTCCTCGACAGGCGAAGAGGGCACGACCACTGAAGCAGCCGCCGGCACCCGCCGTCGGGGCCCCGTCAGGGAGGCTGGAGACGGCGGCCCAGCTCGCGGCCCCGTTGGTGGCACGGCGCCTCGATGTAACGGTAGGTCAGGAAGCACAGGGGCAGCAGCACGGCGAAGAACGCCGCTTCCAGTGCGAGGTTGGCCCGCCACCGTCGGGCGACCGTGCCGGCGATCACCGCGAGCAGCACCGGGTGAACCAGATACACCGAATAGCTGATCACTCCGAGGCCGGTCAGCGGCCTCGGCAGCTGCCGGCGGCGCACTGCCAGTCCGACGCCGAAGGTGAGCACGGCCAGCAGGAAGGCGAGGATCCAGCCGCGCCGCGTGAAGAGGTCACCGTCGCCGTACCGGTGGGCACTCCACACCGCGCAGGCCACCACCACGACCGCGGTGCCCGCCGCGTACCACCAGCTGCTCCGGCCGTGTTCGGCCCGGTGGACGGCGGTGCCGAGGAACATCACCGCCAGGATGACCAGGCCCTCCCACACGGGGACCGTGCCGTTGAGCAGCAGAACGAGCGCCAGGGCCCCGCCCAGCACTCCCCCGAACACCCGAAGTGTGTGTGCCGTGGCGCTCGCACAGCAGATGGCGATCACCATGGTGGTCGAACCCGCCGCGATCAGCGGACCGGTGCCGGTCACGTCCGACAGCGCGGAATCCTCCAGGGTCACGCCGGCCGTCGCGCTGACGGCCGCGAGCACGGCCAGACCGACGGCGACCGCGGCCGACTGCCGTACGCGGACGGTGAACAGAGCGACGACCAGCAGATAGAAGGCCATCTCGTACGACAGCGTCCACAGGACGAGCAGGACGCTCGGCGTGCCGAGCAGTTCCTGGAGAAGGGTGAGGTGGGCAACGGCCACCGCGCCGGCGTTCTGCGCCCCGGAGTCGCGGATGTCCGCCACGCCGCACAGTCCGAGCACGAGGATCATGGCCACGACGGCCGCCCACAGCGGGTAGACGCGGAACACCCGTACGATCCAGAACCTCCGTACGCAGCCGTGGCGTTCCAGGGAAGCGGGGATGATGTAACCGCTCACCAGGAAGAACACCATGATGCCGTAACGGCTGGTGTTGAACTGCGGCATCAGCTCCCGCCGGAAGTCCGACATGAAGGTGTTCGACGAGTGGTCCAGGGCCACGACCAGCGCCGCGATGCCTCGCAGTGCGTCCAGCCAGCCCAGGCGCGGCGGACCGCTGGTGAGGGATGCGGGGAGCAGTCGCATGAGCACGTAGAGTAACGGCAGTCGGCGCGTCGATATCGGCTGCCGCCGTCGTCCACGTCGATGACGGCCGCCCGTGGGCGGATTCAGGAGAGGGGCGTCGGCTCACGAGGTGGAGGGACGGCGCGGAGCAGCTCCCACAATGGCCGTGATCCGGAGGCCCAGACTCCGAGCGTGTGGCGGTCCACCACGTGGAGGCGCTGCTGCTCGGCGAAGGTCATCGCGGGCGCGGTGACCCGTCCGTTGGTCACGATGACCGCGACGTCGGCTCCGTGGACCTGGCGGGCCGTGCCGTTGAGGACCTGAAGGTCCGGCGTGCCCACGGCGGAGCCGGCGAGGCCGTCACGCCGGTGCTTGCACTGGATGACCCAGCGCCGCCCGTAGGGGTCGGTGGCCTTCACGTCGGCGCCCAGGTCGCCGCCACCCCCCACCCGGGTCGCGTCCCGGCAGCCGTCGCGGCGCATCAGGTCGCGCACCGCTTCTTCGAAGCGCGCGTGATGGAGGCCGTCCAGCTGGGACAGGCCGTAGCGCAGCCTCTGCGCGTGAACCGCTTCCCACCGTGCTTGCCGCTGCCTGTGGTACAGCCGGCCGCCGCCTGCCGACACCGCGACCGTGCCCACGACGGCCAGGATCCACCAGTGGGCCAGCAGCCAGTTGACGACCGTCACCACCGCGGCGACGGCCAAGACGCCGCCGACCAGGAGGCCGATCAGCCGGTCGTCGGCTCGCTGCCGCCCGGCCGGCCTGCGGGTACGCCGCCGTACCGGCGGGCGCCTGCTCGTCGCCGCCCGGCCCCTGCGTCTGCGGGGGCTCACCGGCCGGCCTCCGTGACGCCGCTCGCGAGCTGCCCCAGGACGTTCTGGATTCCCTGGCCCGCCGGAGTGGGTGCGATCAGGACACCCAACGCCAGGACGATGACGACGGTCAGCTTCTCGTCGAAGCGGCTGCGGGCATGCGTACGCCGCCGCAGTCGCCAGACGACGATGACCGCGAGCAGCACCGCCACGTTGATGGTCAGCACCGTCCAGACCTCCCCCACGACCGGCCACCACTCCACCGCGGCTGCAGAACGCCGCCGCGGATCTCTTGTGTAGCGGCACCCCGGCGATGTTGCGGACGGGTTGCCGGCGAATGGCACAAAGCCATCGAACCTGGCCGAATACCACACTTACGTCCGGTGAGCCGTCCGCACCGGAGTGCCGAGTGATCGTCAGGGGCGTTCTCCCGCAGGTGCGGTGGAGCCGGCCTGCCCGCGCGCCGAGCAGGTACGCAATCGTGGCAAGATGACGTCATGTTGATCCGAAAGGACGATGCCGCGTAGGCGTCCCAAGGCCGTCCGCGCAGAGCGGTGGCGGCCACGATGGCAGGGTCCGGTCCGGCAGGTCCGTGGCGTGTCCGCTCGGACGCGTGCGGCGATCCGCCGGGTCGAGGACGAGCGGATGTGGCCCAACGCCGTTGCCGACGCGCTGCGCCGTATCGAGTGGGCTTTCGAGCAGCCCGGCACATACCTGGCCGCTTCCGAGGTCGATTCGCCCGGGCTGGAGGTGGAGGACGCCCGTGACGACCTGGCGGAGGCCATGCGCCGGCTGCCTCCCGGAGCTCGGCGGGACCTGGGCCGGCTCATCGATCGCATCGACGACGAGTTCGAACGCCGCACCCTGCCCAACCCCGCGCCCATGAGCCGACGACTCGTGGGTTGCTGGTGGTGGTCGAGGATCCGTGACCGCTGAACCGCCGCCCTCCGTCGAGAGCGCATGCACGGCCGGCCGACCGCACCCCTGCCAGGCCGGGCGTCCGGGCGTCCTGTCCGGACGGGCTGTCGGGCGGCCGGCCGCGGTGAGGTGCGTAGAGTGTGGGTGGGCGCGGTGAGATCACAAGGAGTCGATGTTGACTGCCGTCAGCCTTGAGCACGCTGCCGTCCCCGCCGACACCGGCGAGGTGACCCTGCTGATAGCCCGCCGGGTGGAGCCCGGCCACGAAGCCGCCTTCGAGCGGTGGGCGAAGGGAATCCTCGCCTGCGCGGCCACCTTTCCCGGGCACCTCGGCTATGGGTTCTTCCGCTCCTCCGGCGGCGACGCCCCATGGTTCCTCGTGCACCGATTCCGCGATGCGCAGGCGTGCCGCGCCTGGCAGGAGTCGCCCGAACGGGCGGCCTGGTTCGCCGACTGCGAGGGCCACCACCACACGGAGATCGCCCGGCGGCAACTGACCGGCATGGAGACCTGGTTCGCCGAGCCCGGCTCGGCGCGGCCCGTTCCACCACGGTGGAAGATGGCGATCAGCGCGACGCTCGCGATCTACCCGATCTCCGTGTTCGGCAGCCTCTTCCTCCTGCCGCACCTGACCGCACTCCCCCTCCTGCTCAGCAGTGCGGTCGTGGCCTGCGTCTTCAACGTCCTCATGACGTACGTTTCGATGCCCGTCGTGAGCCGGGTCCTGCGCCGCTGGCTCAGCGCATAGACCCTGCGGCCGCCGCCTCGGCTGCCACTCGCCGACGGCCTACGGCGGACGGCGGACGGCGGATGCCTGTGCACGGTGCCAACCCCGCCCCCGCCTGGTTGGCGAAGGAAGCCGCGCCAGGCGGTTCGCGGGCGTGTGGTTCAGCGGTCCTCGCCGACCGCGGTCGAGGACCGGTCGGTCGCCAGGCGATAGCGGAGGTAGACGACATTCGAGGGGAAGGTACGGGTTTCGACGAGGTCGAGGTCCACGCGGCGCTCGTGCCGGGGAAAGAACGGAATGCCGCCGCCGACCAGCACCGGGTGGACCATGACCCGGTACTCGTCGATCAGCCCCAGCGCGGACGCCTCGGCGGCGAGTGTCGCACCGCCGATCGCGATCTCGCCCTCCCCCGGCTCGGCCCGCAGCCGCTCGATCTCCTCCGCAAGCCCGCCCGAGGCCAGGCGGGCTTGCCCCCGCACCTCCGACAGGGTGGTGGAGAACACCACCTTGGGCAGCGGATTCCACAGCGCGGTCCACTCGAGTTCCGCTTCGTCGAGCGCGGACTCCTGGTCGGCGGTCTCCCAGTACAGCATCGTCTCGTACAGCCGTCGTCCCAACAGGTGCACGTCGACCTGGCGGATCTGGTCGATCCAGAAGCGGAAGACCTCAGGGTCGGGTGCCGTCCAGCCGAAATCGCCGTCCGGACCGACGATGTAGCCGTCGAGTGAGGTGCCCATCGAATAGGTCACGCTGCGCATCAGAAGTCCTCCTCGGTCACGCGTTCCGCAGTACGACTGCCGTCCCGTCCCGGACTCATCGCAGTTTCCGGGATCCGGTGCCAGGGCGGTGCTTCTGGGACACCGCCGCTACGCCGGTGGTGCGCAGAAGTCCGGTGGCCAAACGAGCCCACCGCCCGGAGGACACGCACGCGAGCAAGGGGACACCGGCCACCGGGAGCGACGGTCGAACCGCGGTACGCCGTCGCACGAGGCGGCACAAGGACACTGCGCGCGCGAGCGCCGTACTCAGGCCCTGGCTTGGCTGCCCCAGACCGTCCCGCCGCGAGGGGCGGCGTGATGCACGGGCTCCTGGGCCTGCGAGAAGTCCCGGTTCCGCAGCCACAGGGACGTCATGAACCACAGCGCGGTGAAGATCACGAGGAACACCACCGAAACCCACATCGCCCGGCCTCCTGGGGCATCCCATGCTGACGCCGCAGCCGAGGCGGCCCACAGGCCGGTGCTGCCGGCGTAGAAAGTGCGGATCCGGCGCAGCTGCCGCAGCGCTCGTACGGACTCGGCATGATCGGTTCCCGGTGTCATGGCGACCCAGGTACCCCGCACGCGGCCGGTAAACGTCGGAGATCCTATGCGAACCGATCCGCAGGTCCGGCCAGGCGGCGTGTCCTGCCTGAACGCGGACGGCGGGAAGCCCGCACGCGTCGCCTGCCCCGCCCCTGGCGGTTGCCCTGCCGGGTGGGCCGTGCTCAGCCCACCCCCACATTTGGGGGATTTGTGGTGGTTTATTACGAAGCGTGCGCGGCACTCGGGCACCCGAGTGACCCTCTCGACGGGGTCCACCGTGCGATGCACCGGCCAGGCGCATCGGGAGCCAGTCCGGTGCCCAGCCGGGCGGAACAGTGGGCGATCGATGACGACGATCGGTGTGGAAGAGGAATACCTGCTGCTCGACCCGGTCACGGGCCTGCCGGTACCCATGGCGGACAAGGTGCGCGCCGATGCCGGCCTGGGGCCTCTCGTGGCCGAGCAGGAGGTGCAGTGCGAGCTGCTGCAGGCGCAGGTCGAGGTGGCCACGCCGGTGTGCGGCACGCTGGAGGAGGTCGGCGGACACCTGCTGCGGCTGCGGCACGCTCTGGGAGCGGCCGCCGAGGCACACGGGTGCCGGATCGCGGCCTGCGCGACACCCCCGCTGCGCCACGGTCACCCCGTGGCCGTCACCGACCGGGCGCGTTACCGGGCCATGCTCGTCCAGGCGCCCCAGCTCGTGGCGGAGCAGCTGGTCAACGGCATGCACGTGCACGTCGGCGTGCCCAGCCGGGAGGCGGGCGTCCAGATCCTCAACCGGATCAGGGTCTGGCTGCCGACACTCACCGCCCTGTCCGCGAACTCTCCGATGTGGGACGGTCACGACACCGGCTTCGCCAGCTGGCGGACCGTGATCTTCAGCCGCTGGCCGGTCAGCGGCATGCCCCCGCACTTCGCCGACATCGCCGACCACGACCGGCGCGTGCAGCAACTGCTGGACGGCGGTCTGATCTCTGACACCGGGCAGCTGTACTGGCAGGCCCGGCTCTCGCAGCGGTACCCCACCATCGAGGTGCGGTGCCTGGACGTGCAGCTGCGCGCGGACGAGGCGGTGATGCTGACGGGCCTCGTCCGGGCGCTCGTGGAGACCGCGCTGGCGGACACCGCGGCCGGTGCTCCGCCGCTCGACTGCGACCAGGAGCTGTTGCAGGCGAGCATGTGGCACGCGGCTCGCCATGGACTGAGCAGCACCCTGGTGGATCCGGGTGGCCGGCAGCGCCGGGCCGGCGAGATGCTGTACGAGCTGCTGCGGCACGTCGCCCGCGCACTGGACGCGTCCGGCGACAGCCGGCAGGTGACGGCCCTGGTCCACCGCCTGCTGCAGGACGGCACGGGCGCCGACCGGCAACGCGCCGCCCTTGCCCAGGGCGGCCTGACCGCGGTCACCGAGCTGATCCTCGCCCAGAGCACCATGCCCTGACACACCGCAGCGGCCGCGCTCCGTGACCGTGACCGGAAGATGTCGGCCCCTGCGTTTGACGCGGGCGTGGCGCGAGGCTGGACTGGAGTAATGGGCGCTGCGGCCGAACTCCGTCCCAGGGAGAGCAGCGATGACTACGACGGAAACGTTCAATCTTCTGGAGCCGTACAAGATCGCCGAAGAGACGTTTGTCATCCCGTGGGCTCTGGAGGCCCCTCCGGTCGGCCACTTCCCGATGAATTCGATGGTGATCCGGGGAGCCGAACCCGTGCTCGTGGACACCGGTGCGCCGGCGGTGCGAGCCCAGTGGCTGGAGGCCGCATGGTCCGTGGTGGATCCGTTGGACGTGCGATGGATCTTCCTCACGCACGACGATCGCGATCACGCCGGCAACCTCCTGGCCGCTCTCGCCCAGTGCCCGAACGCGACGCTGCTGACGACATGGTTCTCGATCGGGCGCATGGCCGAGGAATGGGAGACACCGGTCAACCGGTGCCGTTTCATGATCGACGGCGACGCCGTGGACATCGGTGACCGCACTCTGGTGGCCAAACGACCGCCGTTGTACGACAACCCGACCACCCGCTCCCTCTTCGACACCAGGACGAGCGTCTTGTGGGCGGTGGACACCTTCGCGACGAACGTGCCCACTCCCCTGCCCGACAGCGCCGGCCTGTCAGCGGACGAGTTCCGCGACGGGCAGTTCTTCGGCGGACGGTTGGTTTCGCCCTGGGCGGCGTTGCTGGACGGCCAGAAGTTCGGGGCGGTGGTGGACTACTTCCAGCGGCTGGACTCCGAGGTCATCGCCGGCTGCCACACGCCGGTGCTGCGCCGGCCACACATCGCGGAGGCATTCGATCTTTTGCGCCGGCTGCCCGAGATCCCGCCCTGGCAGGAGTTCACACAAGCCGACCTCGACCAGTGGATGGAGTCGGCCGAGACCTCGGTCCCGCCCGAACAGCCAAGGCCGTCGGCCACGTGACCGACGTGCCGCGGGTGAGCAGGTCCACGACGCGTGGGCCGGGCTGATCCGGCCCGCAGTACGAGCAGCCGGGATCTCGGCCTCGCCCTCCTGCTGTGCGCCGCTTCGCTTCACCGTCGTTCCCGGAGGGTACCCGGGCCGGGTCGCAGGACTGCCGGGCCGTGAAGGGGGCGTCGTGATGGGCGTGCACGACGGGATCGCCGAGCTGCGCCGTGTCGCCCGGGAGCGGTTCGGGTGGAGCGAGCTGCGCGCCGAGCAGACGGAGGCGATGGAGGCACTCCTCGACGGCCGCGACGTGCTCGTCGTCATGCCCACCGGTTCCGGCAAGTCTGCGATCTACCAGGTGCCGACCGTCATCCTCGGCGGCCCCGCCGTCGTGGTGTCTCCGCTCGTCGCCCTGCAACGCGACCAGGTCACCGGCCTGCGGGAGAGTGCGGCACCGGACGCCGTGGCCGTGAACTCGGCGCAGCCGCAGTCGGTCACCGACAGCGCCTGGCGGTCGGTCCGGGACGGTGACGCGGAATATCTGTTCCTCTCCCCCGAGCAGCTGACCAAAGACGGTGTCGTGGAACGGTTGCGGAAACTGGGTCCCTCGCTGTTCGTCGTGGACGAGGCCCACTGCGTGTCCGCCTGGGGGCACGACTTCCGCCCCGACTACCTGAACCTCGGCGAAGTCGCCGACCGGCTGGGCCGCCCGCCGGTGCTCGCTCTGACGGCGACGGCCGCGACCCCGGTCAGGACGGACATCGTCGAGCACCTGCACATGCGCGACGCCCGTGTCGTGACGACCGGGACCGACCGGCCCACCATCCACCTCTCGGTACGCACCTTCACCGACGACCCCGCCAAACGCGCGGCCGTCCGCCGCTGGACGGCCCGAGCGCGCGGCCCGGGCATCCTCTACACCGCCACCCGCAAGGACGCCGAGGCGTACGCGTCGCAGCTTCGGCAGGACGGCGTGGACGCGGAGGCGTATCACGCGGGCGTGAAGGCGGCCGACCGCCGCCGGATCCATGACGGTTTCCTGGCAGGCGCTCCTGCCGTGGTGGTGGCCACCTCCGCGTTCGGGATGGGCATCGACAAGGCGGATGTACGGTTCGTCGCCCACGCGTCCGTCCCGGAGTCGCTGGACTCCTACTACCAGGAGACAGGCCGTGCCGGCCGGGACGGGGAGCCGGCTCACGCGGTCCTGTTCTACCGCCCCGAGGACCTGGGCCTGCAGCGGTTCCTCACGGCCCGGTCTCTGGACACCGACGCGCTGCGCCGGATCCTGACCACACTGCGCGGCCAGGACGCCCCGCTGAGCCGTGGCCGTACGGCGCAGGTGTGCGGCCTGTCGCGCCGCAAGACCAGCGACCTGCTGAACCTGCTGGAGGAGGCGGGAGCCGTGACCGTCGAGGGCAGGCGCCGTGCGGTCCGGGCTCTGCCCGGCCCCACCGTGGACGAGGCCGTCGAAGGGGCGGCAGAGGTGTTCGAGCGTCGGCGGCGCATCGACCGCTCGCGCATCGAGATGATGCGCGGCTACGCGGAGACGCCCAACTGCCGCCGCCAGTACCTTCTGGGCTACTTCGGCGAGCAGCTGGACGCACCGTGCGGGCGGTGCGACGTGTGCGAACGCGAGGACGAGCACCCCGCCACCCGGGCCGGACAGCAGGACGCCGCTCCCCCGGCCGGACACCACGGGACGTACGAACCCAACGACCGGGTGCGCCACGCGGAGTGGGGTGCGGGCACGGTGATGCGGACGGAGGCGGACCGCCTCGTCGTGCTGTTCGAGCAGGTCGGCTACAAGACACTGTCCGTGACGGCGATAGAGGAGGGCGACCTGCTGACCGGCGCCTGACGCCGGGCGGGGCGGCATGCCGGGCGGGGCGGCATGTGTGGGCGGGGCGGCATGTGTGGGCCACCGGTGCGGACGACCCGCCCGGGTCCGGGGGCGAGACCCCGCATCACAGGGCTGTCGGCGCCGTGCCCGGTACGGCGGTCACCCGAGCCCGCTCACCGTGCGCGCAGTGGACGACCCGGTCGCCGAGTCCGACGGCATCGATCTCGGTGAGGAACGCGGAGAGCGGCGAGCGCATCACCGTGTAGTCGCCGTAGTGGACGGGGAGGACGAGCCGGGGGTCCAGTCGCCGCGCCAGCTCCGCTCCCTGAGCGCCGTCCATGGTCACCACGAAGCCGCCGGGAAGCCGGGTGCCACCGAGGTGGAGCACGGCCAGATCGGCGGCCGGGAAACGGCGGGCGATCTCGTCGAGGCCGTCGTGGACCAGCGTGTCTCCCGAGATGTACAGCCGTAGCCCGACCGGCCCGCCGACGGGGCCGAACTCCAGCAGGCTGCCCATCACCGGCGGCAGCAGCCCGCGTATCAGGGGGTTGCCGGCGTGCCGGCCCGGCAGGGCGGTCACGCCGACCTCGTCGTTCCCGTGCCGGAGGGTGAGGTGCTGCCAGGTCCGCAGCCCTGCGGTGCGCGGGAACCGGTGCACGACCCTGAGCCGGCGTGCCGCGTGCGGCGTGGTCAGCACCGGCACGCTGTGATCGAGCTCGCCGCGCGCCCTGCGGTCCCAGTGGTCGCCGTGCAGATGCGACAGGACGACGGCGTCGAGGCGGGGCAGCTCGGCGATGTCCACGGCCGGTTCGGTCAGACGACGGCTGAGCAGCCCGTACCCGAGGTAGGCGTACTGGCCGCGGTGCAGGAAGTTGGGATCGGTGAGCAGCGTGAGCCGGCCGTAGCGGAGCAGCACGGTCGCGTTGCCGATGAAGTGGACGTCGAGCGTGCCGTCCGGGATGTCTTCGCTGATCCGTGTCATGGCGGTGCCGTCCGTTCAGCGGTCTTCAGCGGTCTTCAGCAGTCTTGAGGTCGTCCGCGGGGCAGCGGTCCGGCGTCGGAGTGGCGGCCCGGCCGGAGGGCGGCGTGGCGTCCGCCGGGGCCGCGGCCGTCGCGGGCGGCGAGCGCGTCGGCGACCGCCCCGGTCGCGAACGCGTAGACGGCCTTGTGCAGAAGGTCCACCGCGAGTTCGGAGCGCGGCCAAGTGGGCGGTGGGGCGCCGACGCCGGTCATGTTCTCGAGGATCTGGTCGTTGGTGAGGCGCACGACGGCGAACTGCGTGGAGGCGACCGGCCCGCGCAGTCCGGCCTGGGCCATGATCGAGCGCAGTACGCCGAGCAGGGCGGCCTGACCGAAGTGCATGGCCAGGTTGAGCGGGACCGGCTGGGTCCGCGGGCGCTCGGGCAGGCCGGTGAGGCGCTGCAGGACCCGCGCGGGCACGTGGGAGTCGGGCCGGCCGGTGACCCTCGGCTCGACCTTCTCGCCGACGGTCATCACGACGCCTCCGGCGGTACCGGCGACCAGGCCCTGCCACAGTGCGCGCTTGATCACGCCCGGCCGAGTACCCCGCTCCCGACGGCCTCACCCACGCCGCGACTCGGGCCTGGGTTCATTCGACGTACTGCGTGCCTGTCGTCGGGGGCGCCCCTCGTCCGTCCCCGCGACGGCGTGCGGTGCCCGGTCCGGCGGGGGAACGAGTACGCCGGACCGGGCGGTCGTGCCGGGGGCCACCGGTGACCGTTCGGGACGCAGGTTCGCATCGTCCGGACGTCGGCGTCGGTGCCCCCGGCCGCGGTGGGTCAGGGCTGGTACTCGAAGGCTCCGGTGTCGCAGGCCGGGCCCTGAGGCCGGGTGACTCCGCGCTGATCGGTGGACGGGCAGTCGGACGCGGCGTCGCGGGCGGGGCTGTCGGGCAGCAGGGCCACGGTGTCCGTGGGGCCGCCGTGGTCGGCGAGCGGGCCGAGGCGCGCATCACGGCGCGGCAGGTCGCCTTCGGCCGTCAAGCCGCAGCTGTCGCCGCTGTCGAGGTTGCCGCCCAGGGACTCGATGGCGGCGAAGGCCCTCTTGCAGTCGCCGGACGCCCGGCCGACGGTGTTCGCGGCGATGATGGTGTTGTGCAGGGCGAGGTGGCCGAGCGGCAGGTCGACGATGTCGGTGACGGACGAGGGCAGGCTGTCCAGGTAGGCGGGGGCGATGTTGATCCCGCCTCCGCCGTCGGTGGAGGTGTTCCCCGTGATCGTGGAGTTGCGGATGTCCACCAGGCCGGTACCGCGTATGTCGATGCCGCCTCCGTAGCCCGACAGGCTGCCGGGCCGGTCCCAGTCGTCGGTCACATGGTTGTCCGCGATCGTCGAGTTGAGCACGGTGCCGGAGTCGTCGAACCGGATGCCTCCGGCCTCGCCGGCCGTGTTGTCGCTGACGGTGCTCTCGATCAGCGTCAGATGGGAGTCCGGGATGTTGAAGATGCCCCCTCCGTAGCCGGCGGTGTTCCCTGTCACCGCGACCCGGCGCAAGGTCATGTTCTTGCTGTTGGCGATGCCGCCCCCGCCCGGGTCGGTGAGCCGTACTTCCCGCTGCTTGGCCTCGCCCCCGGTGATGGTGAGGTCGGACAGCGAGGTGTCGGCCCCCATACGGAAGACCCGGTCGACGTGGTCGGCGTCGATGACGGTCTCGCGGGCGCCTGCCCCGCGGAGGGTGGTCGGCGCGGTGACGTTCAGGTCGCCTGTGGTGGGGTCGGCGGTGCGGGTGTTCAGGTAACGGGGATCGGGAGGGATGCTCAGCCGGTAGTGGCCGGCGGGCAGCTCGATCGTGCTGCCGGGCCGGGCGTTCGCGGTCATGACCGCGGCGCGCAGCGTGCACGTCCCCGCACTGGTACGGCAGACGCCGTCGGACGTGTCGGCGTCGACGGCGTCCTCGGTGGAGTCGACCGTGATGGCCGCGGCCTGGGTGTCCGCCCGCGCGGGGGCCGGTGCGGCGGCCAGGGTTCCCGCGACGGCCGCCAGTGAGGCGGTCAGTGACGAAAGGGTCGTTGCTCTGTTCATGGGGGTGCCTCCTGGGGGTCTCGTCCCCGCGCCGGTCTCGTGCGCGGCAGTGAGAAACACTCGCGTACATGACATGTATCAGAATGCGTACCAGCTATGGCAGATTCGATCCGGCCCCTCCTGAAGCCCCATCAGACGGAGCTTCCAAGAGGGCCACACGGGCTTACACAGGAGTTCGTGACGGGCTCTCAGCGCCGCCGACTCCTCTACGCGATGACGGTCGTGGTGGCCGAGAAGGGCTATATCGCCACGACCGTGGCCGACGTCACCTCACGGGCGGGCGTGTCCCGCAAGACGTTCTACGATCTGTTCGCGGACAAGGAGGAGTGCTTCATCGCCGCGGCCGACACAAGCCGTGAGCTCATGATCAAGTGGCTCCGGACGTCGTTCGCGCATTCGTCGGCGCAATCGCTCTCCCCCGTCGCCACGCTCCGCGCCTCGATCCGCGCCTACCTCCAGCTGATCGCCGGAGAGCCGGAATTCGCCAAGGCGTTCTTCCTGGAGACGGCGACGGCCGGCGGCCGGGCACAGGAGCACCAGGACGCGTGCCGGTCCTGGTTCGCCGAGTCGATGCGCGCCTGGCGTGCCGGGCTTCCCGGTCACCGCGGCGTCCCCGAGGCCCACTACATCGCCGCCGCCGACGCCACACACGAAGCCGTCTGCCGCTGTCTGCGCCGAGGCGGCGTCGACGAGGTCCCCGGCCTGGAGGACACCGTGCTGCACATCTGCCTCGCCCTGCTGGACGTGACCGATCCGGAGACGGAAGAGAGGGCCGGGCCGAGCTCCGGATCGCGCGCCTGAGGCGCGTTGCCCGGAGCACGCTCTCATGCGCGCGTGCGGGCACGAGTGGAACCGGGCATCCGCTCTCTCGCCCTACCCCGGCATCCAGGGCGCCGGCCCCGTCCCGTCGTGCCAGGCCTGCAGTGCCGACCGGTCGACGCCCACGATCCCGCACTGTTCGGCGTACTCGACGGCAGGGGCGGTGAACTCGCTGGTGGTGACGAGGACCGCGACGTCGGCCTCGTGTACGGCGTAGCAGGTGCCGCCGAAGCGCTGCAGGTCCTGGGAACCGACCCGGTAGGTGTCGTCGTAGCGCTTGCACTGGATGACGATTCGTCGCCCGTCCGGCGCCGTGGCCAGCACGTCCGCGCCCAAGTCACCTGCGCCGCCGACGACTTCGACGCCGCTGCAGCCGTCGCGCTCGCACAACGCGGCCACGGCCTGCTCGAACTCGTCGGCGTCCAGGGCGGCGTAGTCGTACGCCTCGTCGTACTCGGCGGGTCCGGCGGGCTCGGCGACCGGCTCGACCACTACGGACGGGACGACGGTCTCGGGCGTCTCCAGCTCCTCCAGCGCCGTGTGCGCGCCTTCCTCCAGGGCCGCAGCGGCACGGCGAGCGGCCCGGGCGCCGGACAGGCGCCGCCGTCGGCGTCGTAGCCCCAGGGCGGCGAAGAGGCTCAGCAGACACAGGACCACCACCCAGACCGGGCGCCGCTCGGCGGTCGCGGCCAGTGTGCGGGCCGCGAAGCCGAGAGCACACACGAGGAGAGCCAGGAGTGCGAAGAACAGGGCCGTGGCCCGGAGGTCGAACGGCCGGCGGTCGGCGCGCGGTCGTATTCGGCGTGCGGGCACGGTCACGAGGAGACGCCCCCTTCCACTTGCTGAGCTGGACGATCACTTCCGTCTGCCCCGCAATACCTGTCTCCGCACGCGCCGCGTGTCATCGGGCGGCGAAGGTCAGCGGCGCTCCAGGGCGGCCCGGCTGATCGCCAAGGCCACTGCCATGATGGTGACTTGGGGGTTGACCTCCGGGCAGGTGGGGAAGGTGGACCCGTCCGCCACCAGGACCCCGTGCACGCCCCGCAGCCGCCCCCAGGTGTCCGCCGGTGCCCGTTGCGGGTCCGCGCCGACGGCGACGGTGCCCGTCGGGTGGAACGCCGAGAGGTGCAGCCCTCGCGTGGTGGCCCCGCGCAGTGCCGCGCGCAGGCCGGGGACGGAGCGGACCGGCGGGGCACCGGCCAGCCCGGTGAGAACCTCCTGCGCCCCGGCCGCGAGGAGGATCTCTCCGAGGGCCCGCACCGCGCGCAGCAGCAGGCGTCCGTCCGCCGGGTCGAGCCGGTACGTGGTCAGCGCTCTCCGGCTGCCCCGTACCCTGCCGCCCGGCCGGTCGGCGATCATGGCGCCGACCGTCGCGAGGTGGTCGCCGGCGGCCAGTTCGGCGCGGAGGCGGCGGCCGAGGCCGGGCGGGACGAAGGAGCTCATGCCCGGCGGCGGGGCGGTGGCTTCGATGAGGATGCCCTCGTCGTGGAACTCCTCCACCGCCACGCTCTGCAGCACCACCGCCCCGCCCGCGACGGGTTCGGCGAAGCGCCCGGCGACACTCACGGCGGGGTGGACCGCCAGGTTGCGGCCGGTCATCGGATGCCCGCCGAGGCCCGAACGCCGCAGCAGCAGAGGCGACATCAGGGCTCCGGCGGCCACGACGACCAGGCCGGCGAGGATCTCGAACCGCGTGCCGTCCGGCCTTCGCACGGCCACTCCGGCGGCAGCGCGCCCGCCGGGCCGGTCGGGGTCGGTCAGGATCACGTCGGCGTACGCGGAGGTGACGATGGTAGCGCCGGAGGCACAGGCGTCGGGCAGCACCGACAGCTGCACGCTCTGCTTGGCACCCGAGGGGCAGCCCGCCACGCACTCGCAGGAGCCCCTGCAGCCGGGCGCGTTGCGCCGCACCGGGCGGGCCTCCCACCCCAGTGCCCCGGCTCCGCGCAGGGTGAGCGTCCCGTTGCGTCCCAGGGCGTGCGGGGGCGAGGGGGCGACCCTCAGGGTGCGTTCCACCTCGTCCAGGTCGGCGGCGAACGTCGACGGGTCGGCCAGGGGCACTCCGTGGGCGTCCCGCCACCGGGTGAGGACGCGCTCCGGAGTGCGGTAGCAGGTGCCGGAGTTCACCGTGGTGGTGCCGCCGACGGCGCGGCCCGTGGGGAGCAGGACGGGCGGGTCGCCGATCATGACCGTGGCGCCGCCGTCGCGGTACAGCTCGGTGAAGCGGTCGAGCGGGGGCCGGGTGCGGAACTCCTCGGTGGTGTGGTGCCTGCCCTCCTCCAGGACGATCACGCGCAGCCCGGCGCGGGCGAACGTACGAGCCGCGACGGAGCCTCCCGCTCCGGAGCCGATGACGACGACGTCCGCGGTGTGCCGGTCCGGCCAGTCGGCCGACGGCACACAGTTCAGCGGCGGGTCGTCGGCAGGGACGGGCCCGGTCGCCGGGGGCGGATCCGCCCGGCGCCGGTGGAGCAGGCGTTCCGTTCCGGCCGCGAGGACGACGGGGATCTTCACGAGGTCCAGCAGATGGGAGAGGTGCCGCTGCCCGGCCAGCGTGGTCATGACCGCCTCGCGCTCGTCGGGGGTGAGGCGGTCCAGCCGGCGGCCCAGGCGGGCCACGGCGTACGCGTCCAGCGCCCCCGCCGCCGCGTGGAGCCCGGCACGGGCCGGGAGCGGCATGGCGCCGAGCACCTTCTCCAGCCGCCGCGGCACGGCCGCCGGCCAGCCGTCGTCGCCGGTGTCGGCGAGCAGTGCGGTGACGAGGCCGTCGAGGCTGCGGCTCACCGGCTGCCCACCTCCGCATGGGCGGTGCCCTCGAGGCGCCAGCCGGCTTCGGTGCGCCAGCGCCCCCACCAGCGTTGCAGGACGATGTGCGCGTCGGCCGTCTCGCTGTTGCGGCACACCGCCCGGCTGCCGTCGGGGTCGGTGTACGTCAGCGCCAGCGTGCGTTCCTCCGGCTGGACGACGGTGACCCGGACACGCCGCAGCCCTGCCCAGCCGGAAACCTCCCACTGCGGAAGGCCGATCCGTGCGCGGAACCGTCCCAGGCCGGCGAGCCCCACGGCCGACCGGGTGCCGCCCCGGGGCCAGTCGCGGCCGTCCTTGCGCAGCCGCAGGAACACCAGCGGGGGCAGTCTGCCGAGCCCCGGCCGCATGGACACCGCGGCGACGATCTCCAGGACGTCGCCGCCGCCCAGGTCGGCGTGGAGCCAGGCCCAGCGCCGGGCGTTGCCGTGACCGTAGATACGGGCGGTGGCGCCCGGCGCGCCGTCCAGCCTCAGCTCACCGCCGGGGTGGGTGATCGTGCCGCTGTACCGGGAGCGGGCCGCGGGCAGCATGTGCGCGGCGGGAAGCAGCGGACGCCGCCATGCCCATCGGGGGAAGGTGTGCAGCGGTGCGCCCTCGGGGTGCTCGGTGAGGTCCCACTCGAACGGTCCGGCCTTCCCCCGCAGCGTGCCGGCTCTCGCCTCGACGCCGTCGGCGGCGAAGCCCGACGGCGGACCGGGCCAGGGCCGGGGGCCGAACCGGGCGTGCTCCACGGGGCCTTGGGCGGGGAAGACGGAGACCCAGCCGTGGGCGTGGGCCGGGGTCCCGTCGGTCGGTACGGTCAGTTCGTGGTGCAGCCACACACCCGTCCCGTCGGCCGGGTCGGTGAGGGTGGTGTACCAGACCTCGGTGCGGCCGGGCTTCCCGTCCCAGCGGGAGCGCAGGTGTGGCTCGCCCCGGCCGGGGACGGGGTGCCGCCAGCTCGCGAGGAAGGGGACGAGCTCGCGCAGCGGGAACCGCAGGGTTCCCTCACCGCACGGGACGCCGTCCTCGGACACGGTGAACGGCAGCACGGTCATCGAGGTCCAGGGCGAGCGTGGGGAGACCGACTTCCATCCGCGCAGGGTGAACTCCCGGCCGTCCGCCCTGAACCGCAGGCGGTAGTCGATCCTGCGGCGCGCGAGCGGGGAGATCTCCAGCTCGCCCGTCACCTGGTGGTCGTCGGCGTACCCGCGGATCCGTATCCGGCCGCTCACCGTCGCCCGCGTGGTGCGGTGCGGGAGCACGACCGTGTCGGCCCACACCCTGAGGTCGACGCGCACCGGCCTGTCCTCCGGCTGTCCGGCGAGCCGGACCGTGCCGGTCATGGTCTCGGCGAAGGTCGTGGCCCGGTCCTTCAGTGCGCGGTCCCTCACTGCGCGGGCCGTCACCGCGCGATCCCGAGGTCGCTGAGCATGATGCGTTCGGTGGCCTCCAGGTAGGCGTCGGCGGCACGGCGGGCCGCTTCCCCGTCCCTGGCGGCGACCGCGCGTACGAGGGGTTCGAGCCGCGCGTGCGCTTCACCGGCGTCCCGGAAGGGGCCGGCCAGCTGTCGCCGGACGGGGAGGTAGGCGTTGAAGAGGGTGTTGGTCAGCAGGACGTACACCCGGTTTCCGGTGGCGCGGGCCAGCGCCCGGTGCACTTCGGCGTCGGCGAGCTGGGCCGTGTCGGCGTCCTCCGCCGCCCGTACGGCTTCCAGCAGGGCGCCGAGTTCGGCGATGTGACGGGCCGTCGCCCGGAGCGCGGCCCGTTCCGCGATGAGTGCGCCCACCGACCGGCGTACCTCGAAGACCTCCTCCAGCCACGCGGGGGCCTGCCGTACCAGCATGGGCAGCAGGTCCGCGCCCCCCGTCCGCAGGTAGTCGCGCACCCGGGTGCCCACACCGTGCCGGGTCTCCAGCAGCCCGGCCTGCACCAGCCGCTCCAGGGCGTGCTTCAGGGTGGTCCGCGTGACGCCGTAGCGGGCGGCGAGGTTGCGTTCCGGCGGCAGCAGCGACCCGACGGGATGCCGGCCTTCGAGGATGTCCTCCTGGAGCCTCCCCTCGAGCGTCTCCACGACGGTGGTGCGGGGCAGCGTCTCCATGGCGTCTCTCCACCTCATGGCCGTGACCACCGAACCCGGACTGGTCCAGTGGCTCAGCCACAAAACCACCGCGGTGGCGAGCCGGTCAAGAGGTCGGCGAACCGATGCACGGACGACGCAGGTGGCGCGTCCGCGGACGGGACGAACAATGGAAAGAGTCGTCGCCGGCACGACCTGGCGGCAGATCCGGCAGATCCGGATGGACCCCTTTCCCCGGCCCCAGGGACACCGATGCCAGACTCCGGCAGCACCGCTACCCGGCAGCCAAGGACCGGCGCACCCCGCAAGGGGCGGGTCGTGGTCGTCACGGGCGCCGCGCGAGGCGTGGGTGAGGCGCTGGTACGGAAGGTGTCCGCCAAGGGGGCACGGACCGTACTGCTCGGGCGGGAAGCGGAAACGCTGCACCGGGTGGCCGCGTCCCTGCCCGCCCCGAGCCTGTGCGTCGAGACGGACGTGACCGACCAGGCCGCGCTCGACCGTGCCGCCCGGCAGGCCCTCGATCACTTCGGGCCGGCCGACGTGGTCGTCGCGAACGCCGGCATCGCCGCGGGTGGTGCCTTCAGCCGCACCGACGCCGACCTGTGGCGCCGGGTGATCGACGTCAACCTGGTCGGCTCCGCCAACACCGCCCGCGCGTTCCTGCCCCAGCTCACCCGGACGCGCGGCTACTTCCTCCAGATCGCCTCGACGGCGGCCTTCGGCTCCGCCCCCATGATGAGCGCGTACTGCGCCTCCAAGGCGGGCGTGGAGTCCTTCGCCCAGGCCCTGCGCGGTGAGGTGGAACCCGACGGCGTCGACGTAGGGATCGCCTACCTGCACTGGACGGGCACCGACATGATCGCCGGCCTGGACGAGCACCCCGTGCTGCGGGCCCTGCGGCGGCACCAGCCCGCGTTCGCGCGCCGCGTGCACAGCCCCGCCCAGGTAGCCGACTGGCTGACCGCCGGCATCGGCCGGCGCGCCCACCGGGTCTACGCACCCCCGTGGCTGCGCTGGGTGCAGCCCTTGCGGCCGGTGTTCCCGGCCGTGGTGGCTCATGTCGCCCGCCGCGAACTGCGTACGTTCTCCGTCGGCGACCTGTCCGCCGACACGGGCGTTCTCGGCGCGGGAGGCCGCGCCGACTGGCGGTCGTTCGCGTCCGGCTCTCCCGGGGCGCCCGAGCCGCGGGACTGAGCCGAAGGGCCGGGGGCCTGCCCGTCAGGGCCCCGCCCGGCGCCGGCCTCCCTCCCACGGGCCGGATCGAGACCGAGTGAATGCCGGTGGACAGGGCAGTCGGTGGAGGGAAACCCGCCAGGGACGGTTCTGAGGTCAGGGCCGGGCACGACGGCCCGGGGCCGGGCACGACGGCCGTCGGCGCAGCGTGCCCGGCCGCCGGACTCTCTTGCGGCCGCGGGCGTCACGGGGGTCAACCCCCTACGGCCGCGTTCGTGTCGGGATACAGGGCGAAGAGCTGATCCAGGCCGACGATCCGCAGGGTGCGCAGCAGGGAGCCGGGTACGGACGCGAGGACCGTCTCCGCCTGGGCGGCGCGGGCATGCTGGTACGCGACGATCAGCGCGGTGATGCCGCTGGAGTCGCAGATGTGGAGTCCGGCCAGATCCACGACCAGCCGTTGGCCCGCCGTCAGGCGGAGCGTGCCGATCCGCGCTCGCAGCTCCGGAGCGCTGGCGTAGTCGAGATCGCCGGAGACGGCCAGCACGTGGCCGTTAGCGGTGTCATGAGTGGTGATCTTCAGCTGATGCATCATGTGTTCGTGGTGTGAGGGCGGACGGCGGGAACGCCTATGGCGAGGAGGGCGGTGTCGTCGTCGAGACCGTCACCGAAGCCGTCCAGGACCTCGGTCAGGGCCCGGACGACCGCGTGGACGGATTCACCGGCGTGCCTGCGGGCGAAGCCGAGCAGGCCGTCGTCTCCGAACAGCTGTCTGCGGTCCCTGCCGATACGTGCCTCGGTGAGTCCGTCGGTGTACAGCAGGAGGGTGTCGCCCGGCGAGAGAACCGTGGTGGCGGTGACGAAGTCCGCGGCGGGCAGGACGCCGACCAGCAGTCCCCCGGGCGTGCGCAGGAAGTCGGCCGTGCCGTCGGCACGCAGGACCACCGCCGGCGGATGGCCGCCGGAGGCGAGGCGCAGGGCGACCTGTCCGCGACCGGGGCCGGGCTCCAGGGTGCCGAAGATCGCCGTGCAGTAGCGCGGGTCACCGCTGCCGGAGTAGCGCTCGTGGAGCACCGTGTTCAGGGTCGTCAGAGCGGAGACGGGGTCGGGATCGTGCACGGCCGCGGCCCGCAGGGTGTAGCGGGTCAGCGAGGTCACCGTGGCGGCCTGGGGCCCTTTGCCGCACACATCGCCGAGGAAGAAGGCGTGGCGCGTGTTGTCGACCGGGAAGACGTCGTAGAAGTCGCCGCCGAGCCGGTCGGGCGAGGCGGCGTGGTAGTGCGCGGCCGTCTCCACTCCGGGAACGGGCGGGAGGACGTCGGGGAGCAGCGACCGCTGGAGGACGGCGAGGGCCTCCTGCAGGCGGCGCCGGTCCGCCTCCGCCTCCCTGTGGGCCTCCTCGGCTGCCTGGCGGCGGCGCAGCAGCTCCTCCTCGTAGGCGCGGCGGTCCCGTGCGTCGAACAGCGTGGTGCGGATCAGCAGGGGCTGTCCGCTGTCGCCGTTCTTGACGACCGAGGAGACCAGGACGGGTATCCGGCCGCCGTCCGCCCGTCGTAGCTCCAGGGCGATGCCGCTGATGTCGCCCTGCATCTGCAGCAGCGGCGCGAAATGCGTCTCGTGGTAGAGCTTGCCGCCCACGGTCAGCAGGTCGGCGAACCGCATCCGGCCCAGTACGTCCGCGCGGTCCAGGCCGAGCCAGTCCAGCAGCGTGCCGTTGATCTTGGCGATGGTGCCGTCCATCAGCGTGGACAGGTATCCGCACGGGGCCCTCTCGTACAGCTCCTCGACGCTGTCCTCCAGCAGCGCGGCGAACGCCGAGTCGGCGGCCCCGGAGTGCCCGATCCTCCGCGGCCCCCGTTCCCGGCCGGCGCCGCCGGTCATCGCAGGCCGGCCAGGAAGCGCAGTATCGCCTCGTTGGTGGCCTCGGGGGCGGACAGGTGCGGGCAGTGCCCCGTGGCGTCGAGGGTGACCAGGGCCGACCCGGGGATCTCCCGGTGGACGAACGCGCCGACCTCGCGGGGGGCGATGACGTCCTGCGTGCACTCCAGGACCAGGGTGGGCACCCGTACGCGCTTGAGGTCGTGCCTGGAGTCCGACAGGAAGGTGCACCGGGCGAAGACGCGCGCCATGTCCGGGTCGGTGGCGCAGAAGCTGTTCCTCAGCTCCTCGCCGAGCTCCGGCCGGTCGGCGTTGCCCATGATCACCGGGGCCATCGCCGCGGACCAGCCGAGGTAGTTCGACTCCAGCGAGGCGAGCAGTTCGTCGATGTCCTCGGCGCTGAAGCCGCCCCGGTAGTCGTGGTCGTCGACGTACCGCGGCGAGGGGGCCACCATCACCAGCGCGCCGATCCGCTCAGGGGCGGCGTCGGCGGCCAGCACACCGATCATGGCGCTGACCGAGTGGCCCACGAACACCGCGTTGCGCAGATCGAGCGACTCGCAGACCTCCACGACGTCCCTGGCGTAGCCGTCCAGCGAGGCGTAGCGGCTCTCCGAGAACGCCGACGCGTCCGAGCGGCCCGCCCCCACGTAGTCGAAGAGCACCACGCGGTACTGCTCGGCGAGCGCCGGCACGGTGAGCCGCCACATGTTCTGGTCGCAGCCGAAGCCATGAGCCAAAACCACCGTCTCGCCCTGTGGGTTCCCGGTGACAGTGACGTTGTTCCTGTGCAGGACATCCATGTAGGCAGTCTCTCAAATCGACGGGGCGGGGCCGGAGGGGCCTCGTCCGGGCCGGAAGCCGGGCGGGTTCAGAAGGCGTAGCGGACGCGGAGCCAGGGGGCGTGCAGGCCGATGAGGCCGCGGAGGGCGTTCACCGCGTCGGCCTTGACACCGTTGCGGTAACGGACGTTCAGGGCGCCGTTCTCGGAGCGCTTGGCCTGCTGGAGCGCGGGCTGCCACAGGACGTCCTCGGCGCGGGGGTGCCAGCCGAGGTTGACCTCGTGCAGTTCCCGGTTGTGCGTCAGCATGATCACTTCGGCGGCTGCCTGCCGCCGCACCCGCTCGGGCAGGACGTCACCGAGGTGCCTGAGCAGGTCGGCCCAGGCTTCCTGCCAGCCGGGGCGGACGACCACGGGAGAGAGGTTGAAGTGCACCTCGTAACCGGCGTCGAGGAAGTCCGCTGCGGCGGCGATCCGCTCGGCGATCGGCGAGGTGCGCAGGTCCAGCAGCCTGGAGTCCTCCGGCGGCATCAGGGAGAAACGGACGCGGGTCCGGCCCCTGGGGTCCAGCGCGAGCAGGTCGGGGTTGACGAACTTGGTGGCGAAGGACGCCTTGGCCGTCGGCCACTGCCGGAAGGCGTGCACGAGGTCGGCCGTGTTGTCGCAGACCAGGGCGTCGACCGAGCAGTCCCCGTTCTCGCCGATGTCGTACACCCAGGCCGTGTCGTCGCACTGGTTGGGCTCCGGCTTCGGCCCTTGCCGGGCGACGTGCCGCGCGAGGTGGGCGATGATCCGGTCGATGTTGGTGAAGACGGTGATCGGGTTGGCGTACCCCTTGCGTCGCGGCACGTAGCAGTAGGCACACGCCATCGCGCAGCCGTTCGAGGTGCCCGGGGCGATCCAGTCGGCGGACCTGCCGTTGGGGCGGGTCGTGAGCGTCTTCTTCTCGCCGAGGACCAGGGTCTCGCTCTTGACCCGCACCCAGCGTTCGACGTTGCCCCCGTTGCCGTGCAGTCCCGGGATACGCCAGTGGGAGTCCACCGTGGTCAGCCGCGCCCCGGGGAACCGGGCGACGACCTGCCGGCCGCGCGCGGAGGCGGCAGCGGCAGGCTCGGCGAGGATCTCCCGCACGGGCAGCATCCGCCGGGCAGCCGGGGAGTCCCGGAAGAGGCTGCCCGCTCTGCCTTCTCCCTGACCGCCGCTCCCCCGCTCCGGGCCCGGGGTCAGCGCGTCCAGCCCGAACAGCGTGCCGGAATCGTCGTCGTCCGGGGGTGGGATCGGGGAGGGATGGTGCATGCGCGCTCCGGTGCGGGTGCGGCCAGGTGCCGGTGGCTGAGCCAGGGTGTCCAGTGTAGGGACAGTCGGAAGGACGGCCCCGCCTGCCCGCCGCCCCCCTGCCGTCTGCGGTCGCGGTGCGTGAGCGCCGTCCGTCCGGTGCGCCGGTGGTCGCGAAAGCGCGGACCGTCCCGAAGGACGGGTCCGCGCTGTCCGGAGTGTGTACGTCAGGCGCTCAGTGCCCGTGGCCGGCGCCCTCCGGAGCCTTGCGGGGCAGCAGGCGCAGGGCCGGGAGGCAGGCCGCGGTGATCGCCATGACGACGATCAGGCTGACGGTCATCGCGTGGGCGGAGCCGCCCGCGTGGAAGTAGACGGTGGTGACGACGGCGGACCCGATGCCGTTGGCCAGCTGCTGAACCGCGGTGAGGGTGCCACTCGCGCTGCCCGCCTCGTCCGGGTCGATGTCACCGAGCGCGATGTCGAAGACCGTGCCGAAGCAGCAGCCCATGCCGAGGCCGGTCAGGAAGACCGCGGGGGCCAGCGTCCACAGGCTGACGTCGAGGCCGCTGACCTGGACCAGCGCGAGCAGCCAGCCGGCGCCGGCGATGGTCAGCAGCATGCCGATGAGGACCAGGGTGCGGCCCAGGCGCGCGCCCAGGGCCATGCCCGCGAAGGCGGCGACGATGATCCCGAGGGTCAGCGGGAGCAGGCCGAGCGCGGCGTCACCGGGGCTGACGTGCAGCGCCTGCTGCATGAACAGTGAGATGACGTACGTCAGACCACTCGTCACGGCGAAGAACAGCAGACCGACGAAGAGGCCGGAGGTGAAGCCCTTGTTCCTCAGCAGCGAGGGCTTGATCAGCGGGTCGGTGGCGCGCTGCTGGCGTCGGGCGAACACGCCGAGGAACACGAGGCCGACGGCGAGCGAGGTGAGGGCGAGCGCGTCCCAGCCCTGGGTGGAGCCCTCGATCAGTCCGAACATGAGGCCGAACATGCTGACGGCGAGCAGGCCGCCGCCGAGGCCGTCGACCGGCATCGTACGGTCGCCGGTGTCCTTCGGGAGCAGCTTGAGCGCGGCGATCGTGCCGACGAGGCCGAGCCCCAGGTTGATCAGGAAGACCGGACGCCAGGACAGGCCCGCCACATCGGCGTCGATGACGAAGCCGGCGAGGACCGGGCCGCCCACGGTGGCGACGCCGAGCAGGGGTCCGAAGAGGTTGAAGGCCTTGCGCAGCATGTCGCGCGGAAACGTGGCGGTGATGATCGCCATGCCCTGCGGGATCATCAGCGCACCGAAGGCGCCCTGCACCGCGCGGGCCACGATCATGAGCCCCGGGTCAGGTGAGAGGCCGACGACGGCGGAGGCCGCGGTGAAGCCGGCCATACCGGTCAGGAACAGTCTGCGGCGGCCGAACTTGTCGCCCAGCCGTCCGCCGACGACGAGCAGCACGCCCATGGCGAGGGCGTAGGCCGAGCCCAGCCATTTGATGAGGGTTTCACCGCCGCCCACGTCGTCGACGATCGTCGGCGCGGCGATGTTGGTGACGGTCGCGTCGATCATGTCCAGCGCGTCGGCGACCAGGACGAGCCCGAGGATCAGCCACAGGACGGTCTTGGAGAGCGCGGCCGCGCGTGACGTGGCGGTGGGGGTGGCGGGGGTTTCCGGCGTGGTGGCTGTGGACATGGCGGGGCCTCCTGCGGGCGTGGCGGACGGGATACGGCACGCTCGGTGCCGCACCCCCAGAAAACCACAGTCACTACAAACTCGCAATCACTACGGCTTTGAAGTGAGTGCGAGCTCGGAGCGCATCGGAGTTCGTCGTACGCTGACCCCATGGCAGAGACGAAGACCGGCGAGAAGGCCCCCGGCCGGCGGGAACGCAAGAAGGCGGCGACCCGTAAGGCACTGTCGGACGCCGCCCTGGAGCTGTTCCTGGAGCGCGGCTTCGACAAGGTGACCGTCGCGCAGATCGCCGAAGCCGCGGACACCGCCGTGACCACGCTGTTCGCGCACTTCCCCGGCGGCAAGGAGGCGCTGATCCTGGGTGACAGCGCCGAGCGCGAGGCCTCGCTCACCGCCGCGGTGCGCGGCCGGGGCGGGAACGAATCGGTCCTCGACGCGCTGCACCGGTTCTTCGCGGGGCGCGGCATCTTCTCGCCGGACCCGGACAACACCTTCCGGCGGCAGGTGCGGTTGATCACCGAGACGCCTCAACTGCGCAGGTACGCGCGGGACTTGTGGACCGCCTGCGAGAGCACGCTCGCCCGGGTGATCGCCGAGGAGACCGGCCGCGACCCCGACGACGTCTCCCTGCGGGTCCTGGCCCGCTACGTCCTGGAGATCCCGGACCTGACGAGCGACGCCCCGGAGCCCACCCGCGCCCTGGACACGGTGTTCACGCATCTGCGGCGCGGGTGGCCGGAGTTGTGAGGGCCGTCAGTACGTCAGCGCGTCCTCCGCGCTGCCGAAGAAGCTGGTGACCTCCATGTCGTTGACGGTGACGGGCCCGTGGCCGACCGGCACCGTCGTGGGGCTCTCGGCGGCCGTGAGCGCGATCTCCACCTTGTCGGCGCTCTTGCCGCCCGGGGTGTCGGCGTGCGAGAAGAGGATCCCCGCATAGGCGCTCTGCCCGGCCTCGAGGATCCAGTCCTTGCCGTCGGGGCCCATGTGGCCGGCGGCGCCGTCGAGTTCCGCGATCGTCAGGACCAGCTCGTTCGCCGGGAGGAGACAGGGGTCGCTGCCCTTGTTGACCGCGGTCAGCAGGGCGTGGTTGACGGGCTTGGACGCGACGGTGACGACGTACGTCAGGTCGGTCGTCTCACACATGCCGACGCCCCCGTCCTGGTCGTCGGAGCCGGCGTCCGAGGGCGAGGCGGTGCCGCCGCCGCTGCCGGAGGAGCTCTCGTCGGAGGCGCCGCCGTCACTCGGTCCGGCCGTCGACGGGGTGCTGGAACCCTCGTCCGGACCCGCGGCGGACGGGCTCGCCGTCGCGCTCGGAGCGGCCGTGTCCTCCCCGGAGTCGGCTTCGCACGCGGCCAGCGCCATGATGCCGAGCGAGACGGCGGCGAACACCGCGGTGGTACGGAGTGAACGAGCTGCGTAAGCCATGAGGAGCCCCCCGGGAATCGGAATGTCCCGGTGATCGTGCCCCATCGGAGCCGTGATTCCGACCGATCGCACGGAGCGGGAGCCGTCCGCGGACAAGGCTGTGACACTTCGACGGGCTCGCTGGTCCACGAGGTGCCCGCTCATCCGGCCTGGTTCCAGTTGCCTGCCGGTCAGGTCACCCAAACCGGTCCCGGCGCCCAGCGGCCAGCGCCCGTCGCCCGTCGCCCGGCTGATTCGGCGGCGCGAGCGCGCCGGCCGCCCGCTTCGAGGCGGGTCTGGGCGGGGCGTTCGCCGACTGGGTCCCCGGGCACGTCCTGACACCGCTGGCCGTCGACGCGGACCGCGGCCGGTCCATGCTGCCCGACGGCGGCCCGCTCTTCCGGGACGTCCTGGACGCCGGTGCCGCCGGACCGGCGGACTGGCTCGCCGCGGTCGAGCGGTACCCCGGATGCAGCGCGCCCTGGTCCCGTACACCGGCCGGATGACGGAACTCGGCCGGTGGCCGGCGTTCGCGACACCTACCCGGAGCCGTGGGCGGACCTCGCCGTCCCCCTGCGGGAGCTCCGCCGTGCCGCGACCCTCGCGGTCCGGCTGGCCGCCCTCGGCCGCGCGGTCTCGTGGTTCCGGCTCTTCCCCGGGACTCCGGCCGACGACTGCCACGAGGCGAGCGCCTACTGGATCGGGGAACTCTTCGCCGGCGCCGGCCTGTCGAAGCCGTGGGAGCCACCGGGCGAATCCCGTGAAGGCGCCTCCCGGCACGGGGGCGGGACATACGCTTGACGCCGCGGATCGCCGGGCGCGGGCCGGCCGCGCCCGTGCAGTCGCCATCGACGGGAGCCAGGATGGGCTACTTGGACGGCATCGAACCACGTCTCAGGAAGGCGTTGGAGCTCCGCAAGCTCTCCCTCCGCGAACGGGCGGACAGAAGGGGCTACTTCGACGTCTACTGGGACGACGGCATCAAGAACGGCGCGGACGACCCGGGCCTCCCGGTCGGCTTTCTGAACGTGTCCGCCTACTCGTCCGGCTTCATGCGGCGCAGGACCGAGTTGTGGTGGGTCAGCGTCTCCAGCCCCGTGGTCCACGAAGTCGCCGCCAGGCTTCCCGACATCAACGAAGCCATCGGCGTGCTCCTGGCCCATCTCCCCGACCGGTACTCCTGAACGGCCCGGTGGCGCAACGCCGGAGGGCCTGGGCGTTCGGTGAGAAGCGATGGACGCCGCCCCCGACCGGGCCGGCGTTCACCTCACGTCCCGGGGCTCCGGCGCGGGCTGTACGTCGTCGGGAAGGGCGCCGAGCATGCGCAGCGCGGACACCGCCCGGGCCCGGACCTGGGCGTGCGGGTGCCGGGTGTGGGAGCGCAGCAGGGCGCCGTCCTCACGGCACCGCTGTTCGGCCAGCCCGATGAGCGCCGCCGGCGTGACGGTGGCCGGGTCGGCGCACAGGGCCCGATAGTGCGCGCGGGGGTCGTCGCCCATCGCCCGCAGCTCCCGGCAGGCCGCCGCCCGGACCGCAACCGACCGGTCCGGCAGATGCCGTACCAGCTCCGCCCCGCGTCCGGCGCCCCGCAGCCGGCCGACGGCGGCGGAGCGCACAGCCGCGTCCTGCGCGGACAGCAGGCTGTCCAGTACGGTGTCCCCCTCCGGGCCGGCGAGGGCGGCGGCGCAGCTGTACCGCCGGATGCCCCGGTCCCGGTGTCCGCGGGCGAGCGAGACCCAGTCCGGAGCGCGCAGGCACCCGGCCGCCACGGCGGCGGCGAGCACGGCGCGGCGGACGTCGGACGACGGCTCGGCCTCCAGGCAGGCGACGACCCGGGCCCGCACGTCGTCGAGGTGGGCCCGCTGCCCGGAAGCGAGCGTCACACGTATCCCCGTGCACGCCGCGTGCCGGCGCACCCCGCAGGCCGGGTCCGACCCGGCGACCGCCCAGATCTCGGCCTGTCCGAGCCGCCCGTACGCGGCCCCGGCGAGCAGGCCGGCGATCCGGGTCTCCGGAGCACTGCCCGAAAGCAACTGCGCCACCGCCTCCTCGTCCGGTCCGCCCAGGCGCCCGAGCACGGCCTCCCGCACCCACGCGCCGTACCGCCGCCGCATGCCCACCAGCGCTGCCAGCGGTGACAGTCGGCGCAGTACGGCCTCGTCCGCGTCGGCGAGCGCGCGGCCGAGGATCTCCCGGGCGAGGTCCCGCACCCGCTCGTCGGCGTCCGCGCACCGGATCAGCACGAGCGGCAGCACGGACGCGGGCGCGACCGCGGACTGCACGTGTGCGAGCGCCGCCGCACGGACGCGGGCGTCCGCGTGCGCGAGGCACAGTGCGATCTCCGACTCGGTGGGCGGCGCACTCCAGGAAGGGGTGCCGCACTGCTGCCGGTACGGCGCCCGGCCCCAGTCCGCGTACTCCCTCTTGTCGAACCAGTGGAAGCCGATCCGGATCCGGCAGCTGATCCGCCGGCCCTTCACCGAGGTGGCGGTGCCCGACCAGATCTGGCGGTCGAGGTCGACCCACTCCTCGGCCTGGCCGGTACCCGTCGCCGAGGCCACACCCTTGCCGTGCAGCAGGCGTTCCCCTCGGGTGAGGAAGCGGGTGGGACCGAGCCGGTGTGCCGTCATGGCCGGACTCTAGCGCCCCACCCCACCACCCCCACCAGCGCTTTTCACGGAGGCGCCGGGGGTGCGGACTCCTCCCTGCCGCGGTCCGAGGCGGGCCAGACGTACGGCAGGTCGTCGGGTACACCGGGGAAGAGGGCGGCGTAGATCTCGGGGGCCTTGCGGACCAGGGCCGACTGGTGGCTGCGGTGGAAGGCGGTGTCACCCAGCCACGGCGGCAGCTCCCCCGCCTCGGCCAGCTCCTCCTGGGCGCGGACCGGGGCGCCCGGGTGGTGCGCGGCGAAACCGGCCACCAGGGAGGCGGCGCAGCTGTCCTGGTGGCCGCGTTCCCGCCACACGCGGCAGATCTCCAGGCCGTACCGCACGAGTGCCTCCTCGTAGCCGCTCCACATCCGTACGGCGGGGTGCCGGCGCCAGCCGTAGCCGGGCACGGTCAGGCCGCGCAGGACCTGGAGGGCCTCGACGCGCTGTTTGCCCAGCCTGCGCGGGTCGAGGTCGTGTGCGGCCTGCCGGAAGCCGGGGCGGGTCAGGAAGGTCTGCATGCCAGGCGTCCTCGGTGCTCGATCACTGTCTCCTCCACCGGCCCGGTCATTCCTCCGGCAGGGGTGGGCGGGCGGTGTGGTGGGGGTGGCCGGGCGTGCGGCGCCGCTCCTTCAGCTCGGCCTCGTACAGGTGGTCGCGTCCCTGCGCCAGTTCCTCCACCGCGCTCGCCTCCAGCTCCCGGAAGGGCTGGTAGTAGGTGGCGTCGTAGGCCTCGACGATCTGGAAGGTCCAGTGGCCGGGGATCACGTTGCGGCCGAGGATCTCCGAGGTGATCTTCTCCGCCCACTCGGAGTGGCCCGCCTCGCGCAAGAGCTGGACCGCGCGGTCGAGCTGGAAATCGGCGGTACCGGTCATCTGATGGAAGTCGTAGAGGCGGCCTCGGGCCCGCTCCGTCGTCTCCAGGGCCTTGGAGAGCGCGCCGAGCGCCTCGACGGTTCTGTCGTCGACGCCGTCGGGGCGGCGGTGGCTGCGGTCGGGGCCGGCCGGGAACTCGTTCATGTGTCCTCCCTCTAAGGGGCCGCCCCCGGTGCCGGGGTGCGGGGTCGGCGTCGGTCGCCGGTACGGTCCGTGTGTGCGAGCGGCCGCCGCCCCCACCGGGTGCGGCGCACGAGTTCGCCGGGCGTCAGGCACCCGGAGGAACAGTTGCCGGTGCGGGGCGGTGGCGCTGTGGCCGCCGCCCGGGTTGCCGATTCAGACGATGAAGAACGGCCACATGCGCCTCCGTCCCGTGCCTGAAGCCTGCGTCCCGGCCGGCCGGGACGCCGAGTTCCCCCGTCACACCTGTCCAACCGGGCTCACCGGTCACAACACCGGAGCCAAGAGGCTTCTCTCCCCTCCTTCTCCCTCACGGCCCCTTCCGGATGCGGTCAGCGCCGGGCGGCCGCCTCGATGACGGCCGGATCCTCACCGGTCAGCTCCGCGACGCGGTGCGCGGGCACGCCGGCGGCCAGCGCGCGGGCGAGCAGCTCGTCCCGGCCGTCGGTGCACTGGCGGTAGGCGAGGAGTTCCTCCTCGAGCGCGCCGGCGCCCTCCGGGACCCTCTGGCGGCGCAGCCGGCTCAGCTCCTCGTCGGTCAGCGGTACGGGCAGCCGATCCGCTTCCGTGGGGATCCCCGCCGTCTCCTCCGGCGGCACGATCCGCAGACCGGGCGAGGTCGCGGTCACGTCGAGGGCGGCGAGCCACGCGGTGACCGCGGAGGTGTCCATGCACGACAGCTCGCCGAGCGCGGCGGGCTGCACCCCAAGGTGCGCGGTCGTCTCGTCGGCGAGGAACAGGTAGGCGTCATCGGTCATGGTCGGCTCCTTCGGTCATAGTCGGCTCCTTCGCGGCTGGTCGGCCTTCGTATGTGCCTCTACCCCGGCGGCGAAGTCGCAGGCAGGGCGTGGAGTCACCGGCCGGCCCGGTCATGAGCGGGGCAGGGGCCGGGCCGCCGGCGGCGGCTGCGGCTGTCGCGGTGCGCGGGGGCCGGGTGAGGTGCGTCCAGGCGCGCAGTACCCGTTCGAGGGGACCGTAGGCGTGGCGGCGGAGCCACCAGCGGCTGGCCACGACCTGCACGGCGAACAAGGTCGTGGCGATCGCCGCGACGCCCGCCGGCGGTACGCGGCCGACGAGTGCGAAGCCGTAGCCGGTGAACAGCAGAGCGCACACCAGGGACTGGGTCAGGTAGTTGGTCAGCGTCATCCGGCCGGCCGGTGCCAGCAGCCTCAGTACGGACTCCGCGCGGGGGCTGTGGGCGATGCGCAGGAGCGAGGCCGCGTAGGCGGCGGCGAGCAGGGGTGCCGTGATCACGTCGACGCCCAGGGCGAGGACCTGGTAGGCGGTTCCCTGGTGCGCGAGGCTCGCGTGGGCGTAGACCGCACCGCCGGCGAGTCCCGCCGTGAAGCCCCAGAGCTGCAGGCGTCGTAGGAGGCGGCCGTGCGGTGCGAGGTCGGACAGGGCCTGGTGCCTGCCCGCGGCCAGGCCGAGGAGGAAGGCCGCCAGCGCGGCGGGGGCCTGGAAGAACACCAGCAGGAAGGCGACGTCCGGCAGTTGCTGGAGGTGGACCGTGATGACGGAGGCGGCGTCGGAGCGCAGCAGTTCGGTGGTGGCCGCCGCGTCGGCAGCCGCCGCGGCCTCGTTCAGGCGTCCGCCCGCCGGCCACAGGGCCAGGGCGAGAGCCGTGTACGCGGCGAAGGTGAGGGTGAACAGCGCCAGCGCGGTGCGTACGGCGGTACGGGGCCGGATCCGGCGCAGCGCCAGGAGGACCAGGCCGAGCACGGCGTAGGTGGTGAGGATGTCGCCGGGGAACAGCACCACGGCGTGCACCGCTCCTAGGACGAACAGCCCGGACGAGCGGCGCAGGAAGCGGGGCGCGAACCGGGTCCGGCGGCGTTCGGCGGAGGCGAGCTGGAGGGTGAAGCTGTAGCCGAAGAGGAAGGAGAAGAGCAGGAAGAACTTGGCTTCGAACAGCACCGTCACCACCGTGCGGACCGCGGTGTCGAGCGGGCCGTCGAAGCCGGGGTCCTCCACTCCGGTGCCGTGGTGGGCGGAGGCCAGGTAGGTGCTGTTCACCATCAGGATGCCGAACAGCGCGAAGCCGCGCAGCGCGTCGACCGCCGCCACCCTCCTGGCGGGCGCCTCCTGCCCGGCCGGGGTGTCCGGGACGGCTCGGGGGGTGGTCACGGCGCCTCCCCGCCGGTGCCTCGCTGTACGACGTACCGGGCCTGGTCGGCGAGGAAGCTGCCGGAGTACAGCTCGCGGGGCAGGAAGACGGCCGTCAGCGTCAGACGCCATGACGAGCGCTCCAGGTCCCGGTCGACGAGGGAGTGGGTGGCGTCGGGGTAGTGCGCGACCGTCAGCGAGGCGGCGGGCAGGAGTTCGCGGTAGACGGCTTCGGTCTCGGCGGCGTCCACGTTGACGTCGTGGCCCGCCAGCACCAGCAGCAGGGGCGTGCCCCTCATCGCGCGCAGGTCGGCGGTCGCGTCCGAGCGGTAGTTGCGTGCGACGAACGCCCACCGCCGCGGGGTCATGCCGCCGACGTCGCCCATCGCGTCGCGGTACTCGGCGAAGGACGCCCGCCGTTCCAGCAGCCTCAGGGTGGTCTCCCGGCGCCGCAGCGCCGTGGCCTTCTCCGCGGCGGTCGCGCCGTCACGGTCCAGTTCGGCGAGGAGGTTGTAGCGGCCTTGTCGCAGCCAGTTGACGGCGGGTGAGACGGCGATGACGAACTGCAGGTGCCGGTCCCGTGCGGCGACCTTGGGCAGGACCCAGCCGGCCTGGCTCGCTCCCCACAGCCCGATGCGCCGGCCGTCGATGTCGGACCGCTCACGGGCCCACCGCACTGCGGCCAGGGTCTCGTCGGCCCGGTCGTCCATGCTCTGGTCGAGCCAGTCGCCCTCCGATCCGCCGACGCCGGGCTTGCTGAACGACAGCGAGGCGTAGCCGGCGCGGGCGAAGGACTCCCACATGGGGCGGTAGAACGTGTCGTGGGTGGCCTCGACCGGCCCGTCCCCGTGCACGAAGACCACCAGGCCGAACGGCCCCCGGCCCCGCTCGGGCAGGGCCAGCACCCCCTGGAGGAGCCGCCCGTCGTGCCGCAGGGAAACCTTCTCCTCGCGCAGCGCGTAGGTGTTCTGCCACACCGCGAACCCGCCGGCCCCGGTGGCCACCAGCACCAGCCCCACCAGCGTCCACACCGCCCCTCGCCACCTGCGCCGTACCGGCGTTCTGCGTGTCCCGGACACACCAGCCCCCCAAATCGCTCAATGCAAAAACGGTCGTAGCGATAATGAACGTATTACTATCGATCACACAAGCGGCTGTGCCCACGACGAAGGAGTCCCATGGAGACCACGGCAGGCGGGGCCCACCCGGCGGCCTGCACCGGCCCGTCGGTGCGCAGGAGCGTCCCCGAGGGCAGTGAGGAGCAGGTGGCGGCGCTGTACTGGGAGGCGTTCGGCCGCAAGCTGGCGCCGGCCCTCGGCCCGCCCGAGACCGGGCGCGCGTTCATCGCGGCCCACCTCCACCACGACCGCGGCATCGTCGCGATGTGCGGCGGCCGCGTGGTCGGCGCGGCGGGCCACCAGCTCGGCGGGCGGGCCCTGACCGGCGGCGGAGTGAAAGAGGTCCTGTCCACCTACGGCCTGCTGCGCGGCCTGCCGAGGCTGGCGGTCCTCGCCCTGTTCGAACGCTCCCCCGCCGCGGGCGAACTCGTCATGGACGGCATCGCCGTGGACGCGGCACACCGCGGCCGGGGCATCGGCAGCCTCCTCCTGGAGGAGACCGCGGCCGTCGCCGCCGAGCACGGATGCCGCCGCGTCCGCCTGGACGTCATCGACACCAACCCCCGCGCCAGGGCGCTGTACGAGCGGCACGGCTTCACCGCCCGCCGTACCGAGCAGACCCCGTACCTGCGCCGCCTGCTGGGCTTCGGCGCGGTCACCACCATGCACCGGCCCGTCACCCCGGCCGACGCGACGAGCGAACGGAAGGCACGATGACCACCGACAGCCCTGTCCGCACGGACGACCGGGCGGCCTGGCGGCCCGAGATCCCCACCCGGCTGCTCGTCCACGCCCTGGTCCGCGAGGACGGCACCGTCGACGCCCAGGAGCTCTACACCGTCGCCGCCGTGCTCGGCATGAGCGACCAGCAGATCAGACTGTGCGTCAAACGCCTGGTCGCCGACGGCAGGTTCACCCAGG
Organism: Streptomyces sp. NPDC053367; assembly: GCF_044545925.1. Classification (NCBI taxonomy): domain Bacteria; kingdom Bacillati; phylum Actinomycetota; class Actinomycetes; order Kitasatosporales; family Streptomycetaceae; genus Streptomyces; species Streptomyces sp. NPDC053367. The sequence goes on along the minus strand of NZ_JBITYN010000002.1, from coordinate 480,143 downwards.
AGGGCCGCGGCCGCAAGGCCACCCTCCGCGCGGTCGCCGACGTCACCGGATCCGTGGCCCCGGACGCCGCCTACGTCCGCCACGCCTACCGGCAGGACAGCGGACTCGCCCCCTGGGACGGCACCTGGCACCTGTTCGCCTTCGCCATCCCCGAGACCCGGCGCACCGCCCGTGACACACTGCGCGAGCATCTGCTGCACCTCGGCGCGGCACCCCTGCAAGGCGGCCTGTACGTCACGGCCAACCCCGTCGGCGAACTCGTCGAGGCCCAGGCCCGCCGTCTCGGCGTCCTGGACACCCTCGCCCGCTTCACCACCACCGACCTGCGGATCGGCGACATCACCGAACCCGCCCGGCTGGCCGCCGCCCTGTGGCCGCTCACCGAGATCGCCGAGCGCCACGAACACCTCGGCACCTTCGCCCGGACGTGCCTGACCCGCCTGGGCGAGGGACCGCGGCCCTCGGACGCCGAACGGATCACCATGGCCGTCGAACTCGCCGCCGCCTTCAGCCACGCGATGCGCCCGGACCCGCTCCTCCCGCCGCAACTCCTGCCGCAGCCCTGGCCCGGGACGGCCGCCCGCCGTCTGGCAGCCGACTGCTTCACCCACCTGAGCGAAGCCCCTCGCGCCGGTACGACCCCGGCCCTGCGCCTGTTCGCCCTGTACGGCGAGGCGCTGGGCCTGGACGACGCCGGCTAGGACCTTCCGTTCGGATCAGGCCGGCCGAAGGGGACTTGTGCTTCCCGGCCGGGCCCAGCGGGTGCGACTGCGAGGCAGGAGGGAGTCGACGCGATGGGGTCTCCCCCCGGCTCGCCGCGTGGGCACAACGGCCGGGGGCCGGCGCGACCGGCCCCCGGTGCCGGTCTCAGCCCTTCAGGAACGACTCCCGGAGGTAGGCGTCCAACCGGGCCGTCAGCGCCGCGTGGTCGGCCGTCTCCTCATGACGCAGGGTCAGCGGAGCGACCGAGGTACCCGGCCGTACGTCGATCTCGTCGGGCAGGACGGCGAGGAGCAGCTCGACCGCGCCCAGCCGGTACTCGGCGGGGAACGACAGCTCGATCTCCTGCCACCAGTCCACGTCCTGACGGGAGTTGTACGCGACGCCGGGCTTGACCTCGGCCTCCCGCAGCCGGAACCCGAGTTCCTCCAGGGCCCGGAGCACCGCGGCCTGCGACGGCAGGGCGTGCACCTCGACCGCGTCCACGTCCGTCCGGTCCACCGCCCTGTCCACGGCGAGCTCGGTACGGACCGCGCAGTACGCGCCCTGGAGCGGGCGGCCGCCTGCGTGGGTGAGGGGCATGGCGAGCGGCAGCGGGAAGGAGAACTTCTCGGTGCGCGTCTCCCCCGCCCCCAGGGTGAAGGGCCCGGGGAACTCCTGGACCGCCATGCGGCGCAGATAGCGTGCCTCGTCGCCGTGACCCTCGAAACGCACGAGCAGCTCGACGGTCAGCCGCTCGATCTCCACCTCCGCGTCGCCGCCGCGGACGGTCACGGTCCCGGTGATCTCCTCCCCCGGCAGACACTGCGTCCGGTCCAGCTCGGTGGCGACCTCGGGCGCGCCCACCCCCAGGGCACTGAGCAGCCTGCGGAATGCCATCTCGGCACCTCCCCCTCTCTCCGGAGCAGGAACGGCCCTGCCCGACGGTGCCCCCGACATTAACGGCCGCCGCGGCGCCGCCCACGCCCGGGGGCGCGCCGCCTGACGGTCCGTCGCCTTCCCTCAGCCGCCCCCGTGACCGGGACGGAAGGCGTGCAGTGCGTCGCGTCCCGGCTGGATGACGCCGTAGCTGCCCTCAGGTACTTCGTTCCAGGCGCCGGGGAGTTCGCCGAGCGGTTCGGACACGACGAGGCGGGTCTCGTCGGAGATGTCGCGCAGGAACGCGGCGTCCGGGTGGAGCGCGCGCAGGGTGGCCACCTCGGTGCTGAAGTACAGCGACCGCGACCGGCCTTCGCTGGAGTGGCGGAAGGCCCACACGCGCTCGCCGTCGGCCACCGCGACGGTCATCTGCAGCGGGTGCGGGATGCCGTGCGCGTGGCCCGCCTCCTCGATCAGGCCCGCCATGCGCGCCACGGCACCGGGGGGATCCTCCGTCAGACCGAAGGTGAGCGCGAGGAAGAACATGAGCTCGGAGTCGGTGGTCCCCTCGATGTCGGGGTACAGCTCCGGGTCGACGGCCACGGCGAGGTCGCGCCGCATGAGGCGGAACCCGTTGATCATGCCGTTGTGCATCCACATCCAGCGGCCGTGCCGGAAGGGATGGCAGTTGGACTCCTGCACGGCTGTCCCGGTCGCCGCCCTGATGTGGGCGAAGAAGAGGCCCGACCGCACGTGGTGGGCGACCTCCCGCAGGTTGCGGTTGTTCCACGCCGGGCCCACGTCCCGCACGACGGCCGGTGTGTCGGCCGTGGCCACGCCCGCGTCCTGCGTGTACCAGCCGATGCCGAAGCCGTCCCCGTTGGTCGTCTCCACCCCCATCCGGGAGTGCAGGCTCTGGTCGATCAGCGAGTGCGTCGGCTCGAACAGCACCTTGCTGAGCAGGACAGGCGTGCCCGAGTAGGCGATCCAGCGGCACATCTCGGATCAGATCCCTTCGTCGCCGACGGCGGCCGGCCATCCTCCGCCGCCGCTCCCATCGCACCCGAACACCCGCCGGGCCACCTCACCCCTGGCGGGGGAGACACGCCCGGCGGAGGGGCCGCACCGGAGCCCCGCTTCACCCTCGGTGGGTGCTGCCGTGGCGGGCGCCGGCACGAAAGGTGGACGTGTGCCGGCCGGGCCGGCACCGTGCCGAAGGGCATGCCCGCGAGCCGGAGGACGACCGTGAACGCATACCCGGCCATCGCCGAGCACGGCACGATCGGCGACCTGCGGATTGCCGCATCGGTCTCCTCCGGCGGAAGCGTCGACTGGTGGTGCACGCCCCGCTTCGGCTCCCCCAGCGTGTTCGCCTGCAGTCCACCACCGGCGTCCCGCCGCGTGCCGAGGCGCTGGACGAGGAACTGGCCGCGCAGGGCGACAGGCCCCGAGCCGACGGGCACCGGCACGCGGCGACCCGCGGCCTCACCGTGCCCGGCGAGAGCGGCTCCGAAAGCCCCGGCATCGCCTGACCACCCGCGCCCGTACGGCGGTGAGGCTGTCCGAGGGGTCAGGTCCCCGTGCGCCCGCTCCGGCGGGAGACGTCCTTGCGGGACCTGCGCCAGCGGGAACGGGTGTCCTCCAGCACGCTGTCCCACTGCCGGCGGACCTCGTGCTCGGAAGGCCGCAGGCCCTGCCGGATCCGGCCCAGCTCGTCCCCCACCTCGCGGCCCAGCGAGGCCGACGCGACGACGACGAACATGGCCGCGAACAGGGCCGAGAGCATCGCGAAGACACTGCCGACGACGCCGTAGCGGTCGGCGTACGAGTTGAACAGACGCGGCAGGTAGAACGACGCGCCCCACGAGTAGACGGTGGTGAGAACCGCGCCCGTCACCGCGAACGGGATCAGCTCGCGCCAGGGGATCCGCTTCGCCGACAGGATCCAGCCGCTCCAGCAGAGGAACACCGCCGTCACGGCCGCCTCGCACACGGCGGCCGGCAGCCCGGCCGCCCACTCGCCGAGCACCGCGGAGATCCATCCGCTGACCAGGGCGTACACGCCGAGGGCGAGGATCCACCACAGGCCGTTGCGCGAGTTGCGGACACTGAGCGGCTTCAGTTCCCAGGTCTGCTCGAAGAGGCGCTGCGCGGCGCGGGCGAAGCTCAGCACGGAGACCGTCAGGAAGAGCACGCCGAAGATGCCGGTGCTCGCGTTCTCGCTCTGCGTCGGGGAGAAGAGGAAGTTCACGGCGTCGGCTCCGGGGCCGCTGAGATCGTAGCGCCGGATGATCCGCTCGGCGGCGTCGAGGTGGACGAGGCTGCCCAGGACGGCGCCGGCGAGGAGGGCCAGCGGGACGAGAGCCGTGAAGGCGCTGGAGGCCAGGGCCATGGAGCGGTCGAACCCCACGACGCGCTGGAAGCGGTTGAGGACGCGCAGGGCGAAAGCGGGACGCAGCCAGAACGTCAGCGTCCTCAGCAGCCGCTCGCGGTCGATCCCTGCCGTCGTGCTGCCCTCCCTGACGTGCGCGAACGTGAAACGGCACGAGCGTAGCCGTCGTCCGCGCGCCAGCCGGGGCGCGACAGGCGGCGTTCAGCCGGCCGGCCCCCGGGGAGTCCCCCGCCGGGCCGCCCCGGTCAGGTCCGGTGCCGCCGGGGCGCGGCCGGCCGGCACCCTCACAGGGCGGCCGCGCGGACCCGGCCCGAGGCGACGGCCGCGGCCAGTGCGCCGGCGTCGCGCTCGTTCTGGTCGGCGTATGCCTGCGCGAAGGCGGCTAGGGCGCGGTCGAAGCGGTCGCTGCTCCCGAGGTAGGCGGCGATGGCGACGGGGTCGCCGGAGCGGGCGTGGGCCCGGGCCAGGGAGGCTCCGCACAGGCGGGCGAAGAGCCGCAGCTGGTCCGGGTCCATGGTGTCCGGCCGCGCGATGCCCTTCCAGTCCCAGAGCTGGCGGACGTAGAAGTCCCGGCCCGTGCCGTCGAGGCCGACCGCGCGGGTCCAGCCGAGGAAGATGTCGCTCGTGGTCTGCATCAGGCGCTGTCCGGCCACCACGCGGCGGCCCTGGTTGTCGAAGGGTGCGCCCGCCGTGTGCGCGGCGAGCACCGACTCCTGCGCCTCCTTGGCCTGCAGCAGCAGGGGATCGTCGTCCCCCTTGCCGAGCAGCAGCAGGATCCAGCAGCGCGTTCCGACGCTTCCGACGCCCACCACCTTGCGGGCCATGTCGACCAGGCGGTAGCGACGCAGCAGGAACCGGTGTTCCGAGGACAGGGTCCGCGCGTACCCCTCCACCACCTTCCGCAGCTCGCCCTCCTGCCGGTCGTCGGACGGGTCGGTCAGCAGGTCGCGCAGCGGGGTGACGAGCGGGGGGTCGGGGGTGATGCGCCGGCCCTCGGCCGTGACCCGGGTGAGCTTGGCGAAGGCCTGGAGGTGGGTGCGCGTGCGGGCCTTGGCGGTCGCCTCGGCGGTACGGCGGCGCGCCTGCTTGCTCATCGACGAGGCCAGCAGTTCACGCATCCGGTCGGCGTCGTCCTGCGCGTACCAGACGTCCAGGGTGGGCATCGAGGCGAACTCCCGCATCCGCGTGCGGTAGGCCCGCACGCATGCCCGTACGGCGCCGTCCTGGTCGGAGGTGGAGAAGCCGTTGTTCCGGCCGGCGATCGAGAAGGAGGCCGCGAGCCGTTTGACGTCCCATTCGAAGGGGCCCGTGAGGGTCTCGTCGAAGTCGTTGATGTCGAAGACGAGATGCCGCTCGGGCGAGGCCAGCAGCCGGAAGTTCAGCAGATGGGCGTCTCCGCACAACTGCGTCGTCAGGCCCGTGCACGGCAGCGGCGCGAGGTCCATCGCCATGAGGGCGGCGGCGCCCCGGTAGAAGCGGAACGGGGATTCGAGCATGCGGCCGTAGCGCACGGGCACCAGCTCCGGCACCCGGGTGGCCGACTGGTCCTCCAGCACCCGGACCGGATCGGGCCGCCCGCCGTCCGCCTCGAACCAGCCGTGGCAGGACCGCGGAGCCCGTTTGCGGGCGTCCTTGCCGTGCGCCGCCCGCTCGGCGGGTGACAGAGCGGTGTGCACGGTGATCGCTGTCGTCATGGCCGTCCCTCCGTTCCCGCCCGAGGCTCTCCCCTCCCGTATGGACCAGCCCACCGTGACTGCGGGCCGCGCGGATCACCCGCGGGGGGTGACCCGGGGCCTCCGGTGCGCGGCGAGGGCCGTCCCAGGGGCCGGAAGTCCGGCCGGAGGCAGTTCACCCGCGCCGGGTGAGGCCGCCGGCACCTCGCCCGGGCACTCTGGGATCAGCCGGGGACGGCGGCGGTACGCCCGCCCGGAACCGAGAAGAGAGATGAGTACCTCATGGAACTCGCCTACGACTACCCCCTGCTGAGCATGTTCTGGACCATGCTGTGGTTCTTCCTGTGGATCATGTGGTTCGTCCTGCTCTTCAGGATCATCGGCGACATCTTCCGGGACGACACGCTGAGCGGCTGGGGCAAGACCGGCTGGCTGGTCTTCGTCATCGTGCTGCCCTTCCTCGGCGTCTTCGTCTACGTCATCGCCCGCGGCAGGAGCATGGGCCAGCGCGAGATCACGCACGCCCGAGCCCAGCAGGCGGCGTTCGACGACTACATCAAGAAGACAGCGGGCGACGGCGGCCGGCCCACTAGCGCCGACGAACTCGCCAAGCTGTCCGACATGCGCGCCCGCGGGGACATCACCGACGAGGAGTTCCGCCGCGCCAAGGACCTGGTCCTGAGCGAGACCGGCTCCTCCGTTCCTCCCGGCACTCCGACCGCATCCGCCACCCACTGAGCACGCACCAGGAAACGAGGCAGGAAGATGACCGCCACCCATGCGCCCAGGGAGGCGCACTCCACGAAGTTCGCGTGGGCCGCGGGCCTGATGACGTTCGCCGCCGTCATGCTCACCCTCGTGGGCATCCTCGACATCCTCCGCGGCATCATGGCGATCGCCGAGGACGACGTGTTCCTCACCACCCGCAACTACGTCTTCGAGTTCGACCTCACCAGCTGGGGCTGGATCCATCTCGTCCTGGGCGCGGTCGCCGTGATCATCAGCATCGGGCTGTTCCAGGCGGCGACCTGGGCGCGGGTCCTCGGCGTGGTCATCGCCGGGCTCGTCATCATCGCCAACTTCCTCTCGCTGCCGTACTACCCGGTTTGGTCCGTCATCATGATCGCCATCTCCGGCTTCATCATCTGGGCCCTGTGTGTCGCCAGGAAGGACGACTTCGGCGATCCCTTCGACACCATGCCTGGCGGCGACAGGTGAGCGCCCCGTCGTACCGCTAGCGGCGAGCGCCCGGCCCCGGCACTCCAAGTGGTGCCGGGGCCGGCTGCTGCCCGAGGCGGTGGTGTCACAGGGGGTTCCGGCAGGCAGCCGGCCAGCCCCTCGTGGGCGACGGGCAGGTTCACGTACGGGGCGAGGACGGAGGGCTCGGCCTCCTTGGCCTGAAGCAGCAGCAGCTCCCCCGCGACGCGTCCCTGCAGGAGCAGCACGAAGCAGCGGGTGCCGACACTGCCGACGCCGACGACCTTGAGCGCCGCGTCCAGGATCCGGAACCGGTCGAGCAGCCGGGCCTGCGCCGGCGGCAGGCCGGCACGGTAGTCCTCGAAGACCTGCTCGGCGAGGCGGTCAGCCCGGTGTCCGGTACCCCCGCCAGGTCGGCGGCCATGACCGCGGGGGTGCCGCGGTAGAACGAGGACAGGGAGCCCGCCGTCCGGGCATAGCGGATCGGCACCAGCTCGGGGATCCGCGGCTCGGCCTCCTCCTCCAGCATGGCCACGAGATCGCGGCGCCGCGGCGACGGGGCCCACGCGCCGTGCTCGGCGAGGGGGACCTGCCGGCGCGCGGCCCGGCCGTCTGCCGCGGGGTCGTCGGAGGCGGGGGACGCAGGGGGCTCGCCTGTGGAGCGGGGGGCGGTGGACACGGGGCGGCTCCTGCGGGGTGGGCCTCTGACGGGGGGTCATGCGGCAGGGTCGGATCGTGGAGGTTGCGCTGCATCCAGGCGAGCACCTCGCCGACCGTGTGGCCTGTGCCGTCCGCGCCGGGGCCGTGGATGCGGTCGCCGGGGCCGTGGATGCGGTACGGACCGTCGTCCGCGAGGGCCGTCGGCGCGGTGCGGACCTCGGCCCGGCGCCGGGGAAGCCCGGTGACCTGCGCCGTACCCTCCGCCGCCCCCGCGACGGTGATGCGGGAGTCCTCCGGGCAAGGCCGCCGCAGCTGGGCGGCCCGCACGTAAGCTCCGCCTCGAACCTGCCACGCCTGTCGCCGGCCGCCGCTTCGGGACGGGCGGACGACGCGGCGTACGCCGTGCTCACCAGGACGGCGGGAGGGCGGGGCCCCACAATGGGAGGGGTCTGGTGCTCCCCCGGCCCAGGAGGCTGCCGTGAAGGACCTCGAATTCGAGCAGAAGCGCACGCTGTCACGCTCCGAGGCCGCGGACCAGCTCGACGCGCTGGCGGCGGCGCTCCGCCGCGGCGGCCGAGCCGAGCTGGACCTCGGACCCGGAACTCTCACGGTGCGGATCCCCGACGAACTCCGCACCGAGATCGAGGTCGAGCTGGAGGACGGCGAGATCGACCTGGAGATCGAGCTGTCGTGGCGCACGGAACAGCCGGACCGGACCGCGGAGGACGAGGCCGACGAGGCCGACGAGGCCGACGAGGCCGACGAGGCCGACGAGGCCGACGACTGAGTTTTCCGGTGCGGCCCGTCCGCGATGCGAGCCGGGATTGGACCCGGGTGCCGCCGGGCCGGCCTCACGGCGCCCGCCGGTGTCGTCGGTGCAGTACCCACCCGGCAGCCGCCGCCAAGGACAGACAGACCAGGACGACCAGCCCCGCGATCCAGCCGCTGTCCTCGACACGGGCCCCCAGTGCCATGGCCAGCACGGCCAGCACCACCGGGGTCACCGCGAAGGACACCAGCCGCAGCAGGGAGAACACCCCGGCGGCCTTGGGCACCCGCGGGAGTCTCCGTGACCTGGCGGTGCCCCTCGCGTCGGAGCCGGTGTAGTACGTGGCCGCCCGGGCGCCGAGCCGCAGACTGGCCTTCCGGTACAGCCATGCCATGCACGGCAGCCAGACCAGGGGAAACACCAGTCCGAGGAGGAACAGCAAGGTCACGGCTGTCGTTCCCGCGGCCCGCCGGAGCCGGCTGCCCTCGTCGCGAGGTCCGATGATCCCGAGCACCGCCGCCATCCGGACGACCACCCGCCACCGTGTCCCCCGGGGCACACGGCCACGGCCGCCGTGCGGGCGCCGCTCGGCCCCCGCCAGGGCCTCCCGGGCGGCCTCGGCGGACGGATAGGCGCTCTGCAGCACCAGCAGGTCCACCACCCGGTCCTCGGACTCGGGGTCGTGGCCGGACAGCACGGCCAGTTCCAGCACCATCTGGGCCTGGGCGAGCAGGGCGGCGACGAAGGCCACCGGAATCAGCACCACGAACGGACCGCCCACGACGGCGCCCTCGGCGATCGTCACCCGCGTCCCATGGGCGATGACGCCGCCGCTCAGTTCGCCGAATCCGTCCCCGGGGCTGCCGCGTCGCCGCCGGCCGGCCGCGGCGGCCGCACGCCGTCCGAAGTGCCTGACGGCGAACATGGCGAGCTGCTCGGGCATGTGCTGCGGATCCGCCCAGATCATCGGCAGCAGCGCCTGGGCCTCGACTCTCGGCGCCCCGGTCGGCGGCCCCGGCCCGGCCCCTTCGGGAGAGTCGCCGTTCACGCCCATCCGCCCGGACTCCCTTCCGCTCGTCCGGGCCTCAGCCTGCGGGCTCCGTTCCGGCCGCGGGCTCCCGTTCAGCCCTCTCGTCGACGTCCCTCCGGGGACGGCTGTGCACCACGGGGACCACCTCCGAGACCCGTCCCTGCCTCCGCGAGGCATGTTCGGCCGGTGCCTCCAGGCTGCTCCGAGCGCGCGGTGGACGCACCCGCAGGACGACGGGCCGCAGGCCGACGCGGTCTTCTCGGCTCCTCCGAGGGCGTCTGCCGGGGGCCGTCCGGCCCGGGCACGGGACCTTCGGCTCCTGCCGCGGCGCGCGCACATGGACAGAAGCTGTGATTCTGATGGAAGAGCTGCAATCCACAACCTGCTGGACAGGGGTGGTGGCCACCGTGGCAGTGAGCGACGAGAACCCGGCGGGGTCTGACACCCCGCACGCCGATCCCCTGGGTGTCCCGTTCCTGAGGACACGATTCGCCGTGCCGGCGCGGCCTGCCACGTTCCTGCGGCGTGAGCGCCTGGTGAAACACCTCGAGCAGGCGCTGACGACACCGCTGACGGTGGTCAACGGCTCCGCCGGTGCCGGCAAGACGCTGCTGGTCGCCGACTGGGCCGCGCGCCTCGGGCAGCCGCCTGCCTGGCTCACCCTGGACGCGGCGGTCCAGGGCCCGGGCATGTTCTGGGCCCATCTGCTGCACTGCCTGCGCGGCCACGGTGTGCCGTTGCCGGACGAGATCGGCTTCCCCGCCGACGCGAGCGGGGTGAACGCCACCTGGCTGAGCCGGCTGGCCGCGCGGCTGAGCGGCGGCGACCGGACCGTGACCGTGGTGCTCGACGAGTACGACCGGGTGACGTCACCGGAGATCCCGGAGCAGCTGGAGTTCGTCCTGCATCACGCCGGGCACGGTCTGCGTCTGGTCCTCGTCACCCGCACCGAGCCGCTGATGCCGCTGCACCGGTACCGGGCGACGGGCGAGATGACCGAGATCAGGGACGCGGAACTGGCCTTCACCCCCGAGGAGACCGTCGCGCTGCTGGAGCTGCACGGACTGCGGCTGTCCGTCGAGGCGGCGGGCGCCCTGGTGGACCGCACCCGCGGCTGGGCGGCCGGTCTCAGGCTCTGCGCACTGGCCGCGCAGCAGAGCCCGGACCCTGAGGTCTATCTGAAGGAGTTCGAGGCGGGCCACAGCACGGTCGCCGACTTCCTGCTGGCCGAGGTGCTCAAGCGGCAGCCGCCCCCGGCTCAGGACCTCCTGCTGCGGGTCAGCATCCTGGACCGCTTCTGCGCCGGCCTGGCGGACACGCTGATCGGGCGGACCGACGCCGAGCCCGTCATCGTCGGGCTGCACCGCGAGAACGCGTTCGTGGAGGACCTCGGGCACGGCTGGTACCGACTCCATCCGCTGTTCCGGGAGATCCTCCGGGCGCATCTGCGGGAGCGTTCGCCGGGCCTGGAGCCGGAACTGCACCGAAGGGCCGCGCACTGGCTGCGGCGGTCCGGGTCGCTTCCCGAGATGCTGGCCCACGGCGCCGCCGCACAGGACTGGGAGTTCACCTCCCGTGCCCTGGTCGACGATCTGGCGATCGGGCAGCTGTTCACCGGACTGTGCTCCGGCGACATGGCGGACCTGTTCGAGCGCATGGGGCTGGAGACGGCGAGCCCCGCGGCCCATCTCGTCCAAGCGGCCCGGGACCTGTCCCGCCACGACCTCGATCGGGGTCTGGCGCATCTCCGCAGGGCCGAGGAGCAGTTGACCGCGGACGCCGCGGGCCCGCCGGCGGCCCAGCTGAGCTGCGCCCTGCTGGAGGCGCTCGCGGCCCGGCTGTCCGGCTCGCCCGACCGGGCGGAGCAGGCCGCGCAGGCAGCCCGGGAAGCGGAGCGGGAGGTCCCCGCCCGGCTGCTGGACCAGCACCCCGAGGTGCCGGCTCTGCTGCTGACCCATCTGGGCTCGACGCAGCTCTGGGCCGGGCGGTTCGACGAGGCGCGGGCCGCGCTCAGCGAGGTGGCCGACAGCCCCGGCGGGGCCTCCACGGCGATCCCGCGGGCCCAGTCACTGGGGCACCTGGCGCTGATCGACTACCTCGACGGGTGGCCGAGCCGGGCCGAGCGCCACGCTTTCGCCGCGATCAGCGAGTCGGAGCAGTTCAGCCTGCCCCAGCCGTGCGGATCCGGGCTGGGGCAGCTCGTCCTTGCCGCGGTGGCGGTCGACCGCAACGAGCTGGGCCGCGCCCAGGACCTCCTCGACCGCACGCCCGACTCGGCCACGCGGGACCCGGTGACGGAGGCGGGCCGGTCCATCGCGACGGCCCGGCTGCTGCTGGCCCGGGGCAAGGCACGCGCGGCCCTGGCGGCCGCGGAACCCTCGGTGGAGGCCGATGTGTCCTCGCCCTGGGCGCAGAGCCAGACCGCCCTGGTCGCCTCCGCCGCCCACCTGGCCGAGGGTCGCCCGCACGCGGCGGCCGAGGTCCTGCGGCAGGTGGCCGAGGGAGAGCCGGCCTGTGCCGTGGGCGCCGCGCGGGCGCACCTCGCGGCCGGTGACCGGCTCCAGGCCCTGCACGCGCTCGGCGGCATCGCGGCGGAGGGGCGGGCCGGCCCGGCGGTGCGCGTCCGCGCCACGCTGGTGCGGGCGCAGGCCGCCCACGCGGCGGGTGATGTCGCGGCCGCCCGCAGGCTCCTCGCGGAGGCGCTGGTGGAGGCCCGGCGCGAGCGGCTGCGCCTGCCCTTCCGCGAAGCGGGACCGTGGCTCGGGCCCCTCCTCGCCTCCGCGCCCCTGCAGCACATCGCCGCCGGCTGGCTCACCGCAGACGCCCCGTACGGCGAGCCGCCGCACCGGGCGGCCGAGGCCGCGCCCTTGCTGGTGGAGCCGCTGAGCGTCCGTGAGCGGGACGTTCTGCAGCGCCTCGCCCAGATGATGTCCACCGAGGACATCGCCGTCGATCTGTATGTGTCGGTGAACACGGTGAAGACGCACCTCAAGAGCGTGTACCGGAAGCTCGCGGTGAACCGGCGCCAGGACGCGGTGCGACGGGGCCGCGAGCTGGGGCTGCTGTGAGCGGGTACCGCAGGGTGCCGCCTCCCCCCTGGCGGGTGAGGCACCCGGCGAGCGATTCGGGTGCGATGGGAGCGGCGGCGGGCAGGCCGGCCGCCGCCCGGGGTTGCCGGTACCGGGCCGACTCGGCGAGGTGGACACCGTGACGCGCTGGCGGGCTCTGATCGTGCTGGGGACGGCCCAGTTCCTGATGGTCCTGGACACATCCGTCATGAACGTCTCGATCACTCAGCTGGTCGAGGACTTCGACACCGAGGTCACCGCCATCCAGGCGGTGATCACGCTGTACGCCCTCGTCATGGCCGCCTTCATGGTCACCGGCGGCCGTTTCGGCGACATGCTGGGGCGGCGGCGCATGTTCCTGCTCGGCATGTGCGTCTACGGCGTCGGCTCGGCCGTGACCGCGGTGGCTCCGACCCTGTGGGTGCTGGCCCTGGGCTGGTCGGTCGTCGAGGGGCTGGGCGCGGCCATGGTGCTGCCGGCCATGGCGGCCCTGGTCGCGGAGTCATACCACGACCGGGACCGCGCCCTCGCCTACGGCGTGATCGGCGGCCTGGCGGGAGCGGGGATCGCGGTCGGTCCGCTGCTCGGCGGCTGGATGACCACGTATCTGTCGTGGCGCCTGGTGTTCGCCGGCGAGGTCGTGGTCGTGATCGGGGTTCTCCTCTTCCGGCGGGCGATCGCCGAGAGCCCGCACGCCGGGCCGCGCCCCCGGCTGGACGTGCTCGGCGCCGTGCTGTCGGCGGCCGGGCTGGGCCTCGGGGTGCTGGGGGTCCTGCAGAGCAGTTCATGGGGCTGGGTGCAGCCCCGCAACCCGCCCTTCACGGTTCTCGGCTTCGCCCCGACCCTGTTCGTCATCGCGGCGGGGGCGGTGGTCCTGGCCGTCTTCGTGCACTGGCAGCGCCGGCGCGAGGCCAAGGGCGCCGACCCCCTGGTGCATCTGTCCCTGCTGCGCGTGCCCGTGCTGCGGGCCGGCCTGATGTCGCTGGTGAGCCAGAACCTCATCCTGCTGGGCCTGTTCTTCACCATTCCGCTGTATCTCCAGGTGGTGCAGGGCTTCGACGCGTTCGAGACGGGGCTGCGCCTGCTGCCCGTCTCCGTGACGATGCTCGTCGCCTCGACGGTCGGTTCCCGGCTGGGTCGCAGGGCGGGACCGCGCAGAGTGGTCCGCTTCGCGCTGCTGACCCTGGTGGCGGCCGTCGTGTGGCTGCTGGCCACCATCGACCCGGTCATCGACGACGCCCAGTTCGCCGCGGCCATGGCACTGCTGGGCGTGGGCATGGGCCTGCTCGCCTCGCAACTGGGCAACGTCGTCCAGTCCGGCGTCGGCGAGGAGGAACGCAGCGAGGCCGGCGGACTGCAGTTCACGGCCCAGAACCTGGGTTCCGCCCTGGGCACCGCCCTCATCGGATCGCTGCTCATCGGCGCCCTGACCCATGCTTTCACCACGCAGGTGGAGGATGACGCGCGGCTGTCGGAGGAGGCCCGGCAGCAGACCGGGGTGGCGATCGAGGCCGGGGTCTCTTTCGTCTCCACCGACCAGGTCCGCACCGCCGCCCAGCGTGCCGGTCTGCCGCCCGCCGAGGTCGACGCGCTCACGGACTCCTACGCCTCCGCCCAGCTCGACGGGCTGAAGGCGGCGATCCTCGCCGCCGGCGGCATCACCCTGGCCAGCTTCCTGGTCACCCCCCAGCTCCCGACGGGCCGAGCGCAGCGTCCCGGCGACGGGAGGGGGAAGCACGCACCGCCGCTCTCCCACTCCGAGAGGCATCCATGGTGAGAACCGACCGTGTCACCCCTCGGGAGCGCAGAGCGGAGCGCCGGGCCCACGCCGACTACACCGGTGGCGTCTACGGTTCCATGCTCGCCGCCGGCGTCGTGCTCGGCGCCGGCACACTCGACCACTTCCCACGCCTGGAGCTGGTCCTGCTGCTGCTCCTGACCGGTCTGGTCTTCTGGGTGGCCCATGTGCACGCCCAGCTGTTCGGTGCCCGGCTGGCCCAGCACGGCATCGACCGCGCGGCGGTCCTGCACGTGTGCCGTGACGAATGGCCGATCGTGAAGGCCGCCGTTCCCCCGGCCCTGGCCGTGGCCGTCAGCCCGCTGCTGGGCCTGGGCGTGCCGGGCGCACTGTGGCTGGCCCTCGCCGTGGCCGTGGCCGGGCAGGTGGGCTGGTCGGTGGCCGCCGCCCTTCGGGTCGGTGCCTCCCGGCGGCTGATCGCCCTGACCGCCTCGGTCAACCTGTTGCTTGGCCTGCTGATCGTCCTGCTCAAGCTCGTGCTGACCCACTGACCCCCGTGCTCGGGAAGCCGGCTCCCAGCTCACCTGTGCCGGGTGAGGCACGGCTCCACCGCGAGCAGGAGGATTGCGGAACAGAGCGCAGCAGGTTCATGCATCGCTGTGGGCGGGAGAGCGGCTCATGCGCTACGAGATCCGCGTCGAGGGACACCTGTCGGAGACGCTGGCCAAGGTCTTTCCGGAGCTGGACCACGTGAGGATGTCCGGTCAGACGGTGCTGTTCGGACCCGTCATCGACGAGGCCCACCTGTATGGACTGCTGGCCCGTTTCCGGTCGTTGGGAGTACGCGTGCTGGAGATGCGGCAGCTGCCCGAGTGACCCGCGCACGTCTGCCGTACGGCGCCCGCCCGGCGGGTGACAGCGGGCCGGTGCGGCCCCTCCTGCCCTCCATGCTCGCCGTCCGCTTCCGTGGCGGTCAGCGCCCGTCCCCAGGTGGCCGTCCCGACTGTCTCCGCAGCCCCGTCTGCACGGCGTGCGCGAGGATCCGCGCGAAGACCCCGACGAGCACCAGGCCGCCGGCCATCTGAAGCATGATCACCACACGGCCGGCCTGCGAACGCGCGGTGATGTCGCCGAAGCCCACGGTGGAGAACGTCGTCAAGGTGAAGTACAGGGCGTCGGTCCTGGTCAGGGGTTCGCTGAAGGACCCCGGGGTGGACTGCTCCAGAAGGAAGTAGGTTCCCGCGAAGAGGACCAGGAACAGCGTCAGCGTGGCGGCGAGCGCCTCGGCGGCCCTGAGCCGGGGGTACGACGACCGCGCGATGGTCCGGACCTCCCAGAGGAAGAGCACCACCACGGCGAGCAGCCCGCACGCGAGCAGTGCCGCTGTGCCGGCCGAGTCGGTCCCGTCCAGGGGCAGCAGATAGTAGGCGGTGACAAGACCCGCCGCGATGAGCGAGGCCCGCACGAGGGTCAGGGTCGTCACCCGTCGGCCCGGGTGCAGGAGCGGGTCCGGCCGCGGGGCCGCCTCGGCCGTCTCGCCCTTGCCGCTGTCGTCCCTGCCGCTGTCGTCCCTGCCGCTGTCGTCCCTGCCGCTGTCTTCCGTCCGGGCCGTGCTGGGATCGCTCATGTCCTCACGCTTCGCTGCTGCGGAAACCGGTGGACTTACGCCCCATCCATCCGACCGCCGTCCCGGCCGCTGCGGATCACCCGCCGTGGGTGACCCGCACAGGCCCCGCACGCGCGACGCCTGCCCCGGCGGGGCACCGCACGCCGGGTCTTCCGGGCCGGGTGTCAGTGGGCTCTGCGATCGTGTGCGCGTGGATGAACTCGTGGACCACGTCGACGCGCAGGACCGAGTGCTCGGGGCGGTCAGCCGGCGGGAAGCTGTCCGGGAGGGCTGGCTGCACCGGGTCGCCTCGGTCGTGTGCCGAGACGGGCGGGACCGCTTTCTCGTCCATCGGCGCGCAGAGCAGCTGTCCCGTTTCCCCGGACACTGTGAACTCGGCGTCGGGGGCGCAGCGGGAGTCGGCGAGTCCTATGAGCAGGCGGCCGCCCGCGAGCTCGGTGAGGAGCTGGGAGTACGGGCGTCCGTGCGCCTTCGGTTCACGTTCCTCAACCGGGTCGGCCTCAGCCCCCACTGGCTCGGGGTGTGTGATGCCGTGGTCCCGGAGATCGTCGCCCCCGATCCGGGAGAGGTGGCCTGGCACGGGTGGCTGACCGAGTCCGAGCTGCGACGGGCTCTGCGGCAGTGGACCTTCACTCCTGACAGCCAGGAGATCTTCGACCGGTATCTCGCTGGTCGTACTGACCCGGCGCGTGCGCATGAGGGGCGCCCCTGAGCTGGGTCGGTCGGGTCGGCGGGGTGGGGGTGTCCGGCGGCTCCGTACCGCCGGACATGGGCTCTGCGCGGTCCCGCGGTGGACGTCTCGGCAGGCGCCGTCCGCTGCGGACGCGCGCACAGCATGCCCCGTTCCGTCAACTGCCATGTCACTGCGGCGAGTTCGCCCGACTCCGCGCGTCAGGTCGTACCCCGAGGTCAGGATCGCGGGAGAGCGCGCGTCAGCGCGCCACCAGTAGCACCCCGGCGTACGAGACGCCTGCCACGACCAGCCAGGCCGTCAGACCGAGGAGCGCCGTCCGGGCGCCGGTGCGGGTGAGCGAGGGGAGGTCGACGGCGCTGCCGAGGCCGAACAGGGCCGCGGCGAGCAGAAGTTCCTGCCCGGTGTGGGCCGCCTCCAGCGCGGGGCCCGGCAGCAGCCCGGTGCTGCGCAGGGTCACCGCCGCGAGGAAGCCGACGATGAACAGCGGTACCAGCGGCGCGCGCTTGCGGCCGGGCTCGCCCGGCCCGGCCGCGGCGAGGCTGCGGTGGCGGGCGGACAGCGCGACGGCGGCCACGAGCGGCGCGAGCAGCGCCACCCGCATGAGCTTGACCAGCACCGCTTCGCCGAGGGCCGCGTCACCGGCGGTCTGTGCCGTCGCGACGACCTGACCGACATCGTGCACGCTCGCGCCGGCCCAGCGCCCGAACTCGGCGTCGCCCAGCCCCAACGGCCCCTGGAGCAGCGGCAGTACGGCTATGGCGAGGGTTCCGCAGAGGGTGACCAGGGCCACCGAGGTGGCCGCGTCCCGTTCGTCGCTGCCCCTCGCCTCACCGACCGCGCCGATGGCCGAGGCGCCGCAGATCGCGTACCCGGCGGCGACGAGCAGGGGCTGGTCTCCCGGCAGGCCCAGTCGCCGTGCGAGCCACCAGGTGCCGGCCAGTGTGGTGAGGACGACCGCCAGCGTCATACCGACCGTGGCCCATCCGATGCCTGCCACGTCGTCGAGTCCGAGTTGCAGGCCGAGCAGGACGATGCCGGCACGCATCAGCCGTCTGCCGGCGCAGGACAGGCCCGGGCGGGCGGGGCCCCGTACCACCGTGCGCAGCCGGGGCAGGTGTGCGGCGAGGACGCCGAGCACGACGGCGGCGGTGAGCATCGGCACGGCCGGAAGAAGCCCGTGCACGGCGACGGCGAGGGTGAGGCCGAGGGCCGCGAGGAGGAGGCCCGGGCGCAGAGCGGGCGCTGCGCGCCGCATTCGGTCACCTTGCGCGGGACGTTCCCTGAGGAGGGCCATCAGCAGTCGACGGGCAGTTGGTAGACACGCCGGACGCTGCTGCCGAGGCGGGAGATGTCCGCGCCGTAGACGTGGAGCGAGACGGCTGTCTCGGGGCCGGCGTTCCAGACGCGGTGGATGTCCCCTGGAGGGGCGAACCCGCAGAACTCTCCCTGTGCGTTGACGACATCGGCGGTGGCGACGAGCCTGGCCGCGCCGTCGTCCGCCGGGAGGAGGCGGTAGCGCCGCTCGTGTTCCCGGCCCTGGTGCACCCCCGTGGTGCACCAGGACACGTGGTCGTGGACGGAGGTTCCCTGGCCGGGCAGCCAGACGAGCGCGACGACGGAGAAGCTCCCGTCGCGCTCCGCGTGCAGCAGGTGCTGCCGGTAGCGGGCCGGGTCGCTCCGCCGCTGCTCAGCGGTGAGCAGGTCGGGCGCACCCAGATGAGGTGCCAGGCACTCGCCGACGAGATGCGCGGTCAGGTCGGGCGGGAGGCCCCGCCCGACGACTTCCCGTAATCCGGCGAGCAGGGCTTCGAGGCGGTCGGTGGCGTGGGCGGCGGTGAAGGCACCCGGAGCGGTCGGCGCAGAAGTCATACGGAAAGCGTCGGACCGCTTCTGCCATCACGTCCAACGACACTTTCTTCGCATGTCCCAAGGAGCGCTTATGGATGGGCGGTGCTATTGAGCCATCCGATCCAGCGGTCTGATCCGGCACTCCGAGGGACCGGCCGGATGGAGCGGCCCGAGGGACCGGCGGGACGGAGCGGCCCGAGGGACCGGCCGGACTGACCGGCCCGAGGGACCGGCGGGACGGAGCGGCCCGAGGGACCGGCGGGACGGAGCGGCCCGAGGGACCGGCCGGATGGAGCGGCCCGAGGGACCGGCCGGATGGAGCGGCCCGAGGGACCGGCCGGATGGAGCGGCCCGAGGGACCGGCGGGACGGAGCGGCCCGAGGGACCGGCCGGATGGAGCGGGTCAGCAGCCCGTCTTGCCCGCGGCCACGGTCTTCAGTTCCTGGAGGACCAACGCCGTGGCCGGAACGCGCAGATGTTCCCGCAGGACGTACGCCGAGACCTTGCGCCGGGATGCGGGCTGGAGCGGCCGGCCGGCCACCTTGGCTCGGTGCATGAAGGTCAGCACCAGCGCGGGCACCATGGCGACGCCCAGCCCTTCCGCCACCAGGCTCTGCACCGCCAGGTTGTCGTCCGTGGTGAAGGCGATGTCGGGGACGAAGCCCGCCTCCGCGCACTCGTGCAGCAGGTTGGCCCGGCAGCGCGGACAGCCCGCTATCCAGCGCTCCCCCCGCAGGTCGGTGAGCTTCACGACCCTGCGCCGGGCGAGCCGGTGCCCGCTGGGCAGCAGTACCGTCAACTGGTCCTCCAGAAGCGGAGTTTCGACCAGGTCCTCCGGGACGTGCTCGTGCAGTCCGGGGTAGGTGAACGCCAGGGAGATGTCGCACTCCCCCTGCGCCAGGCGGTGCAGGGACTCCGGCGGCTCGTTCTCCAGCAGATCGACGCGTATGCCCGGGTGTGCCGCCGCCACCCGGGCCAGAGCCTCCGGCAGAAGCGTGGAGTTGGCGCTGGGGAAGGCACAGACACGGACCCGTCCCGCGTGCAGCCGGGCCAGCGCGTTCATCTGCTCCTGCGCCGCCGACAGTGACCCGAGGATGTCGCTGGCGTGCCGTGACAGCGTCTCGCCCGCCTCGGTGAGCCGTAACCCGCGGCCCACCCGGACGAACAGGGGCATGCCGACGTCCCGTTCGAGGGCCTTCATCTGCTGGGTGATGGCCGGCTGTGTGTAACCGAGGGTGCGGGCGGCGGCCGAGTACGAGCCGGTCCGCACCACTTCGTGGAACGTTCTCACGTGCCGGGAATCGAACACCGCTGCATCATAGAGCGGGCCCGCGGGCGGGGCGATGCGCGGGGCTCGCCGCACGCGGGCGCGACATCCACCGGACCAGACGGTCGAGGTCGAGGCCGTGGCCGGCGCGGATCACCGCCCCCCTTCAGGGCGCGCCCCGCCAACCGGAGAAGCGGCCAACACGCCGGAGAGCATGGGGCCGGTGCTGCACTTCTCCGTTCCGAAGCTCTACGAGGCGATCCCGGGCGCCGGCAAGCCGATGTTCCGTGTCGAGGGCCCAGGTGGCGGGTGCGGGTGCACTGCGAGGGCCGCGCGGCGGTGCGCCGGCCGGCGGCCGAGGGCGTGCCGGAGGGCATCGAGCGCTACCTGGTGCAGTTCTGGCCCGCCTCGGTTCCTCGTCCTCAGTCCGCGTCATAGGGGCGGGACGGCAGGTGCTCGCGCGCGCTGTGCGAGATCACCCGACTCGAGCACACCCGCGACTACCTGCGGCCGGGCGACGTCAGCACGGCTGTCAGCCGGTGGAAGACCTACGTCCGCCGGCCCGAGCGGGATCTGTGGCACGACCACGAGTGGGGCAACGTCCACTGATACTGCTGCGGCGACCCCTTCGAGGCCCGAGCTCTCCTCGACACCGTGACGCAGGCCCTGTCACCTCGAAGCGCCCGCGAACTGCGAGAGAGCGTCCGCCGGTCGGACGCCGTGTGGACTGCCGGCACGGATCCGCCCTGGCCGTCAGCATGGGCCTTTCGGTTCGTGGTCATGCGGCACATGGTGCCAGGCGTCGGTGACACCGCTGCGACGGGGCCGGTTCCGGGTCGTCCGCCACTGGCGCGGCCCCACGACACATCCGGCGGTCCGCTCATGGCTCCCGCTCGTCGAGGGTCGGGTGCAGCTCGGGGCGGGCGTCCCACCAGGCGCGGTGGAAGGGGTTGTTGTCCACGTCCGCGAGATAGGCGTGGGCGGCCGCCCGGTAGAGCAGTTCCGCCTGGCGGGTGGAGACCGCCGCCCGGTTCCACGCGATGCGGATGCGGCCGGTGACCGGGTCGCCCGCCAGCGGACGCAGAACCGTGCCTTCGGCGGTGGGGGCGGTCGGCTGGCTCAGTGATATCGCCCGGCCGGCGGCGATCAGGTCGTAGTGCATCTTCCGGTCCGTCACCCGGTGGCGCAGCCGCGGGGTGAAGCCCACTTTGGCGCAGGCGGCTACCAGGGCCTCGGGGCCGCCGTCGTCGTCCTCGACGAGCATCATCCAGGACTCGTCGGCCAGTTCCGCGAGCGCGATCCGCTCGCGGGCGGCCAGTGGGTGCGTGGCCGAGAGCCGTACGCAGAAGGGTTCCTTGGGAATCAGGGTGCGGGCCATGATGCCCTGGGGCAACGGCACCTCGTAGTCGTTGACCTCGCCGTACAGCGCGGCGTCGTACTTTCCCGCGCCGAGCTGTCGGGTGAGCGTGGTCGCCGACTGCTCCACCGACACATGGATGTCCTGGCCGGCCAGGAGCCCTTCCAGCTCGCCCAGCAGCCGGTCGACGAGGACCAGCAGGATGCAGCCCAGCCGCAGACTCGGGTGCGGGGCGATGGCCCGGGCGCCCGCGGCCAGGGCGTCCATCTCGCCGAGCACCAGGCGGGCCTTGCGCAGGACGAACTCCCCGAGCGGGGTGGGCTCCACGCCCTGGCGGCCGCGCAGGAACAGCTCCCCGCCCGCGACCCGTTCGATACGTCGCAGCTGGGCCGACAGCGCCGGCTGGGAGACCCCGAGACGCCTGGCGGCCCGGCTCAGACTGCCCGCCTCGGCGATCCGGCACACGGCCTCGAGATGCCTCAACTCCAGGTTCATTGGCGCAGAGTACGCACCGCCGCGCGGCCGCACCATAACCCGGGAGTTATGCAACATCGCATGTCCCGAACTGGCCATGTCCACGCCCATACTCGCCGCAACGATCCGCCTCCCCACCCTGAACGGAGCAGACGTTGCACCCCACCAGAGTCACCGCCGCCGTGACTGCCCTGGCGCTCTCGGCGAGCCTCGCGGCCGCCCTCGCCGGGCCCGCCACCGCGGCCCCGCAGGACCGTCCCGCACCGCCACCCGGCAACGGCAGGTCCCTCGCGCTCGCCGCCGCCGACCGCGCCGCGGACAGCGGTCTCGACGAGCTGCGCCACGGCGCCGACGAGAACCTCGTCCGGACGTCCGTCACTCCCTGGTCGAACGGCCTGTACTTCTCGGCCTACGAGCGCACCTACAAGGGCGTTCCGGTCGTCGGCGGCGACGCCGTCGTGCTCAGCGACTCCACCGGAAAGGTCCGTGAGGTCACCGGCGCCCCCGCCCCGGCCCTGCGGCTCTCCACCCGGGCGGCGGTCACGGGACGGGCCGCGCTCGCCACCGCGCGGGGACAGCTCGCCTCGGTGGACAGCGCGAGCGCGCCCGAACTGACCGTCCTCCTCAAGTCCGGCAAGCCGGTCCTGGCGTGGCACACCCTCCTCGTCGGCCGTACCGCGAGGAACGCGCCCAGCTCGCTCGACACCTACGTCGACGCCCGCACCGGTCGTGTCGCGCAGGTCACCGAGAAGGTCCGGCACGCGGACGGCCGTGGCTACCACAACGGCAACGTCACCATCGACACCGCCGCCACCTCGATGACCGACCCGAACCGCTCAGGCTTCCGCTGCGGCGGCCAGAGCGGCACCGCCTACACGGGCTCCTCCCCGTGGGGCAACGGCGGCGCCAACGACCTCGTCACCGCCTGCGTCGACATCATGTACGCCGCCCAGCGCGAGTCCGACATGCTCAAGTCGTGGTTCGGCTACAACGGCATCAACGGCCAGGGCGGCATGGTCCCGGCCCGGGCCGGCCTGTCCGAGGTGAACGCGTACTACGACGGCACGAAGACCACGTACGGCCGCAACCAGAACGGCACCAACCAGCTCACCGGCATCGACGTCGTGGCCCACGAGTACGGCCACGAGATATTCGACCGGACCCCGGGCAGCACCGGCTCGTCCAACGAGAACGGCGGCATGAACGAGTCCACCGGGGACATCTTCGGTGCGCTCACCGAGCACTACGCCAACAACCCCAACGACACCCCCGACTACACCGTCGGCGAGAAGCTGAACTTCCTCGGCGACAACCGGCCCATCCGGTACATGTACAACCCGTCGCTGCGCAACAACGACCCCAACTGCTACACGCAGTTGACCTCCAACACGGAGGTGCACGCGGCGGCCGGTCCGCAGAACCACTGGTTCTACCTGCTCGCCGAGGGCTCCAACCCGGGCGGCGGCAAGCCCAGCAGCCCCATATGTTCCGGCGGGCCCTCGTCCGTCACCGGCATCGGCATCCAGAAGGCCGGCAAGGTCTTCATGGGCGCCCTGCTGATGAAGACCTCCGGCTGGAACCACCTCGCCGCCCGCAGGGCGACCCTGACCAGCGCGAAGAACACCTACGGCAGCACCGAGTGCAACGCGGTGAAGGCGGCCTGGAACGCGATCGGCGTGCCCGCCCAGTCCGGTGAGACCGACTGCGGCGGCACCACCACCCCGGACTTCTCGCTGTCCCTGAACCCGTCGTCGGGTTCGGTCCAGCAGGGCGCGTCCGTCACCTCCACCGTGAACACCAGCACCACCGGCGGCAGCGCGCAGACCGTCCAGCTCTCCGCGAGCGGCGCGCCGAGCGGCGTCACGGTGTCCTTCAGCCCCTCCTCGGTCACCTCCGGCGGCTCCTCGACGATGACCGTGCAGGTCGCCTCCGGCACCGCCGACGGCACCTACCCGATCACCGTCACCGGAACCGGCTCCGCCACGCACACGGTCACCTACCAGCTGACCGTCGGCACCAGCACCCCGCCGACCGGCTGCGCCGGCGCCGAGTACACCTACGAGGGCACCCTGGCCTCCGGTCAGCGGGCCGTCCAGCCGAACGGCTCGTACTACTACTCGGCGTCCTCCGGCACCCACACGGGCTGCCTGCGCGGTCCTGCCGGCACCGACTTCGACCTCTACCTCCAGAAGTGGAACGGGGCGAGCTGGGTCGACGTGGCCGTGGACGGCGACGCCACCTCCGAGGAGGACCTCAGCTACAACGGCACCGCGGGCTACTACCGCTATGTCGTCCACGCCTACAGCGGCTCCGGCGCGTACACGCTGGGCTTGAGCGCCCCCTGACAGGGGGTTGAGCGCCCCACGACGGGTACCTGACTCCACCCCGAGGGCGAGCGCCGCGCGGGAACAGGGGAGCCCCACGCGGCACCGGGGCCGGATCGCCGACCATCCGTCGGCGGCCCGGCCCTCGCGTACGCCCGTCCGCCGCCGACACGGCGTGGGCGCCGCAGCTTCAGGTCGACGGTGATCGGACTTCTGCTGACCCGGACGGACCGCACCGGCTTCAATGGCGGCCATGGCCACGCCCGCATCCCCGCCTTCCGGCACGCCTCCCGAGGAGTACGCCCTGCGCACACACAACGCGCCGGACGTCGCGCGCCGGGACTTCCTGCGGGACGTGGAGAGACTGGAACGCTTCTGCGACCGTGCGGACCAGAACGGGCTGGCCCTGCTCATCACGAACGAGTCGTCCCTGTGGCGCCCCCGGCAGCGCAGGACGCCCACCCGTGACGAGGAGTTCCGCATCCACCACGGTCGCGAGCTGAGCGGCACCCTGCTCTGGGCGGGCGGCGCCTTCCCCGGCAACACCAGAGTGCTGCGCGGGACCTACTCGCTCGCCTGGCGCCCGTACGCCCAACTGGAGGGGCCTGCGGGCGAGTTCCGTTGCCTCGCGGTGTTCGTCGCTCCGCACGCCGGCCGACTCGCACCGTCGCAGGGGGTTTGACACCCACGGCACGACACCCGGTTCCTGGGGGCGTCAGCGAGGCCGGCGTGTCAGTCGTTCTCCGCTTCGAAGGGCTCGTCGTGCCAGCGCCAGCCGGCGGTGCCGTCGTCGTGGATGTGCAGGATGAACTCGGCGACGTGACCGCCGTCCGGGAACGTCATGGTGAGTTCACGGCGGATCCGGTGGTAGCAGGCACCGGCCCGCTCCCAGTCCTCCTCGTCGACGGCCTGTTCCTGCTCGGCGAAGAGGGGACGGAACTCTTCGAAGCCGGGCAGCGCCTCCACTGCGGCGTGGGTCCAGGGCATGTCGGTGTCCGTCACGGTCAGCCGGGCGACCTCCTGGTCGCCATGGTGGAGCCGCCAGACACTGCCGGTCGTGAGGTTCGCGTGGGTCACACCCCATGATGGCCCACCGCTGTCACGGCACGCGAGGAGTCACCGCACCCGCACGGAAGGCATGACAAGATCGCGGCCATGTCCCTCAGCGTCCCGCGCCTGTGCATAGGCTCGACCGAGATCATCGCCCTCGCCGATGGGGAGGGCCCGTTCTTCTCCCCGCGCGCCGAGGCGTTCCCCGAGGCCACGCCCGCTCAGTGGGCCGAGGCCGACCGCTACGACCCGGGCTCGGTCGACGCCGAGGGCCGCTGGCGGCTCCAGTTCCGCGCGTACGCGATCCGGAGCGACAGGGGCCTCACCGTGGTGGACACCGGAATCGGTCCGTCGGACAGCCCGGCCAGTTCATGGGCGCCGGTACCGGGTGTGCTCCCGGAGTCGCTCGCCGCCGCCGGCATCGATCCTGCCGAAGTCGACACCGTGGTGCTCACACATCTGCACACCGACCACGTCGGGTGGGCGGTCGTCACCGAGGCCGCCGTCCCCTCGGCGGACGGCGCGGTGGACGTCCACGCCTCGACCGGCGGCCGCCGTCCCTACTTCCCCAACGCCGAACACCTCCTCCAGCGGGCCGAGTTCGACGCCCTCGACATGCTCAATCCGCAACTGCGCGACGCCCTCACCGACCCGCTCGCGGCCGCCGGTCAGCTGCGGCTCCTCGACGGGGACACCCCCCTGCGCGCCGGGCGCGTGGTCGCCACGCCCGGGCATACGCCCGGACACCAGAGCGTGCTGGTTTCCGACGGACGCGAGTCGGTGGCCATCACCGGCGACCTGCTGGTGCACGCGCTCCAGCTGCTCCACCCCGAACTCGCCTACGTGCACGAGGTCGACCCCGAGGCGGCCAGACGCTCAAGGGAGCGCATGCTCCGCCGCGCAACCGGGACCAAGCTGCACGTGGCGACGCCGCACTTGACGGGGCCTTTCCTCGAAGCCTGATCACAGAGCATCGGTCGGCGCTCACCGGAGCGATGCGCCGTGTGCCTTCGACCACGGGCGCGGCACATTCAGGATCCCGGCTCCTCACCGGCCTCGGTCCACGAATTCCTGGGCCGGCAGCGCTCCGGAAGGAGCGACGCGGAGGTTGCTGTGGCGTGTGAGGCACCTTCGTACCCATGTCCGAGCCTAGACCCGGACGGTCACGGTCGGCCGGACCGTGACCGACGCCTCCTCCTTCCCCCGGCGGACCGTTGCCCGTCACCGCGCTCAGTCGAAGATGTCCAGGAGGTCCGCCCAGGAGCCGTCGTCGGCGGCGGGGCGGGCCCGCATGGGGCGGGGCTCCGGGTAGGTTGCCGCTGCCGCCCTCTCGCGGACGATGTCCGGTCCGCCGCACGCGGCCACCGCGAAGGCACCGAAGACCTTGGCGAACGCGGCCGGGTCGCGGAACTCCACGCCGTACGCCGGGCCGTCCAGCAGCGGAACCCACACCACCCGCTCCGCCCGGGCCCATTCCCCCACCGGCTGGTCGTCGGCGGTCGACCGTCCGTCCAGCCAGGTCCGCGCCACGTGCAGCAGGTTGACGTTCTCCATCGGCAACCGCTTGCGCCGTATGCGCAGTTCACGTGTCGTCAGAGTGACCTTCTGGTCCTTCTTCGAATACCAGACGACGCCCACCCCGAACGGCACCCACAGCAGGATCCCGATCATCGGCCAGACCAGGGCGTCGCCCCATGTGCGCAGCAGTCCGCCGTCCACCAGGTACACGGCCCCGAAGAACAGCACCCATTTCGCCGTCATCCGCCAGAACCCGGTGCCCTGGCGGTAGAGGACCCGCCGTTTCCCCGTCATCGTCATGCCTCCACGCTATCCGTCACCCGGGCAGCGGCCCGAACCCGGTCCAGCGCCTGCTCAGGCGCGCGGGCCGGCGCCGTGCAGCAGGGTGTCGACGATGCGGGCGGCGAGGGTGTCCGGGGCGGCTCCGTCCGTGTTCCCGTGCAGGGATTCACCGATCAGCGCGTAGTACACCCGGCGCACCCAGTCCAGGTCGGCCGTCTCGTCGATGAGCCCTTCGTCCTGGGCCCGCCTCAGCACGGCGACGCAGCTGCGGGCGATGTCCTCATGGAGCGCGGCGGCCTCACCGTCGGGGTCCGCCGGCAGCTCAAGGGCGAACGCCCAGGCGCTCTTCACCTGGAGCACGTTGGCCGTGATCCGGTGCATCGCCACCAGCGGCGGCGCGGTGTCCGGCCGGCCGTCGTCCACCGCATCGGCGAGCTGCCGGGCGGCCGACGAGGCCAGTGCCTCGATCAGCGCCTGCCTGCTGGCGAACCGCCGGTGGATCGTCGTGCGGGCCACTCCGGCGGCCGCGGCGATCTGCTCCATGGAGGCTCCGGGCTCCTCGGCGAGCACCCGCTCGGCCGCCTCCAGGATCGCGCGCACGCTGCGCTCCGCGTCCGCCCGCAACGCTCGTGGCGCCGTCTCGCCCATCATGCCTCCTGCTCCCTCGCTCACCCGGAAAGACAATACATCTGTGACGCCGTCCAGCAGATATCTGCATCAACACTGTTGCAGTTAGCTATAATTCTCCTACATACTCGTTCCAGTTGACCTCGACTGGTCGACCCCGACTTGAGGAGGACCCTGTGCACAGCACTGCCCTGATCACCGGAGCTTCGTCCGGCCTCGGCGCGGAGTTCGCCGCTCAGCTCGCCGCCGGCGGACACGACGTGCTCCTGGTCGCGCGCTCCGGCGACCGGCTCTCCTCGCTCGCCGAGCGGCTGACCGCCGAACACGGCGTCCGCGCCCACGTGCTGGTCCAGGACCTCGCCGAGCCGGACGCGGCCCGCCGTATCGCCGGCGAACTGGCCGCGCGGGGGCTGACCATCGACCTGCTGGTGAACAACGCCGGATTCGGCACCTGCGGCCGCTTCGAGGAGATATCCGGGGCGCGCGACCACGACCAGCTGATGGTCAACGTCGTCGCGCTGGTCGACCTCACCCATGAGCTGCTGCCCGGCATGCTGGAGCGCGGGCGCGGCTCGGTCGTCAACGTCGCCTCCAACGCCGCCTTCCAGCCGTCCCCTTACTTCGCCGTGTACGGGGCGGCCAAAGCTTTCGTACTGAACTTCGGCCTCGCTCTGCGGCAGGAGTACCGCCGGCGCGGCATCCGCGTACTCACCTTGTGCCCGGGACCGGTCGAGACCGCCTTCTTCGACACGATCGGCACCCGCCGGGCAGCCGTCACCGGCTCCTTCACCACCCCTGAACCCGTCGTACGTGCCGCACTGCGCGCTCTCGAACGCGACCGCGGCTATGTCGCCCCCGGACTCGGCAACGCCCTGACCGCCCACCTGTCACCCCGCCGCCCCCGCACGCTGGTCGCCGCCGTCGCCGAACGCGTCACCCGCAAGGTCCTGGCGCCCGCGGCGCCCGCACCGAGCCTGGCCGAACACACCTCGTGAGGCGCTCCGCCGGCTTACGGAAGCCGCCGAAGGGCCTGCCCTTCCGGCGGCGGTGCGGCGGCGTCGCAGGCGTGTCCTTGCCGCCGGGGCGACCGTTGACGCAAGCCGTATCGGGTGGAAGTCGCGTCGTCTCGCCCCCGCACCACCGGCATTACAGGGCCGGCCCTGGCGTTCGGCCCCGGCGACAGGTCCTTGGCGACCGCGAGCCGGACCGCGAGGACACAGACCGCGATGAATCCGGCCGGCCTCGCTCCTGTCCGGCTGGGGCCTCGTCGACGTCATCCGTGGCGCAGATGCCGTTCCATCCAGTCCGCGGCGGCCCTGCGGAACAACCGCCGGTTGTCGGCGCGCAGGAAGTCGTGTCCCTCGTCGCGCAGGGTGAGGAGCTCGGCGGGGACGCCGCGTTCCCGCGCGGCCCGGACGAACTGCTCCGACTCCCCCGGCGGCACATTGGTGTCGTGTTCGCCGTGCACGGCCAGCAGCGGCACCCGCAGCGCGTCGATGCGGCTCATCGGTGACAGGGCGCGCAGCAACTCGCGGTCGTGCTCGGGGTGCCCGTACTTGTGGGCCGCCGACTCCGCGATCCATGGTTCCGTCCCGGCGAAGAACGTCAGCAGGTCGGACATGCCGCACACGGCTACGCCCGTACGGAACAGGTCGGGGTGCCACACGAGCGAGGCGAACGTCAGGTAGCCGCCGTACGAGCGCCCCATGACCGCCAGCCGGGTCGGGTCGGCCGGGCCCGCCGTCACCGCGTGGGCCGCGCAGTCCGCCACGTCGTCGAGGGCGGCGAAGCGGCCCGTGCCCAGGTCGGCGTCGACGAACGACCTGCCGTGTCCGGAGGAGCCGCGGACGTCCGGGGCGAAGACGTCAAGACCGCGACCGAGGAGTTCGTGGTACAGCGGGTCGAACACCGGCCGTTCCTGCTCCTCCGGGCCGCCGTGCAGGTGGATCACGCACGGCGCGGGCTCGTTCGGCGGACGCCCCGGGGCGCGGTAGTACCAGCCGCTCAGCGGCAGGCCGTCCCGTGCCGTGAGGCGCAGCGGGACGGGCCGCACGGGCGGGCGGCCGGGCGGAACGGCGTCCTCGTCACGGGACGACCAGGGGGTGCGGAGCAGGGACACCCCTTCGTGGACCCACCACAGACCCGGACGGCGCTGCGAACCGGACAGCGCGAGCAGCAGCCGTCCGGCCCCGGCCGGCGCGACACGTGTGACGACCTCGTGCGGCAGAGGCACCGGGCGGGCGGGTCCGGCGGCGCCGGGACTCAGGCGTGTCGGCCCCGTGGCCTCCGGGCCCTCACCCGCCTGCCCTATGTCTTCGAGACTCAGACGCGCCGACCCCACGGCTTCCGGGCCCAGGCCACCTGGTCCCATGGCCTCCAGATCCAGGCCCGCCCGTCCCATGGCCTCCGACCCCAGGGACGCCAGACCCGCGGCCTCCGAACCCAGGCCCGCCCGTCCCACGGCCTCCGGACCCAGGCCCGCCCGTCCCATGGCCTCCGACCCCAGGGACGCCAGACCCGCGGCCTCCGAACCCAGGCCCGCCGATCCCACGGCCTCCGGACCCAGGCGCGCCGGTCCCATGCCCTCCGCGCCCAGGGACGCCGACCCCACAGTCTCCGGACCAAGGCCCGCCAACCCCATGTCTCCCGGGCTCAAGCGCGCCGCTCCCGCGGGCCCAGGGCGCGCCGCCGACGTCTCCAAGAGTTCGAGCTCGCTCGCCCCCAGCACGTTCCACGCCAGCACGGCCGTGCGGCCGTCGTGGGCCATCGACAGGAGTTCGAGGCCGCTGCCGTCCCGCTCCGCGACGACCGTACGGCCGCGGGGAACGCCGTCGGCGTCGAGGGCGAGGGCGTACAGCGCCGCGTACTCCCGCTCGGCGTCGCTGCGCAGCCACAGCGTCCGGCCGTCGAGGGAGAACCGGCCGATCCACGGGTCACCGTCGGCGACGGGCATCGTGCAGGTCGTCGTCGAGTCGGCAGTGCGCCGGACGACGGCCTCCCGCCGTCCGCGCGGCCCCCGGCGCAGCAGCACGAGTCCGCCGTCGTGGCTGATGTCGCACACGCGCAGGGTGGCGGCGTGCGTCTCCGTGGCGAGGAGCACGGGTGAGGCCAGTCCGTCGGGGTCGATGAGGTAGGCCGACAGGCCACCACCCGAGCGGATCGTCGGCGCGCCGAGGGCGGTCGCGCCGGTGTGCGTCGCGTCGCCCCCGGCGGTGCCAGGGCCCACGTCGTACGCGCTCGTCCCGAGGAGTGTCGCCCGGCCGTCCCGGCCGGCCCAGTCGGGCGGGGCGTGGCTGCCGTCGAGGGGGCCGGGGGCCGGGCCGGGGTCGGCCGAAGACCACGTACCGTCGCCGTGGGGGCGGCCGGCCGGTGCGGAGAGGGTGACGGCGATGGCCGAGCCGTCGTGCGCCCAGCAGCCGAGGTGGGCGGAGGTGTCGGGGTCGGCCCCGGCCAGGATCCGGCGGCCGCTGCCGTCTGGCCTCACGCACAGCACCCGTGAGTGCTCGCCGCCGCCGGGCGCGGTGGTGTACGCGATCCAGCGGCCGTCAGGTGACCAGGAGACCTCCGTGACGGGGTCCGGCGAGGAGTCGAGCAGCCGGGGCTCGTCGCCGTCGACGGGCCCGGCCCACAGCTGGGGGACGCCGCCCCGGTCGCAGATGAAGGCCGTCCGGCCGCCGTCGGGACTCGCGGAGGGATACCAGCAGCCGTGTGCCCGCAGGCGGGTGACGGCGTCCCTGGGGCCTCCTGCCTCGGACAGCGGCACCGCGACCGGGGCCGCGGTGCGTGCCCGGTCGTACGCGTCCGCCGGGCGGGGCGCGCCGGCCTGGTCGTGCGAGGCGGCCCCGCCGGTGTGGTCGTACGCGTCCGCGGTCCCGGGGGCAGTGGCGGCCGCGGCCGGCGGCCGTGCGGTCGTCGGCGTGTGCGTTCCCGGCCAGGCGGTCACTTGATTCCGTGCGTCTGCAGCCATATCTCCAGCAAAGCTACCTGCCACAGGGCGTTGGCTCCGCGCTTGGTCCGGTGCTCGTCCGGCGCCGCGAGGAGCTCGGTCACGTACTCGTCCCGGAAGAGCCCGCGCTTCTTCGCCTCGGGCGCCTCAAGGGCGTCGCGCACCCGGTCCAGGACGGGGCCCGCCATGTGCCGGATGGCCGGGACCGGGAAGTAGCCCTTGGGGCGGTCGACGACGTCGCGGGGCAGCAGCTTGCGTCCCGCCTCCTTCAGTACGCCCTTGCCGCCGTCGGCGAGCTTGAGCTCCGGCGGACAGGCCGCGGCCAGCTCGACCAGTTCGTGGTCGAGGAACGGCACGCGGGCTTCGAGGCCCCAGGCCATGGTCATGTTGTCGACGCGCTTCACGGGGTCGTCGACGAGCATGACGTGGGTGTCCAGCCGCAGTGCCGCGTCCAGGGCGGTCTCCGCGCCGGGTACCGCCATGTGCTCCTCGACGAAGCGTGCGGAGACGTCGTCCGGGGTGAGCATGTGGGGCTGCAGCATGGCCGCGAGGTCGGGGTGCCGTCGGTCGAAGTACGTCTCGGCGTACTGCTGCGGCTCGTCCTCGCGCGCGGCGGCGGCCAGCTCCGGGTACCAGTGGTAGCCGGCGAACACCTCGTCGGCGCCCTGCCCGCTCTGCACGACCTTGACGTCCTTGGCCACCTGCTCGGCGAGCAGGTAGAAGGCGACGACGTCATGGCTCATCATCGGCTCGCTCATCGCGGCGACGGCGCCGTCCAGGGCGGCCGACACCCGGTCGGAGGGCACCATCAGCCGGCGGTGGTCGGTGGCGAACTCGCGGGCCACCAGGTCCGAGTAGCGGAACTCGTCGCCCTCCTCCCCGCCCTCGGACTCGAAGCCGACGCTGAACGTCATCAGGTCGCGCTGCCCCTCGTCGGCCAGCAGCGCGACGATCAGGCTGGAGTCCAGGCCGCCGGACAGCAGGACGCCGACCGGTACGTCGGAGACCATCCGGCGGCGTACGGCGGTGCGCAGCGCCTCCAGCACCGCGTCGCGCCACTCGTCGGGGCCCATGCCGGCGTATTCGGCGCGGCGGGTGTACGACGGCTGCCAGTACCGGTGGTCGCGGTGGGTGCCGTCGGGCTCGACGACCCGCACGGTGGCCGGGGGCAGCTTGCGTACGCCGTTCAGGACGGTGCGCGGCGTCGCGACGGTGGCGTGCCAGCTCAGGTACTGGTGGAGCGCCACCGGGTCGACGGAGGTGTCGACGTCCCCGGCGGCGAGCAGGGCGGGCAGCGACGAGGCGAAACGGAGCCGGCCCGGGGTCTGCGCGAGGTACAGCGGCTTGATGCCGAGCCGGTCGCGGCCCAGCACGAGCCGGCCGGTGCGGTGCTCGACCAGGGCGAAGGCGAACATGCCGTGGAAGTGCTCGACGCAGGCGGTTCCCCACTGCTGGTAGGCCTTCAGCACCACCTCGGTGTCGGAGGTCGACTCGAAGCGGTGGCCGAGGCCGCGGAGCTCGTCCCGCAGTTCCCGGTAGTTGTACACGCAGCCGTTGAAAACGCCCGTGATCCCGCCGCGGGCGTCGGTCATCGGCTGCGCCCCGAGCTCGGACAGGTCGATGATCTTCAGCCGCCGGTGGCCCAGCGCCACCGCGTCCCTGGTCCAGACGCCCTCGCCGTCGGGCCCCCGGTCCGCGAGCCGGTCGCTCATGCGCTCGACGGCCGCGAGGTCGGGGCGCTCGCCGTCGAAGCGGATCTCGCCGCTCAGACCGCACATGCCCGGCCGCCTCCCTTCCGCGCGTCGGCGGACGTGAGCCGCGGTACGGGGACCGGGTCGCGCCTGCCGGTCGTAACCGGGGTGGTCTTGCTGGGCATGACGGAACTCTCCTTGCAGATGTGGTGTGCGGAACGGGTGGGGCCGACTGCCCCGATATGGCGTGGAGCGGGCGTCATGGCGCGGGCCCGTGGCTCAGCGGCCGACGACTTCGGCTGCTCCGGTGCCGGTCCGGGAAGCCGCCCCGTCCACTGCCGGGGACGGCAGGTTCCTGTGACCGACGGGTACTCGCCGGCGGTTTCTCTGTTCGCCGCGGGTCTCGGCGATCAGCATGTCCACGCAGGCCAGCAGGTCCTCGCGCTGGGCGGTGCGGCGTACGCGCTGGGCGGCACTGCCGTCGGCCAGAGCGGCCTCGGCCAGGGAGCGGACGGTCTGCCAGTCGCCGTGGGCCTCCAGCGCGGGGCGCAGCCGGGTGAGCAGGGATCGGACGACCTGCGCGGCGGGTGCCTCGCGGTGGCTGGAGGGGTCGATGAGGGTGCCTTCCAGGCCGGACCGGGCGGCTCGCCAGGTGGCGCCGCGCAGCCAGTCGTGACGGCCCTCGCAGGCCGGGGCTCCGGCGGCGAGGCGCTCGCGGGCGTCGGTCACCAGGGCCCGGAACAGTCCGGCGACGAGCACGACGGTCTCCACGCGCGGGCAGGCGTCGCAGATGCGCAGTTCCAGGGTGCCCAGGTGGTCGGAGGGGCGTATGTCGTAGTAGATCATCCCCGGGTCGGTGATGATCCCGGCCTGGATGAGCTCCTGCACCGCGGCGTCGTACTCGGCCGCGTCGGAGAAGCAGCCGGCCGGGCCCGCGGTGGGCCAGCGCTGCCACAGCAGCGTGCGCCAGCTGGCGTAACCGGTGTCGGCCCCCTGCCAGAAGGGCGAGCTGGCGGACAGCGCCAGCAGGACCGGAAGCCAGGGCGAGACCATGCACATGATGCGTACGGCGGTGTCGCGGTCGGGCACGTCCACGTGGACCTGGGCGCCGCAGATCAGCTGCTCCTCGGCGACCTGGCGGTACTCCTCGACCATGTGGCGGTAGCGCGCCCCCGCGGTGGGGTGCCCGGAGGAGGCGGGTGCCAGCGGTGCCGTGCCCGCGGCGACCGCCGCGAGCCCCAGCGAGGAGGCCGCCGCGTCGAGTCTGCGTCTGCTTCCGGCCAGGTCGGTGTACAGGTCGTCCAGGGTCGTGTGCACCCCGCTGTTGGTCTCCACGGCCGACTGATGCAGCTCCGTGGTGAAGTTCCGCCGGGGCAGTCTTCGTAGCACCGGGTCGGCGCGCGGCACGAGCAGCCCGCTCTCCACCTCCAGGATGTGGAACTCTTCTTCCACTCCAATACGTACACTCACGGCCACTCCTCGCGCTGTTGCCGAACGTCCGCCCGCCTCACGGCCCCCGACCCCTCCCGGCGGCCTCCGGGGCCGGCGTGATCACCAAGTGCCCCGGACGCGCGCAAGTAAGCCCACAAATGCGCGTTTGATGCCGGCACCGGGCACATGAGCAGGGCTTTTCTCGTTGGTGCACGCGGGACGCGCCCACCGGCACTCCGCGGGGTCTGCCGCACATCGTCTCCTCTCGTCGGGCCGGCCGAAGCCCGGGAAGTGAGTGCCGGGGAGCGAGAGAGACGCTGGAACGGGCGGAGAGGCTCCGGGCCCAGGGCGGTGGCCGCCGCCTCCGCCGCGGACGGCAACCTGCATGCCTGGGAGCACGAGTACCGCGGAGGTGACCACTGCTACTGGAGCGGCTCCAGCCGGAACCGGGACGGCGTGAAGGAGACCGCCCAGGCAGGCTGCGGCGGAATGCGGAACAGTGCCACGTCCCTGGAGAACCGCGGTTACGAGGGCGTCGACGCGGTGAACCTGTACTGGGACATCGACCAGGAAGGCGCCTGGGCATGCCTGGGCCGGGGCGAGATGTGGCTGGACCTGTCGCTGGGCCGGGAGACGTGCAGCCACAAGAGCCGGCTGAACAGCGGCGGTCACGGTGAAAACCTGCGGGACAACATCTCCGCCCACCAGTGGGTGGAGAGCTGCTGAACGGCCACCGCACAGGCACCGGAGATGCACTCCCGGCCCTCAACCGGGAGCACCGCTCGTACGCTGTCGAGGACGCCTGCCTGTCGGCTGTCAGGGCAAGCGCTGCTCCAGCCAGTCGAGCAGCGCCGCGAAGGCCGGGGACATCGTGGTGTCCGACCGGGTGAGGACCGTGGACCGGCCGCCGTCCTCCACCGTGATCGTGTAGCTCATCGCGTCCCGGGCACGGCCCGGCCCGGACGGGCCCTCGGCGTCCTGCGCGAGGGCGGCGGCGACCAGCCGGGCCAGCTCCGCCGCGGCGTCCTCGGGCAAGTCGTCGCTGTCCAGGACATCCGGCGGCAGACGGCGCTGGATCGCGGCCGCCTGCCCACCGTGTGTCGCCAGGGTCACCTTCATCCGGCCGATTCTCCCAGCGGGCCGCACACTCGGCCTCCTCGGCGGGGCGAGCGTGCGCGGACCGGCCGGCCCGGGCCGACTGTGGTCATCTGCCGGCCTTCAGCGAGGCCAGCTCCTTGGCCAGCCCGGTCACCTGGGCGGTCAGCGCGCCGACCTGCTTCGTCAGGGCGGCCAGGCCGTCTCCCTGCTCCCCCGCGCCGTCCCAGTGAACGGCGAAGGTGCGCGCACGGGCGACTCCGACCGGGACACCGCTGATGGTGATGCCCACCTCCCGCCATGCCGACATGACGGCCAGCTGCTCGGCGCTGTCGGAGCCGTACAGCTCCTCGGCCTTCTGGTAGGTGGTGTCGGCGAAATCCTGGAACTGGGTCTCCGCACTCGAGGCCTTCAGCGACTCGTACCAGATGAGCCCCGGAGCGCCCCACGCGTTGCCGCCAATGCGCTCCGCTGTGAGGTAGAAGGCCTTGTTGGGAATGCCGGAGTTGTCGTGCACCCCGCCCCAGTCGCCTTCCTCCGTGTTCGGCTGGCGCACGTATTTGCTGATGTGGTCCGGCTGGGAGTCCCTGCCGAAGAGGGGGTTGTCGTACGCCTCCCCCGGTGCCTTCATCGACCGCAGGGCGTCGGCGCCGATCCCCGGGGTGAAGATCTCGCTCCCGATCAGCCAGCTCGCCGTGTCCGCGGTCTGCTTCAGCGACCACTGCTCGACCAGTGCCCCGAACACGTCCGACATCGACTCGTTCAGGGCGCCGGGCTGGTCGTGGTACGCCAGGCCCGCGGTGAACTCGGTGACTCCGTGGGCCAGTTCATGGGCGATCACGCTGAGCGACCCGGTGAAGTCGCTGAACTTCTTTCCGTCCCCCTCCCCGAACACCATCTGCCGGCCGTCCCAGAAGGCGTTGTTGTACTTCCGGCCGAAGTGGACGTACCCGTCCAGGCGCATGCCCCGGTTGTTGAGCGAATTGCGCTGGAGCACCTGCTGGTAGAAGTCGCGTGTGGTGCCGAGGCCCTCGAACGCCCGGTTGAC
The DNA here is from genome assembly GCF_044545925.1 of Streptomyces sp. NPDC053367. Classification (NCBI taxonomy): domain Bacteria; kingdom Bacillati; phylum Actinomycetota; class Actinomycetes; order Kitasatosporales; family Streptomycetaceae; genus Streptomyces; species Streptomyces sp. NPDC053367. The sequence continues at coordinate 443,759 of NZ_JBITYN010000002.1, read as the reverse complement.
CGCCTCGTCCCCGGACGGCGGTCCGTCCTCCGACCGCGCGTGATCGGCGAGAGAACGGGACCTGTTCCCGTGGCAGTCGAAGATGGTCCGCCGAGCGTTGCCGGGGGTGGGGGCGCCGTCGAAGGACGACCAGACCGCTCGCTCTCCCCGCAGCCGCGTCGTGGTCAGCAGGGTGTCCAGCGCGGTCTGGCGCACCTCGCTGTCGTCGCTCTTCAGGAGTCGGAGCAGGAGCTGCGGGGGGATGATGCAGTTGACGCGGCGATTGCTGTTCATGGGATGCCTTCTGCGCGTGAGAAGCAGCGGCGTGCGCTCACTGCACTTCCAATCTGATGATGACGGGGCCGTGGTCCGAAGCCTTGGGCCTGTCCTGCCCGACGCCCGGGAATCGCGGGCCCTTGTACTTGGTCGCGCGCAGCGGCATCCCTTTGCGGAGGATCTCGGGCAGCACGTCCGGTGCCGCCTGGGCGAGTGAGGTCGACAGCAGGAGGTAGTCGAGCTGCCGGTACTCGTCGCCGCCGCTCCAGTAGTGCGTCCACCGCTCCTCGGCGGGCAGGCGGGTCACCACGTTGTCGACCTGATCCCAGTTGACGAGCTCGTCGATGCCCGAGCTCCCGTTGCCGTTGGGCTCCAGGTAGTCGTTGAGATCTCCCAGTATCACGAACGGATGGGCGCCCGGCTCCCGACCGAAGCGGTCCGTGACGATTTCCATGACCTTGGCCGACTGCCGCTCTCGCTTCGGCCGCGTTTCCGCGCGTCCCCCCAGCATGGACTTGAAGTGATTGACGAAGAGCGTGACCGACGCCTTCCGGTCCTGGTCCGTCTCGACCTCGATGTCGACCTCGAGGCAGTCGCGGGAGAAGAGTGCCGCGGTCGGGCTCGCGGGGTCCATGAGGTGCTGATACGAGCGGACATGGGTGATCGGCCACTTCGACAGCACCGCGACGTCGATCAGACGGGGATCGTTGCCGTCCACTCCGGCCACGTAGGGGTACTGGGAGCGTCCGCCCAGCGCTTGGGCCCGGAAGTGCTTGAGGGTGTCGACGTTCTCCACTTCCTGCAGGCAGAGCACATCGGCCGCGATGTCCCGCACCGCCGCCCCCGTAATGGCTTTGTCGTCGACACCCAGTTCCTCGAATCGGGTCTGGTCGACGACCCACCCTCGTGAGTTCGCGTTCGCCGGGTCGACGTTGTCCTTGAAGCGCCAGCGGGCGAAGAGATTCTCCACGTTGAATGTGGCCAGTCGCAGCGTCGTCATGGGGGCCTCCCGAGCACTCAGGACAGAGACGCGGATATGCGGGAGTAAGAAAGAAAAAGCGCGATCTGCACCCATGAGGCAGCAGCAACATGACGAGCGTCGGTGTCTACCAGCCCCCTTTTGCGCAGTAGACCCCCGCGGATATCTCCAGCTTCCCGCCGCTCACCGCACCTGGCAAACGGAGTGTATGCCACCGGCCGAAATTGACATGCTTTGCGCACGGGACGAATCTGGAGTCAGGCGCGCCTGAACGCCCCTCAGAAGTTGTCACTTCAATCAAACTTGCGTTCGTCGACTTCGGCCGCGCCCCGCCCGTCCTCGACGAGAATCCCGGCCGCGCCCGAGAGGAGACTCTCATGTACGGGCATGTGCGAAGCACCACCGGGGACGAGCCGATCTTCATGATCAAGATCAGCGTGTACGGCCCCGGCCTCAAGCTGATCGATCATGTCTACACCGACGAGGACGGCTACTACAGTGTCGCGGTGGCCGCCGGGGAGACGGTCACCGTCAGGTTCGACACCCATCACTCGCTCACCAACGCGGACAGCTGGCAGCCGTCGCTGATCACCGACGTGGTCACGGACGACACCGTGCCGCTCGACCGCCGTCTCGTCCCTGTCGGCCAGTTCGCGGACACGGCACGCGGCGTCGACATACTCGCCGCCTTCCTCCTGGCCTCGGCCGTGGAGGAACCGGAGTACGCGGCCCACGCCACGACGCGGCTGTCCCAGCTCAAGCAGAACACCCTGTTCCTCCAGCACATCCAGGCAGAACTCCTCCGGCACTTCACGGAGCAGGAAGAAGCCTGATGGGCCGTACCCGACCCGGTCGGTGGTCATCGTGCCCGCTTTCCTTCTCGTCCGCCCCTCGGACCATCTGCTGCTCGGGGCGGCGTGGTCCGGTCTGACCGTGGCCGAAACCCGTCCCGACGGGATGCCTGTGCTCAAGGCCACCGGCGACGACGCCCGGCTCGTGGTCTCCTTCCCGCCCCAGCACGTGGCCGAGGAGACGTCGCTGACCGGGCAGTCGGCCCCGAAGACCCTGCCGACGGCCTCAGGCACCCTCGTACCGGTCTGGAACGGCATCCTGTCCGGGCCGAGCCGGATCTCCTTCGCCCTGCCGAAGGGCACGGCCCTCGTCCCCACCGTGGACGGCGTCCTGGAGGCCATGGGCAGGGGCCGGCCGATCGCCGCGGACACCGCCGTCGAGCTGCCCTGGCGGATGGTCTTCGCCGTGCAGGACCGCCAGGGCGGCCAGGACATCACCTCCGACCATCCCCTGCTCCCCCTGACGGTCGGCGGAGTCTCGGGCCTGTGGCGCGCCCGCCTCCGCTCCTTGCGGCGAGAGCCGGGAACCCCCCTCCAGGACGCATTCCTCGCGGTGCACGCCGTCGACCCGGCGGCCGCCAGGTCACCGGATCCCGGGTTCGCCGTCCCGCTGGGCCAGGTGGGCCGAGACCGGCTCGCCGGCCAGGCCACGCCTGCGCAGCCCGCACGCGCCACCCGGCTGGAACTGAGCGCCCTGGGCGGCACCCTGACGGCCGCAGGCCGGTGGGACACCTTCCAGTGGGAGCACGACGCGGTGCTCGGCCGGGACGTCCGGGTGCGGACGGAGACCTCCGGCGTGCTCTACCCGCTGGGCCACCGGGCCCGGTACGTGGAGTTCAGCGAACGCGTCTTCGACCCGACGGCCGGCCACGCGGCCGTACTGCGCAGCACGTTCGTCCTCACCGTCACCGAGCCCGTCCGGCGGCCGCCGCCGGACGGGCCGGTGGCCCGCGCCTTCCCGTTCGGGGACATCGAGATCACCACCCTCGTGTACGGGGGCCTCGTCGGTGACCCCTGGCAGAACTTCCCCGACCCGGTCACCGGACCCCACCTCGGTACCTACTTCAAGCCCACGTTCGCCGAAGGCAACCGGCCGGTCGACTTCCCCGTACGCTGTGCGGCGCCCAGAGGTGACGTCCGGTTCCGGATGCAGCTGCTCTTCGTCGCAGACGTCACCGAGCCCGGCTTCTCCTCCCTCACGGACCCCGCCCTTGCCGACCGCCTGGCGAGTGTCCTCCCTCCGCAGTCGGTATCCCTTCCCGGCATCCCGATCGACCTGGTCCGGTCGGCCACACCCCGCGACGGCGACGTCCACGAGGTCCACGGCATCACCGTCGGCGGCACCCTGCACACCACCGGATACCGGCCGGTGCTCACCGGTCTCGACATACGGCTCCCGGCGCTGCGGACGCTGCTGGGCGAGGACGAACCGCACCGGGCCGAGTTCACGCGCGAGTACCTCGACCACGGCACCTCGCACGACATGCTGTTGAAGCTGGACCCTCCCGTCGAATTCGACTTCGTCGGCCGAAGCGACCGTTCGGGCGGTCTGGTGGCCCCGAAGTTCACGACGGACGCGATGTCCCGCGACCTCGGTCCCGTGAACTCCACGGCACAGCCGGCCCAGGGTACGGACGAGATCGACCCGGCACGGCTGTTCCCCCCGGAGGCCACCCTGCTGGGGTTCGCGTTGACCGAACTGGTCACCGGTCTCAAGAAGCCGCCGACCGTGACCTCCGAACTGAGGCCGGGCCGCCCGCCGGCCGCCAGGATGGCGTGGAAGGACGTACGCCTGAAGGCGAGCGGTCCGTTCCGGCCGACCGGTGAGAGCAGGCTCGACCTGACCGTGACGGCATCGGCCGACGGAACCGACACCCACTGCAAGGTGACCGACTTCGCGCTCGTGCTCCCGACGCCGTCCGCTCCGCTGCTGAAGGTGCAGTTCGCCGCCATGACCTTCACCCAGAAGAGCGGTGGACCGCCCTCGATCGCCCTGGAGGACATCGAGGTGGAGTTCCTCGGCGAACTCCAACTCCTCCAGGAACTGGGTGAAGCCGTCGACCTGTCCGACCTGGCGCCGCAGATCGACGTGGACCCCGACGAACTCACCGCGAGCTACTCGTTGCCGCTGCCATCGGTCGCCGCCGGCGCGTTCCTCATGACCAACCTGGAGGTGAGCACCGAGATCGCCGTCCCGTTCGACGGGAAGCCGGTGTCCGTCACCTTCGGCTTCGCGAGCCGGGACAACCCGTTCACGCTGACCGTGCTGATGTTCGGCGGTGGCGGCTACCTGGAGCTGGAACTCGACCACAGCGGGCTGCAACGCCTGGAGGCCGCGCTGGAGTTCGGCGCGATGGTCGCCGTCGACTTCGTGGTGGCCCGCGGGGAGGTCCACGCCTTCGGCGGGATCCGGTTCGAGCTGGCCGACGACGAGGTCACGCTCACCGGCTACCTGCGCATCGGCGGGTGTGTCGAAGTCCTGGGCCTGGTCTCGGTGTCGGTCGAGCTGTGCATCGCGCTGGCCTACCAGTCGGCGACCAAAGCCCTGGTGGGCCGGGCCACCCTGGTCATCGAGGTCGACTTCACGCTGTGTTCGGCGAGCGTCGAACTCGACAGCGGCAACTGGGTGCTGGCGGGCGGCGAGAGCGCCGACCCGACGCTGCTCGCCCTGCACGACACCGACGACGGCCTGGCGCGCTGGCGGGCGTACCAGGCGGCCTTCGCACCGCTGTGACCGGAACGTTGTGACAGGAGCGCAGTCATGAGCGAGATCGGTGAGCTGCTGGCGAAGGCGGAGCTGGGCTACGCTCCGTCCGAGATCGCCTGGGGCGACGACGGGCTGAGCCTGGTCGCGCTCGGGCCGCGCCGCACGGACGCCCCCTTCGCCACCCAGGCACTGTCGGTCGTGAACACCGGCTCGGGCGAGATTCGCTGGTCGAGCTCGGCGCTGGACACGACGTCCGTCGTGATCAGCCCTGACGGACAGCTCGTGGCCGGGACCGGCGGTGACGGGCAGGTGGAGCCCATCGAGAAGATCGTCGAACCGCTCGACTGCTTCGACCTCCCGCCCGACATGCGGGAGGAGTGCGAGCGGTTCAACGAGGAGGAAGCAGGCATCCACATCGTCGGCTGGACCCCGCCGCCGCGCCGGACCTGGGTGCGGGCGACGGACTCGGCCATCGTGCGGTGGCACCGGGACGATCCGGCCGGGGACGTACGGCACCTCGTCCACAGCCCCGACGGCGAGCTCCTGGCCGGTTCCGGCAACGGCCTGCTGGTGCTCGACGCGCTCGACGGAAGTGTCAGGAGCGCGTTCCCGGCTGTCGTCTCACAGCTGCCCGCCGTGTACACCCGCGACTCGCAGCGACTGGCGGTGGCCGAAGCGACCCGCATGGTGCTCGTCGACGTGACCACCGGGACCGTCCGCTGGACGACCGGGCTGCCCGCCGCCATCACGGCGTTCGCCTTCACCGCCGACGAGACGGCACTGGTGGTCATGACCGACGGCGAGGCCTTCACCCTGAGGACCGAGGACGGGAACATCCGCGAAACGGTCGCTCTCGAAGACCCGCTGCAGGGCGCGACGGGGACGGCCCTCAGCAAGGGCGGCCGACGGCTGCTCCGAATCGGTGCCGAGGCGATGGTCCTGTGGGACCTGTCCGACGGCAAGCGGCGCTTCTCGACCCCGGTCGGGGCCTCCGCCCGGGGCCGCTTCAATCCCGTCCTCCCGGAGATCGCGATCGCCTCGGCCAGCGGCGTGAAGGTCGTCAACTGCCTGCTCGGCACCACCGTGTGGGAGACGGCGACAGCCCCGCTGACCGGCCTGGCGTTCTCACGCGACGGACAACGGCTCGCGCTCGGCGGGCGGGGCGGCCAGAACTCCGGCTTCCTCCATATCCGCAGCATGGCCCCTTCGAGCGTGTCGAGCCTGGCCTTCGAGGGCCCCGTGAAGAAGATCGCGCTCACCTCGGCCACCGGGCCGCTGGCCGCCGCGGCCGGCCACGACCCCGGGGCCAAGGCCTCCTTGTTCCGCGCCGACACCGGCGACCTGGTCCTGGAGAAGAAGCTGCCCGGGGAGATCAACTCCCTGAAGTTCGGCCCGGACGGCCACCACTTCGCCACCGGCAACACGGACGGCGGCGTCCGGCTGTTCCGCACCGACACGGGCGAGCGGTTGTGGATCGTGCCGCACAACGCGCCGGTGGAAGGCGTCGCCTTCCTCCCCTCCGGCGGGAACGACGACGTGGTCACGGCCAGCCGGGACAAGACGGCACGCCGGCTCGCCCTCGACGACGGGAAGGAGGTCTGGAAGTCCAAGCACCCGCAACCGGTGACCCGGGTGACCACCAGTGGCGACGGCCGGTTCGTCGCGACCGCCTGCGCGGACCGCTCGACCCGGATCCTTTCACCGGACACGGGCGCCGAACTCGCCGTCTTCGCCCACGACGACAAGCTCAGGGCGATCGCCTTCAACCCCCAGGGCTCACTCCTGGCAAGCGGCGGGGACGACGGCGCGGTGCTCATCATCGCGACCGCCACCCGCAAGGAGATCGGGCGCTCCCAGCACACCAGCGATGTCACCGCGCTCGCCTTCAGCGGAGACGGCAAGCTCCTGGCGACCGCCGGCAAGGACAAGGTCGTCCACGTGTGGAACGTGGCGGCCGACCCCCCGCAGAAGGTGCGGACCCTGACGTTCCCGCAGATGATCACCCAGCTTCTCTTCCACCCGACCGACCCGCAGCTGGCGCTCGTCAACGACGAGCCGAAGCCGGCGGTCGTCATCATCGACCCGGCCGCCGACACCGAACTCGCCCGGCTCGTCCACCCGGCCACCGTCAACGACCTTGCCTACAGCCCCGACGGCAAGTTCCTCGCCACGGCCTGCGCGGACGGTCTGGCCCGCGTCTACCCGGGTCGGCGGTAGCGATGAGCACGATCGTCTGGGCGGCGGTGCCCGCCGGACTGACCGGGGGCCCGCAGCCGGCCGCCCGCATCCGTGTCCTCGTCGTGCCCCGGCTGGCCGCGGGCGCCCTCTCCGAATTCGGTCTCCAGGACTGGCCGTCCCTGCTCGCCGACGCCACGTTCGACCTGGAGGTCCGCACCGACGAGGGCGTCCACGAGGCGGAGCACCCGCTCCTGTACGACCCCGTCGCCGACAGCGACGCCTGGCACGCCTTCTTCGGCGGTGAGGCCGGGGTGGTCGAGGAGTGGACGCCGACGGAGCAGCCCGCTCCGCGGGTCGGTACGACGTATGCCGACGCCCGTGCCGTCGTGACGTCGTACCGGGAGTGCACGAGCATCCTGACCCGCGAGCCGGCAGACGGCGAGGACGCCGTACGCCAACGGATCGAGCGGTGGAAGACCCCCCTGTCGCCGTCCGGGGAGTCCGAGCCGCCCCTGCCGCCACTGCCGCCGGTCCTCGACTTCCACCGGACCGTGGCGACCCTGCGCGACCACCCCGCGGTCCTGGAAGCCCTGGGGCTCGTGTTCGAGCTGCGCGCCGACCGGGCCGACCTGGACATCGGCGCGGGCCCACGGTTCCTGCGGATCCGCGGCACGGACCTGCCGATCGACATCAGTTCGCCCTGGACCAGGTACGACCTCTCCGATACGGGTTTCTGGCCTGCGCCCGCCGACGGCTCCAGCGGCATCCGCAACGGGCTCCTCGACCTGTCCGGGGTCGGCCTCCTCGACTGGGCCGAGGGACCCGCCCCGGCCTGGGCCCTCAGCCTGATCGACGTCGACGGAGCCGTGCGCGCCCTGCGCACCGAGGCCAGGGCCCTGGACGTCGACAGCAGCCGCCGGCCCGCGCTGCCGGACCTGCGGACGGCCGGGCTCATGCTGATGCGCCCGGGCCGCCAGTCGGACTTCACCGCGCGCGCCGGAGTCGCCGCGGGCCGGCTCGGGGCCGGACTGCACGGCGCCGAGCTCACCGCCGAGGATCTGGTGCTGGGCTACCGGGTCGACATCCGGACCGGTGACGACGAGCAGTGGCACCCGCTGTGCACGCGCCGGGCGTCCTACACCGTCGAGGACGGCGACGGTCAGGTGATCCGGCTGGGCGATCCCGCGCTGCCCGAGGAGGGGCACGTCAAGCCCTACGCGGCGGTGCGGACCCCGGACGGACGGCTGCAGGCGGACGAGGTCGTCGTCCGCTGGGACGGCTGGAGCCTGGCGGTGCCCTTCATGGACCTGCTCGGCGGCGCCGCCGTGCCGGAGCCCGACCCGGCCACGGCACCGCCGTACGTGTTCCGCTGGGACTTCAGTCCTGTCGACGGCACCCTGCCCCGTCTGCGGTTCGTCGTCCGGTATGCGATGCGGGTGCGGATCGCCGACCTCACCGGCGGCGGCCCGGGCCTCGATGAACCCACGGGCCCCTCGGGCGCAACCGAGACGGTCAAGTACGCCCGCAGCGATCCCATCAGGCCGCCCCGGCTGAGCCACGACGGCACGTTCGGGGCCGGCGCGGCCCTGGACCGGCTGGTCGTCCGCAGCGACTTCGGCATGAACGCCGCCCAGTTCAGCGCGGCCCACCCTCAGTACCCGCCGGTCGAGCGGCGTGCCCTGCACCGGCCGACCGTCAGTTTCGGTCTCGCGGAGCAGCACGGGGTGTTCGACCCCCGGGAGGGGCATCCGGAGGACGTCGGCCCCTCGTTCACCGAGCGCACCTGGAAACTGGCCCTGCGCGCGCTACGCGCGGAAGCCTCCGGCGAGTCGGACGGCGCCCTTCCGGACCCGGCGACCAGCGGCGTCAACGCCTATGTCCCCGCCGCCCCGGGCGGGCCGGCCGCCCCGGTCACCGACCGGTCCGCCTGGGACGACTGGCCCTCCGCGGCCCCCAAGCGGCTCACCCTCTCCGACCAGCCGGCCGCCACTCCTCCCATCGCCCTCAAGTGGGTGAACGGTGACCTTGAGCTGAAGCTCGCCAAGGCCGAGGAGGTGGTTCTCGAACTCTCCTCCACCGTCACCGACGGCCTCCTCGACCACTTCTCCGTGAAGCAGTGGCTGGACCGGCCCCTCAGTGCCTCCGGCGTGCCCCTGCCGGCCAGCGAGTGGGAGGTCACCGTTCTCAACGGCAGGCATCCGGTGCTGTGTCCCGTCCGGCGGATCCACCTGGTGCACGCCGTGCGACGGCCGCTGGCGGAGCCCCGCTGGCAGGGCCGGCCGCCCGTCACGCGCGGCGAGGGGGACACGTTCGCCGTGCTGCAGCCCGTCTTCCCGCCGACCGGCCTGAACACCGACAGCACCGGCCGGCTGGAGATCTCCGCGGCCTGGCGGGAGTGGACGAACGACGGTGACCGGGACGCGAGCGTGGCGCAGGTGTACGGGCAGACCGTCGCGCGGGGTGACCCGCCCACTCCGGTGATCCGTCACGAGTTCGGCGACACCAAGCATCGCAAGGTCACCTACACGCTCAAGGCGATCAGCCGTTTCCGCGCGTACTTCGACGAGGACGACCCGGACGACGCCTTCCAGTTGAGCCGCCCCCAGGAAACCGTCACCATCCCGTCCAGCGCCTGCCCGCCGGACCTGGTGCTGCTGTCGACGACTCCGTCCTTCCGCTGGGAGACACAGACGGCCGCCTCACGGATCGCGCGTGTCCGCGCCTCCCGGCGGTTGCGCGTGGAGCTCGCCGGCCCCTGGTACGCGACCGGGGAGGGCGAACGGCTCGCCGTCCTGTGCGCCGCGCCGGGCGCGGCCCCCGCGGTTCCGGTGACCCGCGCCGGCCGGGATCCGCTCTTCGCGTCCGAGCCGCTCCCGCCGCTCGCCGCCGAGGAATGGTTCACGGGATTCAGCGAGCCTCCCGATGCGTCCTCCGACCTGGGCGCGTCCGTGCTGCTGATCCCTTACGCCGTCAGCCGCGACGGCGACCGCTGGTACGCGGACATCGAGATCGCCCCGCCCGCGGCGGCTCCCTCGTACGCGCCGTTCGTCCGGCTGGCCCTGGCCCGGTTCCAGCGCGACAGCGTGCCCCGGATGTCACTGTCGCCCGTGGTGGTGGCGGACCCGGTGCGGGTGCTGCCCGACCGTCGGCTGGTCGTCGAGCGGACCGGCCCCGACCTGCGCATCTCCCTGCTGGGGACGGGTCCTCGGCCGCCCAACCGGCTGGAGGCCGTACTGGAGGAGGCGCATGGCCCGGCCGGCACCGTTCCGGGCGCCGCGGACCTCGTCGACCTCGGCTCGCCGCCCACGGGCGCGGCCGGCGTTCCGGCCTGGCGTCCGCTGTCCGCCAGGGTCACGAGCGACAGCCCGGAGATCCCGTCGGTCCTGCGCATGCCGTCCGGTACCGGCCCGCTGCGACTGCGGGTCCGCGAGGTGGAACGGATCCCCGCCCTGCCGTCCTCTTCGGGCGACCCCGCCGAACTCCAGGACCGGACGCTCTTCGTCGACGTGGTCCGCCTCCCGCCGGACTGGCGGCCGAGCTGACTCCAGGCCCTGGGCGTCCGGGCGTTCGGCGCCTGCCGGGGCTCTGCCCAGGGTGCCCCCCTCCCCGTTCAGGTTGACCGGCGAATGGATGACAGAGCGGACATAAGTACCTATCAGTTGATATAAAGCTTGCGTGAGGATGCGACGGGCCCTTGAGCGGGCGGGGTGGCCGCGTCGGTCGGCTGAGATCGGAGCTTCCGAGGAGAGGCATGCGGCCCTTCAGTATCGCGGCGACCCGCCTGACGCCGGGCTCCGTGCCGCGTCGGCCGGTGCATTCAGAAGGCACCCAGCCACGCTGGTACGGCCCTCTGTCCGTCTGTGTGGACCTGGCCGGCGCGGCACTGCCGGTCGCGGCGGCGTTCGTGGAGGTCCACGAACCCCATCCGCTGCGTCTGGCGGCCGTCGCCGCCCTGCTGTGGCCGCTGATCAGAGTGGCCGGCAAGCGTTACACGCCCTCCGCCTGGGGTGACGGCGGTGGCCTCAGAGCCGTGGTGAGGGACTGGCTGCTGCTGGTCGGCGCGCTGGCGACGCTGCGCGTGCTGTGCGGACTGCACAGCGTGCCGGCCGAGGCCTTCACGGCGCTGGTCCCGGCGCTGTTCCTCTCCGCGGCCTGCCACAAGGTGATCCACCGTCACCTGCTGGCGTCCCGCCGCGACGGACGCGCGCTGCGCCACGTCCTCGTGGTCGGAGAGGGCCCGGTCATCGACGCGGTGGTCGGACAGCTCGCCCAGCGCACCGACCACGAGTACGTGATCGTGGGGTCCTGCCCGGTCGGCGAGGACGACGTGCTCTCCGGCGTCCCGGTCTACGTACGGCTCCCCCGCGAGGAACCCGGCACTCCCGAGCAGGACGCCATGACGGTGCTCGGGGCGGCCGACGAACTCTCCGCCGATATCGTCTTCGTGGCGACGAGCCCGCATCTGTCGGGCGAACGCCTGCGACGGCTGTCGTGGGCGCTGCACGACCGGGGGTGCCCGATCGTGGTGCTGCCCGGCATCGTCGAGGTCGCCCGCCGGCGGGTCCGGCTCACCTCGGCGTCCGGGCTCACCCTGCTGCACATCGCGCCGCCGTTGCGCCACGGCATGCCGGCTCTGCTGAAGGAGGCCGTGGACCGGGCGGGCGCGCTGCTGCTGATCCTGCTGCTCTCACCGCTGCTGGTGCTGCTGGCCCTGGCCGTGCGGCTCGGCTCACCCGGTCCTGCCTTCTACCGCCAGACGCGGGTGGGCCGGCACAACAAGCCCTTCCCGATGTGGAAGTTCCGCACGATGGTCGTCGACGCGGACCGCCTCAAGAGCGAGCTGGAGGCGGCGAACGAGAACGACGGCCACATGTTCAAGATGCGCCGCGACCCCCGGGTCACCCCCCTCGGCCGCGTCCTGCGCCGCTACTCGCTGGACGAGCTGCCCCAGTTGTTCAACGTCCTCCTCGGCCACATGTCCCTGGTCGGCCCGCGCCCTCCGGTGCCGGAGGAGGTCGTCAGGTACAACCCGGTGGAGATGCGCCGGCTGCACGTCAAGCCGGGCCTGACCGGACTGTGGCAGGTGAGCGGACGTTCGGACCTGTCCTGGCAGGAGACGGTGTCGCTCGATCTGCGCTATGTCGACAACTGGTCCCCGTCCATGGACATGAACGTCATGGCCCGCACGGTACGCGCGGTGCTCAACGGCCAGGGCGCGTACTGAAGCTCCTCCATCCGGGCAAGCCTGCCGTCAACACGCATGAATCGCGGGTGATCCGCCTCCCGGGACGTGAAGGATCGCGGAGCCGAACGCCTCCGCCTCGGGAAAGGACACTGTCATGGCGCAGAGCGCAGTCGCCCCACAGCCCGGTGACGCCCGGCCGGCCACCTCGCACCGACCCGTCGTGGAGCGGTCCCTGCGCGGCTTCACCGGCGCCGGATACGACAAGGGGCGCCCCCTGCTCGTCCAGGCCGCCTGGTTCGCCGTCCTCCACCTGGTCTTCGTCAAGTGGTGGTGCCCGCACCGCTGGCGCCCTGGGCTGCTGCGCGCCTTCGGCGCCCGTGTCGGACAACGGGTGCTGATCCGGCACGGAGTGCGGGTGCACTGGCCGTGGAAGCTGGAGATCGACGACGACGTGTGGATCGGCGAGGGTGCCTGGATCCTCAACCTCGAGCCCGTCACGATCGGCCACGACTGCTGCGTCTCCCAGAGCGCGCTGCTGTGCACGGGCAGCCACAGCCCCCGTTCGGCCACCTTCGAGTTCGACAACGGCCCCATCCGGCTGGAGCCGGGCAGCTGGGTCGCGGCCCGTGCCGTCGTACTGCGCGGGGTCACCGTCGGCCGGGGCGGCGTGGTGGGCGCCGGCGCCGTCGCGCACCGGGACGTCGCGCCCGGCACGGTCCTGAGGTCGAAGGGACGTACGGCATGAAGCTGCTCCACGTGGTCACGCTCATCAGTGACGACGGTGCCTTCGGCGGGCCGCCGAGCGTGGCGGTCGCCCAGGCCCGGGAGCTGGCCGCACGCGGCCAGGACGTCACGCTGATGTCGCTGTGGCGGGGCAGCGGGCGGGCCCCGGAGCGCGTCGGCACCGTCCGGCTGCGCTCGCGTCCGGCCCGCAACCTGCTGCCGGGGCGGGGCTTCATCGGCCTGCTGCACCCCCTGCTCCTGCGCGACCTGTGGCGGGCCATGGGAGACGCCGAGGTCGTGCACGTCCACGCCGGGCGCGATCTGGTCTCCCTCTCCGCCCTCGCCGTCGCCGCCCTGCGCCGCGTGCCCTGTGTGGCGCAGACGCACGGCATGGTCGAGCCGCGCACCGCGCTTCCCGTCCGGCTGTTCGACCTGCTGTACCTGCCACTGCTGCGGCGGACGCGCGCCTGCTGCGTCCTGACCGAGCAGGAGCGCGGGCTGGTGGCGAAGGTGCTGGGGCCGGCCGGCCCGCCGCTGCGGATCCTGCCCAACGGCATCGAGCCGGGGCCGCCCGAACCGGCGCCGCGGCAGCCGCGCGAGCCCCAGGTGCTGTTCCTGGCCCGGCTGCATCCCCGTAAGCGTCCCGAGGCCTTCGTGGAGATGGCCGCGCTGGTCCACCGGCAGGTCCCCGAGGCCCGTTTCACCCTCTACGGCCCGGACGACGGGTCGCTGCCCGCCGTACGCCGGCTCATCGCCGAGGGGCCCGCGGGCGTGGTCCGCTACGGCGGTCCGCTGGATCCCGCCGAGACACGCGAGGCCTATCGGACCGCGGCCGTCCATGTGCTGGCGAGCGTGAACGAACCCTTCGGCATGACCGTCATCGAGGCGCTGGCCGCCGGCACGCCCGTGGTCTGCACCGACACCTGCGGCATCGCCGACGAGCTGGCCCGCCGTGGTGCCGCCCTGGTCACCGACGGCAGTCCCGAGTCCATGGCGGCGGCGGTCCGCCGGCTGCTGGGCGACCCGGAGCTGTGGGCTCGGATGTCGGAGGCCGGCCGGCGTGTGGTCGAGGACGTCTACTCCATCGGCGCCGTGGTGGACCGGCTGGAGGAGATCTACCGGGCCAGTCGTCCTGAGGAGCCCCTCGGCCGAGGCCGTGCGGGTCACCGTGTACGCCCGGCGGGCGGCCGGACCCGGCAGGAGCCTGCGCCGACGGGCCGGATCGGCTGACCGACCGGGCCCGGCCACCGGAGCAACCGCGCCGGCCGTCCTGCCCCACCCACCGCACCGGCCGTCCCACCCCGAGCCGCCGTGGCACCGGTCCTCCGGTGCCACGGCGGCGCTCCCCTGCGGGAAGGCCGCCGATCGGCCGTGGCCGGCGCGCGGGGCCGGCCACGTGGGACGTCCTTTCAGGGCCGGCGGCGTCTTCCGCCGGCGGTCACGCGGTGCAGGATGTCCTCGAAGCGCGAGGCGCAGTCCTCCAGGGCGAACTCCCGCTCGGCCAGGGCGCGGCTCTCCTTGCCCAGTTGCTCGGCCCGGGCCGGGTCGGACAGGACCTCCCTGACCCAGGCGGCGGCACCGTCCAGGGCCGACCCCTCCGGCGGGAAGACCGCCGACCCCGCCTGCCGGAGCAGCCGCGCGGCGAGGTTGTCGGCGGGCATCAGGCCGAGCACCGGCCGCCCGGCGCACAGATAGGACAGCGTCTTGGAGGGGACCGAGAACTGCCCCGCCTCCGGGCCCAGCAGGACGACGAGGACGTCGCCCGTGCCGAGCACCTCGGGCAGCCGTTCGTAGGGCTGGAAGGGCAGCAGGGTCAGTTCGACGCCTCGCGCCGCGGCCGCGTCCCTGAGGACGGGTACGGCGGGGCCGTCGTTGACGACGACGAGACGGACCGGGCTTCCCTGCTCGCGCAGCCGCTCGGCCAGCCGCACCAGCAGCTCCGGGTTGTGCTTCAGCCCGAGCGTGCCCGAGTAGAGCACCGTCCGTACGTCGTTCAGCCCGTGTTCCGCCGACCAGCCGTTGGCCCGCGCCACCGGGACGATCTCATCCAGCGGCGCCCAGTTGGGGATGACGGTGACCTTGTCGGCGGTGCCCCACTGCCGGTGGACCCGCACGAACGAGTCGGCGATCACCACGACGGCCGCGGCCCGCCGCGCCGACCACTTCTCGGCGGCGCCGAACACCTTGGCCGCCAGGCCCATCGACCTGGCGACGTCGGCGGCGGCGAAGCTCTTCAGCGCGACCGCGGTCACGTCCTGGTGCCACAGCACCCAGGGGATGCGCAGCCTGTTCAGGACGGCCGCGGTCACGGCCAGGACCGGGATCGGCAGGTTGGACAGCAGTGCCACGTCGGGTTTGTCGCGGCGGACCTGCCGGGCGAGTTCGAGTCCCAGCCGGGTCTCCTGGCCGAGCCGGCGGAAGTAGGCCTCCTTGCGCAGCCTGACGCCGTCCCCGATGGTGGCGAAGCGCAGGCCGGGGGCGGGTCCGGCGAGGTCGCCCTTGCCGGAGACGTAGGCCGTGCACGTCGAGTGGACGACCTCGTGACCGCGGCGCGCCAGCTCCCGGCTCAGCTGGGCCTGGAAGGGGTGGCCGCTGTAGTCGTGGACGAGGATCCTCATCGTCCCGGCGCTTGCGCGCAACGCTTCGGGCGTCACTGGTGGGAGCGCTTGACCTGGTCGTAGACCCATGCGTACGTCTGTTCCAGTCCGTCGGCCAGGGAGACCGACGGTTCCCAGCCGTAGATCTCGCGGATCAGGGTGTTGTCGGAGTTGCGGCCGCGCACGCCCTGGGGGGCGTCCAGCCGGTAGCGGCGCTCGCAGCGGATGCCGGCGATC
Organism: Streptomyces sp. NPDC053367; assembly: GCF_044545925.1. Classification (NCBI taxonomy): domain Bacteria; kingdom Bacillati; phylum Actinomycetota; class Actinomycetes; order Kitasatosporales; family Streptomycetaceae; genus Streptomyces; species Streptomyces sp. NPDC053367. The sequence goes on along the minus strand of NZ_JBITYN010000002.1, from coordinate 428,047 downwards.
TGCTCGACGATGTCGACGAGCTGGTTGATGGTCACCAGCTCGGAGGAGCCCAGGTTGACCGGCTCGCCGCTGTCGCCCTTCATGATCATTTGAGTGCCGTGCAGGCAGTCGTCGATGTACATGAAGGAGCGGGTCTGCAGGCCGTCGCCCCAGATCTCGATGCGGTGGTCGCCGGAGAGCACCGCCTCGGCGATCTTGCGGCACACCGCGGCGGGCGCCTTCTCCCGGCCGCCGTCCCATGTGCCGTGCGGGCCGTAGACGTTGTGGTAGCGGGCCACGCGGGTGACGAACCCGTAGTCCTCGGTGTAGTGGCGGCACATGCGCTCGGAGAAGAGCTTCTCCCAGCCGTAGCCGTCCTCGGGCTGCGCCGGGTAGGCGTCCTCCTCGCGCAGGGCGGTGACGTTCGGGTCGGTCTGCCTGGCGGCGGCGTAGACGCAGGCGGAGGAGGAGTAGAAGTAGCGCTCCACCCCGGCCTCGTGCGCGGCCTGCAGCATGTGGGTGCTGGTCAGGACCGACATCATGCAGGCGGCCTTGTTGTTCTCGATGAAGCCCATGCCGCCCATGTCCGCGGCCAGCATGTACACCTGCCGTGCGCCGCGCACGCCCGCGCGCGCGTGCTCCAGGAGCGAGAGGTCGGCGATCACGTTCTCGGCGCCGTCGTGGACCTGGTACCACTCGTGCCGGGGCTTGATGTCGATGGAGCGGACGGTCAGCCCCTGGGCCAGGAGGGAGCCCACGAGATGCCCTCCGATGAATCCCCCGCCACCGGCGACGACGACGTCGACCTGCCTGTCCATGCGCAACTCCCTTGTCCGAAGATCGGATGGTCTGATGCGATCAAGGAATGCACATATGTCCTGTTTGTCGGTAAATGGCACGCCGACCGGTCTCCCCGTGTCACCCGATGACGGCGTCGCGCGGACCGCCGCCTGGCGCCCTCCGGATTACCGCGCGCCTGTACGGATTGTCGTGACACAGGCGCTATAACCCTGTTGATGAACTTTCAGGCGAAACACCCGACTGGCGAAGACCTTGGGCGGGAAGAGGTCCCCGTTCGCAGTGTGGCCGCGGTCTCCCTGTGGGCCCTGGTCCTCCTGGTCCTGCTGCCGGGGCTGATCCTCCAGTCGGGTGGCGCGCGCCTGTCGGTCGCACTCGCCGTGCAGGGCGTGGTCGTGGCGCACACCGGTGTGGCCCTCGTCCGCGTGCTCACCGCGACGACGGTGCGGCTCGTCGCCCTCGGTTTCTGGCTCTTCGCCTACATCTGGCTCGGCCTCGCGCCGCTGGCGCAGCTCGCCGCCGACGCCTACCCGTGGACCTACTGGACCGGCGAGGGGACCGCCCTGACGGCCGTGGCCGTCGTCGAACTGGGGCTTCTGGCGCACAGTGCGGGCACCGCCGTCGCCGCCCGCCGCGAGGGCACCCGCGCGGCCGGGTCCGCCGCCCGCCCGCCGGGGCCGGTGGAGCGGCTGTTGTCCCGCCGCCTCGCGCCCTGGCGCCTGCTGTCGCTGTGCGGGCTCGCCCTCGTCCTGGCGGTCCTGCTCGTCCCGGGCCAACCGGGCGGCCTGTCTGCGTACTTCACGAGCCGTCAGGCGCTGCGGGAGGCGGGCGCCGACGACGGCTCGGGCGACGCCTTCCTGTCGGCCCTGCGCAGCTGGTGCCTGTCGGTGCCCGCGTTCTGGGCTCTGCTGGCCCTGCTGCACGTGCCGCGCGCGCCCGGCGGCGACCGTCTGCTGCGCGTCGCCCGCCGACTGCTGCTGCCGCTGCTCCTCGTCCTGAACGCCGTCGTCAACAACCCCGTCAGCAAACCTCGGTTCTGGGTCGGCACCGTCGTACTGACCCTCCTGTTCGCCATGCCCCGGCTGTGCCGGCCCCGCGCTTTCCGCGTCATCGCGGCCACACTCATGACGACCGTGCTGCTGGCCTTCCCGTACAGCGACTACTTCCGCTACAGCGACCGGGAGCAGTTCTCCGTGGTCTCCCTGTCCGAGCAGTTCACCACCAACGGCGACTACGACGCCTTCCAGCAGGTGCAGACCGGGATCGACCTGGCCCGCGACCAGGGGTTCTCACCGCTGGACGTGCTGGGGCCCGTGCTGTTCGCGGTCCCGCGTTCGCTGTGGCCGGACAAGCCCGGGGACACCGGAATCGCCCTCGCGCAGTACGCCGGCTACGACTTCGTCAACCTCTCCGCCCCGCTGTGGATCGAGAGTTACCTGTGGGCCGGCCCACCCGCCGTGGCCCTCGTGTTCTTCCTGCTCGGCGCGGTCGGACGGCGTATGGACGATGTGCACCACCGGCTCCGCGACCGGGCGGGCACCCTCGCGGCGCTGCTGGTCCCGGCCCTGGCCTTCTACCAGATGATCTTCCTGCGGGGCAGTCTGCTCGGGATCGTGGGCCCGCTGGCGCTGCTGGTGACCGTTCCCCTGCTCATCACCACCCCCACCGCCCGCGCACCCCGGCTCGTCCCGTCGGCGCGGCCGACCGCACCCACCCGACCCGCACAGCTCCCCGCGACAGGAGGGCCCTCGTGACCGCCCCCATCCACTCCTTCGACCGGTACGACGAGCCGGACCAGCTGCGCGACCAGCTGCGCCGGCTCCTGCGCCACCGCGCCGTCATCGCCCTGGGCATCGTCCTGGGGCTGCTCGGCGGCGCCGTGCTGGCCCTGTCCGGCGCGAACACCTACACCTCGACGAGCGAAGTCCTCGTACGCTCCACCGCCGACCCCTACGGCACGGTCAGCGTGTCCGCCGACAACCAGGTCAGCATGGGCACCGAGCGACAGATCGCCGCCAGCGCCGCGGTCGCCGTGCGCGCGGCACGAGTCCTGGGCCAGGCCGAGGGCACCGCGGCCGCGCTCGAGGAGGACGTGCGGATCACCAACCAGGCCAAGTCCCAGGTACTGCGCTTCGAGTTCACCGCCGACACCCCGCGGCGCGCGGCGCGCGGCGCCAACGCCTTCGCCGAGGCGTATCTCGCCGACCGCAAGGCCCGTAACGAAGCCGCCGCGCAGCGGGCCACCCGCACCGTGGAGCAGCAGATCAAGACGGTGGAGGCGGCCAAGAAGCAGAACAAGGAGGACGAGGTCACCAAGGCGGTGCAGAGCCAGCTGGAGACGCTGCAGGAGCGCATCGTCGAGATCAACTCCCGGGACACCGACGGAGGCGACATCGTCCGCCGCGGCGAGGCGCCCGGCAGTCCCTCGTCGCCCGGCTGGCCGATGCTGCTCACGCTGGGGCTGGCGGCCGGACTGGCGCTCGGCATCCTGCTGGCCTGGCTGTGCTCCGCCCTCGACTCACGGGTCAGGTCGGCGGCGGACGCCCGGGCCGCGCTGGACGGCCCCGTGCTCGGTCTGCTGCCCCGCCGGCGCGACAGGGACGAGGACGAGGACCTGCTGACGGTCGGCCGCCGGGGCGGTGACCGGGCCGAGACCCTGCGCGCCCTGGCCTACCGCCTGCGCCGCTCCGGCCCGCCCGCCGGCACCGGCCGGATCCTCGTCGTCGCCCCCCGCCGCGACGCCGCCGCCGAGGAGGTCGCCGTGAACCTGGCCGCGGCACTCGCGGAGTGCGGCGAGGAGGTGCTGCTGGTGGACGCCGACCCCGACACGGCCGCGCTCACCGCCCGGCTGCCGCTGCTCCCGGACGACGCGCGCACCCTCGAGGAGGGTGCTCTGCCCGACGGGAGCCTGCTCGTCGACGCCGGTACCGCCGGGCGGTTCGCCTGCTGGTCCACCGGTGGCAGCGGTTCGGCCGCCCAGGCCGGCATGTCCGCCACCGTCGACCGGCTGGTGACCGGGACCGGCTCCCGCAGCGCGGTCGTCGTCACCCGGCCGCTCCTGGAGCACGCCGACGCCCTGGCCGTCGCCCAGCGTGTCGACGGCATCCTGCTGGTCGCCACCCTCGACACCACCCGGCGGGACGACCTCAAGCGGGTGCGTGAGCTGATCGAGTGCTCCGGCGGAACCCTCCTCGGCGCGGTCCTGGACGCCGGCCACCGGCGCGGACGTCTGCGTGCCGTCCTGCGGCGCCGTCCGGGGAACCCCGCGGAGGCCGAGCCCGGCACGCCGGTCGTGGAGCTTCCCGCGCAGGACGACACGCTCTCGGCCACTCGCGGGTGACCGCCCCGGAAGCGACCGCCCCCGCCCCCGGCTCCGGCACACCGAACAGCGTGGCCGCGGCCGCGCGGGGCGGGTGGTGGGGGGTGGCGGGTTCGGCGACCAACGCCGTCTTCGCCTTCGTCTTCGTCGGCCTGATCACCCGTGCGCTCGGGGCGCAGGGGGCTGGAGCGGTCTTCACGGGCGTGGCGCTGTTCACGATCCTCAGCAACACCTGCAAGCTCGGCTCCGACACCGGGCTCGTGCGTTTCGTCTCGCGCGACATCGCGGTGGGCGGCGGGCGGTCGGTGGGCGGTCTGCTGCGCGCGGCCCTCGTGCCCGCGGTCATCACCAGCACGGCGGCCGCCCTGCCCCTGCTGCTGTGCCCCGCGGTGGCCACCACGCTGCTGCCGCACCTGCGACCGGCCGACGCGATCACCCTGGTACGGCTGTTCGGGCTGTTCCTGCCCGTCGCCACCGTGGGGCTGGTCCTGCTGGGCGCCAATCAGGGCCACGGCACCGTGGTGCCGTTCGTCGGCGTGGAGCAGATCGGCAAACCCGTGCTGCGGCTGCTGATCGCCGTCCCGGTGGCCGTGTGGGCGCCGGGCATGGTTCCCCTGGCCGCGGCCTGGCTGCTGCCCGCCCTGGCCGGCACCGTGGCCGCGTGGCTGGCCCTGCGCCACTGCCGCGCCGCCCGGGGCACCACGCATCGGGCCGTGCGCGGAGCCGTTCCCTGGCGTGCGTTCTGGAGCTTCGCCGCACCCAGGGCGATTTCGTCCGTGTTCGACTTCAGCGCGGTGTGGGTCGGCGTCATCCTGCTGTCCGCGCTGGCCACCAGCGCCGAGGCGGGCGTCTACACCGCCATCGGCCGCGTCGTCACGGCCGGCACCCTGCTGCAACTGGCCATCCGGCTGGCCGTGGCGCCGCAGATCAGCCGGCTGCTCGCGGTCGACCAGATCGCCGAGGCGCGCCAGCTGCACCGGGTGTCCACCTGCTGGGTCGTGCTCTTCTCCTGGCCGCTGTTCGCCGTCGTCGCCGGCTTCCCCGGGACCGTGCTGTCGGTGTTCGGGCCGGAGTTCGTCCAGGGCGCGCCCGCCCTCGTCGTGCTGTGCGCCGCCTCGATGGTCAACGTGGCGGTCGGCAACGCCCAGACCGTGATGCTGATGTCCGGCAAGAGTTCCTGGCATCTGGCCGTCACGGGCGCGGCGTTCACGGTGCAGCTGACGGTGGGACTGCTCACCGTGCCGAGGTGGGGGGTGCTGGGTGCCGCCCTGTCCTGGGGCGCGGCCATCGTCGTGGAGAACCTCTCGGCCGCGCTCCTCATCCGGTTCCGCCTCGGCTTCACGACCGTGGACCGCAGCTACACCACCGCTCTCGGTGCGGGACTCGCCGTCTCGGTGGCGCTGGGGGCCGTGCGCGCACTGACCGGTGACACCACGTCAGGACTCGCCGCCGGAATGACCTTGGGATTGTGTGTATTTGCTACTAGTTTGTGGTGGTATCGCAGGCCGCTGGGAGTGAGTGAGCTGGTCGGAGTTCTGCGCCGTCGCGCTGCGTGAGCCCGGGCGGGGTCGTACGGCCCGGGCTCGGCAGGCGCGTGTCATTCCCCGCGTGTCGCCCACATCACTGCCATCCGGGGTGTCCATTGCGCCTGAGAAAGCTCCCGCCGAGGGCGGCCACGAGTGCGGTCGCCACCGCTCTTCTGTGTTCCGCCGCCCTGCTCCATTCCCCTCCCGCCTCGGCCGCCGACGAGGCCGGACCGGCGTTCACCGCCGATCCGCTGGCCACGTGGCAGACGAACGGCATCGTCTGGTCGCTGGCCGCCGCGCACGGTGTCGTCTATGTCGGCGGAACCTTCGACTCCGTGCGGCCGCCAGGTGCGGAACCCGGCACCCAGGAGGTCCCGCGCCGCAACTTCGCCGCGTTCGACGCGACGACCGGAGCCCTGCTGCCGTGCGCGCCGTCGTTCACCGGAGGAACGGGAACCGTCCGCGCCCTCGAAACCTCCCCGGACGGCAAGGTGCTGTACGTGGGCGGCTCCTTCAGCCGGGTGGGACCCACCGGCGTGGCGAGCGCCGTCGCCCTCGACACGGCCGACTGTTCCCTGCGCAAGGACTTCCGGCCCGCGGTGTCGGCGACCGTCCGGGCGATCGACGCCACGGACCGCACGGTCTACCTCGGCGGTGACTTCCGCCGGGTCGACGGCCAGACCAGGCAGCGCGTCGCCGCCTTCACCCCCCAGGGCGCCCTGCAGGCGTTCCGGGCAGACGTCGACGCCCCGGTGCGCGCACTGTCGGTGGCGCCCTCGCGGGGAAAGCTCTACGTCGGCGGGGACTTCGAGCGGGTCAACGGCCGCGAGTCCCGCTCGCTGGCCGCCCTGAACCCCACCAGCGGCGCCCTCGTGCGCACCTACCCGGGCTGGCTGCCTCCCGGGTCGGTGGTGAAGACGATCGCCCAGGACGGCACCCGCTTCTACGTCGGTGCCGAAGGCCGCGGTATCGGCATCTTCGACGGCCGTATCGCGGGCCGCCTGGACGACGACCGGATGGTGTGGCGCGACACCTGCCTCGGCGCCACACAGGCCGTCCTGCCCTACCGCGGTGTCCTCTACAGCGCCTCGCACGCGCACGACTGCACCAACACACCCGGCGGGTTCCCCGACCTGAGGGAACGCCAGCACCTGCTGGCCCAGTCACCCCAGGACCGCAGGATCCTGCACTGGTTCCCCGACACCAACGAGGGGATCGGGGAACAGGTCGGACCCCGCGCGCTGACGGTCTCCCGTGGAGTGCTCTGGGTGGGCGGGGAGTTCACCCGGGTCAACGGCGCACCCCAGCAGGGCCTCACCCGTCTCGGCGCCGGCCCCGACACCGGGGCGCCCGCGGTTCCCGTCCTCACGCTCGCCGCGCAGCAGTCCGGTCGGGTCACCGTGCGCTGGAAGGCGTCGTGGGACCGGGACGACGCCTCGCTCACCTACCGGCTCTACCGGGACGGCCGGCTGGTCTCCACGCAGCAGCGGTCGTCCACCTACTGGGACCGCCCGTTGATGAGCTTCACCGAATCCGTGGCCGCCGGCCCCCCTCGCCAGTACCGGATCGAGGTGACGGACGGGACCAACACCTCGGTGAAGTCCCCGCCGTTGCGGGTGACCGTGCCCACGAGGGCGGCGGCCGTTGCGGGTGACCCATGGACGTGACCCGCATCGGATTCGCGCCCGGCGTCTACGACCTGTTCCACGTCGGCCACCTCAACATCCTGCGCCAGGCGCGCCGGCACTGTGACCGCCTCGTAGCCGGAGTCACCACGGACGACCTGGTACAGCGGCTCAAGGGCCGGCCGCCGGTCGTGCCGTTCGCCGAGCGCCTGGAGATCGTCGGCAATCTGCGCTGCGTCGACGTGGCCGTCCCCGAGTCGGAAGAGGACAAGCTGGAGACGTGGAAGCGGATCGGTTTCCACGTCATCTTCAAGGGCGACGACTGGCGCGGGACGCCCAAGTGGGTCGATCTGGAACGGCGTTTCGCCCAGGTCGGTGTGGAGGTCGTCTACTTCCCCTACACCATGCACACCTCCAGCACGCTGCTCCGCGACTCCCTGGAGCTGCTCGCCCGGCACCAGCGGACGGACTTCCCCTCAGCGCAGCTCGCGGAACCACTTGACCAGGAAGGCCGCCATGAACAGGAGGTGGGCCAGCAGCAGGGCGCAGTACACGGAAAGGAAGACGTGCTGGCTGCCAAGGAATAGGAAGCCGACGCAGGTCACGCCGTAGTCGACCGGCAGCAGCAGCACGGACCGCAGCGCCGGGGCGGGCTCGGCCGGCATCGGCGCCGCCGACGTCGGTGCCGCGGGCGACGGGGCGGCCGTCCGCCGCTTGAGCTGCTCCGTGAGGATCCCGGCGAAGAAGATCACCACGGCCGCCAGCTCGAACAGCATCGGAGCGAGCAGGAAGGCCGGATCGGGCAGGGAGAAGAAGCGGTAGAACGACACGAGCACGACCATGTGCACGATGACCAGTTTGGCGCAGTCGAGCACATGGTCCAGCCACTCGCCCGACGGACTTCCCGAGCGCTGCATGCGGGCGAGCTGTCCGTCCGCCGCGTCGAGGGCGAACCCCACGGCCAGGGCGGCGCAGACACACACCGACAGCCCCGTGCCGGGCCGTACCAGGGCCACGGCGGCCAGGGCGGGAAAGGTGAACAGAGCGCCGAGCAGCGTCAGTTGATTGGGCGTCGCACCGACGCGGTAGGCCAGCGCGGCCAGGACCCGGCCGGCTGGACGGTTGACGAACAGGGTGTAGACCGACACCCCTTTCGCCGGTTTCTGTGCGGCCGACATATGCCGGAGCACCTCAACGAACCCGGTCATGTCCCTCCTTGACGAAGTAGGCGCTGATAAGCGCACAAAAGTGCTAGTGGGCTTGGAAGGGATGAAACAGGTGGAAAGAAGGAGATTATGACAGAGTGGGATGCTTCGATGTCCCGTGTCACCCGTCGGCATCTTCTGCGTGGCGGGGTCTCGCTGCTGGCCGCGACGTCCCTGTCCACCCGCAGTGCGTCCGCCGTCCCGCGCTCCTCGGCCAAGCCGGACACCGTGATCAACGTGGCCGATCTGGGCGCGGTGGGCGACGGGCGGACCGACGACACCGCGGCCTTCGAGATCGCCTACTCGTTCGCCGCCGCCCGGGTCTCCGGGGGTGTCGGCCGTGTGGTGATCGAGATCCCCGCCGGCGAGTTCCTCATCACCCGCCCCCATGCCCTGCTGAACGGTGCCGCCGCGTCACAGCCCGCGAGCGGCCTGCGCTTCTGCGGCGCGGGCCGCCGTATGACCAGTCTCGTCTTCAAGCCCAAGACCGGCCCCGGCTCCTATCTCTGCCGCAACGAGGACGTCTGGTCGAACATCTCCTTCGAGCGCATGCAGTTCCAGTCGGCCAGACCGGGCGCCTCCTTCTTCAGCTCGTACTCGACCGGACAGGCGCAGGACTACCGGTTCTCCGAGTGCGAGTGGATGGGGGAATGGGAGTACGGGCTCGCCCTGAGCGGCACCGACACCAACTCGGAGATGCGCTGGGAGGCGTGCCGGGTCGGCGGCCGCTATCGCCGCGCGTTCCTGTACTCCGGGCTGACACGGGACGGACAGAAGGAACCGAACGACCAGGACCAGTTCCTCAATTACTGGTTCACCGACATGAAGGTCGAGTACGAGTGGGGCAATTTCCTGGAGTTCCCCTACGGGGGTTCCATCACCTGCCGGGGCGGCTCGTACATCATCACGGACAGACGCCCGCAGAGCACTCCGGAGTACGGCACCACCAGCACGTTCTTCCGCTTCCCCGTCGCCGAGCACCACGACTCGGTGCAACGGTTCCACGCCCAGGACATCCGTTTCGAGGTGCGCAACCCGGACGTGGCCGTCATCGACTGCAAGTGGAACGGCGGCATCGTCCACTTCAGCGACTGCGACGACACCGGGCTCGCCTACCAGGACTTCTCCACCGATGTCCGCTCGCACCGCTACGCCGTGGGTCCGCGCGGCCCGCTCATCCGCTACGACGCCTGCCAGTTGGTGGGCCGGCACGAATACCGGCTGGCCTCCGGGACGAACCCGCCCCCGGTGCTCGCCCGCTACGACATGTGCCGGCTCCGCAGCCACGCGGCAGGTGACTTCGCGGTCGACGACGCCACGGGCCGGGTGCCCTTCGTCCAGTTCGTCGACTGCATCGACGCCGCCGTCATGGACGGCTCGCCCGCGCCGGCGACCCCCTCCTCCCCGCCCGCGACCTCCCCCTCCCCGCCGCCGAGCCCGAGCCCCACGCCGTGACGCGGATGCCTCCCTGACCGGCGTACTGCGTGCGCGGCCACCCGCGCGGCGGCGGTCACTCGTGGGAGGGACCCTTCGGCGCCGGTGGACCGACGGCTGACGAGCCGTCGCGCAAGCTCACTGACATCCGCGGTCCCGCCGCCGGAACGGCCCGTCAGCAGGATGGACCGGTCCCGGTGGCCGTTGCTTCAGGGGGCGCCCGATACTCCAGACAAGAGGCATTGCCACGCTCCGGACCACGCCCTTCTCACCCGGCTCACCACGGTGCGGCGCAGCGATGAGCACCTCCTCGTACCGCATTCGGCCGCGCCGATTCCCCGGAATCAGTCGGCCGCGCCCCCACACGAAAGGCATCAGGATGTCACGCTTGGCGCACTCGGCGCTGCCTCGGATCCGACCGGGCATCGCCGCGCTCTCCGCCGTCGCCGCCGTCATGACCCTCGGCCTGACCGGGCCGCACGCGACGGCCACGGAGCCGCCCTCCGTCCCCGGCGCGCAGAGCGCACCGACGGGGATCAGCACGCTCGCGGACGGTCTGACGACTCCCTGGGGGATCTCGTTCCTCCGGGGCCACAAGGCGGCGCTGGTGACGGAACGGGACACCGCCGTCGTCTGGCGGGTCGCCCTGAACGGCGCCAAGACGAAGGTCGGCACGGTGCCCAACGCCGTGTGGAGCGAGGAGACGCAGGACAAGGGCGGCCTGCTGGGTGTCGCGGTGTCACCGACCTGGAACGGCACGACCGACCAGGACGTGTTCTTCATGGAGACCACGCGTGAGGACAACCGCGTGGTCAGGATGAAGTTCGACGGCACCCGGCTGAGTGACTACACCTCGATCCTGACCGGAATCACCCGGGACAGCCAGCACAACGGCGGAAAGATCGCGTTCGGGCCCGACGGCTATCTGTACGTCACCACCGGCGACGCCTCGAAGAGGAAGCTGGCGCAGGACAAGACGTCGCTCAACGGGAAGATCCTGAGGATCACCAAGGACGGTGCCGCGGCTCCCGGCAACCCGTTCGGGACCCGCGTCTACAGCTACGGTCACCGCAACCCCCAGGGGCTGGCCTGGGACAGCGCCGGGCAGCTGTGGTCGACCGAGATCGGCGCGGAGACCTGGGACGAACTCAACCTCGTGCGGCCGGGCCGGAACTACGGCTGGCCGACCTGTGAGGGTTCTTGTTCCGTCGCGGGTATGACCGACCCGAAGATGGTCTGGGACCCCGACGAGGGAGGCGTGCCCGCGCAGATCGCGGTCGTCGACGACGTGGTCTACGCCTCCACGCTGAGCGGCCGCCGGCTGTGGCGGATCCCGATCGACTCCACCGGCGAGGACGTCGGGCCGGCGACGTCCCACTACAACGGCGTCTACGGCCGGCTGCGGGCCATCGCCAAGGTTCCCGGTGCCGACCAGCTGTGGCTGGGCACGAGCGACCGCGGCGACGAGGACGACGTCCTGCTCAAGGTGACCGTCGACTGAAGGCTCCTCCCGCACCCGGGAGGCGAACACCCCACGCAGAAAGGAAGGTACGCATCATGACCGAAGCAGTCGAGCAGGCCGAGCAGGCCGGCCGGGCCACCTCCGAGGAGACCGACCGGACCACCTGGCAGACCCCGGGGTACGCGGTGGTCGACACCGCGCTCGAAGTCACCGCCTACTCCCTCAGCGTCCGCTAGCCGCCGTCATGCTGCTGCAGGTGCTCGGTACCGCGGCCGGCGGCGGCATCCCCCAGTGGAACTGCGCGTGCCCCGGGTGCTCCGGGGCACGCGCCCACCCCGGGCGACGCCGCCGACACGCCTCGCTGGCCGTCCGGGCCGGCGAGGGCCGCTGGTACCTCGTCAACGCCACCCCCGACATCGGCGACCAGATCGAGGCCCACCCCGACCTCCACCCCGGACCCGGGCCCCGGCAGACACCGATCGCCGGAGTCGTGCTCACCGACGCCGAACTCGACCACACGCTCGGGATCGGGCGGCTGCGCGAGGCGGACGGCCTCGAACTCCTCGCCACCCCGCCGGTCCGCGAGGCGGTCGACACCCGCCTCGGCCTCGGCGCGGTCCTCGCCCCGTACACCACCCTGACCTGGCGGGAGCTGCGGTCCCGGGGGACACAGCCCCTGCACGCCGACGCGGACGGCCCCGCCGGATCCGGTGTGCGGATCAGCGCCGTACCCGTCTCAGGCAAGCGCCCGCGCTACGCCGCCGACGCCCCCGAGGACGACGCCTGGGTCGTCGCGCTGCGCCTGTACGACCCGGCCACCGGCCGCACCGCTCTGTACGCCCCGGCCGTGGCCACCTGGTCCGACGCGCTGCACCAGGCCGCCACCGAGGCCGACTGCGTCATCGTCGACGGCACCTTCTGGGACGAGGAGGAGCCCCGCCGCACCGGCATCTCCTCCCGCACCGCCACCGGCATGGGGCATCTGCCCATCGACGGGCCGGACGGCACCGCAGCCGTCCTCGCCTCACTGTCCGCCCGCTGCCTCTACACCCACCTCAACAACACCAACCCCCTCGTCGACCCCGCCGCGCCGCAGCACAAGCGGCTCGCCCGGCTGGGCCTCGAGGTGGCCGACGACGGAATGGTGATCGAGCTGTGACCACGACACTCGCCCCGCCGGTGAAGCCCTGGAGCCGCGCGGAGTTCGAGGACCGCCTGCGCGAGGTGGGCCAGGACCGGTACCACGACCGCCATCCCTTCAACGTCCGTATGCACCGGGGCGACCTCAGCCCGGACGAGGTACGCCGCTGGATCGCCAACCGCTTCCACTACCAGCGCCACATCCCGGTCAAGGACGCGCTGATCCTCGCGAAGCTGGACTCCTCGCGGCTGCGCCGCATGTGGCTGCGGCGCATCGAGGACCACGACGGACGGGCCGACGGCGAGGGCGGCATCGAGCGCTGGCTGCGGCTCGGCGAGGCGGCCGGCCTGGACCGCGAGATCCTGCTGTCGGGCGAGACCGTACTGCCGGGCGTCCGGCTGGCCGTGGAGGGCTACGTCAACTTCTGCCGCCTGCGCTCCCCGCTGGAGGCCGTCGCCGCCTCACTCACCGAGCTGACCGCTCCCGGTCTCATGCGGCTGCGCATCGAGGCGTTCGAGCGGCACTACCCCTGGATCGCGCCGGACGGGCTCGCCTACTTCCGCACCCGCGTCGACCAGGGCCGGCGCGACAGTGCCGAGGCACTGGACCTCGTACTGGAGTGGTCCCGGACCCGGGAGGACCAGGAACGGGCCGTGGCCGCGCTCTCCTTCAAGTGCGACGTGCTGTGGTCCCTGCTGGACGCCGTGGAGCACGAGAGAGGGTCCGGGCACACCGGGCCGGACGAGCGAACGCACGGTCAGGGCGGCGCAGGGGGGCACGGGTGAGCCCGCAGAGCACGGAGCCCTGGCGTCCGGCGCTCGCCCCCGCGCTGATGCTGCGGCACGACGCCGTGCGCGGCACGGACCTGCTGGTCCTGCCGGAGCGCGTGGTCGTCCTGCAAGGGCATGGCGGCACGGTCGTCGGCCTGTGCGACGGCACCCGCACGGTGGCCGGGATCGTCGGCGAGCTCACCGGGCGCTTCCCCGGCGCGCCGGTGGCCGAGACCGTCCCCGCCTTCCTGGACAGCCTGCGGCAGGAGGGCTGGCTGACGTGACCATCCCCGCGCACCCCGGGCCCGCCGTCCGGCCCGCGCCCCCTTGGGCTCTGCTCGCCGAACTCACCCACGCCTGCCCGCTGCACTGCCCGTACTGCTCGAACCCGCTGGAACTGGCCCGTCGCTCCACCGAGCTGAGCACCGACGAGTGGACCGGCGTACTGCGCCAGGCCAGCGAGCTGGGCGTCGTACACACCCATCTCTCCGGTGGGGAGCCGCTGCTGCGCCCGGATCTGGAGCGGATCGTCGCCGCCGCCGAGGCCGCCGGGATCTACACGCAGCTGGTCACGAGCGGTACGGGCCTGGACGAGTCCCGGCTCGCCGCCCTCACCGCGGCCGGGCTGCGCAGTGTCCAGTTGTCCGTCCAGCACGCCGACCCGGGGGCCAACGACCGCATCGCCGGACGTCCCTCGTCCTTCGCCGCGAAGGAACGGGCCGCCGCGCTGGTCCGCCGGGCCGGGCTCCCGCTCGGCCTGAACGTCGTGCTGCACCGCGACAACCTCGGCTCCGTCGACGCGGTCATCGAGCTGGGCCTGGCCTGGGGTGCGGACCGCATCGAGCTGGCCAACACGCAGTTCTACGGCTGGGGCCTGCTCAACCGGGCCGCGCTGCTGCCCGGTCGCGAGCAGCTGGCACGCGCCCGGGAGACCGTGGAGCGTCGCCGGGAGGAGCTCGCCGGGCGGATCGAGCTGGTGTGGGTCGTCCCCGACTACTTCGACGGGGTGGCCAAGCCCTGCATGGGCGGCTGGGGGGCGGTCTCGCTCACCGTCGCGCCGGACGGGACGGTGCTGCCCTGCCCGGCGGCCGCCTCCCTGACGGACCTTCACCCGCCCAACGTCCGCGACCACCGGCTCGCCTGGATCTGGGAACGGTCCCCGGCCTTCAACCGCTTCCGCGGCACCGACTGGATGACGGGCCCCTGCCGGGGCTGTCCCCGCCAGGAGGAGGACTTCGGGGGCTGCCGCTGCCAGGCCTTCGCCCTCACCGGTGACGCCGCACGTACCGACCCGGCGTGCGCGCTCTCCCCCGACCACCACCTCGTCCGCGACCCGGCCGAGGGCGGTCGGACGGAGACGCCGCCGTACGTCTACCGTCGGCCCGGGGGCGTACCGGCGCCGGCGCCTGTTCCCGGCGGCATCACCGTGGACGGCGTGGACCGAGGCAACTGACCGTCGGGGCCGGGCCGCGTCGGGGACCTGTGGGCTCCAGGGCGGAGCACTTCGTCCTCGCGGGTCGCGTCGTTCGTGCGCGACCCGCCGCGGCACGGCACCGCGCTGCCGCGACGGTCACCCGGTCCGTCCGTGCGGTGTGCCCCCAGCAAGTGCCGCGATCAGTCGCCGCTCCCGGGCACCGGTGGATTCGCCGGTGGCAGTCCACCGCGGTCCGCAGAGACTGCCGTCTCAGCCCATTGCCCATGGGGCCACGCATCTACGGAGGCAACCCGTGCGCCTGCTTGCCCGGTTATCCCGGCGGTCCGTCACCGCCGCCGCAGTGGGGGCGCTGCTCTGCGGCGCCCTCCTCGACACCCCGCTGACCGCCCCGGCCGCGGCCGCCCCCGCCACGGCCGCGGGCCCCACGGTCACCCTCCCGCCCGCCGGCGGTCACGGCTTCCCGTTCCTCGCCGCGGCGGAGGACCTCGGCTCGTTCGGCTACACCGAGAGCGAGTACTTCATCTCCGGCACCGCCACGTCGTACGCCAAGTCGGGCCTGTGGACCTCGGACGGCCGGTGGAACGTCCGCGCCTCCGGCACCGCCGCGTACAAGAGCCGCCTGCTGGTGCGCCGGCCCACCGACCCGGCGCAGTTCAACGGCACGGTGGTCGTCGAGTGGCTCAACGTCAGCGGCCAGCTGGAGATCTCCCCGGACTACTGGTTCCAGCGCGACGAACTGCTGCGCCGCGGCTACGCCTGGGTCGGCGTCTCGGCGCAGGCCGTCGGGGTCAACGGCGGGCTGGGCGAGATCAAGGGCCTGCGGGGCTGGGACCCGGCCCGGTACGGCAGCCTGGTCCACCCCGGCGACGCCTTCGCCTACGACATCTTCTCCCAGGCGGGCCGGGCGCTGCGCACCCCGAACGGGCCCGACCCGCTCGGCGGCCTCCCGGTGCGCACGCTGCTCGCCGACGGCGAGTCGCAGTCGGCGGGCTTCATGACCACGTACGTCAACGCCGTCCAGCCGGTCGCCGGGGTCTACGACGGCTTCATGGTGCACAGCAACAGCGCCGTCGCCGCCCCGATCAGCGGCGTACTCGCCGACACCCTGCTGATGCCGAACCCCTCCCGGATCAGAACCGACCTCGGGGTGCCGACGTTCGTCGTGCTCACCGAGACGGACGTGCCCGGCGCCGCGGCGGCCCGGCAGCCGGACACGGACAGCGTCGTGCACTGGGAGCTGGCCGGCACCGCCCACGGCGACCAGTGGGTCTTCGACCTCGGCGGCCCCACCGTGCGGAAGTCGGCGGGCCCGGCCGCGCCTTCGCCCGACTGCGCGGCCGGTTCGGCGCCCTTCAACGACGGGCCCGGCCACTGGGCGATGAACGCGGCACTGCGGACCTTGGCGGGCTGGGCGCGGGGCGGTCCGCGGCCGCCGAGCGGCCGGCCGCTGAGCACCGTGCTGCGTGACCCGGCCACCGGCCTCGCCACCGGCGGCATCCGCCTGCCGGACGTCACCGTGCCCACCCGTACCCTCAGCGGCAGCCGGGACACCACCGGCAGCGGCGTCTTCTGCGGCCTGTACGGCGCCCGCGACCCGTGGAACGACGACGGCGACGCCTGGGACCGGCACGACGACGGCGACCCCTCCGACCCGTCCTTCCCCGCCACCGCGGAACCGGTGCTCAGCCGGCTCTACCCGACCCACGCCGACTATGTGGACAAGGTGCGCGCGGCCGCGCGGACGTCCGTCGACGCCGGCTATCTGCTGCCGGAGGACGCGACGGCGATCGTCGCCGCCGCGCAGGATTCGGCCATCGGCGGCTGACCCGCCCGCTCCGGCCGGCCCTCCGCTGCCCCGCGCCCCGGTCCGCTCGCGGCGCGCGGCGGCGGTGCGGCGTCCACGGACCCACCCTCGCCAGGGACCCCAAGTGGTGCGGTAGAACGCGTGATGCGATGGCCGGATGGTGGCAGACCGCGCATTCCTGGGACCGTTGGAAGTGAGCAGCGGGCATCGGAGGGTGGGGGACGCCTTCCTGGACCACACCCGTTCCGGGTCGCCGAGGAGATGCGGCCTTCCGTCGTCGACGAGCTGCCGCAGGCCGGGCGGTGACGTACCTGGCCGGCGGGAACAACCGCTGGATCACCTGCCGTGCGCTGCGACGGGTGGTGGCACGGGCAGTGGCAGCGGCCGGCCCGGGCAGTCCCTGAGGGGCGCCCTTGACGGGAGGCCCTCAGGGGAGCGTTGAGGGGCCGCCGTCGCCACCGGCGCGCCGGGGCAGGCGGCAACGCCTGGCTGAGGGAACCTGGCCGCTCTGCCCCGGCGGGCGGGCGTGGGTCAGCGCAGTCCGGCGAAGAGGTCGTTCTCGGGCACGGCCGCGCCGGTGGTGTCCTGGACGCGCAGGAACGTCTCCACGCCCATCAGTTCGGTGAACCTCTCCCGGCCCATCTGCAGGAAGAAGATGTTCTCGCCCTGGCTGGCGTGCGCGGCCAGCGCGTCGAACTTCTGGCCGCCGAAGGCGCTCGTGTCGACCCAGGTGGTGATCTGCTCGTCGGGCAGCCCGATCTCGGCCATCGCGGCGGCCTCGGCGGGGTCCGGCTCCGGGAAGTCCGCGCCGAACTCGCGCATGACCTCCCCGAATTTCTGCATCATCGAGCGGGGCGCCGTCGTCCAGTACACCTTCGGCGTCAACTCGGTCATCGCCAGTGCCGCCATCGTGATGCGGTTGGCCTGGATGTGGTCGGGGTGACCGTAGAAGCCGTTCTCGTCGTACGTGACGACGACGTCGGGCCGGTAGCGGCGCAGGAGTTCCGCGAGCCGGGCGGCGCCCTCCTCCACGGGTGTGCGCCAGAACGAGCCGGGGGCGTCATTGGCCGGCCATCCCATCATCCCGGAGTCGGCGTACCCCAGCATCTCCAGGTGAGCGACCTTCAGGATCTCGCAACTCGCCTCGAGTTCCCGGCGCCGCATCCGGGCGACGGCCGCCGGGTCGTGCCCGGCATCGCCCGGCTTGACGCCCCCCGGTCCGTCACCGCATCCGCCGTCGGTACACGTCACGAGAACCGTACGCACGCCGTCCGCGGCATACCGCGCGAGAACGCCCCCCGTTCCCGTGGCCTCGTCGTCGGGATGCGCGTGCACTGCCATCAGGGTCAACGGTCGGTCGTTCATCAGACACTCCTCTGCACAAAAAAGAAATCGGTCCGGGTCCGCGGCGGGCGCGCGGACCTTCCACCCCCCACTATCGGCCACCGGGCGCCTGATGAGCGGTGACACGGACGAGAAGGGAGAGGGTCGAGGGGCCGGTGTGAACAGTTCCGGTTCTGCCGGGCCGGTGATCCGGTACCTCACGACCGGCGTGGCGGCTTGTACGAGGGCTTCGAGTGGCACAACGCCCGTGTTCGGGACCCCAGTTGGCGGTCACCGACCGGTGGTGCGGCGTGCCGGGTGCCCCGGCTCCTCCCCCGTTGAGCCTCTTCGGGTGTCAGTCGATCAGGATGCCCGGGTTGAGGATGCGGTAGGGGTCCAGGGCGTCCTCGGCGGCGCGCAGGGCGAGGGCGACGGCGGCCGAAGCCTTGTGACGGGGGCGTTCCGGCAGGCGCATCCACGCCTCGGTGATGACGCCGAGCGTGCCCTCGGACGGTCGGCGTGCGAGCAAGCGGGCGGCACGGCGGCGCACTGGTGATTTCGCTGATGGCCGCCGGGTGCCGGGCCACGACTCTGTTCGGGTCAGGCACCCGCATCCTTCTCGGGAGGGCTCATGCGTCGTCGTTCAGCGCGCCGACTCTTCGGCGTCCTCGCGGCCACCACGGCCGCGTTCACCCTGCTCACCTCAGCGCCGACGGCCGGCGCGGCGGCCGGTCCGGCCGTGTCCGCCTCGGCCGCCACGAGTTCGGCCGCCGAGGCAGCGCAGCCGCTGTCGACCAGAACACCGGTGGTCTTCGTCCACGGGTACACCGGCAGCGCGTCCAACTGGGTCACCGCCATGAGCGTGTTCCGGCTCAACGGCTGGGCCGGCTCGGACCTGTTCGCCTACGAGTACGACTCCTACGGCAACAACGTCACCAACGCCCAGGGCCTCGCCGCCTTCGTCAACGGCGTGAAGGCGCGCACGGGCGCGAGCAAGGTCGCGATCGTCAACCACTCGATGGGCGGCCTCGTCAGCCAGTACTACCTGAAGGTGCTGGGCGGCAACACCAGCGTCAGCCACCTCGCCTCGATCGCCGGCGCGAACCACGGGACCACGTACGCCGGCGCCTGTCTGATCTACACGACCTGTCAGCAGATGTACCCCGGCTCGTCGTTCATCGCGCAGATCAGCTCGGGCGACGAGACGCCCGGCGCCACCCGATACGCCACCTGGTACTCGGCCTGCGACGGCATCATCATCCCCTACACCAGCACCCGGCTGGACGGCGCGACGAACAACAACGTGCTCTGCCAGACCCACATCGGGTTCCTCGCGGACACGGTCGTGCTCGGTCAGATCGCCCGTTTCATCGCTTCCTGACCAGCGCGCGGCGGCCCGCCGTCGGCTGCGCCCCTCAGGGCCCGCGCTCCGCCCCCGGCATGCCGCTGCCGGGGGCGGAGCGCAGGTGCGGGATCGCCGTTCCCGGGAATCGGTCGGCCGCCGGCGTCGACGACGTCGTCGGACTTGAACGTACGGCGGTAGGCGGCGGGTGAGATGCCGAAGGCGGTTCTCATGTGCGCGCGCAGTGAGTTCGCGGAGCCGAAGCCGGCCCGGTGGGCGACCAGGTCGATCGGCAGGTCGGTGGTCTCCAGCAACTGCTTTGCCAGTTCCAGGCGTTGGGCGGTGAGCCACTGCACGGGGGTCATCCCGACCTCGTCGCGGAACCGCCGGGTGAAGGAGCGCAGGCTCATCCGGGCGTGCTCGGCGAGCTGGGCGAGGGAGAGCGGCTCGCCGAGGTGCTCCAGGGCCCACGCGCGGGTGGCGGTGGTGCCGGCCACGGCCGGGTCGGGGACCGGGCGGTCGATGTACTGGGCCTGCCCGCCGTCCCGCCAGGGCGGTACGACACACATCCGGGCGGCCCGGTTGGCGGCGGCCGCTCCATGGTCCTGGCGGATCATGTGCAGGCACAGATCGACGCCTGCGGCGACGCCCGCGGAGGTCAGGACATCGCCGTCGTCGACGAACAGGACCTCCTCGTCGACCTTGACGTGTGGATAGGCGCGGCGGAACTCGGGGGCCAGGTTCCAGTGCGTGGTGGCCGGCCGGCCGTCGAGCAGCCCGGCGGCGGCGAGCACGTAGGAGCCGGAGCAGATGGACACCAGCCGGGTGCCGGGCCGGATGCCGGCGATGGCCGCGGTGACCTCGGCGGGCAGGGGGCCGCCGCGGCCCAGCTCCGGCATGGCGTGCGTGGGCGGGATGATCACGGTGTCCGCGGCGGCGAGGGCCTCCGGGCCGACCGCCGGCTGCACGACGAAACCGGCGTCGGTGAGCACGGGGGCGCCGTCCGCCGTGCAGACGGTGATGTCGTACAGGGGGCGGCCTTCGGCGTCCAGGACGCTGCCGAAGACACGGGAGGGGATCCCGAGCTCGAAGGGCGGGACCCCGGGCAGGGCGAGGACGGCGATCCGGTGTCGTGCGGGCGGCTCGGGCGCCCGGCCGGGTGTGTTCTGCGTGGCCGGCCGCGCGATGCTCATGGCCGGATCCTGTCACATAGTGGCCGGACGGCCAACACCATGGGGAGCCGGACTGCGCCAGTCTGGACCGCGTCGCACCGGGAGACCTCCCGGCAGCGGAGCCGATCGAGACGAAAGCGGAGGCGGAAAGCATGCGTGCGGTGGTCGTGGAGCAGTGGGGCGGGCCCGAGAACCTCGTCGAGCGCGAGGTCGAGCGGCCGGAGCCGGGGCTGAACGAGGTCCTGGTCCGGGTGCACGCGGCCGGGGTGAACCCCGTGGACTGGAAGACCCGCGCCAGCGGGGCCCTCATCGAGTGGGGCGCCGTACCCGTGGTCGGCTGGGACGTGTCCGGCACGGTCGAGGCAGTCGGGCCGGGCGTGGGCGTGTTCCGGCCCGGCGACGAGGTCTTCGGGATGCCCCTGTTCCCGCGCCAGGCGAGCGGTTACGCCGAGTACGTCGTGGCTCCGGCCCGGCACTTCGCCCCCAAGCCGGCGGGGCTGACGCACGTGGAGGCGGCCGCGCTGCCGCTCGCCGCGCTGACCGCCTGGCAGGCGCTGGTGGACACGGCCGACGTGCGCCCCGGTGAGCGGGTGCTGATCCACGCCGCGGCCGGAGGGGTCGGGCACCTGGCCGTGCAGATCGCCAAGGCCCGCGGCGCGTACGTCGTCGGCACGGCCAGCGCCGGCAAGCACGACCTGGTGCGGCGGCTGGGCGCTGACGAGGTGATCGACTACCGCTCGGTGCGGTTCGAGGACGTCCTGACCGACATCGACGTGGTCTTGGACGGGCTCGGCGGCGAGACGGCCGAGCGTTCCCTGAAGGTGCTGCGGACCGGCGGCCGGCTGATCACCCTGCCCGGCCCGGACGACGTCCCCGCCGCCCAGGACGGGGTGCGCGCCATGTGGGTCCTGGTCGAGCCGGACCACCTCGGCCTGCGCGAGATCGCCGCGCTCGTGGAGCGGGGCGCCGTGAAGCCGGTCGTCGAGACCGTCCTGCCGCTGGGCCAGGCCGCCAAGGCGCACGAGCTCGGTGAGCAGGGCCGTACCACCGGCAAGATCGTCCTGACGGTCGCCTGAGCGGCGGGCGGCCGCCGGCCTGGTGCACATCGGGCGGACCGGGCGTGGACGGCGATGCCGCTACGGCGTGCCCGGTGGTGACAGGCCACCGCCTGCGACAGGGGGACTCGTCACGCGGTACGGATTCCGGCGGGACGGGTCCCCGGGCGGCGGTCCGGCCACGGCATCTGACGTGGATCGGCCCCGGGCCGCGTCGAGGGGGGCCGCCAGGGGACGACCGCTCAGTCCTCGCCCTCGTCGGCCAGCGGATCATGCCCCCAGTTCATGAGGGAGTGGCGCCAGCGGGTGTCCCGTACGTCACCGGACGGGCGCTGCGCCAGATGGCGGCGGATGTAGCCCACGACCTTGCGCATGTGTTGGTGGTCCGCCTCCGACAGGTCGTCCTGCCCGGCGCGCAGGATGGTCAGGATGCGGCGTCCCGAGGCGTGCCCCGTGGACTCGCCTCCGTCTCTGCTCTCCCCGGCGCTGCGGGACTCCTCGGTCGCCAGCCACTTCTCCAGGTCCGCCGGCCGCATGTTGACCAGTTCGCGGAACTCCTGCCGGGTTCGGCGCCGCTCGTCGTCCATCCGCCGCTCACTTCTTCCGCTTCTTCAGGGCGGACGGCTTGTGGACGGCCGACCGGCCGGACTTGTCGCTCCTCACCTGGTACTGCGGCTCCTCGGGTGAGGCGTCCACGGTCCGCCCCGCCGCCTCCGTACGCTCGGTGATCCTCTTCTCGACCTTCCCCTCGGTCTCGCTGCCGTGGCTCTTCCAGGCGACCCTGTCGCCCTTGCGGAGCTTCTTGTCCTCGGTCTCGCCCTCGGCCATCCCGTGCACCTCCTTGAGCGGCAGCAGCTCCCGCAGATCCGGGGCTGCGATCGTTTCCCACCCTGAGGTACGGGCCCGGCCTCCGCATCCGCAGCGGCCGCTCCCGGCGCCCGTGCCGGAGACGGCCCGGCCACGCGGACAGGGATGACACGTCCTGCCGGGGGTAGACGGCTCCGTGCCGAGGACTTACCGGCGACGTCGTCGACTCGACCTTCATCAGGAGGCAGCAATGGCAGGCATGTTGGACAAGATCATGCAGTTCGGCAGGAGTCCGCAGGGGCGGCGCGCCATCGAGCAGGTGCGCCGGGCCTCCGCCGACCCGCGCCGCCGGGCTCAGGCCCAGCGCTTGCTCGGCAAGCTGCGGGGCCGGCGCTGACTCCCGGCGCCCGGGCGTGCGCGTCGGCTCCGACACCCCGTACCTGTTTCACCGCCGGTCACGGGGCCCCGGCCGGGCGCCGCGTGTGCGGCGGGCACCACCGCCTGCGGTCTCCGCAGGTGGCCCGGGCGGAAGGGGACGCGGGCCATCGAGAGCGCGTGGGCCCGTGGGATGCGCCGGCGTCGGCGGAGGCGCCGGCCCTCCGCCGCCGGTCGGGTCCACCGGTTTGGATACGCTGGCCGTGTGACCAGGGGACAGCACAAGAGCGAGGCCGGCGGCGCGGTCTCCGCACGGGCGCCGGGGGACGCGCAGAGTTTCGCCGTCGCGCTGCGGCGCACCATAGGTGAGGTCAACCGGCTGGTCCACGGCTTCGCCGCCGCGCAAGGGCTGCATCCCACCGACGTCCAGGCGCTGTCGTTCGTCCTGGACAGCCCGGAGCCTCCGACGCCGGGGCTGCTGCGCGAGCACCTCGGTCTGACGTCGGGTGCCGTGACGGCCTGTCTGGACCGACTGGAGCGTGCCGGGCACATCCGCCGAACGCGCGAGAGCGCGGACCGCAGGGTCGTCCATGTGCGCTACGCCGAGGGTGCGCGGGCCGCCGCGCGCACCTACTTCATGCCGCTCGCGCAGGCGGAGGAGCAGGCGAGGCTCCAGTTCAGCGAGGACGAACTGGCTGTGGTGCTGCGCTACTTGCAGGCTCTGAACGCCGGACTCGGGGAAGTGCGCGTTCCCAGGCGCTGAGCAGAACCCGGCTGACGCAGACTCCGGCTGACGCAGACTCCGGCTGAAACAGGCTCCGGTCAATTGGAACCCCGCTGCCGGGTCCCCGGTCGAGGGGACGTACGTCCGTGCTTCAATATCTCTCAATCATTGAGATTGTTTATCGTTGAGATAAGCCCGTGACCCTGGAGTTCCCATGTCCCGACCCCGGCGGTGGGCCGGCCGGCTGCTGCCTCTCCTCCTCCTCGTCGCCTGGCTGGCCGTCGGCGGGGGCCTCGGCCCGTACGCGGGCAAGCTCGGCGAGGTGGCGACCGACGACCAGGCCGCCTTCCTTCCCGCCGACGCCGAGTCCACCCGCGTACTGAAGGAGCAGAAGGCGTTCCACCAGGAGGAGTCCCTCCCCGCGCTGGTCGTCTGGACCGTCGACGGCGGCGGTCGCGTCGATCCCGCCCTGCGGACGGCGGCGACCCGCGCCCTCGCCTCCCTGAACGGCCGGCCCGCGGTGGTCGGCGTCCCGTCCCCGGCGCTCGCCTCCGACGACGGGCAGGCCCTGCGCGGGGTCGTGCAGCTCCGTCCCGATCTCGGGGACGAGCTGCCGGACGCGCTCGCATCGATCCGGAGGGCCGCCTCCTCCGTGCCGGGCACCACCGTTCACCTGGCGGGCCCCGCCGCCACCCAGGCCGACCTCTCCGACGCCTTCGCCGGCATCGACGGACTCCTGCTCGGCGTGGCCCTCGCCACCGTGCTGCTGATCCTGCTGCTGGTCTACCGCAGCGTGCTGCTGCCGCTGGTGATCATCGTGGGCGCGGTGTTCGCGCTGGGTCTGGCCTGCGCCGTGGTCTACGTGCTCGCCGACCACGACATCCTCCGCGTGGACGGTCAGGTGCAGGGCATCCTCTCCATCCTCGTCATCGGCGCGGCCACGGACTACGCGCTGCTGCTCGCCGCCCGCTACCGCGAGGAGCTCGGCGCCGCGCCCGACGGGGACCGCACCGCCGCCCTGCGCGCAGCGCTGCGGCAGTCGGTGGGACCGGTCACGGCCAGCGCCGCCACCGTGGCGCTGGGGCTGCTGGCACTGCTGCTCAGCGACCTCACCAACAACCGGGCCCTGGGGCCGGCCGGCGCGATCGGCATCGCCTGCGCCGTGCTGAGCGCGCTGACCTTCCTGCCCGCCGTGCTGCTCCTCCTCGGCCCGGCCGCCTACTGGCCCGCCAGGCCCAGGGCCGCCGAGCGGGACGGACACCCGCTCTGGCGGCGCGTCGCCGCGCTCGTCGACCGGGCACCGCGCAAGGTCTGGGCCGGCACCCTGGCGGCGCTGCTCGCCTGCGCCGCGTTCTGGCCGGCGCTGGAGTCCAAGGGCGTCCCGCTGGACGAGATCTTCATCGACGACGCCCCTTCCGTCAGCGCGCAGGAGACTCTGGTCCGGCACTTCCCGGGCGGCGCCGGAAACCCGGTCGTCGTCATCGCGGACGCCGCGACGGCGGACGCCGTACGGGCCGCTGCGGCCCAGGTCCAGGGCGTCGACTCGGTCGCGGTCGTCACGGCGTCCGGCCGACCCGGCGCGGGCCGGCCGCTGGTCGTCGGCGGGCGGGTGAGGATCGACGTCACGCCGGCCGACGCCGCCGACACGGACGCGGCGAAGGACACCGTCGCCCGCCTGCGCACGGCCCTGCATGCCGTACCGGACGCCGAGGCCCTGGTCGGCGGCTACACCGCCCAGCAGTACGACACCCAGCGCACGGCCGAGCGCGACCGGACGCTCATCGTGCCCGTGGTCCTCGCCGTCATCCTGATGGTCCTCGTCGGCCTGCTCCGCTCGCTGGTGCTGCCGCTGCTGCTCGTCGCGACGGTCGGGCTGAACTTCCTCGCCACGCTCGGGGTCTCGGCCCTGGTGTTCGAACACGTCCTCGGGTTCAGCGGGACGGACGCGTCGGTGCCGCTGTACGGCTTCGTCTTCCTCGTGGCGCTGGGCGTCGACTACAACATCTTCCTCATGTCCCGGGTGCGTGAGGAGGCCCTCGTCCACGGCACCCGCGAGGGCGTGCGCAGGGGACTGGTCGCGACGGGCGGTGTCATCACCTCGGCGGGTGTGGTCCTCGCGGCCACGTTCGCCGCCCTCGGTGTCATCCCGCTGGCGTTCCTGGCGCAGATCGCCTTCATCGTGGCCTTCGGCGTCCTCCTCGACACGCTGGTGGTCCGCTCGCTGCTGGTGCCCGCCCTGGTCCGCGACCTCGGGCGCGTCGCCTGGTGGCCAGGGGCCCTGAGCCGGAAGTGAGTCCACGTCAGCCCGGGAAGCGGCCCGTGGAGCGCAGCCGGCGGCGGCGCTCCGCGTAGGCCAGGTCGTCCCGCCACAGCCGGGCGGCCGCGGTGCGCATCAACGGGCGCACAAGTGGGGCCGCCCGGCGGGCGAGGGCGAAGCCCGGCCGGCCGGAGGCCGCCACCACGGCCTCGGTCACCGCGGTCAGCGGCCGGCCCCGCTCGTCGGTCCCCAGCGGGGTGGCGTGCGTCTCCACGACGGAGCCCACGCCCTCCCCCTCGGTGATGCGCATGACGACGGTGCGCGGCTCCGGCGCGGTGAACTCCGCCCGCACGGGCACCACCAGCCGTCCGGCGACCTTGAAGGACACGTCGACGGTGAAGGCGTCCTCGTCCGGCCCGGCCCCGTCGGGCGAGCCGACGACCGTGAGGTCGACGAACGCGTACGGGTGGTACCACGCCCCGTGCCACGGGTCGAGACGGTTGGCCATCACGTCCTCCGGGTCACAGACCCCGATGCCGGTGTAGACGGCCGTCAGCGCGCGGGCGGCCGGCGGCCGGTCGGGCAGTACGGGCGCGTCCAGCGGCGCCTCCCCGCCGGCCTCGTCGAGCCGCACCCAGAGGAGCACGCCGTCGTCGAAGGCCGGCAGCGGCTCCCAGCCCGCGAAGGGCGCCCCGTCCAGGGCCAGTCCGTGCCAGTGGCACACCAACGTGCCGCAGCGCACGGGGCTGTCGCCGAGCGGTGCCCCGAGGTGGGGGCAGATGCCGGGGCCGGCGAGTGGCCGGCCGTCCCGGCCGCGCCAGACGACGATCTCCCGCCCGGCCACGGTCCGTGCCAGCGGCCGGTCGCGGCGCAGCGCGCGGGAGTCCCCTACTACGTACCAGTTGCCCGACGGCCGGCCCTGGGCCCGTTTGAGCGCCTGGGCGATCACCGCCGGCCTGGCCTCCCGCCAGGTCGGCCGCTGCCGGTGCCAGGGCGCGGCCCTGCGGCGCAGCGAGAGGGGAAGGCGGCGGGCGGACGGCTCTGGGGTCACGCGACCTCCTCGGAGACGGAACGGCTGGTGCGCCCGGTCCGCGGGCCGTCGCCGCGGCAGGTACGGCCGCGGTGGCGCAGACGGGCGGCGACGACCCGGGCGAGCCCGTCGGCGGCGACGGCCGCGCGGTCCCTGCGCGGGACCACCGCCCGGCGGTGCAGCACCGCGTAGCCGTCGCGCGCCACCGCGTCGAGGATGGCGCCGTAGAGCACGTACGCGGTGCGGATGCAGGGCCGCGCCACCGGGTCGAGCAGGTCGATCCCCGGCTCCGCCTCCCGGTAGACGCCCCGGGTCAGGGCCTCGAACTCCCTCAGGGCCGCCGTGATCCGCCGGTCGGGCCGGCCGGTGTCCCGGCTCCACCGCAGCCGGGCGCGGTCGACCCCGTGCCCGGCGAGCAGGTCGGCCGGCAGGTACACCCGGCCCCGGTCGAGGTCCTCGCCCACGTCGCGCAGGAAGTTGGTCAGCTGGAAGGCCACCCCGAGCGCGGCCGCGTACGGCGCGGCCTCCTCGCGCGGCACGACCGTGCCCAGCACCGGCAGCATCTGCAGGCCGATCACGGCCGCCGACCCGTGCATGTAGCCGCGCAGGTCGGCGTAGGTGGGGTAGTCCGTCACCGTCAGGTCGGACCGCATCGCGGACAGGAAGTCCCGGAAGTGCGCGTGCTCGATCTCCAGCCGGCGTGCGGTGTCGGCGACGGCCACCACCACCGGCTCGTCGCTGGGCCCTCCGCGCAGCGCCTTGTCGAACCGCTCCTGGAGCAGGGCCAGTTCGACGGCCCGCCGGGCGTCGTCGACGCCGGGATCGAGGGAGTCGACGATGTCGTCGGCCCACCGTGCGAAGCCGTACAGCGCGTGCACGGACGGTCTGCGGTCGGCCGGCAGCAGCCGGGTGGCGAGGAAGTACGTCTTGCCGTGGGCCGAGTTGAGCTGACGGCAGCGGCGGTACGCGGCCCGCAGCGTCGGGTCGGTGATGCCGGCCGCGTCGAGTTCGCGGGCGGTCATTCGGCGCTCACCTCGGCTCGGGAGGGCTGAGTCCGGTGAGCGGTCCGTGGGGCGCCGCCGGTGACGCGGGCCGCCGCCAGCTTGCCCGACACCAGTGCCGTCGGTACGCCGACCCCGGGCGTGGTGCCGCAGCCCGCGAGGACGGCGTTCTCGGTGCCCCGGACGAGGTTGCGGGGGCGGAACGGCCCTGTCTGGGCGAAGGTGTGCGCGGCGGAGAAGGGCGTCCCGGCCGCGTGCCCCTGGCCGTGCCAGTCGGCCGGGGTGACCAGGCACTCCTCCTCGACGGCCGCCTCGAATCCGTCGAGGCCGCGCCGCTCCAGCTCGCGCAGCAGCTCGCTCCGGTAGCGCGGGCCCAGGTCGTGCCAGTCGGCGGCGCCGGGCCCGATGTCGGTGTTGGGGCACGGCGCGAGGACGTAGTGCAGATGGCGGCCCGGCGGGGCGAGCCCGGGATCGGTGGTGGTGGGCCGGGTGATGAGCAGCGACGGGTCGCTCATCAGCCGCCCGGTCCGGGTGAGTTCGTCGAAGGTGGTCCGCCAGGCCGCGCCGAACGAGATGGTGTGGTGAGCGAGTTGCGGCCAGGTGCGGGAGGTGCCCGCGTGCAGTACGACGGCCGACGGCGAGTGCCGCAGCCGCACCGGCCGGCGCGGGCGGCGGCCGAGGAGACGGTAGGCGACGGGCAGGTCCGGGGTGAGGACGACCGCGTCGCAGGGAATGCGGTCGTCGCCGGTGACGACGGCCGTGATGCGCTCGCCCGACCGCTCCAGCCGGGTGACCTCCTCGCCGTACCGCAGCACGGCACCCGCGTCGGCGGCGGCGTCCGCCATCGCCTGCGGCAGGGCATGCATGCCGCCGCGCGGGAAGTACACGCCGGCGACGGTGTCCATGTAGGCGATGACCGCGTAGGCGGCCAGCGCACGAGCCGGCGGAACACCGGCGTAGAGGGCCTGGAAGGAGAAGACGCGCCGCAGCCGCTCGTCCTGGAGGAACCGGCCGATACGCCGGTCCAGCCGGCCGAAGCCGCCGAGCGCGGCCAGCCGGGCGAGATCGCCGGTCAGCAGATCCAGCGGCGAGTCGAAGTTGGCGTCGATGAATCGGCGCAGCTGGGTCCGGTAGAGCTCCTCCAGCCAGGTGCGCAGCCGCAGATAGCCCGCCGCCTCGCCGGGTCCGGCGAACCGCTCGACCTCCGCGGACATCGCGTCCCGGTCGGTGTGCACGTCCAGGGTGCTGCCGTCGGCGAAGCACGCCCGGTAGGCGGGATGCAGCGGCACGAGCTCCACCCGGCGGTGCAGGCTGTCGCCCACCGCCGCGAAGGCCTCGTCGGCGAGGTCGGGCATGGTGAGCACCGTGGGCCCGGTGTCGAATCGGTAGCCGCCGAGCTCCAGGCGTCCGGCGCGGCCCCCCGGCAGCAGGTCGCGCTCCACGACGGTGACACGTCGGCCGGCTCCCAGCAGGTGCAGGGCGGCCGACAGCCCGGCGAGCCCCGCACCGACGACCACGACATGGTCGGTGCGTCCGGCCAGTGAGCGGGTCATCGCCGTACCTCCGGGGTGACGGGGTGCGGCCGGACGGAGCCGTCGTCCGGGAGCGGGGCACCGCCCGTCGAGGCGAGCAGGGCTCGCAGCCGGGCCCCGGCGACCGGTTCGAGCCGGGCGCGGTCGGCGTGGCGGAGCCCTTGCGCGGTGAGCCGTTCGATCCTGCTCTCCACCGTCGTCCGCGCTCCGGTCCGCTCCAGCACGTCGCGTATGGCGTCGAGGCCCGCGGGGGTGAGACCGTCGTCGCCGAGCGCCCGCTCCAGCACCGCCAGGGCGTGGCGGTCACCGGCTGCGCGGGCGCGGGCCACGGCCAGTGCGACGAGGTAGGTGGGTTTGCCCTCGCGGATGTCCTCGGCGGACCGTTTGCCGGTGCGCCGCGGGTCGCCGAAGACGTCGTTCAGGTCGTCGCGCAGCTGGAAGGCCATGCCCACGCACCGCCCCGCCGAGCACAGGGCCCGCACGGTGACGGCGTCGGCGCCCGCGACGGCGGCGCCGAGCGCGAGCGGCCGCTCGACGGAGTACAGGGCGCTCTTGAGGCAGGCGGCGCGCAGCGCGCGGGGCACGGAGCGCGAGCCGGTGAGCTGCCCCTGGAGGTCGAGGTACTGCCCCGCCACCATCTCCGTGCGCATGTCGCTCCACAGCCGGCGGACCACGGTCGCGGTCCAGGGGTCGAGCACGGTCTCGGCCAGGACGTCGTCCGCCCAGACCAGCGCCAGGTCCCCGGCCAGGACGGCGGCGGCCTCCCCGAAGCGGGCGGCCCGCGCGGCCGGCGCGGTCCGGGCGTAGTGGTCGCGGACGTCGGCGTGCAGTGCGGGCCGGCCCCGCCGAAGCGCCGAGCCGTCCATGACGTCGTCGTGGACGAGGGCGCAGGTCTGCAGCAGTTCGAGCGCCGCCCCGATCCGCAGCCCCGCCGCGGCCGCCGTCGTGTCGGTGCCGCCGCAGGCGCGCAGCGACCACCACACCAGCTGCGAGCGGGCGCGCTTGCCGCCCTCGCGGGTGAAGCGCGCGACCCGCTCCGCCAGTTCGCGTGCGAACAGCGCGTCCATGGCGTGCGCGCGGGTGAGGCGGTCGGCCAGCAGGTCCTCCAGCACGCGCCCGACCGCGGCGGGTACGTCCGCGTCCACGGCGGTGACGTCCGCGGTCGCCTGCCCGAGCGGGACAACCCGGGTGGTCGCCCGTCCGGCTCCGTCCGCCCCTGCCGGCCGGAGGGTGCCCGTCGCGGAGCCCGCCGGGGGGACCAGACGGGGGACGGGCGGTGGGTCGGCCGCGAGGTGGTCCTTCGCCTGGATGGGGCACATCCCGGGTCCTCTCGTCGTGTGGACTGCCGTGTCGAACGATGCTTCGGGGGATCACCCGCGGACGGATGCGGTGTCAGGACGGGTACCCGTGGCCGACAAGCCGGGCACCTGCCGGATGGGTGCATCCGTCGGCGTGCCGGGCCCGGAAGCGGACACAGGTGCCCGCCGGCGGGAGTGGATGGAAGAGGAGGAGGTGCCCGTGCTCGACGCGGACGTGGCCGTAGTGGGAGCCGGTGCGGCGGGGCTGTCCCTGGCGCACCGGCTGAGCGGGCCGGCGCCGGGATCCCGTACGCCGTCCGTGGTGCTGGTCGAGGCACCGCCGGGTCCGCTGCGGCCGCCACCGCGGACCTGGTGCTTCTGGGAGGACGGGCGGGGCCGCTTCGACGCGGCGGTGCGCTCGCAGTGGCGGCGGCTGCGCGTACGGCCCCCCGCCGGGCCGGCCGTCACGGACGACATCGCGCCGCTGCGGTACAAGATGATCCGCTCCGACGACTTCGAGGCCCTGGTCGGCCGGGACCTGGCGCGCAGCCCCCATGTGCGGCGCGTGGAGGCGGCCGTGGAGAGCGTGGAGGACTTCGCGGGCGGGGCCCGGGTGCGGATGACCGCGCCCGACGGCCGGGCCCGAGTCCTGGACGCCCGCTGGGTGTTCGACTCACGCCCCCTGGGCAGTCTGCCGGCCGCCCGTACCACTCTGCTCCAACACTTCCACGGCTGGTTCGTGCGCACCGCACGGCCCGTCTTCGACCACGAGACCGCCGAGCTCATGGACTTCCGCACGCCCCAGCCCGCCGACGGGCTGTCGTTCGGCTACGTCCTGCCCACCGGTTCCCGTGAGGCCCTCGTGGAGTACACGGAGTTCTCACCCCGCGTCCGCACCGCGAGCGCCTACCGGTCGGCGGTGCGTCACTACGTCGACGAGGTGCTGCGCCTCGGCGACACCGAGATCCTCGCTACCGAGACCGGGGTGATCCCGATGACGGACGCCCCCCTCCCCCGGCGGGTCGGCACGTCGGTCTTCCGGATCGGTGCCGCCGGCGGGGCCACCCGCCCCTCCACCGGCTACACCTTCGCCGGCCTGCAACGCCAGACCCGCGCGGTCGCCGCGGCGCTGCGCCAGGGCCGCAGGCCGGTGCCGCCCGCGGCCCACTCCGCCCGCTCCCGCGCGATGGACGCCGTGCTGCTGCGCGCCCTGGCCAGCGGCCGGGTCGACGGCCCCGCGCTCTACTCCCGGCTGTTCGCCGACGTGCCGATGGGGCGGCTGCTGCGCTTCCTCGACGGACGCACCGGCCTGCTGGAGGACCTGTCCATCGGGCTGCGCACGCCCGTCGCCCCGATGCTGCGCAGCGCGCTCGAACTGCCCGGCCTGCCCCGTCGTCCGTTCGGCTGAACCGCCCGTTCCACCGGCCCCTGGAGACCGTATGACTGTGTTGCGCGACGAGGACCTCGCCGCCGCGTTCGACCACGCCTCCCGCAGCTACGACGCGCTGGTCGCCGCCAACCCCGGCTACCACGCGCACCTGCGCCGGTCCGTGCGCCGCCTCGGCCTGCCCGGGCACGGGCAGGGGCTGCGGGTCCTGGACCTCGGCTGCGGCACCGGCGCCTCGACGGCCGCGCTCCGCTCCGTCCTGCCGGCCGCCCGCGTCACGGCCGTGGACGCCTCGGCCGGGATGCTCGCCCGGGCCGCTGCCAAACCCTGGGCCCCGGGGGTGACCTTCGTGCACGCCCCGGCCGAACGGCTCGCGGAGGCGGGGGTGACGGGCCCGTTCGACGCGGTCTTCGCCGCCTACCTCTTCCGCAATGTCACCGACCCCGACGCCGTCCTCGCCACCGTCCGCGACGTCCTGCGGCACGGCGGACGGCTCGCCGTGCACGAGTACACCCTCAGCGGCCGCCGCGCCGACCGTGCGGTGTGGACCCTGGTGTGCCGGGGCGTCGTCCAGCCGGTCGCGACCCTGCTCGGGGACGGCGCCCTCTACCGGCACCTGTGGCGCAGCGTCGTCATGTTCGACACGGCCGACGGCTTCGCCGGCCGGCTCCGTGCGGCCGGCTTCACCGGGGTCCGTGCCCTGCCCCTGCCGGGCTGGCAGACGGGCATCACCCACACCTTCCTGGCCCGGCGTCAGGAGTCCGCGCGATGACGGCCCGTGCGCAGAAGGGCAGGGCCGGGTCGGCCGCCGCCGCACCGGCCCGCCGGGGCCGGGACCGGCGCGCGTGTGTGCTGCCCGCGCCCGCGGGCGCCCGGTACGCCGACGGGCGCCCCACGGTCGCCGTCGTCGGCGCCGGGATCGCGGGGCTCGCCGCCGCCACCGCGCTGGCCGAACGCGGCGTGGCCGTGACGCTCTACGAGCGTGAGCCCCATGTGGGCGGCCGGGTGGGCGGCTGGCCCACCCGCCTGCGGGACGGCAGCACCGTCACGATGAGCCGGGGCTTCCACGCGTTCTTCCGCCAGTACTACAACCTGCGCGGTCTGCTGCGCCGTACCGACCCCGCCCTGGCCCGGCTGACCGCCCTGCCCGACTACCCGCTGCTGCACGCCGACGGCCTGCGCGACAGCTTCCGGCACGTCCCTCGCACGCCGCCCTGGAGCGCGCTCGGCTTCATCGCGCTCAGCCGCTCCTTCCGGCTGCGCGACCTGCGCGCCATGGACCCCCTGGCGGCGCTGCCGTTGCTCGACGTGCGCGTCCCCGAGGTGTACCACCGGCTCGACGGCGTCAGCGCCGACGCCTTCCTGGACGCCGTCGGTTTCCCGCAGCGGGCCCGCCATCTGGCGTTCGAGGTGTTCTCCCGGAGCTTCTTCGCCGACCCCCGGGAACTGTCGGCGGCGGAGATGGCCCTGATGTTCCACATCTACTTCCTGGGCTCCGCCGAGGGCCTGCTGTTCGACGTGCCCGGCTCGCCCTTCCCAAACGCCCTCTGGGAGCCCCTGGTCCGCTATCTGCGCGGGCACGACGCCGAGGTGCGCACCGACACGCCGGTCGAGCACGTCTCCCCCGCCCGCGGCGGCGGCCACGAGGTCGCCTGCTCGCGTGACGAACGGTGGTACGACGCCGTCGTGCTCGCCCTCGACACAGGAGGGCTGCGCTCACTGGTCGCCCGCTCGGACCGGCTGGGCGACGCCGCCTGGCGTGAGCGCGTGGCGCGTCTGCGTACCGCCCCGCCCTTCCTGGTCAGCCGGCTGTGGCTGGACCGGCCCGTCGCACCCGACCGGCCCGGGTTCCTGGGCACCAGCGGCTTCGGCGGCCTGGACAACATCAGCGTGCTCGACCGCTGGGAGGACGAGGCGGCACGCTGGGCCGCCCGCACCGGAGGGTCCGTCGTGGAGCTCCACGCCTACGCCGTCGCGCCCGGGGTGCCGCGCGAGACCGAGCAGAAGCGTCTCGTCGAGCAGCTCCACCGGGTGTACCCGGAGACCCGTACGGCCACGGTCGTCGACGTCCGCCACGAGTGGCGCGAGGACTGCCCGCTGTTCCCCGTGGGGGGCTACGCCGACCGCCCCACCGTCCGCACCCCGGACCCCTCTCTGGTGGTCGCCGGTGACCTCGTGCGCACCGACCTGCCGGTCGCGCTGATGGAACGTGCCGCCACGACCGGCTTCCAGGCCGCCAACGCCCTGCTGGAACGCTGGGGCGTGCGCGGCCAGACCCTGTGGACGGTGCCGGACCGCGGCCGTGGGCCGCTGCTGCGCGGCCTGGCCGGGTGGCAGAGCCGCCGAGGGGGGACTGCGGAAGGGACGCCGAGCGAGCGGTACGCACAGTGAACGTCGTGTCCGGACATGTTCGGGCACAGTTGGGCCATTTCTCGACTCGACGGCACACATGTCCGGCACATGCGCTGAACTGGCCTGCCGACCGTTGTGCGAGGGACGAGGACGACCATGAGTGACCCGCTGGACACCGCTCAGCCCCGGACCGCCGGCATAGCCGGGCTGGCTGAGATCGCCACGTGCCGGTGCGAGGCCCGCGCGAGCGCGGGTGTCCCGGGCGGGGCCGAGGAGCGGTTCAGGGGGCTGCTGGAAGCGGCACCGGACGCCATGGTGATCGTCGACGACACGGGCGTGATCCGTCTCGTGAACGCGCAGACGGAGGCCCTGTTCGGCTACCGGCGCGAGGAACTCCTCGGAAACCCGGTGGAACTGCTCGTTCCCGGCCGCTTCCGAGCCCACCACACCGAACACCGCGACGGCTACGCCCACAACCAGCAGGTGCGCCCGATGGGAGCCGGACTGGACCTGTACGGACTGCGCAAGGACGGCACCGAGTTCCCCGTCGAGATCAGCCTCAGCCCCCTGGAGACCACCGACGGCCTGCTGGTCTCCGCAGCCGTACGCGACGTCAGCGAACGCAAGGCCGCCGAGGAGCGGTTCAGGGGGCTGCTGGAAGCGGCACCGGACGCCATGGTGATCGTCGACGACACGGGCGTGATCCGTCTCGTGAACGCGCAGACGGAGGCCCTGTTCGGCTACCGGCGCGAGGAACTCCTCGGAAACCCGGTGGAACTGCTCGTTCCCGGCCGCTTCCGAGCCCACCACACCGAACACCGCGACGGCTACGCCCACAACCAGCAGGTGCGCCCGATGGGAGCCGGACTGGACCTGTACGGACTGCGCAAGGACGGCACCGAGTTCCCCGTCGAGATCAGCCTCAGCCCCCTGGAGACCACCGACGGCCTGCTGGTCTCCGCAGCCGTACGCGACGTCAGCGAACGCAAGGCCGCCGAGGAGCGGATCAACGAACTGGCCGCACTCGTGGAGTCCTCCCAGGACGCCATCCTCGCGAAGACCCTCGACGGCCACATCACGTACTGGAACGCCGCCGCCCAGCGACTGTACGGGTTCGCCGCGGACGAGGTGCTGGGGCGGCATGTGTCGGTGCTCGCCCCGCCCGCAAGGAGGAAGGAGGTCACCGCTCTGCTGAAGCGGCTGCGCAGGGGCGAGAAGGTCGAGCACTTCGAGACGCTGCGGCGCACCCGCTCGGGGGCGCTGCTGGACGTCGACGTCACGCTGTGGCCGACCCGGGCGGCGGACGGCACGGTGGTCGGGGCCTGCGCGATCGTCCGCGACATCAGCGACCGCAAGCGCGCCGAGGCGGAGCTGACCGAACTGTACGAGCAGCAACGGCACATCGCCCTGACCCTGCAGCGCAGCCTGATGGGCACTCCGCCCGCGATCCCCGGCCTCACCACCGCGAGCCGCTACCGGCCCGCGACCCAGGGGGCCGGCGTCGGCGGTGACTGGTTCGACCTGATCCCGCTGGGAGCCGGTCGGGTCGGTGTGCTGATCGGCGACGTCATGGGCCGTGGGCTGGAGGCCGCGGCGGTCATGGGTCAACTGCGCTCCGCCGCGCACGCCCTGGCCAAGACGGGAATGCAGCCACGTCAGCTCATGCAGGCTCTGGACAGCGTCGTGGCCGATCTCGATGTCCCCGACCAGTTGGTCACCTGCTGCTATGTCGTCATCGCCGCCGACTCCGGTCAGGTGACCGTGTGTTCCGCGGGTCATCTGCCGGTGCTCGTCGCCACCCCCGGAGCACGCACCCGGACGCTGCCGGCGCCCGTGAACGCCCCGCTCGGGGTAGGCGGGATGATCTACGAGCAGTGCAGCAGCAGCATCGAGCCTGGCGCGATCATGGTCCTCTACACGGACGGCCTGGTGGAGACCCCCGACACCGACATCGAGGAGAAGCTCTCCCAGCTCCTCACCACCCTGAACAAGCTCCCGGCCACGGCACCCGACCTGGAGGCCGCCGCCGACCACGTCCTGTCGACGCTGCTGCCGGACGCCGACGGCCACGACGACGTCACCCTGCTGCTGACACAGCTGCCCGCCGCTCCGCTGGACGCCGCGGCCCTCGACCTGCCCTGCGCGCCCGAGTCCGTACCGGCCGGCCGTGACTTCCTCGGCAAGACGCTCAGCGCGTGGGGCTGCGTCGGCAGGGCCGACGACGCGCTTCTCCTGCTCTCCGAGCTCCTCACCAACGCCGTACGCCACGCGGAGGGCCGTGTCGGGGTGCATGTCCGCCGTACCCGCACCGATCTGACGGTCGAGGTCCGCGACTGCAGCCCGCATCTGCCCCAGCCCCGCCTCGCCACCGAGGACGAGCAGTCCGGGCGGGGACTGCTGCTGGTGCGCGCCCTCGCCGACGACTGGGGAGCACGCCCCACCGACGAGGGCAAGTCGACGTGGTTCAGCATGAAGCTCTGACGGCGACGCGCGGCTCCGCCCGGCCCTGCCGTGACCGAGCCGGCGGGGGCCGGCCTCGCGGTCACGAGCACCTGGCCGACGACGTGGCGGCCCTGCGCGCCGACGGCACCGGCATCGTCGTCTGCGCCCTCCCCGACGCCGAGCGCACCGAACTGGGCCTGGCCGACGAACACCGTCTCGCCGGGGCGGCCGGGTCCGGGGGGGCGGCACGGGGTTCGTCGTATCGCCGGTGACCTGTGCGTACGCCGCCGGGACGGGGCCCGCTCCGTGCAGCCCGGCGCGCGCCGCGTAGGACAGGATCCACGGCGTGTCCACGGGCTGTGCCGTCGTGGAGGCGGACACCGCGAAGCGGGCGATGTCCCGCGGGTCTGGGCGCGGTTCGCGCCGGACGTGCCGTTCCGCCGTACCTGCGAGCGGTGGACACATCCGGCAGGGCCCGCCAGGGACGTCCCGGAGGCGGCGGGTCCGCCTCCCCCGGGACGACGCGGATCAGGCGACGCCGGGGATGCCCCGGGCCCGGAACGCGGCACGGACCGCGTCCGCCGCGCTCTCTCCGTACATCCGCTGCGCCGTCGCGACGGTCGTGTCGGCGGCCGCCGCGAAGCTGGTGTCGGGGGCGAAGCCGAACTGGGCGTTGACGATGATCCGGTCGGCGGTGCGCGGGCCGAGCGCGGTCCGGATGTCGAGCAGCGCGCGGGACCAGATCTCCCCGTCGGCGTGGACCTCGCCGACCCGGTCCGCGTACGTCTTGTCGGAGTCGATACGGCGCAGACAGTGCGGGGCCGCGCTGTAGGTGACGGAGTCCCAGTCGGCGACGCAGGCGACGTCGGCCTTCAGCGGCCAGCCGTAGCGTGCGGCGGCGTGCTCGCCGACGGCGACGGCGAGGTAGTCGCCGAACGCCTCGCCGATGGAGCCGGCCTCCAGGGAGCTGCCGAAGCCGGGCACCTGGGCGTGGTGCACGGCGTGTCCGTACTCGTGCACGACGACCTCGGCGTCCTCGGCGTCGTCCACACCGCCCTTGCCGAAGCGGATCTCCGCCTTCTTGTCGGTGAAGAAGGAGTTGTCGGCACCCCACTGGTTGATGCGGACCGGCTGCACCCGGTCGTTGGCGCCGGGCAGTTCGCTGCCGAAGCCGAGGCTCTGCAGGTACTCCTGCGCCTCGTTGACCCAGAAGTAGGCCATGACCTGCTCGAACTGGTCGTCGTGCCGGTTGTAGGAGGCGGCGTCGGCGATCCGCGCGGAGGCGCCCGTGTCGGAGCGGACCGAGGCCCAGCGGCCGGACAGCCCTCCGCTGCCGTCCAGATTGCGCAGCGCGACGGTCGCGTAGGCGGTGGCGGGAACCGCGTCGGCGGCGTCCTTGCCGTCGGTGAGGGTCTGGTCTCCCGAGGACTGGACGGGGTTGACCATGAAGACGCGCGCCTGTGGGCCGGCCGCGGCGGGGGCGGGCGCCGTGGCGGAGGCCGCCCCGGCCGTCACGAGCAGGGCCACGGTGGCGGTGGCCCCGGCGAGCAGACCGCGGGGTGTGCGGTGAGCCATGTTCATCCTCCGGTTGCGGATGGCGTGGATGCGATGGTGCGGTGCGGGCGTGATCTTTGCGCACCGGCCCCGCTTTTGGCCAGGTCCATGGCAAGCCGGGACGGCCCGGGGCGGACACTCGGCGGCGTGGACCGCCTGGTGCCGGCGCCGTACCGGGGAGGGCGGGACAGGCAGGCCGCCAGGTGTCGGCACCGTGCCTGAGCGGACGAGGCAGGCGCGCCGCCGGGTGCCGGCACCGTACCGAGCCGGGCGAGCAGACGTGCCGGTTCTCGCCGTCGGTGGCCGACGCGTTGGCGGTGGCCGCGCATCGGTGGCCGACGTGTCGGCGGCCGACGTGTCGGCGGCCGACGTGTCGGCGGCCGTCTTCGCATCGACGGCCGGGACGCGGACGCCCCGGCCGTCGGCCGTCCCGCCGCGGGTGCCCCCCGCGACGGTGGCCGTGGGCCTTCTCAGACGCCGTAGCCCTTGCCCGGACCGGGCACCCGACGGAAGCGGAACGGCTCCGGGTCGCGGCCCGCCTGGACGAACCAGCACTCCCCGGTGCCGTCGCCGGTGAGGATCCGCAGGACCGTGTCCGCGACGAGCTCCGCCGGGATGATCGGCAGCTCCTGCTCGGCGAGCATGTCGCGCAGGTGGTCGATGATCCGCGACTCGGCGAACCCCGGGCAGACGGCGTTGAAGCGCACGTTGTCCCGCGCGAGAGCCGGTCCCAGGGAGCGTGCGAGCCCCACGACCGCGTGCTTGTTGGCCGCGTACAGCGGATCCAGCGGCACCGCCGCCAGGCCGGCCAGGGACGCGGTCGCCACGATCGCCCCTCCGCCGCGGGCCCGCAGCGCCGGCAGGACCGCATGGGTGCCGAAGACCACGCCGTCGAGGTTGGCCCCCATGGCGCGGCGGTAGCGCGCCAGGTCGAAGTCGTCCCCGACGCCGCACCCGGTCGCCACGCCCGCGTTGAGGAAGGCGATGTCGACGCCGCCGTACTGCTGTCGGGCGAAGTCCACCAGCGCGCGGTTGGCCTCGAGGTCGGAGACGTCGCAGGCGCGGAAGTGCCCGTCGACCATCTCGGCCACCTCCCGGCCGCCGCGCGCGTCGAGGTCGGCGACCACCACGCGTGCCCCGGCCTCGGCCAGCGCCAGCGCCGTGGCCCGGCCCAGTCCGCTGGCGCCGCCGGTGACGATCGCCACCTTGTCGTGGAGCGCGGGCGCGCTCCGGGCGGCCGTCATGACAGCTCCAGGACGAGCTTGCCGACGTTCTCGCCGCGGAAGAGCATCTGCAGCGTCTCGGGGAAGTCGTCCACGGTCCCCCTGACCACGTGTTCCTTGACCTTGATGCGGCCGGCGCCGATCCAGGCGGCGATCTCCTGGGCGGCCCGCGCGTAACTCTCGGCGTAGTCGAAGACGACGAAGCCCTCCATGCGGGCGCGGCGCACCAGCAGCGAGAGGTAGTTCGAGGGGCCCTTGACCGGGGTGGCGTTGTTGTACTGGCTGATCGCGCCGCAGACCACGACGCGCGCGTGCATCGCCAGCCGGGTCAGGGCGGCGTCCAGGATGTCGCCTCCCACGTTGTCGAAGTAGACGTCGATGCCGTCGGGGGCGTGCCGGCGCAGCGCCTTCCTGACGTCCTCGGCGCGGTAGTCGATCGCCGCGTCGAAGCCGAGTTCGTCGGTGAGCAGGGCGCACTTCTCCGGCCCGCCGGCGATGCCGACGACCCGGCAGCCCTTGGCCTTCGCGATCTGGCCCGCGATGGTGCCGACGGCCCCGGCGGCCCCCGACACCACGACGGTCTCGCCGTCCTTGAGCGCGCCCACGTCCAGCAGGCCGAAGTAGGCGGTCATGCCGGGCATGCCCAGCGCACCGAGGTAGGTCGAGGGCGGGGCGAGGGAGGTGTCGATCTTCATGGCGCCCCTGCCGTCGGAGACGACGTACTCCTGGACGCCGAACGTGCCGACCACGTGGTCGCCCGGCTGGTAGTCGGGGTGGTTCGACGCGGTGACCTCGATGACCGATCCGGCGCGCATCACCTCGCCGATGCCCACCGGCGGCAGGTAGGAGGGGCGGTCGTCCAGCCAGCCCCGCATCGCGGGGTCGAGGGAGATGACACGGGTGCGGCCCGCGAACCGGCCCGGGCCCGGCTCGTCGACGGGCCCCGCACAGTGCTCCCAGTCGTGGGGTTCGACCTCCCCCACGGGTCGGGCTGCCAGACGGATCTGGCGATTGGTCGCAGACATCGCGCCTCCTGTCGTTCGCGGCTCCCAGCGACCATACCGACCAGTGGGTATGCATGCGGCCGTGATATTGACCACAAGCCCGCTCCCCCGCGGGATGCCTATGGTGCACGGGCCGTCGCGGTGCCGGCCCACCCGCCTCCCGGACGCGACCCCCAGCTCACAACGTGATACACGACAGCCTCAGCAGGCATACCCACCAGTCGGTATCGTGCGCGCCGCCGCCCCCTCCCCCTCTGCACCATCCCGGACCGAGACGCACCGGAAGGCCCCCGATGACATTCCCCGACGACAACCGGTACCCGCCGCCGGCGCCGCCTCAGTGGTCGCAGCCGCGGACCGAGCCGTACGGCCGTGCCCCCCGACAGCAGACGTACGGATGGGATCCGGGACAGGGCTCTCCCCGGTCCGGGTACGGCGACCCTGCGTACGACCGGTTCGGGCAGGCGCATCAGTCGGCACCGCACGCGCCCGGGCCCCACGACGACGCCGATCTCGCTGCGCTCCGCTCGGCCTACCGTGTGCTCCGCCGCGTCTCCACGCTCACCGCGCTCGGCTCCTTCGTCGTCTACGTGCTGCTGTCCTGCTCCGCGCCGGACCTGATGGGGTCCAGGGTCACCGGGGAGCTGAGCCTGGGCATGGTCCTCGGGGTCCTGCAGCTCGTCGTCACCTTCGCGGCGGTGTCCTGGTACCGGCGCAGCGCGCAACGCTCGGTGGACCCGCTCGCCCGCGCCGTCAGGGAACGGACGGCCGGCCGGCCCGCGGGAGCGGCGAGATGAACCACTTCGGCTCCGGGACGCAGGCCACCGTGCTCGTCCTCTTCGCCGCGCTGGTCACCGTCACGCTGATGATGTCGGTGATGGCGGGACCGGACCGCGACGACCTCACGGACTTCTACACCGGCTACCGCTCGCTCACCCCGTTCAAGAACGGCCTGGCCATCGCGGGCGAC
This sequence comes from Streptomyces sp. NPDC053367, assembly GCF_044545925.1. Classification (NCBI taxonomy): domain Bacteria; kingdom Bacillati; phylum Actinomycetota; class Actinomycetes; order Kitasatosporales; family Streptomycetaceae; genus Streptomyces; species Streptomyces sp. NPDC053367. The sequence goes on along the minus strand of NZ_JBITYN010000002.1, from coordinate 386,701 downwards.
TACATCTCGGCCGCCACGGTGCTGAGCACCACGGGCATCATCGCGCTCGCCGGATACGACGGCTACGTCCTCGCGGTCAGCACCGCCCTGTCGTTGGTGCTGCTGATGTTCCTGCTGGCCGAACCCCTGCGCAACACCGGCCGGTTCACCATGGGCGACGTCCTCGCCCGCAACATGCCCGGGCGGGCGGTGCGTATCGCCGCCTGCGTGGTGACGCTCTCGGCGACCCTGCCGTTCCTCGTCGTCCAGCTGTCCGGAGCCGGGTCGCTGCTCACCTTCATCCTGGACATCCCGCACGGGGTGGGCGCCCGGACGACGTGCATCGTCATGGTCGGCAGCCTGATGATCCTCTACGCGGCGCTCGGCGGTATGCGGGGAACCGCGCTCATCCAGATGATCAAGATCGTCATCCTGCTCGGCACCAGCTGCGTCGTCGCCGCCCTGGTCCTCAACCGCTTCGACTGGAGCCCGGGCGCCGTGCTCAGGGCCGCCCAGCAGGGCAGCGGCACGGGCCCCGCCTTCCTCGAACAGGGCCTGCAGCTCGGCACCTCGGCCGGCGACCGGCTGGACTTCATCGGTCTGCAGCTGACCATCATCCTCGGCGTGGCCTGTCTGCCCCACATCACCATGCGCCTGTACTCCGCCCGGGACGTGCCCGCCGTACGACGCTCCATGTCGTGGGCGGTCGGTACGGTCACCACGTTCTGCCTGCTCGTGATCGTCATGGGCACGGGCGCGGCGGCGCTGGTGGGCTCCCAGCACCTCACCGCCGCCGACCCTCAGGGCAGGACGTCGGTGCTGATGCTGTCGCAGGCGCTCGGCGGGGGCTCCGACTCCGCGGGCGCGACGATGCTCTACGCGGCCGTGGCGGGCACGGTGTTCATCACCCTGCTGTCCTCGGTGGCCGGCATGACGCTGGCCGCGGCTTCCTCGCTCGCCCACGACCTGTTCGCCCACGCGGTGCGGCGGGGACAGGCCGAGCCGCGTACGGAGATGACCGTCGCGGCGTGGACGAGCGTGGCCGTGGGAACCGCGGCCATCGCCCTCGCCACTCTCGTCCAGAACTGGGACGTGGGCGTGCTGACCACATCGGCCATCTGCATCGGGGCGTCCGCGGTGGCTCCCGCGCTGACCTACTCCCTGTTCTGGCGAGGGTTCACGCGCACCGGCCTGCTCGCCACCCTCTACGGCGGTACGGCCTGCGCGGTGGTGCTGATGGTGTTCTCCGAGGCCGTCTCGGGCACGCCGTCCGCCGTCTTCCCGGACGCCGACTTCGCCTGGTTCCCCATGCAGTCCACCGGGCTGGTCTCCATCCCGTTCGGCTACCTGGCGGGCTGGCTCGGCAGCCGGCTGGACCACCGGGTCCGCGCCGCCGAGGGCCGGGAGAGCCGGCGGTTGTACGAGGAGAGCGAGGCACGGCTGCTCGCCGCCGCCGAGTGACCACGGCGGCGGGCTCGTGACGCGGCTCAGCCCAGGTGGTGGGTGTCGTTGAGGGCCCGCACCGTGGCGGTGCCGTCCACGTCGTACGTCACCGCCGACAGGGACGCCGCCGCGACCTCCATGCGGAACAGGCTGTGCGGCGGCGCCTTGAGGGCGAGGCGGACCAGGGTTCTGAGGGGCCCGACATGGGAGACCACCAGGACCGTGCGGCCGGCGTACCGGGCCACGAGGCCGTCTCGTACGGCGGTGACCCGGCGGGCGACCTGCCCCATGGTCTCGCCCCCGCCCGAGGGAGGGCTCTCGGGCGAGGCGAACCACGCGCCCAGGTCCTCCGGATGGCGCTCGCGGACCTCGGCGAAGGTCAGGCCCTCCCAGGCGCCGAAGTCCGCCTCCCGCAGATCCCGTTCGACCTGGAGGCTCAGGCCGAGGCGCGCCGCCGCGGACCGAGCGGTCTGCAGGCAGCGCCGCATCGGTGACGTGACGATCGCCTCGATGTCACCGCGGCGGGCGAGGGCGTCCGCCGCCGCCCGGGCCTGGCGGTGTCCGGCGGGCGAGAGTCCCGGGTCGGACCCTCCGCTGCCGGAGAACCGCCGCTCGGGCGTGAGCGGGGTCTCGCCGTGCCGCAGCAGCACGAGCGTCGTCACGTCACTCACCGCGCGGTCGCCGCGAAGTGGTCGCGGACCGCGTCGGTCTGCTTCTCCATGACGTCGATGATGCGCTCGACCACGTCCAGGTCGGCGTCCTCGGCGATCTCCAGGACGCGGTCCCACTCGAAGAAGCTGCGGGCCGGGTCGTTGGTGATGGGACGCACGCGGATGGTGGCCTGGTAGTTCCGGACCCCGCTGGTGGGGGCGACGGCCCGGTAGGACTGGGTCTTGTCGATCTCGTCCCGGGCGGCGATCTCCTGCTGGACGAGGCCGCCGTTGAGCGTGAGCCGGAAGTCGTAGCGGGCCGGGACCGTGTCGACCGAGCCGCCTTCCACCCAGGAGACGTCGGTGTGGATGTCCAGGTCGCCCGGGGAGACGATCTCCAGGATCTGCATGGCGTCGCGGACGGTCGCCCACACGGTGTCCGGGTCGGCGTCGAGGACGGTGGAGTGGTACATGGTGTGCTTGCGCTGGATCTTCGGCACGGGTTGCTCCTAGCTCTTGGCGATGAGGTGGTTTCCGAGGACCAGATAGTCGATCTCGGTGCCCATGAAGCAGTTCAGGGCGTCGGTGGGCGTGCAGACGATGGGTTCGCCGGCGACGTTGAACGAGGTGTTGATCAGGCAGGGCACGTCGGTGAGTTCGGTGAACCTCCGCAGCAGTGCCGTCAGCCGTGGGGTTCCCTCGTCCGTCAGCGTCTGGACACGGGAGGTGCCGTCCACGTGTACGGCGCCGGGGATGCGGTCCCGGTACTCCTCGCGGACGGGGAACACGAACGTCATGTACGGGGAGCTGGTCTTGCGCCCCATGTCGAAGATCCGCGGCGCCTGCTCCTGGAGGACGAGCGGAGCGAACGGGCGGAAGGGTTCGCGGTGCTTGACCCGGGTGTTGATGATGTCCTTGATGTCGGTGAAGCCGGGGTTGGCGAGGATGCTGCGGTGCCCCAGCGCGCGCGGCCCGTGCTCGACGCGGCCCTCGAACCAGCCGATGACGACCTTCTTCGCCAGCAGCCTCGCCACCTGCTCGACGACCTCGTCGTCGTCCAGGCGCGAGACGACGACACGGCCGGCGAACCCTTCGAGGGCCTCCTCGATCGCGGCGTCGTCGTAGGCCGGCCCCAGATAGGGGGAGACGGGTGCGGCGGCGGCGAGGATGTCCGCGGGGCCGGTGCGGGGGTGGCCGAGCCAGGCGTGGGCGGCGGCGCCGATGGTGATGCCGGTGTCGGAGGCGCCGAAGCCGACCTGCATGTCCTCGAAGCGGGAACCTTCGAACAGCGGGGTGTTGTTCAGGCAGTTCAGTGCGACTCCGCCCTCGAACAGCAGCCGGTCGAGATCCGTCCTCTTCTCCAGGTGGGCGACCTGGTGGGCGGTGGCGACGTTCAGCATCTGCTGCGCGGCGGCGGCGACGCGGGCCTTGTAGGCGAGGGTGTCCTCGAAGGGTCCGAAGTACTCCTCGAACAGGGCGTCGTGACTGTGCAGGTCGTGGGTCCGAAGAGGCCGACTGAAGGTGTAGCGGCCGTCGTCGTGGAGCCTGAGGAGCCGCTCGACGAACGGGTTCGGGGTGGGCGGGGCGGTGTATCCCGCCAGGCCCATCACCTTGTATTCGTCGTTGTTGGGGACGAAGCCGAGGAAGCGGGTGATGGAGGAGAAGAGGGTGCCCATGGAGTACTGGGCGCCGATGACGGTGTCGTCGAAGACGGTGATCTCGCCGTCGCGGATCTCGCCCGTCAGCGTCGAGAAGCGTTCGGCGCGGCCGTCGCTGACGAGGAACGCGGCGTCCTTCATCCCGGCGAGGTAGTAGCCGGTCGTGGCGTGGGCCAGGTGGTGGGGAACGAAGCGGACCTTGGCCGGGTCGGGACGGTGTCCGGTGCGGGCCTCGAAGTCCGCGAGCATCGCCTCGTGGCCGACGACCTGGTCGAACAGGTCGGCCATGTCGCCCAGGAGGCGGGTCTTCGCGTCCTGAGTCAGCGGCGAGGTGCGGATGCCGTCGAGGATGTCGTCCAGGACCTGGGGGGTCCAGTTCCAGGGGAAGGCGAACAGGTCGACGTCGTCGAACGTGATCCCGGCCTCCTTCAGGCACCAGTCGATCGCGTTCACGGGGAAGTCGGTGGTCTTCTTCTCCCGGTTGAGGCGTTCCTCCTCCACCGCGGCGACCAGGCGGCCGTCGATCAGGAGTGCGGCGGCGGCGTCGTGGCCCAGGAGGTAGTGCTTGTTGATGCCGGTCGCGCCGAGGCGTTCGGAGAAGAACTCCGACACCCGGCTGAACCCGTTGCATCCGAGAACTATCACGGGATTCTTTCCTGTCATGGGGCTACTTGGCGATCAGCAGGTCGCGGAGCTTCTCCCCGGCCGCGGGTGCCTGGCACAGGCCCGCGCCGGTGAATCCGGCCGCGTACAGGAAGCGGCGGGTGGGATGTGCCCCGATGAAGGGGGAGTTGCCGGGACTGGGGTCGAAGTCGCCGGTCCACGCGCGGTGCAGGCCGATGCCGTCCAGGGCGGGGAACAGGGTGCCGAGGCGGCCGGCGACACGGCCGAGCCAGGCATCACGTGTCTCACCGGCCTGGGGCATCCCCATGCCGAGGAGGATGCGGTCCTTCCAGGTGCGGATCCGCAGGCCGGAGGCGGCGTGCATCGTCATGGGCAGCTCGCGGTGCGGCGAGGGCGGGACGTCCGTGAACAGCATCTCGATCGTGCGGGGTCTCATCGGCAGGTCGACCGACGCCATGGACGCCACCTCGCCGGACCAGGACCCGGCCGCGCACACGACGGTGTCCGCCGTGACGCTGCCCCGCGGGGTGTGGACGGTGTTGTCGTCGTCGATGCGGGTGACGGGCGTGTGGGTGAACAGACGGGCTCCGTGATTGCGGGCGGCGGCCGCGTAGCCGCGGACGATGTCGAGACCGTCCACGTGGTACGCCTCGGCGGACCAGGCGGCGGCGAGCACGGCACGCTCGTCGATCAGCGGGTTGCGCTCGGCCGCCTCACGGGCGGAGATCAGTCCGACCCGGACACCGGCGGCCCGCTGGGCCGGACAGCCCGCCTCGAACTCGGCGAGCTGCTGCTCGTCGGTGAGCAGCACCAACAGCCCCAGCTGCTTCAGGGCGAGGGGTGTGGCGGTGTCGCGGGCGAAGTCCTGATAGGCGTTCAGACTGCGCACGGCCCGCTGCCCCGCGTCGGGGTCGTCCGGGAAGTAGGTGCGGACCATGCCCGCGGTGTGCGCGGACGAACCGCCACCGAGGATTCCGCGTTCCAGCAGTACGGTGTCCACGCCGGCCGCGGCGAGGTGGTAGGCGGCGGAGGTGCCGATCACTCCCCCGCCGATGACGACGGCGTCGGCGCGGGCAGGCAGGACGCTCACGCTCACACGCCCGCCTCGACGCCCTGCTGGCGCAGGTGGTCTCCGGTCTCCCACGGGTACAGCTGGAGGTTCCAGCCGCCGAGGCAGTTGATATAGAGGGCCATCTGGCTGGTGACGGCGTAGAAGTCGGCACGGTCGAGGCGGTCGAGGACGTCGAGGAACCGCTGGGTGAACGCCCACAGCTTCTCCAGGCCGCAGTAGCCGAGGAATTCGGCGGGCACGCCGACCAGCAGGCGGGTCATCTGGACGAGCGAGTCCATCGGCATGCCCTGGACGGCGGCGCGGACGAGGCCGCCGTAGGCCGCGTAACCGAGGGGCCGCGTCTCGCCGTTGACGAACAGCAGGGTGGGCAGGACGGTGCCGAAGTTGCCCGCCTTCGACGGGATGACGCCCTGGTGGAGGCCGTCCAGCTCGGCCGGGGGCGTGAGCCAGATCCTCTCGGTCTCGGCGGCGATGTCGGCGATCAGCCGGCCGGCGTCCGCGTCGGTGGCCCGGAGCGTGGGGATGCGGTGACCGCCCGGCTCACCCGCGCGGCGGACCTCGGCGAGGATCTGCTTCTTCGTGGAGTAGACGGCGTCCCAGATCGCGGCCCCGGCCTCCAGCAGGGCGGGCATGTCCGCCTCCCGGACGCGGCCGACGGGGGTGGCGGGCATCGGCTCGGTCAGCGTGCCGTACTTGATGCCGAGGTGCTGCAAGCCGGAGCAGAACACGGTGCCGTCGGGCGCCTCGCGCCGGTCGGGGATGCGGGTGGCGTGAGGGGTGTGCAGCAGGGTGGGTATCGGCGCCACGTGGTAGAGGTGCTCTCCCGCGATGAGGGCGTGCCCCTGGAGGCTCTGGTAGGGCAGCGACTCCCACAGGGCGTCGGCGAGCGCCGGGTTGCGGTCGTCAAGGTCGGCGGCGACCGTGATGCCGAGGTCGGGCCAGGAGATCTCGATCTGACGGCCAAACAGCTTCTCAGACAAGGCTTTTCCCGTTCGTCGGTTCGGCTTGCCCGAGGAGTACATCGTCGGCGGGCGGGTCTCAGCCAGGCGTCGAAGACCTGAAATGGGGGCGGTCTGAGACCGGTGATTCGTGTGTTCCTACGAGAACCGGCCCGTCCGGATACCGGTCGACCTGCCACCGTCCCGCCTCCCGTAACCGGTTCGCGGCGCGACGGCGTCAACCCGTGTCAACTGCCCGCTGTGCTGGAAGAATCGGCTTGCCGGCGACCTCGGAAGGGCCGTCGGCAGGCTGACTTGAGCGAGCGGCCTGACGCCCCCTCACGTCCGGGGCAGGGCAAGCGGATGAGGACGGTGTTCACCGGCGGCCCGACGACCTGGACGGGGGGGTGCCCCGGCGAGATGGGGCCATCGCGGTCGTGTTCGGTGCGGTGCATCCACGGCCGCGGGACCACCGCTTGTGGTCAATGGTCCTGGAGCATGCTGAGTTCCCGCATCGCGTCCCGCTCGATGCGCGCGAGGTCGTGGAGGACGGAGGCGGCCTGGACGAGCTTGTCCTCGTCGCCGGATTCGCCCGCGGCCGCGATGAGTGAGGCCACCTGCGTCCAGAGGGCGGCGGCCTCGGCGTAGAGGCGGTGGCCGGTGCGCAGCCGGCTGCTGTCGATCAGCTGGGCGCACTCGGCGAGGAAGTCCCGGTAGAGGTTGCGGAACAGGGCGCCGCCGGTGCCGGCCCGCTCCATGAGGACGGCGGCCCGGGGCAGGTCCTCCCGCGGATCGCCGCCGCGCCGCAGCCATTTCGGCACCTGCTGGGCCGTCTTCTCGATGCCCCGGTACCCCAGGTTCGCGATGGGCGGGTTCAGGAAGGCGTCGGCACAGGACTTGACGGCCGGGACGATCCGGTCCTCCGGTGAGGCCGGCCGGGTGGGCGCTGTGAGGGTGAACGAGCGGTGCCTGGCGGTCATGGGGCCACGCTGGGCCCTGGCCCGGGCCAGGGCGGCGAGGCCGGCCGAGACGGCTCCGCCCTGCTGGGCGGTGTCCACCAAGTAGGCGCGCTGTTCGTCGTAGCCGTACATGGCCACGACGTGTCCGCCGAAATGCACCTTGGTGGTGAAGTAGTCCAGGTGGTAGCTGTCGAGTTGGAGGCCGACGGGCCGGCCGGCGTCGATGGGCCCCGCCACGTTCCGCCACGCCTTGCGCGGGGAGGTGGTCTCCTCGACCCGCAACTCGAGGCCGAGTGCGGCGGCGAGGTTCCTGGTGAGCTCGAACGGTTTGACGCGGCCTCCCAGGAAGGGGAAGTCCATGTTCTTGCCGTCCCAGTAGATGAAGGACAGGCCGGAGCCGAGCCCGAACAGCATGGGCTCGGACAGGTCGAGTCCCTCGTGCCGAAGGAGCACTCCCAGCGCCGTAGTCTCGCAGTGCTGCATACCGCGGACGTCGACGTCCTTCACCATGACCATGCCGTTCATCCTCCTGCCCGGACGGGGGTCCGGTGCCGGTCCGCTCCCCATGCCTCGGCGCACAGCGTCCGGTCGACCTCGGCGGTGTAGTGGGCCGCGGCGAGCCAGGCGCGCGCGAAGCGGCCGAGGTCGGCCGGGACGAGACGGCCGAAGGCGTCGCGGGTGCGGTCGGCGGCCGCCGCGTGCAGCTCGTCCAGGAGGTCGGCCGCCGTGCCGAGCCCGGACCGCCGCAGGCGCCCGCTGTCGGCGGCGGTGTCCCCGGGGAAGGCGAGCACCCGGCGTCCGCCGGACACCGCCTGGTGGACGCGGCGGCGCAGCAGGTGCAGGGGAGCCTCGTCGGGCACGGGCGTCACCGCGACGGGCCCGGACCGGGGACGCTCGGGCAGGTCCGCCTGCTGGAGGCGGTCGAGTCCCAAGTCGAGCCGGGCCTCGGGGTCGGTCGGGTGGCTGACGGCGAGCAGCAGGGCGCGGGCGTGCGCGGCCGGGACCAGCCGGGCGACGACCCTCAGCCGACTGCCCCGGGCGGCGGCCAGCAGACGCAGGTTGTCGCGGTGGGGCAGCACGGGATGGTCGTGGGCGGCGGCGAGCCGTACGGTCAGACCGTCGCAGTCGGCGAGCAGACAGTCGCCCGCCGCCTCACGGACCGTGCCGCCGAGGGTGACGTCGAGGAACAGCAGGTCGTGGGGAGTGTCTTCGGCGAGGGCGCGCACGGCCTGTTCGGCGGCGGGTACCGCCCACAGCCGGTCCAGGGGCTCGGCGTGCCAGGCCGCGCCGGACGCGCGCACCGCCCGTACGCCCGCCCCCGCGCCGAGCCGGCCCGTCGGGGAGACGGTCGCACCGGACACGGCGAGCCCCGCCCGTGACAGCTCACGGTGCGTCAGCGCCGTGTCGCCGATGCGTACGGCGCGGTCGGCCGCTCCCACCGCCCGGCCCGGGCCGCCCGGCGCCACGTCGGAGACGGTGTACAGGCGGCCCTCGGCATCGGCGGTCCAGGTGACGGCCCCCGTGTAACCGGTCGTCGTGAGGACCGGCTCGGAGAAGAGTCCGTACAGGCGCAGCGAGCCGTCCGGGCGGTAGGGCTGGCGGACGCTTCCGCGCAGCGCGGTCAGCTCCGGCCCTACGGCACGCGGGATGCGATGCGCGGCACCGAGGACGTCCTGGAGCGCGGTGACGAGGTCGGCGAGGCGGTACGACGGGTCGGCGGCACGGGCCGCGCGCAGCCCGGTGACCACGGACACCGCCGCGGCCGCGGCCCGGGGCAGCCCGGCCAGCCGCGCGGTGTGCGCGGCGCGCAGCAACTCCGCCTGAGGAACGGCGCCCGCGCCGTCCGTGCCCGCGTCGAGCACTCCCGCTGCCGCGGTGCGCAGGGCCTGGGCGGCGGTGTGCTGGGCGGGGGTGGCGGTGTCGGGGGCCGGGTGCGGCTGCGGCTCGGTGTGCGGGTGAGGCTCCGTCGCGGGCGCGTGTGCGGGCTGCGACGGCTGGGAGTCGGCCGCTTCCGGGGGAACGGCCGCGGCCGCGGTGGATGCGCCGGCCGGCTCATGCGGCAGTACGGCAGCCGAAGCGTCGCCCCGCGCATCCGTCGGCGCCGCAGCCGGTTCCCCGGCCGACTCCCCCACCGGCACCCCGGCGGACAGCCCGACCGGCTCGCCCACCGGCACCCCGGCCGATACGCCGTCCGACTCCCGCCCCGGTCCCGGTACCCCGGCCGACAGCCCGACCGGCTCAGCCACCGGCGCCTCGGCCGACTCCCCCACCGGCACCCCGGCGGACAGCCCGACCGGCTCGCCCACCGGCACCCCGGCCGATACGCCGTCCGACTCCCGCCCCGGTCCCGGTACCCCGGCCGACAGCCCGACCGGCTCAGCCACCGGCGCCTCGGCCGACTCCCCGACCGGCTGGCCCACCGGCACTCCGGCCAGGGAGTCGTCCGGTTCCGGCTCAGCGATCGGCGCCGCCGAGGCCGCCGCGGCGCGGTGCAGGCAGTCGGGGGCGAGGAGGCAGCCGCAGCGGATCGCGTCCGGGTCGGTCACCACCCCGCCGGGGGCGTGCAGTTCGAGGTCGGTGTCGTCGTCCACGGCGAGGCGTACGGTGTCGCCGTCCACGACCAGGGGGCGGCCGGCCAGCTTGGCGACACCGGCGTCGAGCCGTTTGCGCAGACGGGGCGACAACGCCCCGACCAGCTCGGCGGTCACGGACGGGGCGACCGCGGGAAGGCCCGGGCTCATGCGATCTTCTCTCCTACCCAGCGGGCGAGTTCGAGCGGACTGAGGGCGGCGACCGGCATGCCCGCGGCGACGAGCTGCCCGGCGACGCCGGTGGAGTAGCGGGGGCGGCCCGCGTCGTCCAGGCTCGCGCAGCCCAGGACGTGGCAGCCGGCGCCGACCAGGGCCCGGACCTCGGCGAGCAGCCCGCCGAGCGGGTAGCCCTCCTCGAAGTCGCTGACCACCACGACGAGGGTCCGCGAGGGCACGGTGACGAGCTCACGGGCGTGCCGCAGTCCCGCGGCGATGTGCGTGCCGCCGCCGACGCTGACCTCGAGCAGCAGGGACAACGGGTCGTCGACATGGCCGGTGAGGTCGATGACCTCCGTGGAGAAGGCGAGGAAGTGGGTGGACAGCGTGGGCACCCCGGCCAGTACGGAGGCCGTGAGCGCGGCCCAGACCGTGGACGCCTCCATCGAGCCCGACACGTCGGTGACGAGGATCAGCCGCCAGTCGGCGGCGCGCTTGGCCCTGCTGCGGAAGACGGGCCGTTCGGGGATGACCTGGACGGTGCCGTCCGGGGCGCGCCGCGCGGTCGCCAGGTTGGCGCGCAGGGTGCGGGGCAGGTCCAGGCCGCCGCCGGGCCGTCGGCTGGGGCGGGGCAGCGCCGTGCCGTGCAGCGCCGGGCGCAGACGGGTGGCGAGCTCCCGGGTCAGCGCGTCGACGAGACGGCGGACGAGCGGGCGCAGCGCGGCCAGCCGGGCCTCGGGCAGTCCGCCGGCGTGCCGGAGCACGGTACGCAGCAGGTCGACGGACGGGCGCACGCTGTCCGGGTCGAGTTCGGCGAACACGTCGGCGCGGCCGGACGCGGCCGCCGCCGCCAGCACCTCCTCCCGGATGCCGGGCCCGAACAGGGCGGCCAGTTCCTCCGACCACTCCCGCACGCCCGGGTAGGGCGCCTCGCGGCCGCCACCCGATCCTGCGCCGGGCAGCTCGCCCCGGCTGCCCTCGCCGCGTCCGCTGCCGTACAACTCGTCCAGCGCGGTGGCCAACGCCGCGGCGGACGGCGGCAGTCGGTCGTTACGGCGTCCCAGGACCAGCCGCCAGCGGTCGGCGGGGGCGACACGGCTGTCCTCGGTGGGCGCGGCGGCAGGCGCCTCGTGCGGTTCCGGGGGGCTGTCCCCGGTCGGTGGCGGCAGCAGGTCCAGCGCCCGGAGTGCCGCCCGGGCGGCGAGGTCCGCGCCGGTCCAGGCGGCGAGCGCGGCGGGGTCGGCGCCTGCGGTGTCGGCCAGGTGGGTGGCGCCGAGGCGTTCCTCGACGACCGTGAGGAGGCGGTCGCGGGCGGCCGGGCTCAGGGTGTCGAAGCCTGCGCGCAGTGCCGGGAGCCGGTCCAGGAAGGCCCGGTCGGGCAGGTCCGTGACACGCTCGAGGAGGGGTTCCAGCGCGGCCGGCGCCGCCTCCAGGAGCGGTCCGGCGGCCGTCAGCACTCCGGCGAGACGGGCGGTGAGGGCGGAGCGGGACCCGGGACCGGTGGCGGAGTCCACCCAGGAGGCGACCCGGCCGCCGAGCGCGGCGGGCTCCTCGTGCCCGAGCAGCACGCGTACGGCGCCCGCGGCGCCCCGCATCAGCGGCGAGCCGTCGGCGGCGAGACGGGCGAGCGCGTCGGTGAGCCGGATGCCGCCCGGCGCGTCGGCGCGGTGGGCGAGTTGGAGCAGGGCCTGCGCGTCGGCGGGGTCCTCGGAACCGGTGAGGCCGTCCACCTGGCGCACCGCCGCCGCGGTGAGCAGTTCGGCCACGGCGACGGCCCGGGCCGCCCGCTCCTCGTCGGGTCCGAGCCCGGCGATGTGACCGGCGCGCAGCCGGTCCAGCAGGGCGAGGCCGCCGAGGAGTTCGGGGAGCGTACCGGCCTGCGGCAGGGTGCCGGCGAGGTCGTCGAGCCGTTCGTCCACCAGCTGCGGCAGGCCGCACTGCGCGGCCTCGCCCAGTCCTTGCAGGATCTGCGCGGCCGTCGAGCCGCCCTCGTCCCGCTCGGCCCCGCGGCGCTCGCGCAGTACGCCCTCGGCCGCCTGTGCGGGCGTGACCCCGCGCACCCCGGCCGCGGTCAGCATGGCCGCGGTGGCGGGGGTCCAGCGGACCTCCCAGCGTGAGGTGAGCGCATCGGCCCCGCCCGCGCCGACGACCTCCTTGGGCTCGGCGTACGGCACCCCGCACACCGTCAGCCGGCGCAGCAGCAGTTCGCGGCGGCGGTCCAGGTCGGAGCGGAGGGGGTCCAGCCGCAGATCGCGTGCGGCGCCGGCGCCACGGCTGTCCGGGCCGGGCAGGCCCAGGGCCGCCGCCTCCGACTCCACCGCCGGGGCGAGGCCGCTGCGCGGCGCGCCGGGAGCCGGACGGCCGGTGCGCGTACCGACGAGCACCCGCTTCATCGCGCGGGCCACGGCCCGCCCCCGGCCGTACGGTTCGCCCTGGGCGAGTACCGTCTGCACGGCCTCCACCAGCTCGCCGCGCCCCGCGGCGGGCAGTCCGCGCAGGCGCGCCAGATCACCGGCCAGGCGGCTGATCTCGCGGGCGTCGGCGGGCCCCGAGGCATGGCCGAGGGAGCGCAGCTCCGCGCACACGCCCACGGCCGCCCGGGTGAGGGCCTCCTCCAGGGCGGCCGGATCGCCCGCCGCGCGCAGCACGAGGTGCTGCCACTCCGGGTCCCGGATGCCCGCCGGATAGCCGGAGCGCTCGTCCAGCAGCGGGTAGGCGTACGGGATGAGCGAGGTCGCCCAACTCCCCCGCTGCGCGGGCTCGTCGAGCGGCTCGGGTTCCGGCTGGGGCGTGAGCAGTGCCGGGGCGTGGAAGGCCCCGACGACCACGGCGGCCCGCTCGCCCCGGGCGGTGGCGGCGGCGAGACGTGCGCGCATCCAGCGTTCGCGTCGCAGGTCCAGCTCGGGTACCCCGCCCGCGGCGGCGGCGTCCTCGCGCAGCGCCCAGCCCGTGAGCAGCGCCGCCCGGCGCAGCGCCTCGGGCGGGGAGCCGGGGGCTGTGGCCTCCACGAGGCGGTCCCACAGGTCGTCCCCGGGGCGGCCGGTGAGCCGCTCCCGCAGGGCGTCCGCGAGGCCGGGACCACCGGCCGCCTTCCCCGCCGTAGCGCGCGCCTCGCCCCATGCCCGGTCGGCGAGCGGCAGGTCGCAGGCGACGACCGGGATGCCGTGCCCCGTGGCCCAGCGCACGGCGACGAGTTCCGGTGAGAAGTCGGCGAAGGGGTAGAAGGCCGGACCTCCCCCGGCGTCCGGAGCGGCGGCCAGGGCGACCGGGGCGCGCGTGTCCTCGTGGCCCAGCCAGGGCAGCCACTGCTGCATCTCGTGCGGCAGCTCGACGAGGAGCACGTCGGGCCGGGCCGCGTCCAGCAGCGCGGGCACGGCGGCGGCCAGGGACGGCGCGTGGTGGCGCACGCCGATCAGATAGGGCGCCGCCGGGTCGGTCAGGGCCGCCACGGCCTCGTCGGGGGTGAGGGGCACGGTGCTCAGCCCTCCAGGACCGTGCGCAGGTCCCACAGGGTGCGCCAGGTGGCTGAGCCCTGTTCGGCGCGGCGCCGGACCGGGCCGTCCCAGTAGCCGCGCAGCCGGGCCGCGTCGGCGGGGTCGTCCTTGCGGACCACGCCGAGCAGGTGCCCCGGCAGCAGTCCGAGCACATCGCGGTCGCCGGGGAAGTAGGCCGCGGCCAGTGCCAGGGCGCCCGCGACGGACACGGCCTCGGCGGTGCTCATCACGGTGGAGGGACGCTCCACCTCCCAGCCCTCCGCCGACCGGCCCTCGCGCAGATCGCGGAAGGCGGTCACCAGGGCCTCCAGTACGGCGTCGTCGACCTGGAAGGGCGCACCGGCGCGCTCCACGGAGGCCCGGGCCTGGCTGCGCACCAGCGCGCACTCGGCGTCGAGGTCGGGGATCGGGCCGACCGTCTCGAAGTTGAAGCGGCGCTTGAGCGCGGCGGACATCTCGGAGACGCCCCTGTCGCGCAGGTTGGCGGTGGCGATGAGGTTGAAGCCGGGCGCGGCGTGCGCCAACGCGTCCTCGCCGCCCGCCAGTTCGGGTATGGCGATGCGCCGCTCCGACAGCAGGGAGACCAGGCTGTCCTGCACCTCGGGCAGACAGCGTGTGACCTCTTCGACCCGGGCGATGGCGCCCCGGTTCATGGCGGTGAGCACCGGGGAGGGTACGAGGGCCTTCGGGCTCGGGCCCTGGGCCAGCAGCAGGGCGTAGTTCCAGCCGTACTTGAGCTGGTCCTCGGTGGTGCCCGCCGTGCCCTGCACGACCAGGCCGCTGGTGCCGCACACGGCGGCCGACAGCAGCTCGGACAGCATCGACTTGGCGGTGCCGGGCTCGCCGACGAGCAGCAGGCCGCGCTCGCCGGCGAGGGTGACGACGCACCGCTCGACCAGGGCGCGGTCGCCGACGAACTTGCCCGTCACGACCAGGCGGCGCGGCACGCCGTCCGGCGCCTCGGCGGTGTCGGGCAGCCGCAGCGCCTCGCCGCCGCTGCCCATGACGAACGTGACCACGGCACGCGGCGTGAGCCGCCACGCGGGTGGGCGCGGCCCGTCGTCGTAGGCGGCGAGGAAGGCCAGCTCGGTGGCGTACAGGTCCTCCGGCGGGACGATCTGACGGGCCGTGCCGGGGGCGAGGGTTGCGGTCATGGGCTGCGGGTCTTCCGGTCGGTCGGGCGGGGAGGGGGCCTGGGCGGTCGTCATCGGCGCCGCCCCTTGCGGGTGGCACGCGTGGCGAGTTCCTCGTACGCGGGCGCGTCGCCGGACCGCACGCGCTGCCAGGCGCGGGCGAACAGTTCGGGGACGGGCAGCATCGGAACGGTGCGGACGCGTTCGTGGATCGGGTAGAGGCCCTCCTTCCACGTCTCCACCGGCAGCGCGGCGCCCTTGAGGTCGCGCCAGCCGCAGGGCAGGAAGAGCGTGCGCCCGGCCCGCGCCCGCTTGGCCTCGACGACCAGGTCGGTCGCGGCCAGCTCGGCGCGGGCCTTCTTCGCCCGGGCCGGCTTCCAACCGGTCCAGCGGGCGCAGTTGCGGTCCGTGGGGTCGGGCAGGGCCAGCAACTGGAGGTAGAGCACGGCCGCGTCCTCGCTCAGACCATGGGCCGAGCGGACCTCGGCGACCAGCGTGGGCGCACTGACCATGGGGTCCTGGGCGTGTCCGACGGGCCCCTCCCGGTCGGTGCCCTGCGCGAGGGTCCGGGCGAGGTCGTCGGCCAGGATCGTGCGCAGCGCCCGCAGTCCGGCGCCCCGCAGGGGACCGACGAGCCCCTCCAGCAGCCCGAGGACGGCGTCGTCGGGCCCGGTGAGCCCGGCGGGCCGGACCAGTGTCGTCTCGGTGTCGCCGTGCCACGGGCGCAGCACCAGCGCCTCCCCGACGCGGGTGAGTCCGTCCGCGTCGGCGCCGCCGGTGGGCGGGAGCCCGTGGGCCTTGCGGATCTCGACGGCGGTCGGGGTGCCCTGCTCGGTCCACTCGACGTCGAGGTCGAGCAGGAGCTCCGGGTCGGCGAGGCGGCGGCGCAGGGCGGCGAGGCCCTCGGGCAGCGCGGAGCGCAGGAGGTGCCCGTAGGGCAGGCCGTAGGCGAGCGAGGCGAGGGAGGCGACCGCGGTCACCAGGGCGCCCCTGGCGGGGACGGCGGCGGGGTCCTCGGGGACGAGGTTGCCGTCCTTGTCGGGACGCAGGACCGTGGTCCGGCTGAGCCAGGCGGTGCGCCGCGGGTTGAGCACGGCCCCGGCGGCGGTGCAGGGCAGTCCGGCGAGGTCGGCCATGACGTCCTCGGACAGCCGCACCACGGACCCCAGCCGCTCGGCCCACACCCGGCCGGCGGCGTCGACGTCCGGCCCGGTCGTCCACAGGTCGGCGGGGTCGGCGGGCAGCAGCGCCCCGAGCAGCGCCCTGCGGTCGCCGGCGGACAGTGAGCCCAGCATGTCGTTGGCCTGGTCCATCTGACGCGGCTTCAGGCCCGTCAGGGCGAGCGCGTCGGCGTCGCGGTCGTGCGGCTGGGCGGCGAGCAGCACGGTGGACTGGAGCGGGCCCAGCCCGCCGTGCGTCGCGGCGGCGAGCGCGTGGACCGCCTCGGGCCGCCACGGCGCGGCACCCTTGTCCCGGACCAGCCGGGCGACGGCGGCGAGCCCGTCGGCGGGGAACGCCGGCCGGTGCCGGGTCTCCTCCTCCAGGGTGAAGTGCGCGATCGCCCCGAACTCCCCGGTGGGGTCGTGGTCCAGGGCGAGCCAGCGCACCTGGCCGCGAGCGGTGTCGATGCGCTGGCAGCCGAGCACGACGACGGTACGGCCGTCCCGGCGCAGCACCTGGCCCTCGCGCTGCTGCTTCCGCGCCGGCTCGGCCAGGACAATCTCGCGCAGCGCGTCCCCGGGCGCGGCGAGCGGGCCCTCGGTCAGGGCCTCGAACAGCAGGAGCAGCGCCTCGCGTTCGGCGCCGGGCACGGCCGGCGAGGCCGCGCGGTAGGCGAGCGGCCGCAGGACGCCCAGCAGCGACGGCCAGATCGTGCCGATGCCGGGGACGGTGAGCTCGTCGCTGGTCCAGCCGTCGCCGAGCGGGGCCGGACGCCCGTGCTCGGCGGGCAGCGGCTTGCCCTGCGCGGGGTGCCCGGACAGCACGTGGTTGACGGAGCGGACCTGGCGGAGCACGGTCCACCGCTGCTCGCTGTGCCACCCGCCCCACAGATGGGCGATGCCCGCGGTGGCCTCGCGCAGCGTCCGGTCGTCACCGTGCTCGGGGCTGTAGTCGGCGAACATGCCCTCGGTGCGCCGTCTGTCCGGCGTCGCCCGCGGCGCGGGCGGCGCCGTGAGGGCGGCGGCCGACTCGGTGAGCCGCAGTGCCGTGCGGACCAGGGAGGAGACGCCGAGGAGCAGCCGCTCGTCGGTGAGGTCGGGAAGTGCCGGGGCCACCGCCCGCCGGACGAACTCGTCGGCGGTCGCGATACCGCCGCGGGTCGCCTCGTCGGCCGCGGCGATCAGCGCCTGACGCTCCGCCAGGGCAGCGGCGCCCACACGCAGGAGCTCGGCCGCCCGCTCGTCGCTGAGGGCGCGCAGCGCCGCCGAGCCCCGCTCGTCGCGCGGACGCAGGGCGTGCCAGTAGGGAAGGTGCGGCACGAACCGTGTGCCGGCGGCGAACTCGCCGCCCTTCTGCCCCGGCGTCACCCCGCCGAGCAGACCGTCCTCGGAGGTGTCACCGGCCGTGAAGAGGGCCAGGTGACCGCCGAAGAGCGCGGCGACGGGTTCGGCGCCCCCGGGCAGTCGCAGGGTGCCGAGCGGGATGCCGCGCGTCATGGTGACCGTACGGCCGTCCGGTGTACCGGTGGTCGTGCGCGTCTCGTCACCGTCCTTCTCCGTGCGCACCCAGCGCCCGAGGACCGTGCCGTCGGTGCCGAACGGGCTGTGCTCCAGGCCCGGTTGCAGCGGCAGCACCTCGCACACCGCCTGGTGCAGCGACGCGCCCTCGCGGACACCGGACGCCAGGAGTGCGGGCAGCGAGGCCCTCCCGTGCGTGCCGGTCACCGGGTCGTACTCCAGCCACACCTGCTGCTTGCCCTGTCTGCCCTGGCGCCACAGGGTGGTGCCGTCGCCGATCAGCGGGCGGCTCGGCGGCAGCACGGTGTCCCCGGCGTGCAGGGTGCGGCCGCCGGTGGCGCGGCCGCCGCCGGGCAGCGGGATCGAGGGCAGGCCGACGTGGTGGCCGTGGCCGTAGCCGAGTTGTTCGCCGCCGAGGGTGAACACCTCCGACGGCCGGGCGGACCAGTAGCCGTACTGCTTGCCGTCGTGCCGCCACATCACCAGCAGTTCGCCGTCGGTGTAGCGGAACTGCGGGCGGCTCCAGCGGTCGAGCTCGACGGGCAGCCGCAGGTCGTGTTCGAGGAGCACCTTCTCCGGGCCGACGACGATCGCCTTGTCGCCGCGGGAGACGATCAGCGCGGGCCACGCCTCGCTGACCGCCACGTCGTCGCGGTGGCCCTTGGGGCCGGTCTCGGCGTCGAGCGCCCGCAGCGCCTCGTCGAGGGCGGGCCAGCCCAGTTCGTCGAGGATGCCCGCGCGCAGGGTGCGGCCGAGCAGCGGCGCGATCTCGTGGGCGGCGACCCGGCCGACGGCGTCGGCGTCGACCCGGGCGGCCACCGGGCGGAAGGGCCGCAGCCGGTCCAGGGCCGCGCGGGCGCCGGGCAGGCCGGTCGCGCGGGTGAAGTCCCCCGCCCGGGCGGAGAGCCACTCGCGCAGCACTTCGCCCAGCACCGGGTGCGCGGCGAGCGACTCCAGCACCTCGGAGGAGGCCCGGTTGCCGCCCAGGGCGCCGATCGCCTCGTGGAGCAGGCGCCGCAGCCGCGGGTCGGCGGCGGTGGCGGTCAGGTCGCGGCGGCCGGGCCGGGTCTCGCGCAGCCAGCGGTCCAGGCTCAGGTGGACGGGCGTGTCCGGGCCGGGGACGGTCAGCGGGACGCCGTGCGCCGCGCACAGGTCCAGCAGGTCGAGGTCGGCGCCCGCGTGCCAGCGGCCGGTGAAGAGGTCGACCGGTCTGCCGTCCGCGCGCAGGCGTGGCGCCATCCGCTCGACGAGCGCGAGGGTGGCCGGGGAGCGGTCGCAGAAGGAGGCGCCGTGCTTGCGGTGCGTGGCCCAGCGGCCGAGCCATTCCGCGGCGTCGACCGAAGCGGCGGCCTCGGTGTCCTCGCCGGTCAGCAGCCGGTCGGCTCCGGTCTCCGTCAGCAGTGCCAGCCAGAACTCGTCGTCCTCGACGCTGCCGCCCAGACCGTTCGGCATGATCTCCAGCAGGCGGGTCCGCGCGGACGGCCGCTGCTCGGCGAGGACGGACAGCGTGGCCCGGTAGGTGTTCCAGAAGGAGGCGGGGGCGCGGACCGCGGCCGGGGAGGCGATCAGGTCGGCGACGAGGGAGCACTCCTCGGTGACCCGGGACAGGCCCGCCGCCTTGATCAGGCTGCGCGCGTCCTGCGGCAGGGAGGCGTACGGCGGCATGCCGGCCGCGCAGCGCTCCACCGTCAGCTGCCGGTACTGCACCCACGCCTCGGCCGGGTCGAGCCGGCGGGCGAGGTCCTTCACATGCTCCTTGAGGGCCTTGACGGTCAGCGCGCCCGCGAACGCGAACTCCAGGAACACCGCCCGCTGCCGGTCCTCGTCGACGGTGAGGGCGTGCACCCGCTCGGCCTCGCGCGCCTTGCCGAAGAAGGCGGAGGCGTATGTCGTGTTCTCGTGCTGGAGGAAGATCCGCGCCGCCTGCTCGTAGAAGGTCGGCAGGAAGTGCGGTACCGCGCGGCCGAGCTGGTCGCCGAGGGCCTCGAAGCCCTCCTTGGCGGTGCCGGGGCGGGACTTGGCCTGGCGGGCGAGCCGTTCGACGTCCTTGACCAGGGCCAGCGCGTGGTGGCCGTTGGCCGGGTCGTTGACCAGCGCCCAGGCGGGGAAGCCCAGGGTCTCCCGGCGGACCTGGCCCACCCGGGGGGTCTCCGGCTCGCGGGCGAGGCCCAGGAACTCCAGGGCGAGGTCCTCGGCCTCGCCGAGGGTGCCCGGCACGAGCCGGACGACGCGCCGGTCGTCGAGGGCGGGGTGGGTGTAGGTGCGGACGGTGAGGGTGTCGGCGTCCTCACGGGCGGTGGTGCCGGGCGGCAGGACGGCACCCGCCTCCAGCAGCGCGGCCGCGGTGGTCTCGTCGTAGGTGCTCATGCGGCCTTCTCCTCGTCCTCGATGTCGCGCCCGGCGTACAGCGCGGCCGCCATGCGCATGCCTTCCGACCAGGACACCGGCCCGACCTGACCGAGCCTCAGCGGGCGTCCCGAGGCGTCCGTGAAGGTCAGCGGGCCGGTCTCCGTCTCGAAGTAGGAGTCGTAGTCGCCGATCCAGACCCGGGCCTCGATCGCGCGGCCGTCCTCGCGCAGGGAGCAGACGGCGTCGCCGCCGCGGACGCGGTAGCCGAGCTGGGTGGCCCGGCCGTGCAGGAAGCGCAGTTCCTTGAACACGCCGCCCGCGTAGTCCTCGACGGTGCGGGCCTCGGGGTCGACACCGTCGGGGCGGTGCCACACCTCGCGGAAGAGCTGCTGGGCGCGCTGTTCCAGGCCCAGTTCCACGGCGAACTCCCGCAGGTCCTCCAGTTCGTCGAGGAGCACCGGGTGCGGGATGCGGACGCGGTCGGAGGTGATGCGTACGGTGTCGCCGTCGAGGTCGACGAGGCCCAGTCCGCGGCCGAGGTCGGCGTCCCGGAGGAAGCCGGCGACCTCGCCGTCGGGTCCGGTGACCACCAGGTCGCGCAGTGCGTTCCGCCAGGCCGGATCGGGCCACACCCGGGCGATGACGGCGAAGGGCACCGGCAGGGAGCGCACCATCCACCGCTCGACGTCGGCCAGGCACTGCCGCTCGTGCCGTTCCAGCCATTCGGCGAGCTGGCGCAGTCCCACCACGGCGGGATCGTCGGCGAGCTTCGCCGGTACGGACTTCAGCCGCCGCCCCGCCGCGTTGCGGCAGATCACCTTCCCGGCCTCCAGCGCGACCTCGTAGCCGCCGGCCGTCACCCACCCCACACGTGCCTCCCCGCACCTCTGTGATCAAGTGACGGGAACTCTAGGACAGGCCACTGACAACGCCCTCCCCGGCCTCCTGCGCCCGGTCCGGCGCGGTGCTCAGACGGTCTCGGGTACTCCGGTGCACTGCGGGACGTGGCCGAGGGTCACGACGAAGTGGCCGTTCCCCAGGGAGACCGACCGGGACAGGATGGTGGTGTGCACGTCGGGGGGCCACTCCGTCTCCAGGGACCAGTGGACGCCGTCCAGTTGGAGCGAGTCCACCGTGGGGGTGTCGGGGTCGTCGTCGCCGATGGTGTTGAGGAGGTTGGCGCCGCGGAGGTCGGCGTTGCGGAGGTTGGCGTACCAGATGTGGGCGTCGCTGAGGTCGGCGTCCCGGAGGTCCGCACCGGCGAGGAGGGCCCGGTGGAGGTTGGCACCCCGCAGGTTGGCGCCGCGCAGGCGGGCCTCGGTGAGGTCGTGACCGTGCAGGTAGGTGCCGCACAGGTCGGCCTCGTCCAGGACGGCGCTGCCGAGGCGGGTGCGCAGCTGGGCGCCCCGCAGGTCGGCGCCGGTGAGGTCCGCGTTCCACAGGTCGGCGCCGGTGAGGTCGGCGCCCCGAAGATCGGCCGAGCGCAGGGTGGCGTTGCGCAGGACGGCGTTGCTGAGGTTCGCCGCGCCCAGGCCGGCACGGCTCAGCGTCGCGCCCTGCAGACGCGCGTGGCGCAGATCGGCGTTGCGCAGGTCGGCCTGGTACAGGTCGCTGCGGTTGAGATGGGCCTCGCGCAGGGTGGCGGTGGCCAGGTTGGTGCCCCGCAGACGGGCCCCGGTGAGGTTGCCGATCTCGAGGTCGGCGCCTTGGAGGTCGGCGCGGGACAGATTGGCGCCCCGCAGGTCCGCGCTGCGGAGGTTGGCGTAGGCCAGGCCCGCCTCGCACAGGTCGGCGTCGGCCAGTCCTGCGCCCTTGAGCCGCGCGCCGGGGCGAGTCGGGGGCGCGGCGGCCGACTCGGGCAGGTGCGGCGGCACGGGTGCCGTGGAGGGGTGTCCGCCGGCCGTGGAGGCGGGCCGTCGGGAGGCCGGGTCGTGGAAGGCCGGGGAGCGCCGTGACAGGACGGCGACGATGCGCCCGATCAGGCGGTCAGCTCGCATGGGGGCCTCCTTGAGCCGTCGGTGCCGTGCCCGCTCCGCCCTGTGCCGTCGGCAGGTGCGCGCCCGCCTCCTGGACGGTGGGGGGAGGCCAGACCGCCTCGGGCGGCGGAAGCGGCTCGGGACCGGACGCGGGCTGCTGCAGCGTCGCGGCGATGCCCTCACGGCCGACTCTCGTCACCAGCGGCACGAACGCCGTGACCTTCTCCAGCACGACCGGCGCCGTGGCTCCCACCAGGACCGCGAGCCAGGCCGACATCCGGCCCGGCGCGGTCGCGGTGCAGGCGAGTGCGACGCCCCCGCCGACCGCGATCCTCAGCACTCCCGCGACGCAGTACGCCAGCACCCCGGGCGCCGGCAGTTCCTCGTCGGGCTCGGTCCGGTGCGCGCCGGCCCGTGAGCCCTGCGAGAGGGTGCTCGCGCCCACGTTCCAGGGAAGTCTGCGCCAGCGGCGTACCGCGATGATGTAGTCGAGCGCCTCCATGGCGAAGCCCCCAAAGGCCCCCCAGAGCACGCCTTCCAGCCATGCCATGAACCGGAGCGTAGGAATGCCTCCGGGACGGCTGCCGGGAGTTGAGTGTTCTTGCACCGGCGGCCGACGACCTGTGGTAGGCGGGCCTCGTCGTCGTCCGGGTACCCGACCACGACGTCCGTCTCGATCCCCATGGCGCCCGAGGCTACCGGCCCCCTCCGACGACGCGGCCCCGTCGCACCGGTGCCGCGGGAGCGGGACGCTGTCAGTCCACCGGATGCCCCGGCTCGATGGACAGGGCGTCCGCGAGGCGCAGCAACGGCCCGCCGTCGGCCTTCTCGTCCTGGCCGGACTGCGCGGGGCTCAGGACGAACCCGACGTGGTCGCCCCCGTCGATCCGCTGCTCGATCCTTCCCACGAACCAGGCACACGCGTCGCGCAGGACGGCGGCTCCGCCGTGCGCGACGGTCCAGTCGACACGGGCGAACTTGTCCACCGAGTGACCGGTCTCGCCGCCGAACAGGGCGGCCAGCTCGTGCTGCCGTCGCGTCAGGACATGCACGGCGAGGAAGTCGGCGGCACACGCCACCTCGTACGTCCGGTTCACCTTGGACAGCCACACCACGAACCGCAACGGCCGCAGCGAGCACTGCGAGGCGAACCCCACGAGACAGCCCGCCCGCTCGTCGCCCGCGGTCGCCGTGACGACATACATGTCGGGATTCAGCCTGCCGATGAACGCGTCCATGCCCACCATGCTCACCATGCTCACCCATGGAGGGTGCGGTGACCAGGACGGCAGGCGGCCGGGGCGGGCGAGTCGTTCGATTCGCGGTCCCTCGTCCGCACGGTGGCCTCGGCTTCGCGGGACCGCTGTCGCGCAGAACGGCTCGTACTTGAACGCTGTCCGGGTCCACCGGACCGAAGGCACCCGGACGAGCCCAGGCCCCAGCCCGCCGGAGCCCCGGGGCGAGTAACGGACCGCTCACCGCTACGATCCGCTGAAAGTCCCTGGCGCCCGTGCCGCCGCCCAATTCGGAGTTCCGGCAGTGCTTTTCGACATCACCCGCACCCGGCTCGCCGACGTCTTCGGCGAGGAGCGGATCGCGACCCTGCCCGCCACCGCCTTCCCGCCCTCCGCGGCGGAGACAGCCGGCGCACGTCTGCTGCGGACCGTCGGCGTGCCCACCGGGACGCTCCTGCTGCGGGAGCCCGACGAGGACACCGGTCGCCTGCCGCTCGCCCGGGAGGTCGTCGACGCCCCGCAGGACGCGGGCGGCTGGCCCGTCATCGGCTGGCTGCTCAACGCCCACCTCGCCCTCGATCCCGCCTCCGGCAAGGTGCTCGCCCTCGACCCCGACGAGGAGAGCGTGCGGGAACTGCACACGGACGTCTCCTCCCTCGTCCAGGTCACCAGCCGGTTCCAGCGCCTGCTCGACGAGTTCGGCTTCAGCGGCGACGACGGCGACGAGGGGGCCGGTTTCGAGCGCCTGGACCGCGAGGTCGAGCGCGTTCGTCGGGAGACGAGCCGGATCGATCCGCTCCCCTTCCAGGACGAGGAGACCGTCTGGTCGGTGGTCGGCGACGAGATCGCC
The DNA here is from genome assembly GCF_044545925.1 of Streptomyces sp. NPDC053367. Taxonomy (NCBI): domain Bacteria; kingdom Bacillati; phylum Actinomycetota; class Actinomycetes; order Kitasatosporales; family Streptomycetaceae; genus Streptomyces; species Streptomyces sp. NPDC053367. Next base: position 362,916 of record NZ_JBITYN010000002.1, on the reverse strand, counting down.
GCGGGCCGGCGCTTCACGGGCGACAGCCCCGGAGCCCGCTCGCTCCGCCGATGACTCAGAGGAAGCGTCGGATCGGGGTGACGGCGGCCTCCTTGAGGCGCTGGAGCGCGGCCCGCCGTTTCCACCGGTCGAGGTCGATCTCGACGCTTCGTCGCAGGTCCTCGTCGTAGTCGCGGTCGAGTTCGGCGGTGAATTCCTCGTCCAGGACGGCGAGCATGACCTCTTCGTCGTGGTCCATGGACCGGCGGTTGAAGTTGGTGGACCCGATCAGCGAGGCGACCGAGTCCACGGTGATGATCTTGGCGTGCATCATCGTCGGCTGGTACTGGCGGATGTGGACGCCGGCCTCCAGCAGGCGTGTGTAGTGGTGCTGGCCGGCGAGCTGGCAGGCGCGCTGGTCGGTGTGGGGGCCGGGGAGCAGGATCTCCACGCGCACGCCCCGGCGGGCGGTCCGGCACAGCAGGTCGATGAAGTAGGTGTCGGGCGCGAAGTAGGCGGTGGCCAGGCGGAATCGCTCCTCGGCGGAGGTGAGCATGACGCGGATGAGGGTCTGCATGTCCTGCCAGCCGATGCTGGCCGATCCGCGCACCACCTGCACGATCGACGAGCCGGCCTGCGGGTGTTCGCCGAAGCGGTCGCGGTCGTCGAAGAGTTCGTCGTGGCACTCGGCCCAGTTCTGCGCGAACGCGGCGGCGATGCCGTCCACGGCGGGCCCGCGCACCTGGACATGGGTGTCGCGCCACTCGCCCGGGTTGCGGGCGTCGCCGCACCATTCCTCCGCTATGCCGACGCCACCGGTGAACGCGGTGTGCTCGTCGACGACGAGGGCCTTGCGGTGGCAGCGGTGGTTCTGCTTGAACGGCGACAGCCAGACGGGCTTGCGGAACCAGGCCACCTGCACGCCCGCCGTGTTCATGTGGTCCAGCAGCTGCTGCTCGATCTCCATGGCGCCGAAGCCGTCCAGCAGCAGCCGGACGCGTACGCCGGCCCGCGCGCGGTCGGCGAGGGCGAAGGCGAAGTCCCGGGCGACCTGACCGCGCCAGTACACGAACGTCATCATGTCGACGGTGTGCCTGGCCGAACGGATCGACTCGAGCATCGCGGGGAATATCTCGTCACCGTTGCGCAGGGGTACGAGGTCGTTCCCCTCGGTGGCGGCGATGCCGATCAGCCGTTCCAGGCGGCGGCGCAGCCGCTGCTTGCGGGCCGCCGCGTCGGTCGCGGTGTCATGGGCACGGGGCTCCGGTCTGCTGTCGAGGAACACGTCGTATCTCCCGTTTCGGCCATCAGGGCGGATCACTGCGGGCTGCACCACGAGCCCGACAAGGCGCTTGCCCGGCGGACGCCTCCGTATGTCGGCGGCGGCCGAACCCGGCCCTGGCCCCGGTCCCCTGCGCGGACCGGGCCCGCCTATTTCCGGGCCGGCCGGGCATACGGCGGTGAACCAGAGGACAGTCTCCGGCCGGTCACCGCCGCGAGACGCTGATCAGGGGGTACGGATGCCGACCGCTGTATCGGGAAGACCGGACGAGTTGCCCGGTGAGCGACCCGCGGAGGAGCCCGGTGCCGCCGGGGGCGGCCGCGCCCCGGTGCTGCGCGGGACCGGCTGGTCGGCCCGCTGGATCGGTGCGCTGACCGTCTGCCAGGCGGCCTTGGTGGTGGGCGCCGGCCTGCTGATCACCGGCCCCGCCCAGGGCCTGTGGCCCGTGACGGTCGAGGACGCGGTCATCGAGGCCCTGGTGCGGATGCGCACGGGTTCCCTCACCGTCCTGTCCTCCATCGTGTCGGAGGCGGGCAACACCGCGACGGTGATCGCCGTCACCTCCGTGAGCTGTGTGGGCCTGATCCTGATACCGCGGCTGCCGTTGTGGCGGCAGGCCGCCTTCCTCGCTCTCGCCGTGTCGTTGCAGTCGCTCGTCTTCCTCGTCGTGACGGTGGCGGTCGACCGTCACCGCCCGGACGTGGACCGTCTCGACGGCTCACTGCCCACCTCCAGTTACACCTCCGGCCACACCGGCGCGGCCACCGCGGTCTACGGCGGGCTCGCCGTGCTCGTGCTGTCCCGGCTGCGCGGTCCGTGGCGGGGCGTCGTGGCCGGGCTGCTGTTCCTCGTCCCGGTCGCGGTGGGTGTCGCCCGGATGTACCGGGGCATGCACCATCCCACCGATGTCGTGGGCGGTCTGGTGAACGGTGGTCTCTCGCTGCTGATCGTGGGGCGCGCCGTACTCGCGGACGGGTTCGTGACCGCTCGTCCCGCAGCCGCCGGCACGGCCGTCGCCGACCGTTCGCGGCGGCTGCCCGGTCACGTCGCCGTGGTCTTCAACCCCACGGTCACCGGTCGCGCCGAACGAGACGTCCTGCGGGGGGTCCTGGAACGACACGGCTGTGCCGAACCGGCGTTCGTCGAGACCACCGCCGAGGACCCGGGGGGCGGACAGACGGCCGCGGCGGTCCGCGAGGGTGCGACGCTCGTGGTGGTCTGCGGCGGCGACGGTACGCTGCGAGCGGCCGCCGACGCCCTGGCGGGGAGCCGGATCCCGCTGGCCCTGGTGCCCTGCGGGACCGGCAACCTCCTGGCGCGCAATCTCGGCCTGCCGCTGGCTCCCGCCGAGGCGCTCGACGCCGCGCTGCGCGGTGCCGTCCACCATGTGGACCTCGGCCGTGTCGAGGGCGACGGGCTGGCCGCGACCCACTTCGCCGCCATGTCCGGCGCGGGCCTGGACGCCGCGATGCTGGAGCGCGCCAACGACAGCGACCGGACCAAGTCCCTGCTGGGCTGGCCCGCCTACGCGGTGGCGCTCCTGCGCGTGCTGCGCACCCCTCGCATGAGTCTGAGCGTCCGCCTGGACGACGCCCCGGTCCTGCGCCGCCGCGCCCGCATGGTGCTGCTCGGCAACGTCGGCACCGTACAGGGCGGTCTGACGCTGCTGCCGGACGCCCGCCCCGACGACGGCCGGCTCAACCTGCTGATCCTGGACCCGCGGGGGCCGGGCGGCTGGATCCGGGCCGTACGGACGCTGTTGCGGGGCAGTACGCGGGCGCCGTCGCGGGTCGTGGACCCGGCCGTGGACACCGTCCGCGGGCGGGACGGCCGTAGAGACGGCTCGCCCGTGGAGTTCTTCGCCTTCAGGCGGGCCGAGATCGGCTTCGACGGCCCCCAGCCCCGCGAACTGGACGGCGATCCGGTGACGCCCGGACACCGCCTGACCGCGGAGGTCAGGCCGGGTGCTCTGACCATGCTGCTGCCGGTGCGAGGGGAGTGACATGGGTACCGCGACGAAGGTTCCCGAGACGAGGGACATGAGCGGGGAGGAGCTGTCCGCCGACGAGGCCTGGGCCGCGCTGCGCCGTTACGGCGGCGGCTCGCTGCTGCGGGACGCCTTCCTGCGGTTCCGCTACGCCGACGGCTTCAGCCACTCCCGCGCCCTGGCGCTGCAGACGGTGCTCGCGCTCATCCCCATGGCGATCGCCTTCGTCGGTCTGTCGACCACCCTGCACACCGAGGACATCGGCAGGCTCGCCGAACTGACGATCCACCGGATCGCCCGGGGCCCCAGCGCCGAGGTCGTCGACGACGCGCTCGCCCGCAGCCGGCGCAGAGCGGGCGACGGCGCCGCGGCCGCGCTCTGGCTCGGAGCCCTCTTCTCACTGGTCAACGTCACCACGGCGATGTGCCAGATAGAGCGGGGCGCCAACCGGATCTACGGCAACGAACGCGACCGTCCCTTCAACCGCAAGTACCTGCGCGGTCTGGTGATGTCCGTCAGCGCGGGGCTCCCGCTCGGCCTCGGGTTCGTCGTCATGGTCGCAGGCGGCGACCTCGCCTCGGCCGCGGTCACCGTGTACCACCTCGACGACAGTGCCCGCGGGGCCTGGGACATCCTGCGCTGGCCCGTCGGACTGCTGCTCGCCCTCATCTCCGCGAGCGCCGTCTTCCGCCGTTCACCGCGCCGCAAACAGCCCGGCTACACCTGGCTCGCCTTCGGCGCGGCCGTGTATCTGGTGCTGTGGATGACCCTGACCTGGCTGCTGAGCCTCTACCTGAACCTCAGCGGCTCGTTCGACGCCGTCTACGGGCCCCTGAGCGCCTTCATGTCCCTGTTGCTGTGGGCCTATCTGACCTCCATCGCGCTGTTCCTCGGGCTGTCCTTCGCCGCCCAGCTGGAAGCGGTGAGGGGACGGTGCCCCGGCCCGATCCAGACCGACCCGGGAGTCTGAAACATGGTCACGCGAGCCGTCCTACGACGCCTTGCCGAACGCCGCCGGCGCGCCGACCGCAGGTACGCGGCACGGCTGCTGGCCTCCACCGCCGTCGCCGCCGTGGCCGCGGTGCTCTTCGCGCTGCTCCTCGTCCTGGTCGAGGGGCAGTGGAGGCCCTTGCGGCAGATCGACGTGGGCGCGGCACGGCGCCTGCACGAGCTCGCCGTCCACCACCCGGCCTGGACCGACGTGCTGCACGTGCTGTCCGACCGGGTGTGGGATCCCGTCACCCTGCGCGCGGCCGTCGCGGTCCTCACGCTGTGGCTGCTTCGGCGCGGGGCGTGGCGCCTGGCGGCCTGGGCGGCGGTGACGGCCGTGGCCGGCGGGCTCATCGGCCTGCTGGTCAAGGTCGTGGTGGAGCGCGCCAGGCCCGCCCTGCAGGACCCGGTGGCGCAAGCGCCGGGCTACTCCTTCCCGTCGGGTCACGCGATGACGGGCATGACGTCCTTCGCCGTCTTCGTGCTGGTGCTGCTGCCCCTGATCCCGCGTGCCTGGCGCGTCGCGTGCTGGTGCGTCGCGGTGCTGTCGGTGCTGGGCGTCGGCTTCACCCGGGTCGCCCTCGGTGTGCACTGGTTCAGTGACGTACTGGGGGGCTGGCTGCTGGGCCTGGCCGTCGCAGCCCTCACCACCTGGGCGTTCGAGGCGTGGCGCACCGAGGCCGGCCGGGGCCGGGTCCCGGTGGGCGAGGGCCTGGAACCGGAGCTCGCCGAGGCCGCCCCGGAGCGGTGAACCGCGTGTGCGCCGCCGCGCGCCCCGCATGAGGGAGGCGTCGGCGGACCTCACTCGGATGACCGACGCCTTGCGCACCATGTGTGCGCTCCGCCCCAGTTCACGCAGTTTTCGAACAGGGAGGCGGGCCTGAGGTGGTGTCAGATGGGTAGGCGCGGGGACTACTCAACGGCATCGAGGAAGGGAAAGGCCCATGTCCGTGGATCCCGTACCCGCCGAGGTGAGTTCGGCGGCGGACCAGGTCGCCGTGTCGATGATCGAGTTGTGGCGGCGGGCGCGTGCCGATGCCGCTCCCACGGTCTCCGAGGAGCAGATGCGCGGTCTGCTCGCCCTGGCCGCGGAGCCTTCGGACCCGGGCGGGGTCGCGGGAAGCCTCGGCGTCAGTCCCTCGTCGGCCACGCGGCTGCTCGACCGGCTGGAACAGCGCACGCTGGTGCGCCATCTGCCCTCGGGCGAGTTCTGCCTGACCGGCGCCGGGAAGTGCGTGCTGGAGGCCACGCGTGAACGTCGTCGGCAGCTTCTGGAACAGACGGTGGTGACGGCCTCGCCGTCGGACCGGCCCGTGCTGCGGGATGTCTTCGACCAGTTGTACGGGGTGGTGAGTCCCGTGGCCCGGGTGCCGCACAGCCGCCGGCCGCGCTGATCGGCACGCGGACCACCGCTGTCCGGCAGGCCCTCCTCGCGCGGGCGGGCCGTGCCCGGGTGCGCATGTTCGCCGGTGACGTGGGCACAAGGGAACGGCGGCAGCGGGGTGTCCCCGCCGTCCGGGTCCGGGGAGGGGCGTGTCGTGCATATCTGGCAGGAGAGTACCGAGGTGGGCCCGCGACCGGGCCGGATGTCGCCGCTGGGCGCGACGTTCGACGGGACGGGAACGAACTTCGCCGTGTTCTCGGAGGTGGCGCAGCGGGTGGAGCTGTGCCTGTTCGACGAGGACGGCACCGAGGAGCGTGTCCCCCTGAAGGAGGTGGACGGCTTCGTCCACCACGTCTACCTGCCGGACGTCGGCCCGGGCCGGCGGTACGGGTTCCGGGTGCACGGGCCGTACCGGCCGGAGCACGGTGAGCGCTGCAACCCCAGCAAGCTGCTGCTCGACCCGTACGCCAAGGCGATCGAGGGCGACGTCGAGTGGAACGAGGCGCTGTTCCCCTACCACTTCGACGCCCCGGGGCGCCGGAACGACCTGGATTCCGCCCCGTACACACCCAAGTCGGTGGTGGTGAACCCGTACTTCGACTGGGGCAGCGACCATCCGCCGCGGACGCCCTATCACGAGACGGTCGTCTACGAGGCCCATGTGAGGGGCATGACCCAGACGCACCCGGCGATTCCGGAGGCGATGCGCGGTACGTACGCCGCGATGGCGCACCCCGCCATGGTGGACTACTTCGTCAAGCTGGGCGTCACCGCGGTGGAGCTGATGCCGGTCCACCAGTTCGTCCAGGACCACGCGCTGGTGGAGAGGGGCCTCTCCAACTACTGGGGCTACAACACCATCGGCTTCTTCGCCCCGCACAACGCCTACTGCTCCTCGGGGCAACGGGGCGAGCAGGTGCAGGAGTTCCGCTCGATGGTCAAGACCCTGCACGAGGCGGGGATCGAGGTCATCCTCGACGTCGTCTACAACCACACAGCCGAGGGCAACCACCTGGGGCCGGTGCTGTCGCTGCGCGGTCTGGACAACGCGGCCTACTACCGGCTGTCGGACGAGGACCGGCGCTTCTACTGGGACACCACCGGCACGGGCAACAGCCTGCGGATGAACCATCCGCACACCCTCCAGCTCATCATGGACTCGCTGCGGTACTGGGTCACCGAGATGCACGTCGACGGCTTCCGGTTCGACCTGGCGGCGACGCTGGCCCGCCAGTTCCACGAGGTCGACCGTCTGTCGTCGTTCTTCGACCTCGTCCAGCAGGACCCGGTCATCTCCCAGGTGAAGCTCATCGCCGAGCCGTGGGACGTCGGTGACGGCGGCTACCAGGTCGGCAACTTCCCTCCGCTGTGGACCGAGTGGAACGGCAAGTACCGGGACACGGTGCGCGACTTCTGGCGCGGCGAGGGCGGCACGCTCGGTGAGTTCGCCTCCCGCCTGACCGGTTCCTCGGACCTGTACCAGAGCGACGGCCGCCGCCCCTACGCGTCGGTCAACTTCGTCACCGCACACGACGGCTTCACCCTGCGCGATCTCGTCTCGTACAACGACAAGCACAACGAGGCCAACGGTGAGGACAACCGGGACGGCGAGAGCCACAACCGCTCCTGGAACTGCGGCGCGGAGGGCGACACACGCGACCGCGGCGTCCTCGAACTCCGCGCCCGCCAGCAGCGCAACTTCATCGCCACCCTGCTGCTCTCCCAGGGCGTGCCCATGCTGCTGCACGGTGACGAACTCGGACGCAGCCAGCGCGGCAACAACAACGCCTACTGCCAGGACAACGAACTGACCTGGATCGACTGGTCGGACGCCGTCGAAGGCACCGAACTACTCGACTTCACGCGCAAGCTGATCGCCCTGCGCCGGGACCATCCCGTCTTCCGCCGGCGGCGGTTCTTCCAGGGCCGGGCTCCCCAGGGCAGCGGGCGCGCCCATCGGGGCGGCCGGACCGAGGAGAAGGACATCGCCTGGTTCACCCCGGCCGGACGCGAGATGACCGACACCGACTGGGACACCGGATTCGCGAGGTCCCTGATGGTCCATCTCAACGGCAAGGCCATCACGGAACCGGACCTGCGGGGGCTGCCGGTGGTGGACGACTCGTTCCTGCTGCTGTTCAACGCCCACAGCGAGCCCCTCACCTTCACCGTTCCCCAGGGGCTCGACCCGTGGTGGGCGGTGGAGGTGGACACCGCCATCCCGTACACCGACTACCGGCCGCTGATCAAGGGCGGCAGCGAGGTGGAGGTCGAGTCCCGCGCCATGCTCGTCCTGCGCGCGCACCGCGACGGCTGACCCCCGGCTGCCGGGGAGGACGCGCGGCCTCGCCCCGGGCGGGCCCTGCCGAGGGTGTCAGGGCACCGCCGGGGCATGGCTGCCGTACGTCGCCGGGGCAGGGTCCTCAGCTCGTCGCGCCCGCTCGTCGTACGTCCCGGCCACCCGCCGCCAGCAACTCCCCTGCGGGCAGGGAGAGCATGAGCGCGAGCGCGTCCAACTCCTCCTCGGTGGGCCGGACGGGGCCGGCCGCGCCGTCCTCGGCGAACGCCTTGATCCGCGGCGTCCGGATGCCGGTGCGGGCGGCGACGACTTCGGCCGACACGCCCCTTCGGGTCATGGCCCGCTGGATCAGTCGTGCAAGTGCGTCCATCTCCGCCTCCGCGCCGCCGCCGCTGCCGACATGTGTCCGGCCGCCTACCCGGGGCGCGGGAATCGACACGTCCGCTCCTTTCGGGGCTTCGAACTTCACTCGTACGGCGCCCGGTTGGAGCGGACCCGACCCGGCGGTGACCTCCTCGGCCGACTCCGGCCGCGCCAGGCGTACAAGTCCGTACCGCGGGCAACCGGATAGCCCAGGGACCGCCGCCGGACAGAACGACGGCCATGGCGAAGACGGTACTGATGAGACGTACGAACGAGACGTGCGGATGAGACGTACGGAGGAGGTATGCGATGGAGTGGTGGAGTTGGGTGGTCCTTCTCGTCGCGGTGGCGGGGGTGCTCACCGCGGCCGCTCTGGTGGTGCAGGCCAGGCGCCGCAGCGGCACGGTGATCGCGGTGCGTCCGGCCCGGCGGCCCGGCCGGGAGGGTCCCCGGTGAACACCCTCATGCTCGCCTCGGAACTGACCAAGCGGGTGGTCGTGACGCTGGCCGGTGAGGCGGTCGCCCAGATCCGGGACACCGTCTTCGACGCGCAGGCGGGCCGGATCACCGGTTTCACCCTGAGCGGGCGCGGTCTGCTGGCCGGGCCGCTGAAGGAGAGCCTGCCCTTCTCCGGGGTGCACGCGATCGGGCCGTCCGCCGTGATGATCCCGAGCGAGGCTGTGCTGGAGAGGCGCGGCAAGGTCGTGGGGACCGGCGAAGCCGAACAGGGCCAGGTCCTCGGTGCGCCCGTCCTCACCGACCAGGGGACGGAGGTCGGAACGGTCCTGGACGTCGTGGTCGAGGGCGGCGGCAGCGGACAGGTGGTCGGCTTCGAGATCGCCGCGAACGAGAACCTCGACCTGCACAAGCGGAAGGTCTTCGTGCCGCGCGGGGAGACGCTGGCCGTCTCCGGGCGCGCTCTGGTCGTCCCGGCGCACGCCCGTCACTTCGCCGCCGACGACCTGCCCAGCTTCAGCGCCCAGGTGGAGGCGTTCCGCGCGCACGCCGCGCGGCCGTACGCGGGTTCCCCCGCGGTCGAGGAAGGAGGCCCGGCATGATGCTGTTCACCCAGGCCATGGGGCTCCCGGTGATCACCGCCGACGAGGCCGAACCGCTGGGGCGCGTCGAGGCCCTGACCATCGACGCGCGCAGCCGGAGCATCGCCTGCCTGCGCCTGTCCGGAGCCCCGAAGCACGCCACGGCCGTCGCCTGGAACGCGGTCGAGGCGGTGGGCCGGGACGCCGTCATCGTGCGCTCCCGCACGGCGGCCGATCCCGGACAGAGCGGTTTCCCCGTCCATCGCGAGGCGCTCGGACACCGCATCCTCACCGAACACGGCGCCGCGCACGGCACCGTGAAGGACATCGCCTTCGACCCTGCGACCGGCGAGGTCAGGACGCTGTACACGGCTTTCGGCGACATCCCCGGAGACCGGCTCCTCGGCCTCGGCTCCTACGCGGTGGTGGTGGGCGCCTAGGACGGCCGACGGGGGCACCGGTCCCGGCTGACCTGGGTCCGCCGGTCCCGTGGTCCCCGGGTCAGCGCCGCCCGCCCCGTCCGGACGCCGGGCTCGGCGCCGGCTCGGCGTCGGCGTGGGCGGCGGCCTCGCCCTCCGCGTCGATGTGGGGCAGGATCCGGTCAAGCCACCGCGGCGTCCACCACGCCGATCTGCCGAGCAGGGTCATGGCGGCCGGTACGAGGAGCAGGCGGACGACGGTGGCGTCGATGAGCACGCTCGCGGCGAGGCCCAGGCCGAGCATCTTGACCACGATGTTGTCGCTGATGACGAACGCGGCGAAGACACTGACCATGATGAGGGCCGCGCACGTGATCACCCGCGCGGTGATCTCCAGGGCGTGGGCGACGCTCCCCTTCGGGTCACCGGTGCGCAGCCACGCCTCATGGACGCGGGACAGCAGGAAGATCTCGTAGTCCATGCTGAGCCCGAAGACGATGGCGAACATCATCATCGGTACGTAGCTCTCGATGGGCACCTCGCCCGAGACGCCCAGGGCCGGCCCGCCCCAGCCCCACTGGAACACCGCCACCACCACACCGTACGAGGCGCCGATCGACAGCACGTTGAGCACGGCCGCCTTGACCGCGACGAGCACACCGCGGAAGACGACGAGGATCACGAGGAAGGCGAGGCCGACGACGACGGCGATGATCAGCGGCAGTCTGCTGGAGACGATGTCCAGGAAGTCCACCTGGGCGGCGGTCGTGCCGGTGACGTAGGTCCGGGCGTCGGTGCCGGACACCGCCTGCGGCAGGACGTCGTCCACGAGGTGGTTGGTGAGTTCGGTGGTCTTCTCGTCCTGGGGTGCGGCGACGGAGTAGGCCGTCGCGATCAGCACGTCACCGTCCGACGTCGGCTTCAGCGGCGTGACGACGGCCGCGTCCGGGACGTGGGCCAGCGCGCTCTGCGCCTTGGACTGCAGAGACGACCGGTCGGAAGCGGGGACGTGCGTCTGGTCGATGACCAGTGTCAGCGGCCCGTTCGAACCCGGGCCGAAGGCCGACGACATGAGGTCGAAGGCGCGCCGGTCGGTGAACGACTTCGGGTCGGCCCCGTCGCCGATGTGCCCGAGCTGGATGAACAGCAGGGGCACCGCCAGCACCGCCAGGGTCAGCACGCCCGAGACCAGGAACCACCACGGGCGGCGCTCGACCCGCTGGGCGTAGCGGTGCCAGGTGCCGTGCGCCGCCTCACCGGGAGCGGCGTCCGTCTCGGCGATCGGCCGCCGTACGTGGAGCCGGTCGATGTGCCGCCCGAGCAGCCCCAGCACCGCCGGCACCAGGGTGAGCGCCCCGAGGACGGCGGTGACGACGGTGACGGCCGCGGCGAGCCCCAGCTTGCCGATGAAGCTGATCCCCGACACCCACAGCCCGGACAGGGCGATGATCACCGTGCTGCCGGAGACGAGCACGGCCCGGCCGCTGGTCGCCGCCGCCAGTCCGGCCGCCGTGGCGGGGTCGCGTCCGTCCATGAGGTTCTGCCGGTGGCGGGTGATCAGGAAGAGCGCGTAGTCGATGCCGACGCCCAGGCCGATCATCGTGGCGAGCGTGGGCGAGACGGTGGCGAAGGTGAAGGCCGCCGCCAGCAGGCCCAGCAGGGCGAGTCCGCAGATCACCGCGATCAGCGCGGTCACCAGCGGGGTCACCGCGGCAGCGACACTGCCGAAGCCGATCAGCAGCACCAGGATCGCGACTGCGAAGCCGATGCCCTCGCTGCCGCGGTCGTCGGCCTGGGGACGCGCCAGTTCGCCGAGCGGGCCTCCGTACTCCACCTGCACGTCCGCCGAGCGCAGCGGCTCCACCGCCTTGTCGACACCGTCCAGGTAGGACGACCCGAGCGTGGAGGGCTGCACGTCGAACCGTACGGTGATGTACGCAGTCTTCTCGTCCGACGACAACGGGCCGACGTTCGTGGCGCCCTGGGCGGGTGGCGGGGTGCCGGGGGCGGGCAGGGGGTTCTGCGCGCTGAGCACATGGGGCAGCTTCTGCAGGTTGCCGACGGCCGTGCCGACCGGTCCGCCGACGTCGGTGAGCGGCTTTGCGGAATCGTGCAGGACGATCTGCGCGCTGTACCCGCCCGCGGCGGGCTCGTGGGCCTTGAGCACGTCGAGGCCGTCCTGGGACTGGGACCCGGGCAGGGTGAAGTCGTCCGAGTAGTCGCCCCCGCCCGCCCGGTCCAGCACCTGAAGCCCCGCGAGGGCCACCAGCCACAGGACCACGACCGTCACGCTGTGGCGCGCGCACCACGACCCGGTCCGCCGGAGGGCGCCCTTGCGCGGCGGCGTCATGCTCTGTGGCGGCGCCATGCGCCCTCCCGGAACCCCAGGCCCGGCCGTGAGGAGCCGCGGCACGACGACGCGCGCCCGCCCCTGAGCGGGCGGCGCGCCTGATGCGCCCATTCCACAAGGCCGAGCGCCGTTCGGCACATCGCACGGGGCCCTGAGAGTGAACCGGGCCCTCACCGAGCCGCTGTCCCACCGACGGTGCCGCTGCGGTCATGACAGCGGAGCCAGACGCCTCGTCCATATCTACGATGCACCTCTCATTCGCCATGGAGACTCCCACTACTTTCTTGCAGATGCGAGGACTCTGGCTCTACGGTGGCGCATATGCAGCCATCGGCCGTCGGCGCGACCGGCCGGTACTCGCCTCGTCGCCAAGGAGTCCAGTTCCTCATGTCCCTGTCTTCGACCAGACGTCGTGCCGCCGCTGCCGCCCTCGCCGCAGCGCTGCTGGTCACCCTCGCCGCCTGTGGCGACGCCGACGCCGAGAAGGACACCGGCGGGCCCGCGGGCGCCGCTTCCGAGGCCGATCTGACGGTCCTCGCCGCCGCCTCGCTCACCGACGTGTTCCGGACGGCGGGCGCGGCCTACGAGAAGGCGCACCCCGGCACGAGGATCACCTTCTCCTTCGCCGGCTCGCAGGAACTCGTCGCCCAGGTCTCCCAGGGCGCCCCCGCCGACGTCCTCGTCACCGCCGACACCAGGAGCATGGACAAGGTGCGGGCCGACGCCGGCACACCGACCGTCATCGCGAAGAACCGACTCGTCATCGCCACCGGCAAGGGCAACCCGCACAAGGTCGACGAGCTGAAGGATCTCGCTGACACCGGCCTCAAGGTCGTGCTCGCCGCGCCCGAGGTGCCCGCGGGCAAGTACAGCAGGCAGATCCTCGACGCGCAGCGGATCACGGTGCAGCCGGTCTCCCAGGAGCCCAGCGTGCGTGCCGTGCTCAGCAAGGTCGAGCTCGGCGAGGCCGACGCCGGCCTCGTCTACAAGACCGACGCCGACAGCGCGAAGGACAAGGTCGACGCCGTCCGGATCCCCGACGCGCAGAACGCCGTGGCCGAGTACCCGGCCGCCACGCTCAAGGACTCGAAGAACGCCGAGGCCGCCGCGGCGTTCGTGGCCTGGCTGTCCTCGGCGCAGGGCCAGAGGATCCTGCTGGACGCCGGCTTCCAGAAGCCGTAGCCGAGGGGGTCATCGGTATGACCAGGTGTCCTCCGTTCTTGTGTCTTCGTGTCCTTGTGTCCTTGTGTCCTCGTGTCCTCGTGTCCTCGTGTCTTCGGGAACAGTGCATGCAACGTCCTCGCGTAGGTAAGTCCGGCGGCCGTCCGCCCCTTCTGCTGGCGCTGCCCGCTCTCGCGGCGGTGGCCTTCCTGGCGCTCCCGCTGGCCGGCGTCCTCGCACGGACCGAGTGGGGCGAGCTCGGCGGTCATCTGAGCTCGCCCGGTACCGTCGAGGCGCTGAAGCTGTCGCTGCTGGTCTCCGTCTGGGCGCTGGGGCTCTCGCTGCTGCTCGGCGTCCCGCTGGCCTGGCTGCTCGCCCGAGTGCCCTTCCCGGGCAAGGCGTTCGTCCGCTCGTTGGTGCTGCTGCCGATGGTGCTGCCCCCGACGGTCGGCGGAGTCGCACTGCTCCTCGCCTTCGGGCGGCGCGGACTGCTCGGACCGTGGCTGGAGGACACCTTCGGCGTGACGCTGCCGTTCCACACGTCCGGCGCGGTCCTCGCGGCGACCTTCGTGGCCATGCCCTTCCTCGTCATCAGCCTGGAAGGCGCGCTCGGCGGACTGCGCCCGCGCTACGAGGAGACGGCGGCGTCCCTCGGTGCCTCGCCGGTGCGGGTGTTCTTCACCGTCACGCTGCCCATGGTGGCGCCCGGCGTCGTCGCGGGCGCGGCTCTGACCTGGGCGCGGGCCCTCGGCGAGTTCGGTGCCACGATCACCTTCGCGGGCAACCTGCCCGGCGCCACGCAGACCCTGCCGCTCCAGGTCTATCTCCTGCTCCAGGACGCCCCGGAGGCCGCGACCTCGGTCTCTCTGCTGCTCCTCGCCATCGCCATGACCGTGCTGGTCACCCTGCGCGGCCGGTGGACCGGCGCCCCGGCCGACCGTGCGCCCCGCACCGCGCACGAGGGCGACACCGATCCCGTCCCGGCCGAAGCGACGGCCGCCGCTCCCCGGCCGGCTCCGCCCGGGGAGCGCTGGTCGATGCATGCCGAGGTCACCGGCTTCACCCGGCTCACCCTCGACGCCGGCCCGGGCACCACCATCGCCGTCGTCGGCCCCAACGGCGCCGGCAAGACCACCCTGCTCCGCGCGCTCCTCGGGCTCACCCCCCGCGCCCACGCGGACCTCATCCTCGGCGGCACCGACGTCACCGACCTGCCCCCGCACCGGCGGCGGGTCGCGTGGGTGCCGCAGGACGGCGCCCTCTTCCCGCACATGAGCGCGCTCACCAACACCGCCTACGGCCTGCGCGCCCGAGGAGTCCCGCGAGCCGAGGCCCGCCGCGAGGCACAGACCTGGCTGGACCGCCTCGGGGTCGGCCACCTGGCGCACCGCAGGCCGGGCCAGCTGTCCGGCGGACAGGCCGGTCGGGTCGCCCTGGCCCGCGCGCTCGCCGCCCGCCCCCGGCTGCTGGTGCTCGACGAGCCGCTGGCCGCGCTGGACCAGACGACCCGCTCCCACGTCCGGCACACGCTGCGCACCCACCTGGCGGGCTTCGGCGGCGTGTGCCTCATCGTCACCCACGACCCGGTCGAGGCGGTGTCCCTCGCCGACCGCGTGCTCGTCCTGGACGAGGGCCGCGCACTGCAGGACGCGGCTCCCGCCGAGGTCACCCGTCACCCCCGGTCCCCGTGGGTGGCCCGGATGCTCGGCCGCAACGCCTGGCCCGGCACGGCCACCGCGGACGGCCTCGCGCTCGACGCGGGCGGCACCCTGATCGCGGCCGAAGCGCCGCCGGCCGGTACGGCCGCACTCGCGATCGTCGCGCCCGAGGCGGTGTCCGTCCACCGCGAGAAGCCCACCGGCAGTCCCCGCAACGTCTGGCCCGGAACCGTGCGCGAGATCACCGCCAGCGGCAGCCGGCTGCGGGTCCTGATCACCTCCGACCGGGTGCCCGACCTCGTCGCCGAGATCACCCCTCAGGCCGCCGCCGAACTGGGCCTCGCCGACGGGGCGCCCGTGTGGACCGGCGTCAAGGCGACCGAGGTCACCGTGGTGGCCCTCTGATCGCGGCTCAGCAAACCTGATCCGCCGCACTCCCCCGACGGCGAGCCGCCCGTCCCGAGCCGGGTTTCCGGGCCGGGTTTCCGGGCCGGGTTTCCGGGCCGGGTTTCCGGGCCGGGTTTCCGGGCCGGGTTTCCGGGCCGGGTTTCCGGGCCGGGTCTCCACCGGACGCATCGCGCCGAGCCGCCGGCACCCCCTCCCCCGCACACCGCGTTGGAGAGCGGCAAGTGCCGCTTTCCGGCCATTGCGGCAGCGATCGGCCAGTCGCCGCCGGCGACCGGAATCCCGGCTACCGCATCTTCCGAGTTCAGGAGGGGGCTCACGCATGTCCTGACCCCCTGACACCCGGGGCGACCCGGCCGAAAACCGGCGTCGGCCCCCGGCGGGGGCAACGTGAGTACCCCGCCCCTCGTGAAACATGACCAGGCACCGGCAATTCGTGAGCTGTGAGGCACATGTGACGACAGGGAAGATCCCGGGGCCCGTCCCGGATGGCCTGCGACCCCCGTTGTGGACCGGGAAACCGCCCGCCTAGCTTTGTGCACTGCGTCGGCACCCCACCCACAAGGTGCGGAACGCCGGCTCCTGCGGCAGGTGGGGCGACCCGCTTGCCGCGACAGAGAATTCATCGACGAAGGGAAATGACGATGGCTTACGAGCGTCCCACCCTCACCAAGGTCGGCGACTTCCAGAAGGTCACGGGCCTGGCCGGGACGGGCAGCCCGGACCTGCTGGGCGGCCACAGCCTGCTCTGACCCTGCGCGACCAAGACCCTCTGATTGTCATGTACACCTAATCAGAGGAGTCGGTCGGGGCGTGGGCGGCGCTGCCGGTGCCGCCCGCGCCCCTGCCCCGTACCGCCGACCGCGACCGACCGCTCCAGATCGCCCCCGACCGCACCCGACCGGAAGGACCCGCCCATCGTGACCGGCCCGTCGTCTCCCGCCGGGGCCCGCTGGTTCCTCGTCCTCCCGGACACCGACGCCGTCGCGGCACTCGCCGCGCGGGCCCGCTCGCGTGGCACCCGGGAGATCCCGCACAGCTCCGGCCGGCCCTGGCTGATCGGCCGCTGGCCGGACGACGCCGTGACCACGGCCGTGTGCGGACCCGCCCGACTGGCGGTGCTCGGCCAGCACGCCGTGACGGCCGAGGAGGCGGAGCGCGCGGCCCGTACCGGCTCGCCCGAGGCCGCCGACGCGTACGCGAGGAGATGGCCCGGCAGCCATCATCTGATCGTCTCCTTCGACGGCAGCACACTGGTGCGCGGCACCGTCACCGGCGTCCGGAGCGTCTTCGCCGCCGAGGCACCGGGAACCCACGGCGCCCACCTCCTGTCCGACCGTGCCGACGTCCTCGCCGACCTGACCGGCGCGGACCTCGACGAGGGCCGGCTGGCCGTGCACCTGCTCAGCCCCGGCATCCTGCACCCGCTGACCGTCCAGACCGTCTGGCGCGGTGTCGACGTCGTCCCCGGCGACCGGCGCGCGCTGCTCGACCGCGACGGGCGCCTGCGCACGAGCCGCTGCTGGACCCAGCCGCCGGCCGAACTGACGCTCGCCGAAGGGGCGCGGCTGGTGCGGGAGCGGCTCGCGGACGCGGTCACCGTGCGCGTCGCGGGCCGCGAACTGGTCAGCGCCGACCTGGGCGGCGTCGACTCCACCGCGGTGGTCGCCACGGCCGACCGCGCGGGCGCGAAGACCGTCGCCTACACCGCGGGCGTCCACGACGTCCTCGGCGACGACGTCACCTACGCACGGCGCACGGCCGAGGCACTGGACGCGGTGGAGCACCACGTGGTGCCCGCGACCGCCGTACCCCTGACCTTCGACCGCGTCGACACGCTCGACGACGACCTCGACACCCCGTCGCTCTACGCGGTCAACCGTCACCGGCGGATGTACATCGTCGAGCGGGCCGCGGAGCGCGGCTCCCCGCTGCACCTGAGCGGCATGGGCGGCGACGAACTCTTCAGCGGCGCCTCCGCGCACGTCCACGGTCTGCTGCCACGCCATCCCCGTACGGCCTGGCGGCTCGCCCGCGGCTTCACCTACCGGCACCGCTGGTCCCGTCGCACGGCCCTGGCCCAGCTGCTGGACCGCCGCTCCTACGGATCCTGGCTGGAGCGCGTCGCGTACGACCTCACCCGACCGCAACCGCCGATGTCCGTCCCGCTGTTCACCTGGGGCACCCCGCCGCGGCTGCCCCCGTGGGCCACCGGCCGGGCCGTCGAAGCCGTACGCGAGCTGATCCTGGAGCAGACGCGCGAGGCGCAGCCGCTCGGCCCCGGGCACGGCGGGCACCGGGAGCTGGCCACCCTGCGGACCCTGGCCCGCTTCGCCCGGCACGTCCAGCAGATGTCCGAACCCCTCGGCGTCGACTTCGCCGCCCCCTACTACGACGACCCGCTCGTCGAGGCCGCGCTCGCCGTACGGCCCCAGGAGCGGGTGACGCCCTGGCGGTACAAGCCGCTCATCGAGGAGGCCATGCGGGGCGTCGTCCCCGAGGCCAGCCTCCACCGGACCACCAAGGCGCACGCCGCGTTCGAGGAGGAGACCGGGCTGCGCCGGCACCGCTCCGCGCTGCTCGCCCTCTGGGAGGACTCCCGGCTGCGGGAGTTGGGCCTGGTCGACGTGGCGGCCCTGCGCGACTGGTGCCTTCGACCGCTCGCCGCCGACCTGGAGAGCGCGCTGCTGCATCCGACCGTCGGCTGCGAGGTGTGGCTGCGCGCACGCGAACGACAGCGCGGCCCCCTGCGGCCGACGACAACCGACACGGGAGGTATCACGGCATGACGATGACCCTGCGGCCCGGCGTGGTGACGGCCGACACCGAGTACGGCATGGCCCTGCTCGACCAGAGCAGCGGCGAGTACTACACCCTCAATCCCACGGCGGCGCTGATCGTACGGACCCTGCTGGACGGCACGAGCAGGCAGCAGGCGGTGACGACCCTCACCGACACGTACGACGTGAGTGCCGAGCAGGTCGAGGAGGACATCACCCGCATCCTGGAGGAGCTGCGCACCGCGAAGCTCCTGGCCGCCTGACCCGACACCCCCTCAGCCCCCTCCGCCCCTCGCCCCTCGCCCCTCGCCCCTCACGTCCCCGTCGTCCCGGAGGATCGCCGCAATGTCCACCTCGCAGGTCGTCCCCTACGATCCCCGGTCGGTGCCGCTGGGTCAGCGGCTGGTGACCCGGCTGGTCGTCGGCTGCGCCCATCTGCTGGCCCGGCAGCCGCCCGTGCGCATCCGCGCGGTGCTCCTCCGGCTGCGCCGCGGGGCCCGCCCCGCGACCCTCCAGGAAGCCGCCCGGGCCCGGGAGACCGTCCTCGCCGTCAGCCTGGCCGCCGGCGGCCAACAGGGTTGCCTGCCCCGGTCCCTGGCGACCGTGCTGCTGTGCCGGCTGCGCGGCCAGTGGCCCACCTGGTGCGTCGGCGTCCGCACCCAGCCGCCGTTCGCCGCGCACGCCTGGGTGGAGGCCGAGGGGGTGCTGGTCGGTGAGGGCGCGCCCGCGGACTACTTCCAGCGGTTCATCACGGTGGAGTGAGCGGCGGGGAGACCCCGGACGGGGCGCCGGCAACGGCAGCCCGACCATGACGAAGGGCAAGGAGGTCACTCTCCTTGCCCTTCTCAACGTATAGCAGGCAGGGGGGCTTGCGGCAAGGCCGGGGGCGGGGCGCAGAATCGTCGGCCAAGGCCACAACCTGCGGAAATGGGGGCACGACGTGCCGGTTTCATGGTCGGTGTACGGGGCGCGGGAGTTCGCGTCAGGCGACTGGTCCGGAGGGCGGCGCGGCGCGGCGCTCCCGGAGGTGTCGCGATGAGCGAGCCGTACGTGCGGGACCTGCGGGCGGTCGACGAGACACAGGTCGCCGTCGTCGGCGGCAAGGGCGCGCACCTGGGCGGGCTTCGGCGGATCGACGGCATCCGTGTGCCGGACGGCTTCTGTGTGACGACGGAGGCCTTCCGGCGGGTCATGGCGGACGTGCCGTCGATCGAGGACCGGCTCGACGAACTGTCACGCGTGAGCCCGGACGACCGGGACGCGATCCGCACGCTCAGCGCGCGGATCCGCCGCGGCATCGAAGAGGCCGCCCTCCCCGAGGATCTCGCCGCGGCGATCACCCGCGCGTACGCCCGGCTCGGCGAGCGGACCGCCTGTGCCGTGCGGTCCAGCGCCACCGCGGAGGACCTGCCGACAGCCTCCTTCGCCGGCCAGCAGGACACGTACCTGAACGTCGTGGGGCCGAGCGCGGTCCTCCGGCACGTCAGCCGGTGCTGGGCCTCGCTGTTCAGCGAGCGGGCCGTGACCTACCGCCGGCGAAACGGCATCGACCACCGCACGGTGCACATGGCCGTGGTCGTGCAGGAGATGGTCCTCCCGGACGCGGCCGGCGTCCTGTTCACGGCCGACCCCGTGTCCGGTCACAGGAAAGTGGCCACGGTGGAGGCCGGGTTCGGCCTCGGCGAGGCCCTCGTGTCGGGCCTGGTCAACCCGGACGTGTTCACGGTGCGGCAGGACGGCGTCGTCACCAGGACGATCGCCGCCAAACAGCGTGCGGTGCACGCCCTGCCGGGCGGCGGTACGCGGGAGGTGGCGGTCGACGCGCCACGGCAGGAGCAGCCGGCGCTGACGGACGCTCAGGTGCGGGAGCTCGTGCGGCTCGGGCGGCGGATCGAGGCACACTTCGGGTGTCCGCAGGACATCGAATGGTGTCTGGCCGACGACGGCTTCCAGATCGTCCAGAGCCGGCCGATCACGACGCTGTTCCCGCTCCCCGAGGTCGACGACCAGGAGAACCATGTCTACCTCTCCGTCGGTCACCAGCAGATGATGACCGACCCCATGAGGCCCTTGGGGCTGTCCGTGTGGCGGTTGACGGCCATGGCACCGATGCTCGAGGCCGGTGGGCGGCTGTTCGTCGACGCCACCCCGAGACTGGCTTCGCCCGCGGGCCGCGCCGCGCTCCTGGACGTCGTAGGGCGATCCGATCCGCTGACGAGGGACGCGCTGGAGACCGTGCTCGGCCGGGACTTCGTGCCGTCACTGCCGGACGCGGGTCCCGGCGGGCCGCCGGCCGGCGGGGCGGCCGACCCGGTCGAGACCGACCCGGACATCGTCGAGGAGCTGGTCCGGCGCAGCCAGGCGTCGATCGGCGCGCTGCGGCGCGACATCCGGACGAGGACGGGGCCGGCGCTGTTCGACTTCCTGCTGGAGGCCTTCGCGGAGCACAAGCGGGTCCTCGGCGACCGGCTGAGCATGCAGGCGATCATGGCGGGGATGGAGGCCACCTGGTGGCTCAACGACAACCTGCAGGAGTGGCTGGGCGAGAAGAACGCGGCCGACACGCTCACGCTGTCCGCGCCGGGCAACATCACGTCGGAGATGGGACTGGCGCTGCTAGACGTCGCGGACGCCGTCCGTCCGCACCCGGAGGTGGTGGCGTTCCTGCGGGGCGTCGAGGACGACGGCTTCCTGGACGACCTGGCGAAACTCCCGGGCGGGACCGAGGCGCGCGACGCCGTCGAGGCCTACCTCGACCGGTACGGCATGCGCTGCGTGGGCGAGATCGACATCACCAGGCCGCGGTGGCGTGAGCGTCCCACCGCCCTGGTGCCCGCGATCCTCGACAACGTCAGGAACTTCGGACCGGGCGCCGCCCGGCGGCGTTTCGAGCAAGGACTGCGGGAGGCGCGGCAGAAGGAGCAGGACGTGCTGGCACGCCTGCGGGCCCTGCCGGACGGGGCGCGGAAGGCCGACCGGACCAAGGAGATGATCGACCGGGTCCGCACGTTCATCGGATACCGGGAGTACCCGAAGTACGACGTGGTCAGCCGCTACTTCGTCTACCGGCAGGCCCTCCTGGAGGAGGCCGATCGCCTGGTGCGGGCCGGTGTGCTCGCCCGCAGGGAGGACATCTACTACCTCACCTTCCAGGAACTCCACGACGTCGTGCGCTCGCGGCAGGTGGACCATGGGCTCGTCCGGCGGCGCGAGGAGGCCTTCCGGGCGTACCACGCGCTCACCCCGCCCCGGGTGCTCACCTCGGACGGCGAGGCCGTCGACGGGGCGTACCGGCGCGACGACGTGCCGGCGGGTGCGCTGGTCGGCCTGCCGGTCTCCGCCGGGACCGTCGAGGGAAGGGCCCGTGTCGTCCATGACGTGGCGGACGCCTTCCTCGACGCGGGCGACATCCTGGTCACGACCTTCACGGACCCCAGCTGGTCGCCGCTGTTCGTCGGGATCGCGGGCCTGGTGACGGAGGTCGGCGGGCTGATGACCCATGGCGCGGTCATCGCCCGGGAGTACGGCTTGCCGGCCGTCGTGGGCGTGGACCGCGCCACCCGGCTGATCCGGGACGGGCAGCGGATCCGCGTGCACGGCACCGACGGGTACGTCGAGTTCCTGTCGTGACCGGCCCGCGGGGCGGGCGTTCGCCGTGCTAGGAGGCAGCGGCACCGGGCGCCGGTTCGTCGCCGCCCGGTCCCGCCGACGGCTCGGCGAGCTGTTCGCGCACGTAGTTCCAGACGACGGCGATCAGGGCCGTCACGGGGACGGCGAGCAGGCTGCCCACGATGCCCGCCAGATTGCCGCCCAGCGTCACCGCCAGCAGGATCACTCCCGCGTGCAGGCCGAGCCCACGGCTCTGGATGATGGGCTGGAAGACGTTGCCCTCCAATTGCTGCACCACCACGATGATGGCCAGCACGATCAGCGCGTCGGTCAGGCCGTTGGACACCAGCGCGATGAGGACGGCGACGAACCCGGCGAACAGCGCGCCCACGATCGGTACGAACGCGGTGACGAAGGTCAGCACCGCCAGCGGCAGCACCAGCGGAATCCCGAGGATCCACAGACCGAGGCCGATCAGCACGGCATCCAGCAGGCCGACGGCGGCCTGGGACCGTACGAACGAACCCAGGGTGTCCCAGACACGGGCGGCGACGGTGGGGACGTCGGTGGCGAGCCGGCCGGGCAGCTGGCGGGCGAGCCACGGCAGGAAGCGGGGGCCGTCCTTGAGGAAGAAGAACATCAGGAACAGCGCCAGCACGGCGGTGATCACACCGTTGACGACCGTGCTGACTCCCGTGACGACGGCGGTGACCGCGCTGCCGATCCCCTGCTGGGCCCGGTCGACGGCCGAGTCGAAGGCCTTGTCGATCTGGGCGTCCCCGATGTTCAGCGGCGGCCCGGCGGCCCAGTCCCGCAGCCGGTGGACGCCTTCGACCACGCCGTCGGTCAGATCGCCGGACTGGGAGGCCACCGGAACCGCGATCAGCGCCACGACCCCCGCCGTGAGAAGCAGGAACACGACGGTCACCACCGACGCGGCGAGAGCCGGAGCCCATCCCTTCGAGCGCAGGAAACGCGTCGGGGGCCACGTCAGTGTCGTCATCAGCAGTCCGACGACGAGCGGCCAGACCACCGACCACATCCGGCCGAGCAGCCAGAGGGCCACCACGAGCATCACGAGGACGAGCAGCAACTCGACGGAGACACGGGCCGATGTACGAAGCGCGGCGCGGGATTTCGTGGAACTCAACCTGGCAGACATGGGGTTCACCCTAGGGGGAGCACCCGCCTCGGTCGGCGCGGTGGTCCCGGGAGAGCAGCCAGGTCCAGCGCCGGCGCTCCGTGACGACGGTAGCCGCGGCCAGTACGGTCACCGGCACCGCCGCCCAGGCGGGCCAGGCGAGCCAGGAGGAGATCACGGCGGCGGCCAACTGGAGCAGCACCAGCAGGATCGTGCCCCATCCCGGCACGGCGACGATCACATGGGCCTTGTCCCCCGGCGTGGAGAACAACGTCGGCAGCCCGATCAGGACCACCACGGACGCGGCGGCCGGCAGCCACGAGTGCGCGGCCAGCGCCCAGGGCGTGGCCACCCAGGCGACGAGCTCCGTCGCGAACCGCAGGACGGACGCGGTGCGGTCGTCGGGGCGCTCTGAAGTCGTCGGTGCGGCAGCGGCGTCGGTCACCTGCGGACGATCTCATGACGCACGGTCGGCCGCCAGGGGTTTCGGCACCCGGCGTCGCCGCATCCGGTGAACACGGGCGGGTAATCGGGGGTGATGGGAGACATCCTCGTAGGAACGTGTTCATGGACCGACCCGGCGCTGACGCGCAGCGGCTGGTACCCCGCCGGAAAGCGGGACGCGGAAGGGCGGTTGCGGCACTACGCCGAGCGGTTCCCGGTCGTCGAGGTCGACTCCTCCTACTACGCCCTGCCCAGCGAGCGGAACAGCCGGCTGTGGGTGGAGCGGACGCCGGACGGGTTCGTCTTCGACGTCAAGGCGTTCTCGCTGCTCACCGGGCATCCGACGCGCAGCGCGGCGATGCCGGAGGGGCTGCCCGCGGATGCCCGGGACCCGGGGGTGCTCGACGAGGTCTGGTCCCGGTTCACCGCGGCGCTCACACCCCTGCGGCGCGCGGGGCGGCTGGGCAGTGTGCTGCTGCAGTTCCCGCCCTGGTTCAGGCCGGGGGCGCGCGCGGAGACGGTCCTGGAGCAGACCGCACGGCGTTGCCGGGGCTGGCCCCTGGCCGTCGAGTTCAGGCACGCGTCGTGGTGGCGGGAGGGACAGGCCGAGGCCACGTGCGCGCTGCTCGCGCGGTACGGGATGGCCGCCGTCGCCGTCGACATGCCCCAGGATTTCGCGGGCGCCGTGCCGCCGGTCACCCCCGTCACCACGCCCCGGCTGTCCGTCGTACGGTTCCACGGGCGCAGCGCCGCGTGGGAGGGCGGCGACAAGGAGGAGCGCTACCGGCATGCCTACGGTGACGGTGAACTCGCCGAGTGGGTACCGCGGTTGCATGAACTCGCCGGGCAGGCCGAGCAGGTGCACGTGCTGTTCAACAACTGCTGCGGCGACGCCGCGGTGCGGGCCGCCGAGAGGATGGCGCGGCTGCTCGGGACCGTGCCGGCCGCGGGGCCGGGTGCGGCGGCGGAACGGGCGGCGACGGCGGGATCGTAGGAGCGGCCGGATTGCAGGAACGGCGGGCCCGGCCGGAACGAGCGGCGTCGCCGGGCGCGGGACCGCACCCCGGCCGTCCGACGCCGGCCGGCCCTCGTGCGGGGCGAGGTCCGTCGGCGCCGTGCGGGCGGGGTGCGGTCGTGGCTCAGGCCGGCGGGGCGCCCCAGGCCAGGGCGGTGCCGGTGTACGCGGGGACGGCCGGTGCGTCGGTGTACGCGGTGGCCGTGGTGCGGCTGTAGTCGTTGGTCTCGTCGAAGTTGGACCAGTCCGACTTGCTCATCCTCAGCTGGATGTCACCGCTGTCGCGTCCCGCGGCGAGCGAGCCGCCGGCGAAGGTGACCTCCAGGTAGGCGTCCGCGCGCGCGACGGGCGTGGTCAGCGGAACGACACGCAGCTTCACCTGGGCGCACGTCACGGCGGCGTAGTCGCACCAGGCGCTCACGGAGGAGGCGCCGTCGCGGGTGAAGTAGTAGCGCAGCGAGACGGTGCCGAGGTCGACCGCCGAACTGCCGGTGTTGACCAGCTGGAGGGAGGGCCGGATCGAGTTGTCCGTCGCCGAGGCGTCGATGTTCTTGTACCGCACCTTCACCGCCCCGGTCGGGGTGTCGGCGGAGGCGGTGGTCACGGACAGCGCGGCGGAGGGGTCGGAGACGTTGCCCGCCGCGTCCCGGGCCCGCACGGTGTAGCGGTACGTCGTGGCCGGGGACAACCCGGTGTCCTGGAACGTCGTGCCGGTCACCGGCGCGGAGTTGACCCTGGCCGTGCCCCGGTACACGTCGTACCCGGTGACGCGGACGTTGTCGGTCGACGCCGTCCACGACAAGGACACGCTGTTGGACGTGGTGGCGGTGCCGGTCAGGCCGGTGGGGGCCGTCGGCGCCTGGGTGTCCGTCGGGTCCGGGGTGCCGCCGCCGTGGACGTCGCTCACGCTGATGCCCGTCGTGCTGCCGGCACCGCCCAGCGGGACCTCGTGGTCGAGGCTGACGAACTTGCCCTGGTGCTGCCACAGGGCCGGCTTGAGCAGGGCGTACTTCTCCTCGTCCCAGCTCTTCCAGTCGTTCAGCAACAGGCCGCCGGTGTCACCGGAGTTGGGGTTGAGGCACCAGAAGGTCTGGTGGATGCGGCGCTCGACGATGAGGTCGCGCAGGGCGGTCATCCACTTCTGGTTGGGGCCGCCGTCCAGGAAGCCGCCCCATTCGCCGATGAGCAGGGGCGCCTTGTTCTCCTTGTGCAGGTAGAGCCAGTTGGGGTCCCAGACGTCGCGTTCGAGGGTGGTGCGGTTCCAGTCGCCGGTGAACCAGGGCTGCTGGAACACCAGCGGTCCGTAGTCGTGCGGGGAGTACACCAGCTGGTCGTTCTGCGCGCCGAGGTCGACGGGGTGTTCGCGGACGCCGCGCAGGTTGCCGCCCCACCAGGTGGAGTAGTAGTCGGTCGGCGTGGTGGACGTCCAGCTCACGCCCGCCTTGGGGTAGACCTCGATGCCCTCGCAGAGCACCAGCAGGTTGGGGTTGACGGCGAGGATGCGCCTGCCGGCGGTCTCACAGGCGTACTTGAAGTTGTCCTGGTCCGTGGAGCCGTCCCACTTGGCGCGCGGGCTCGTGCTCGCGGTGCCGTGCGGCTCGTTCTTGATGTCCATCGCGATGACCGTGTCGTCGTTGCGGTAGCGCGCGGTCACCCACTCCCAAGCCGTGTAGAAGTTCTCGACCGTGATGGTTCCCTTCCACCACACGGGGTGCACATGGCCGGAGTTGTCGGCCTCGGCGCTGTGCACGTCGAGCATGACCTTGATGCCGTACTGCTTGCACAGGGCGAGCCAGGTGTCGAAGACCTCCAGCGACGTCTTGCCCGCGAGCTCGGGGTTCGCGTACGCGTTGACGCCGCTCGGGACCGCGGCCTGGCCGTTCTTCCACTCCAGCAGGAGCTGGGTGGAGATGGGGACGCGGACGATGTTGATGCCGCGGTCGGCCATCGACTTGGTGACCTCGGTGATGTTCGCCGACCACAGGCCGTGGAAGACGCGCTCGGTGGCGTTGAAGCCGAACCAGTTGGCTCCCGTCAGCCATACCTCGTCGCCGTTCGCGTCGACGATCTTGTTGCCCTGGGTGTGCAGCCAGTCGTCGCCGGGCGCGGCCGCGACGGCCGCCGTGGCCGCCGCTGTGCGTTCGTCCGACAGCCGCTCCGCGGCCCCGGCCATGGAGCCGGTCGTCGACAACGCGCCCGCCGCCAGTACCGCGGCGAGCAGTGTGCTGAGTCGCCGGAGCGGACCGCGTGGCCGGCTCCGTGCTGATGGCTGTCCCACTGTGTGCCCTTCTGCTGAGGGTGGCCTGAACGAGAAGCACGTACAGAGGCGAGAGCGTTATGGGAGCGCTCCCATTGCGCGTAGTCATGAAGCCAGGCGCCCCAGGAGCTGTCAACCGTCTCGACCAAACCACGCGTCGGCGCGGGGCCGGGTTCGGCCTCAACTGCGCGGGAATGGGCCGACTTGGGCCGCCCGAGCGGGGCCGGGCGCGCGAGGCGTTGCCGCCGTCCGCCGTGCCCGTGGGGGGACGAGTCGTGGCGAGGGGGGTGTCCGGCCACCGCGGGCTCGGCAGACTGGCCCCATGACAGCGCGATCCATGAGCAAGGGTGCCAATCTGCCGGTCACCCCGTCCGTCGTCCGTGTCGAGCTCAGCTGGTCCGAGCGGGGTGACGGGCCGGACGTCGACGCGTCGGCCCTGCTGCTGACCGGGGCGGGACGGGTCCGCGACGACGGCGACTTCGTCTTCTACAACCAGCCCCGGCACGCCTCCGGTGCCGTCACCCACACCGGCAAACGGGCGGCCGGCGGTGTCATGACCGACACGGTCGAGGTGAACCTGGGCGCGCTGGAGAGCGGCATCGAGCGCGTGATGCTGTGCGCGTCGGCCGACGGCGGCACCTTCGGCCAGGTGACCGGTCTGACGCTGCGGCTCCTCGACCCGGCCGACCAGACCGAGGTCGCCCGCTTCGCGATGACGGCCGACGCGGAGACGGCCTTCATCGGCGGCGAGCTCTACCGGCGCGAGGGGCGCTGGAAGTTCCGTGCCGTCGGCCAGGGTTACGCCTCCGGGCTCGCGGGACTGGCCACCGACTTCGGGATCTCCGTCGACGAGGAACCGGCCGCCCCCGCACCGGCGCCGGTGCGGCCCCCCGCCCCCTCGTCACCGGCCGTCCAGCCCCCGCCCGCTCCCGTGGCGGCACCGGCCCACCAGCCCCCGTCCACCGGTGCGACCTCCCCCGCCTCCGCGCCCCGCCTCACCAAGGGCGAGGAACGCCTCCCCGTGGACATGCGCAAGCGGCTGTCCCTGCGCAAGGAGCAGGTCGCCGTCAGCCTCAGCAAGCACGGCGCGGCCGGCGTCACCGCACGGGTGATCCTGGTGCTGGACGCCTCCGGCTCGATGTCGTTCCTGTACTCCGGCGGCGTGGTGGCGGACGTCGTGGAGCGCATGGCGGCGGTCGCGGCGCAGCTCGACGACGACGGCGAGATGCAGGCATGGACCTTCGCCAGCAACCCGGCCCGCCTGCCGGACCTGCGGCTGGGCGAACTCCCGGAGTGGCTGCGGCTGCATGTGCGGGTGGGCGAGATCAGTCTCTTCCGCCGCGGCAAGAAGCCCAGGAAGGGGCTGGAGCCGGGGCAGGTCGACATGCGGGCGGTCGGCATCCAGAACGAGGAGCAGAAGGTCATCGCGGAGGTCCGGGCCTATGTGCGGGAGAACCCCGCGCCCGTCCCCACGTTCGTGCTGTTCTTCTCCGACGGCGGCGTCTACCGCGACGCTGCGATCGAGAAGGAGCTGCGCGAGGCGGTCGAGGAGCCGGTCTTCTGGCAGTTCGTCGGACTGGGCCGCGCCCACTACGGCGTCCTGGAACGCTTCGACACCCTGCCGGGCCGCCGCGTCGACAACGTGGGCTTCTTCGCGGTGGACGACATCAGCACCGTCCCGGACCAGGAGCTGTACGACCGTCTGCTGTCGGAGTTCCCGTCCTGGATCACCGCGGCGCGCCGGGCGGGAATCCTCTGACGTGCGGTCCCCTGTACCGAAACGGACGGCCGCCGCCCCCCGTGCGCAGCTTCGGGGGACGGCGGCCGAGGTTTCCAGGATCAGGACCGGGGCGGCGACGACGGCGCCTCAGTGGCTGACTTCCGACGCCTGGCGCGCGGCCGGGGCCGCGTCGCGTCGGCCGTCGATGCCGAGTGCGTGCAGGATCTCCTCCACGCTCTGCTTGGCGTCGCCGAACAGCATGCTGCTGTTCTCCCGGAAGAACAGCGGGTTCTGCACGCCCGCGTAGCCGGAGGCCATGGAGCGCTTGAAGACGATGACCTGCTCCGCCTCCCAGACCCGCAGCACCGGCATGCCGGCGATCGGGCTGGACGGGTCGTCGGTCGCGGCCGGGTTGACGGTGTCGTTCGCGCCGATGACCAGCACGACCGAGGTGTCGGTGAAGTCGTCGTTGATCTCGTCCATCTCCAGGACGATGTCGTACGGCACCTTCGCCTCGGCCAGCAGCACGTTCATGTGCCCGGGCAGGCGTCCGGCGACGGGGTGCACGCCGAAGCGTACGTCGACGCCCTGCTCGCGCAGCCGTCGCGTGAGTTCCGCGACGGGGTGCTGGGCCTGGGCGACGGCCATGCCGTAACCGGGGGTGATGATCACCGAGCGGGCCTGGGCCAGCATCTCGGCCGCCTCCGCGGCCCGCACCTCGCGGTGCTCGCCCTGCTCCTGCTCGGCGCCCGACGGCGCCTCGATGCCGAAGCCGCCGGCGATGACGGAGAGGAAGGACCGGTTCATCGCCTTGCACATGATGTACGACAGGTAGGCACCGGAGGAGCCCACGAGTGCGCCGGTGACGATGAGCAGGTTGTTGTCGAGCAGGAAGCCGGCCGCGGCCGCCGCCCAGCCGGAGTAGCTGTTCAGCATGGAGACGACGACCGGCATGTCACCGCCGCCGATCGAGGCGACCAGGTGCCAGCCGAGCGCCAGCGCCAGCGCGGTCACCGCGATCATCAGGCCCAGGTTCGGGCTGATCGTGAACCAGACCGTGAGCGCGACGAACGCGGCGAGCGCACCGAGGTTCAGCGCGTTCTTGCCCGGCAGTGTCAGGGGCCGGGACTTGATGCGCGCCGAGAGCTTCAGGAACGCGACGATCGAGCCGGTGAACGTGACCGCGCCGATGAAGATGCCGATGAACACCTCGGCGTGGTGGATGCCCAGCAGGTCGGCGCCGACCTCGGTCTGCTCCGAGCCGTGGGCCTCCACCTCCAGGTAGCTGTTCCAGCCGACCAGCACCGCGGCGAGGCCGACGAAGCTGTGCAGCACCGCGATGAGTTCGGGCATCTCGGTCATCTCGACGCGGCGGGCCCGCCACAGGCCGATCGCCGCGCCGAGTGCCGTCGCCAGCACGATGAGCCCGACCGCTCCGGCGGAGATGCTCTGTGCCGCCACCACCACGGTGGCGACCAGGGCGAGGGCCATGCCGGCGATGCCGTAGACGACGCCGGCGCGGGAGGTGCGGTGCTGGGACAGGCCGGCCAGGCTGAGGATGAACAACAGGGCGGCGACCAGGTCGGCAGCGTGGGAAGCCGTCAGGGACGTCATCTCGGCTCAGCCTTTCGAGAACATGGACAGCATGCGGCGGGTGACGGCGAAGCCTCCGAAGATGTTGACGCTCGTCAGCAGGATCGCCACGAAGGACAGCGTGGTGACGACCCAGTTCTCGTGCCCGATCTGCAGCAGGGCGCCGATCACGACGATGCCGGAGATCGCGTTGGTCACCGACATCAGCGGGGTGTGCAGCGCGTGGTGCACCTTGCCGATGACGTAGTAGCCGATGACCACCGCCAGCGCGAACACGGTGAAGTTGCCCGCGAGTTGGGCGGGGGCGAAGGCCACCAGCAGGAACATGGCGAGCATGCCGAGACCGATCAGGCCGAAGCGCCACGCGGGCGTCAGCTTCGGCTGCTGCGGCTCGGGCGCTGCCGCGGGTGCGGCAGCGGGCTGCGCGGCGGGCGCGGCCGAGACCGCGACGGGCGGCGGCGGCCAGGTGACGTCGCCGTCGCGCACCACGGTCACCGCCCGCTGGACGACGTCGTCGAAGTCGATCGCGAGCTGCCCGTCCTTGCCCGGGGTGAGCAGCTTCACCAGGTTCACCAGGTTGGTGCCGAACAGCTGCGAGGCCTGGGCCGGGAGCCGGGAGGCCAGGTCGGTGTAGCCGATGATGGTGACGCCGTTGTCGGTCACCACCGTCCGCCCCGCCACGGTGCCTTCGACGTTGCCGCCCATCGCGGCGGCCATGTCGACGATGACACTGCCCGGCTTCATGACGGCGACGTCCTCGGCCGTCAGCAGGCGCGGTGCGGGCCGGCCCGGGATCAGCGCGGTGGTGATGACGATGTCGACGTCCTCGGCCTGCTCGCGGTAGAGCTGGGCCGCGGCGCGGTCGTAGTCGGCGGAGGTCGCCTTGGCGTAGCCGTCGGTGCTCGTCTCCTGGGCGACGTTCACCGGGAGGTACTCGCCGCCCAGCGACTTCACCTGGTCCGCGACCTCCGGCCGCGGGTCGGTTGCGCGCACGATCGCGCCGAGGCTGGAGGCGGCGCCGATCGCGGCGAGACCTGCCACACCCGCGCCGGCCACGAGCACCTTCGCGGGCGGTACCTTGCCCGCCGCGGTGACCTGGCCGGTGAAGAACCGTCCGAAGACGTGCGCCGCCTCGATGACCGCGCGGTAGCCGGCGATGTTGGCCATCGACGACAGCACGTCCATCGACTGCGCCCGCGAGATGCGGGGCACCGCGTCCAGCGCCAGGGCGGTCACCCCGGCCTCGGCGAGCGCCTGGAGCAGCTCGGGCTTCTGCGCCGGGGCCAGCAGGGCGACGAGTGTGGCGCCCCTGCGCAACCGGCGGATCTCCGCGTCGGAGGGGGCGTTCACCTTCAGGACGACATCCGCGTCCCAGGCCTCGCCGATGCCCGCGCCGGCGTCGGTGTACGCGTGGTCGCCGAAGCCGGAGGCGTCTCCGGCCCCGGACTCGACGACGACCTCGTAGCCGAGGCCCAGCAGCTGTCTCACCGTCGCGGGGGTCGCGGCGACCCGCGTCTCACCGGGGACGGACTCGGCCACCACACCGACGCGCCGGGGAGGGTGATGTGAGCGTTCTTGAGCAGACATGTCCTCTGTCTCTCGTCGGAAGAGGGGTGCGAAAGGGGGGGAATCTGCGGTACGGGAAGGTACGACGTCCTACCCCGTGATCGCTGGAACCTACCCGTCCGACGGGTGCGGGCCAACGTGAACCGACGGTGACTTGCTTCACCTTGCGCAACCAGCCGATGTGAGCCGAAGGTGCTGGGCGTGCGCGGACAGTGCTGGAACGGGCCACGACGGCGGGCGGCGGGGCGCGGACGGTGGCCGGCGTCCGACCCCTGCTCAGCCCGTCACGCGGCCCAGCACCCCGTGCGCCGCGTGCTCTGCGCCCGTCCCGGGTCCTGTGCGGGGCTGACCCGGTAGGTGGTCTTGCCCGGGTCGCTGACGGGGGCGCCCAGCGTGATGCGGCCGGCCGAGAGCAACTCCTCGCAGACGTCCGTCGGCAGGGCCACGTGCCCGCCCGGGCCGGCGGCGGAGCCGGCCGGCCGCCAGTAGCCGTAACGCAGCCGGCCGCCCGCCAGAGCCGTGGCGAACACGGGCGTCCGGGAGTCGGACACGATGCGCAGCACCTCGGCCGAGGGGGCGGCGAGCGGGGTGACGGCGCGTCTGAGGGGAACGGGGCGAGCGGTGCGGGCCGGTGCGGGCGTCGTGGGCTGGTGCTGAATGAGCGCCATCGGCATGGCCTTTCCAGACGGAGGAACGGACACCGCTTACCCCGTACGGGCCCGGTGTTGATCGTGCTGCGCCGCATTCTGGTCCCCACCACTGACAACGGGCTCGCGCAGCGCGGCCGCCCGCTGCCGGCGGGGGTGTCAGCGGCTGAAGTCGTGGGCCCAGAAGGCGCGCAGGGCGGTGACGAGCTCCTGCGGGGCCTCTTCGGCGATGTGGTGTCCCGACTCGATCGGGCCGCCCCGCAGCCGGTCTCCCGCCCAGGGGCGCCAGACGCCGAGCACGTCGCCGTAGAGGTCGGCCATGTCGTCCCGGGTGGCCCACAGCACCTGGAGCGGGCAGGTGACGCGCCGGCC
Organism: Streptomyces sp. NPDC053367; assembly: GCF_044545925.1. Lineage (NCBI taxonomy): Bacteria > Bacillati > Actinomycetota > Actinomycetes > Kitasatosporales > Streptomycetaceae > Streptomyces > Streptomyces sp. NPDC053367. The sequence goes on along the minus strand of NZ_JBITYN010000002.1, from coordinate 330,458 downwards.
GGCCTGCCGGTCGGCCTCGTCGTGCTCCCGGTCGATGCCGAGGCCGGCCCGGTAGTCCTCGCACATGGCGTGGACGGTGTCCGGGTCGTGGATCGCGCGCCGGTAGTCCTCGTACGCCTCGGTGCCCATCTGTTCGGGACCGGCCCGGTACCAGGCGTCGGGGTCGGCGTTGATGACGCGTTCGGCCGGCTTGTCCGTCTGGCCGAGGAAGAACCAGTGCCACCAGCGCGCGGCGAAGGTGGCGTCGCAGCGCCGCAGTGCCTCTCCGAGAGGGACGGCGTCCAGCACGGTGAGCGCGGTCACGGCCCCGGGGTGGTCCAGGGCGAGGCGTGTCGCCACGTACGCGCCGCGGTCGTGTCCGACGACCGCGAAGCGCTCGTGGCCCAGCCGGCGCATGACCGCCAGGCAGTCGCCGGCCATGGCCCGCTTGGCGTAGGGGCGGTGTTCGGCGTCGGTGGCGGGCTTGTCGGACTCGCCGTAGCCGCGCAGGTCGGGGCAGACGACGGTGTGGCCCGACGCGGCCAGCAGCGGGGCGACGCGGTGCCAGGTGGCGTGGGTGCGCGGATGGCCGTGCAGCAGCAGCACGGCCGGGCCGCTGCCGCCGTGACGCACGCGCAGTTCGGCGCCGTCCCCCTCGCACCGCGTCAGCTCGAAGCCGTCGAACACGTAACCTCCCGGGCTCGGTCGTCGACGGTCGTCTGCCCCGGAGCGCTCGGTCCAGTCATCGGGCGGGGTGAACGGCGTTCGCCCGCAACGCCGTTCCCTCCCCTGGTCAGCTGCTCTTCTTGCTCTCCTGCAGCACCTTGCCGGTCATGTCGGCCGTCTGCCGGGCGGGAGGCGCCTCGGTGTCGACGTCGGTGCCGAAGTCGGAGTACTCCATCACCGTGCTGACCTTCGCCTGCCCGGCCGCCGAAGTGCCGCTCGGCCGGTCGCCGGCGCCCTGGGCCGGGACGGTCATGTCGATCTGCTGGCGGCGGATACGGCCCTCGTCGTCGAGCCAGAGGTGCATCGGCAGGGTGCGGCCGAGCTGCTCGCGCAGGGCCGCGCCGTTCGGCAGCCTGGCGAGGTCGACGGCGACCCGGTAGTGGGTGGTCTCGACGCCGTCGATCTTCTCCTTGCCGAGCTCGGTGACGTCCTTGTCGGTGATCGCCCTGGCGTAGGCGGCCGACTGGGCGGGGTCACCGATCGAGCCGCTGCCCATGTTCTGCTGGGCACCGACCTTCTGAAGATCGATCTTGATCCACGGCTTCCCGCCGGGCGCCAGGCCGGGAGCCTTCTGGTACAGGACCTGGTCGATCACCCGCTGCTCGATGCGTCGGCCCTCGGCGCTGACGGTCATGACGCTGTCGCCGTCCTCGAAGTCGAGCGCCCCCCGGCCCTCGAGGGTGACGGCCCGTCCGCCGTCGGCGGCCTTCACGTGCATCGTCATCCGCGCCGTCTCGGCCTCGGCCGTCTTGTCGTAGGCGGTGCGCACGTCCGCCGTGCCCTGCTCCCGGGCTCCGGGGCTGCCCGACGCCTTGCCGTTCTGCGCCTCGGGGTCGTCCTCGCCACCGCAGCCGGCCAGAGTCGCCGCCGCCATGACGACTAACCCGATCAGGCCCGCCCTCGTTCGCATGCTGCGCACGGATCTCCTCGCTCTCCTCTCGACGGCCGGCCGCCTGCCGGCCGACCGGTCCGACCCCTCGGATTCCCCGTACATAAGTGAACACACCTATGGAAAGCGGTCGTTCAGGGTGGGCCGCCCGGGCGGCACACGCGGGCCGGAACCCTTTCCGGTTGCCTCGGAGCCGCGGTGATATCCGTCCGCGAGTTCGTTCCCGTACGAGCACGTTCGTTCCCCGCACACGGAGCCGGCCGTCCTGGGCGGCCCGTACGCGACGCACACCGAGCCGACCATCCTGGGCGGCCCGTACGCCACGCACGCCGCCCCACATGAGGACGCCGACCAGCCCTGCCCATGGTCTGTCGCTGCCGAGCCGGCGCGCAGGAGGCCGTCCGCTCCCCCGCGGAGGGCGACCCCCTGCGCGCCCGTCCGTGGGGTCAGCCGGCCGGCCCGCACACGGGGTCGGGCACGGCGGTCACCGTGTAGGGCGGTGTGCCGGGCGGGTCGTCGTTCTGGCTGTCGACGACGTACAGGCGGCAGCCGCGTCGGGCGAGTGTGGTGGGCAGGTCGAATCTGTCACCGGTGATGCGGTGGACGACCGTCCCGCCGCGGAGCTGCTCGTCCAGGCGGGCGACGTAGACGCCGTGCGGGGCACCGTAGTTGAGCACGGCGTACAGGTTCCGGCCGTGGAGCACCATGCCGTCCGCGCCGAAGGACGTGTCACCGAGGTCGAGGCGGCTCACCTCACGGGTGGCGGTGTCGATGCGCCAGACGGCCTCGGTGCCGTTGGAGGCGACGAGGAGGGTGCGCCCGGCGGGGTCGGCGACGATGCCGTTGAGCAGCCAGTAGCGGGCGGGGAAGCCGGGGAACGCGCCGCGCACGTCCGCCCACGGCTCCAGCGGGCCCACCCTGCCCTTCTCCAGTGGTGCGCGCAGGACCACCGGGTTCGCCCAGTCGGTGACGTAGACGGCGTCGGGCGTGACGACGAGGTCGTTGAGGTCGGCGGCGCCGAGCGGGCCGGCCGGGGCGTCCACGGCGGCGAGCAGCCGCCCGTCGGGTGCGTGCACGGTGAGCCGGCTCCCTCCGACGGAGAACACCCGGCCCGCACGGTCGGAGTGGACGCCCCGCGTGCCGCCGCGGGCCGTCACGCCCTCGGCGTCGAAGGGCCGCAGCTCCGGCGCGGTCACCCGGCCCCGGTAGAGGGCGCCCGTGCCGTCCGAGGACACGTACATCGTCCCGTCGGGACGTACGTCGACGCCCTCGGGGAGCACCCCTTCCGCCCGGGAGACGACGTACCGGTCGGGGAGGGGCCGGCAGGCGCTGTCGGCGGGTGCCGCCGCACCGCAGACCAGCAGGGCCGCGGTCGCGAGGGCCGGTACGGCGAGACGGCGCGGTGGGGACATTCGACCTCCTGGGGTGGTGGCCGGCGGGTGCCGGTCGCTCACCGGAGAATCGCCGCGCGACGGGGAGGCGCGCCCGTCCTTTCGGCCCTGGCCGAAAGGGGGTCCGGCTCCGCTACCCTGCGGTGCGTGTTACGGATACGGTTCTCCCCGGCCGACCTCGCCCGCGTCACCGTCGCCGCCACACCCGACGTACTGCTGGAGACGGCGCTGAGCGTCCGCCATCTGGCCGGCCCCGTCTCGGGGCCCGCGGCGCGCCGGGGTGAACTCGTGGAGTGGCGGCGGACCGTCAGGCCGGGGCTGGCGGCACGCGCGGGCGTCCTGGCACGGCTGGTCCCGCCCGCCGGCTATCTGCCGGACTTCCTGTACCAGCCCTCGGCCCGTGACGCCGTGACGGCGGCCGAACTTGCCGCGCGGACGCCGACGACACGGCTGGCCGCCGAACTGGAGCCGCTGCACACCGAACCGCGCTCGGCCGTGACACGGCGGCTGGCGGAGGGTTCGGCCGCGGCCCGGCGTGTGCTCGTCGAGGATCTGACGCGCTATCACCGTTCGTCGGTCGCCCCGCTGTGGCCGGCCGTGCTGAACGCGGCCGCCGCCGACCGCGCGCTGCGCTCGGAGACACTGCTGCGGGGCGGGGTCGAGGCGCTGCTCGCGACCCTGGCACCCGGCTGGCGCTGGGCGCCTCCCGAGTTGCTGGTGCCGTTCAAGTCGTCGCACACGGTGGAACTGTGCGGGCGGGGACTGCACTTGGTGCCGTCGTACTTCGCCGCGGGCGCGATGCTGATCTACGACCCGCAGGCGCCGACGGTGCTGATCCGTCCGCTGCCGGCCGCAGATACGGCCACGCGGCCCGGTGACGTGCTGGGGTCACTGCTGGGGCGCACCCGGGCCAAGGTGCTGGCATCGCTCACCAGTCCCGCCGGGACCACCGTGCTCGCCGAACGCGCCGGAGTCTCCATCGCCACGGCCAGCGAGCACGCCGCCGTCCTGCGTGCTGCGGGACTGATCACGACACTGCGGGACGGCAGCCGAGTGCTCCACGCCCTCACTCCGCTCGGCGAGGGACTGTTGACCGGGGGGTGACACACCTCTCGTATCAGGTGCGCACCGAAGGATTCTTGCCATACGGCCGTGCATGACTGCACGTCTTCCGTACCATCACTACGAACATGCCTGTACGGAAGCAACCGCTGAAGAGCGTGCGGCATCAGGCAGAAGAGCGAACCCGTTGGATTTCGCATACGTCACCGGCTCGGTCGTCCCGGGCCGTGACCCCAGGAAAGGGTAGGTGCGACATGGCCGAAACGACCGCCGAGACGACCGATGTGGCCTCTCAGTACAGCGCTCAGGTGGCAAGCGACCTGGAGCAGAACCTCAAGGAACAGGAACGTCTGAGTGCCGAGATCGAGGCGTTGCAGGCGCAGTTGGCGGCTCTGCAGCACAATCACAGCGTCCTGACGAACATCCAGCAGGCCCTGGGCACTTCGGCGGCGGCCGCCGTGTCCGCGGCCGAGTCCGTCACCAAGGTGCCCGCACCGCGCAAGAAGACCGCGACCAAGGCGGCAGCGAGCCGGCGGACCAAGTCCCAGAAGCCGGCGACGGCCACGGCCAAGCGGGCCGGCAAGAAGACCGCCAAGGCGTCGCAGACGCAGTCGGCCGCACAGTCGGCCGCACCCAAGCTCGTCGAGCTCGTCCGCGCTCACCTGTCGGCTCAGAGTGAGCCCCGCTCCGCCGCGGAGATCGCCGCCGCGCTGGAGCAGGAGCAGCCCGAGCGCGGTATCAAGACCACCGTCGTGCGCAGCACGCTCGAGGCCCTCGTGGCGAAGAACCAGGCACAGCGCACCAAGCAGGGTTCATCGGTCTTCTACACCTCCACCGACACCGCCGAGCCGGCCGCGGATGGCGATCAGTCCGAACAGCCGTCTGCCTGACATCCTCCGGCGGAACCGTTTCGCTCGGACACACCACGCCGCACGAGACGCTCGCGCCGCCGCGACGAACGGCCCCACGGGTTGACGACCGCAGAGGTGAACGCCCGAAGAGGTGAACGCCCGAAGAGGTGAACGGGCGCAGAGGTGAACGGGCGGCCGCAGAGGTGAACAGCCGCAGCGGTGCGAGGGATCGCGGGGCTACGTCGCCCGGAACCGTCCCTCCTCCACCTCCGCGACGCGGCGCCTTCGCCCACGAGCCGGTCCAGGTGCTGCACGGCCGTCTGTGCTCCACCGGCCGTACGTGCGGGCCTTCCACGTGGGGCCGGTAGAGCCGCCGGTGCTCGACGATCTCCTCGACGGTCCGCGGCTCGCCGAGGAACGCCGGCAATGTGGCCTCGCGCCGTCGCACCACGTCGGCGAAGGCGTCGAGCCGGCGCCGGAACTCCTCGGCGCCCTCGATCACACCCTTCTGGTGGGAGGTGCCGTACCAGCGAGCGTCGATCTCCCGGCAGCGGCACATCGACGCCTCGAAGCCGGCCAGACTGCTGCCGGCGTCGCCGTAGTACGGGCCGAACGACGTGAGGTCGATGTCCGCGACCAACAGGGACGTGCGCCTCCAGCTCTTTCGCCGCGTGCGGCGGCAGGTCCAGCCCTGCGACCATCGCCTCACTGGAACGCAGCGCGGCGGGGTCGGCGCCATGGTGGAATCGCCGGACGCCGCTGAAGGGCCGGGCTCACGGGAACGCACTTGGCCGGGAAAAGGTCGGGTGCCGATCTCCGTGGTGTCGATGAGGGCGGCCCGGGTACTTGGATCACGTCATCCATCCCGACAACCGGCATCCTGCGCGGCGGTCCCCGCCCTGCCGAGGAGAGTGATCATGACGCAGCATGCTGACGATCCGGCGTCCGCTCCGCATGCGGGTGGCCCTGAGCTGCGGCTGGCGACGGTGACCAGGCAGGCTGAGGAGGCCGAGGCGGTCGTGAGTGCAGAGCTCCCACGTGACCGGACGCAGGCGATTCTGGAGGCGACCAAACAGGTCGGGACCCTGCTGAAGCAGCAGGGTCACCGGTTCGCGCTGGCGGGCAGTGTGGCCGCGTACGCACACGGGGCCGGGGCCCATTTCCAGCACGACACCGACTTCTGCGTGCGCGCCGAGGACGCGGACGCGGTCGCGGGCACACTGCGCGAGGGCGGGCTGAAGGTCTGGACGCCCCCCGAGGACTGGCTGCTGAAGACCGAGTGCTTCGGACAGCCCGTCGACATCATCCTGCGGCTGGCCCACCGGCCCGTCACCACGGAGATGCTGGACCGGGCCGTGGAGCTGCCGGTCGACTCCGTGCGGATGCCGGTGCTGTCCGCGACGGACCTGGTGTCGAGCCTGCTCTCCGCGTTCTCGGAGCACTACTGCGACTTCGGCTCCGTCCTGCCGGTCGCCCGGGCGCTGCGGGAGAAGGTCGACTGGGGGCAGGTACGGCGCGAGTGCGGCGACGAGCCCATGCCGGCCGCGTTCCTGTTCCTTCTCGAACGTCTGAGCGTGATCCCTCCGTGGAAGGAACGCCCATGAGCAACCTCGACTACCGCGTGGCCCATCTGCGGGACCGCCTCGCGGCCGGCCCGCTGGCCGAGCTGGGGGTGCGGGTCGCGGTGCACGGGGACTCCGTGGTGGTGACCGGGACCGTACCGTCGGCGCAGTGCCGCGACGAGGTCGAGCAAGCCGTCGGTGAGGCACTGACGGGCCTGACCGTACGCTGCGACCTGCTGGTCGCCGGAACATCGACCCCCGACCAGGCCGAGGAGCTGCCGTGATCCGTGTCGCAGCCGTCGGAGACATCCACATGGGGCCCGACAGCCAGGGCGTGCTGCGGCCCGCCTTCGAGACCCTGCCCGACTGCGCCGACGTCCTGCTGCTGGCGGGCGACCTGACCCGGCACGGCACTCCGGAGGAGGCCCGGGTGGTGGCGCGGGAGATCAAGGACCTGGGCGTGCCGGTGGTGGCCGTCCTGGGCAACCACGATCACCACGACGAACGGCCCGAGGAGGTCACGGCCATCCTGGAGGAGGCCGGCGCCCGCGTCCTGGAGGGCGCCGGCACGGTGGTGGACTGTGCGGGCGGCCGCGTCGGCGTGGCCGGCACCAAGGGCTTCTGCGGTGGCTTCGCCGGCCGCAACGCGGGAGAGTTCGGCGAGCCGCTGATGAAGGAGTTCGTCCGCTACACGCGCCGCTGCGCCGACGGTCTGCGCACCGCTCTGGAGCAGCTCGACGAGCAGGAGTGCGACGCCCGGATCGCGCTGACCCACTTCTCCCCCGTGCCGGACACCCTGGCCGGTGAGCCGCTGGAGATCTACCCGTTCCTCGGCAGCTATCTGCTGGCCGAGGCGATCGACACGGGCGGCGCCGACCTGGCGGTGCACGGCCACGCCCACGCCGGCACCGAGCACGGCATGACCAGCAACGGCGTGCGGGTGCGCAATGTGGCCCAGCCGGTGATCGGGCGGGCGTTCCACGTGTACCACGTGCACTCGGGCTGAGGGTCCGCAGCCGGCGTGAGGCGCCGGGGCACGAGGGGTTCATCACCGCCGCCGTGCTGGACCTGCCGGACGACGAGCCGGTCCTGCGGCTGATCAACTGCGGGCATCCCCCGCCCCTGTTGCTGCGCCGCAGCCGGGTCGTACCGCTGGAGACCCGTGGAACGCGCGGCCGGCCTGGCCGGCAAGGGACCCGGCGCCCTCCTCGACGGCCTGCGCCAGGACCTGCTCCGCCACGCCGGAGGCCAGCCCGGGGACGACGCGGCCATGGGCCATCGAGCGTCTGCCCCCGTCGCACTGACCGACGTCACCGGGCCGTCCGTGGGTCCGTGGGTCCGGAGGTCGTGACACGCCACCGTACGGCCTATTCAACCCGCTCTGTCGCCTAGTTACCCATACTGTCGCAAATATGAGGAAACTTCATATCGCCTACATGGCGTGTACGGCAGCGCTCGTCGGGTCGGGAATCGGCGCCGCTCCGCCGGCCGCACAGCACAGGGTGCACATGGTCCTGCCCGGCGAGTCGATCCAGCGGGCGGTGGACGCCGCCGCCCCCGGGGACACCGTCCAGCTGATGGCCGGGACCTACCACGAGAGCGTCAAGGTGACCACGCCCGGGCTGACGCTGCGCGGCCTGGGCAGCAGCACCGTGATCCGGCCGTCCACCAAGAAGGCCGCCAACAGCTGCGCCGAGGGCGGCAACGGCATCTGTGTCGTCGGCGCCAAGGGCCACTACGTCGAGGACGTCACGGTCGCCTTCCTGACCGTGACCGGCTTCCCCAAGACCGGTGTGTTCGCCGTGGGCGCCGACCGGCTCACCGTACGGAAGGTGACCGCGGCCGACAACGGCGTGTGGGGCATCGCCCAGGAGCGCTCGCTGCGCGGGGAGTTCCGCGGCAACACCCTGCTGAACAACGGCGACGCGGGGCTGTTCCTGGCCAACACCGTCAAGAGCGAGGAGGGCGCCGCCGACACCAAGGGCACGCTGGTCGCCCACAACCGCATGGAGGGCAACCGCATCGGTGTCACGGTCCGGCGGCTGCGCAACCTCACCGTCGAGGACAACGCCATCGCCGGAAACTGCGCGGGCGTGTTCGTCGTCGGGGACGAGAACAAGCCGAGGGCCGGGGCCCTGACCGTGCGCGGCAACCGCGTCGTGGCCAACAACAAGTCGTGCCCCAAGACCGACCGGCTGGAGGCCCTGCAGGGCTCGGGCATCGTGGTGACCGGCGCCGAGGACACCCTGGTGACGCGGAACGTGGTCCGCGACAACGCCGGGAAGTCCTCCCTGTCGGGCGGCATCGTCCTGTTCAAGAGTTTCGTCGGCATGGCCAACGAGCGGAACCTGATCAGCGACAACGTGCTGCACGGCAACTCGCCGGCGGACCTCGTCGACACGGGCACCGCGAAGAGCAACACCTTCGAGGGCAACCGGTGCGGCGCGTCGAAGCCCGCGGGCCTGTGCTGACCACCGACCGGACCCCGGAAGAGGAAGGAAGGCGGCACATGACGACCGCTCAGACCACCCCGCCGCCGCCCATGCGGCTGAGGGAGCTGGTGTTCGGCGCAGCGTGCGCCGCCGCCCTGCGCGCCTCGGCCAGGCTGGGCGTCGCCGACGCCCTCGCTGAGGAGCCCATGGCGGTGGAGGACCTCGCCGCCGCGGTGAAGACCGAACCCCGGCCGCTGCTCAGGCTGTTGCGGGCGCTGTCCTGCTACGGCGTCTTCACCGAGGAGCCGGACGGCAGGTTCGCCCACACCGAGATGTCCCGGCTGCTGCGCGAGGACGACCCGCACAGCCTGCGGGACATCGCCCTGTGGTGCACCGAGCCGTGGACCTGGGACGCCTGGCCCCTGCTCGACGAGGCGGTGCGCACCGGCGGCAACGTCGTGGAGGGCCTGTACGGCAAGGAGTTCTTCACCTACCTCAACGAGGACGCACCCGAGTCGGCCGCGGTGTTCAACCGGGCCATGACCACCTCCAGCGAGCAGTCGGCGCGTGATGTGGCGGCGCTCCTCGACCTGTCGGGCAGTTCCTCGGTCGCCGACATCGGCGGCGGCCAGGGGCATGTGGTGGCGAGCCTGCTGGACAAGTACCCGGCGATGCACGGGGCGCTGCTCGACCTGCCCCGCGTGGTCGACAACGCCCTCCCCCGGCTGACCGAGGGGGGCGACCTCGCCGACCGTGTCCGCGTCGTCCCGGGCGACGTACGCGCGGCGGTCCCCGTCAAGGCCGACGTCTACGTCATCAAGAACATCCTGGAGTGGGACGACGACAGCACGGCCAGGACACTGGCCAACGTCATCGGCGCGGGCGGTCCGGGAACACGGGTGGTGGTGATCGAGAACCTCGTCGACGACACCCCGTCGATGCGGTTCAGCACCGCGATGGACCTGCTGCTGCTGCTCAACGTCGGCGGGGCCAAGCACACGACGGCGAGCATGCTCAGCCGGCTGTCCGCCGCCGGGCTCGTCGTGGACGAGGTCCGGCCGGTCAACCCGTATCTGCACGCCTTCGACTGCCACGTCCCGGGCTGAACCGCCCCTGTCATGACCCCGGCCGCCGGGTCCGCGATGTCGCGGACCCGGCGGCCGTTGGGGTTCTCTTCCCGGCTCAGCCCGCCGAGTCGCGCTCCCACACGTAGAAGCGCTGTGCCATGGCGTCCTTCGGGGAGCGCCAGGTCTCGGGGTCGTACGCGCTGACGTACGCCGACAGCCGTTCGCTGACGAGCTGGAACTCGGGGTGCCCGGTCACCTTGGCGATGGCGGGGCCGGGGTCCCGCTCCGATTCGATGAGGTGCAGGTACACCTCACCGAACTGGAAGAGGCTGCGCCGGGAGACACCCACGAGGTGCGGCAGCTCCCCCCGGTCGGACTCCTCGAAGATCTTCGCGATGTCGGGGGCCGATCCCGGGGCCATCCGGGCGACGATCAGGGCTTGGTGCATGGGCACGGTCCTCCGTACGGCTCAGTCGGTCAGACCCGGCGCGGCGCCCCGCTCGGCGGCCGCCTTCTCCACGCGGTCGCGGATGAGGGCCATCTGCACCTTGGAGTTGCGGTTGATGTTGTCCGTCATCCAGTCGTCGTCGACCGGTGCGTCGGGCTTCATCTCGAAGTCCTGCGTCCACACCATCCGGGTGCCTTCCGGCGTCTTCTCGTAGGTCCACCGGATGTTCATGTAGGCGAAGGGACCGGTCTCGACCCGGTGCGCCCTGACCGTGAGGTTGTCGCGGTCGGTCTCGCGTTCGGAGACCCAGCTCCACACGGTGCCGTTCTCGTCCGGGTGCATGGTCAGCCGGAACGTGGTCCGGGCGCCCTCCCGGGACAGGATCTCGACGGAGGCGTACTCGCTGAACAGGTTCGGCCAGTTCTCCAGGTCGTTGGTCATGTCCCAGACCAGGTCGAGGGGAGCGCCGATGGTGATCTCGTTCTGGGTGTGTCCGGCCATGTCAGGCTCCTGCCAGGAGTGCGCTGTTGACCTGGTCCAGGAACTGGCGGGGCGTCTTGGAGCGCTCGGCGTCCGGCGGCATCGCCGCCCCGTAGCGGTTCTCCAGCTCGCCGACGATGCCCAGCAGGCCGAGCGAGTCGACGCCGAAGGTGTCGAACCCGGTGTCGAGGCTCTGCTGGAGCTCCTCGGAGGGCACGGTGACGCCGGCGGCCTTCTTCATCAGCTCGGCCAGCTCTTCGACGGTGATGCGGTCACTCATACGATTTCTCTCCTTCGCTGTGTCATCGGCGCCGCAGCAGCAGCGCCGAGTTCGACCCCATGAGCCCGCGGCTGAGGACCAGCGCGGTGCTCGGCTCGGCGGGGCGCGCCCGGCCGGTCACGAGGTCGAGGTCGTGGCAGATGTCGAACACATGGGGTGTGGGCGGGATCAGGCCCTCCTCCATGGCGAGGACCGCGGCCGCGGTGTCCAGCACGGGCGCGGCACCGTAGCCGCGGCCGATGCCGGTCTTGGGCGCGGTGACGGGCACGCGGGTGCCGTGCGGTCCGAGGGCGTCGGCGATCGCCATTGCCTCGGCCCGGTCCGCCTCGGGCACGCCCAGGGCGTCCGCGAAGACCACGTCGACCTCTTCGGGCGCACAGTCCGCCTCCTCCAGCGCGCCCCGGATCGCCTGAGCCAGCCCCTCGCGGGAGGCCGCCCAGCGAGAGGCGCCGGTGAAGGTGGCCGCGTGTCCGGCGACGACGGCCCGGGCCGGGACACCCCGCTCGCGCGCGGTGGCCTCGTCCTCGACGACCAGCATGGCGCCGCCCTCCGCCGGCACGAACCCGCAGGCCGCTGCGGTGAAGGGACGGTAGGCCCGCTCGGGGTCCTCGACGGTGCTCAGCTCCTCGTAACCGAGCTGGCAGACCATCGAGTACGGGGCGAGCGGCGCCTCGGTCGACCCGGCGACCAGCACGTCCGTGCCGCGCCGGACCTCCCGCGCCGCGTGGGCGAGGGCGTCCAGGCCGCCGGCCTCGTCGGAGGCGACGACCCCGCACGGCCCCTTGAAACCGCGGCGGATGGAGATCTGGCCGGTGCTGGCGGCGTAGAACCAGGCGATGGACTGGTACGGGCCGACGAACCGGCTGCCCTTGCTCCACAGCTGCTGCAGCTCCCGCTGCCCGAACTCGCCGCCGCCGGACGCGGCCGCGGTGACCACGCCCACCGAGTACGGCGCGGCCTCGCTGTCGCTGCGGCCGAGACGGGCGTCGTCGAGAGCGAGGTCCGCGGCGGTCATCGCGAAGTGCGTGAACCGGTCGGTCTGGACGAGGAACCGCTCCTCGACCGAGGCCGCCGCGTCGAACTCCCGGACCTCCCCGGCCACCCGCAGGGGCAGGTGCTCGCACCCCTCGCGGGTGACCGGGCCCAAGGCGCTGATGCCCTCCTTGGTGGCCTTCCAGAACGTCTCGGTGTCCCTGCCGTTGGGCGCGACGACACCGATGCCGGTGACGACCGCGCGCCGGGGACGCGCTGCGCTCATGGTGTTCCCTCCCTCCCCCGGGTCAGCACCACCGCGGACTGGAACCCGCCGAATCCGCTGCCCACGGAGAGCACACTGCTCAGCCTCCGCTCACGGGCGTCCCGCGGGACGTAGTCCAGGTCGCACTCGGGGTCCGGGGTCTCGTAGTTCGCGGTGGGCGGTACCACCTGGTGGGCCAGCGCGAGCACACAGGCCACCAGTTCGATCGACCCGATCGCGCCGAGCGAGTGGCCCACCATGGACTTGATGGAGCTCATCGGCGTGGCGTAGGCGTGCTCGCCCAACGCCCGCTTCACGGCGGCGGTCTCGTGCCGGTCGTTCTGCTGGGTGCCCGACCCGTGCGCGTTGACGTAGTCGATCGCGGTGGGGTCGAGCCGGGCGTGGTCGAGGGCGTGGTCGATCGCCCGCGCCATCTCCAGGCCTTCCCTGGTCAGCCCCGTCATGTGGTAGGCGTTGCCGAACGTGGCGTACCCGGCGAGCTCGCAGTACACGTGCGCCCCGCGGGCCCGCGCGTGTTCGAGTTCCTCCAGGACGAGCACCGCGCCGCCCTCGCCCATGACGAACCCGTCGCGGTCCGCGTCGAAGGGACGCGAGGCGTGGGCGGGGTCGTCGTTGTTCGGGGAGGTGGCCTTGATCGCGTCGAAGCAGGCCATGGTGATCGGGGAGATCGGCGAGTCCGACGCTCCCGCGATGCATATGTCGGCCCTGCCCTCCTCGATCGTGTGGAAGGCGTATCCGACCGCGTCGAGCCCGGAGGTGCAGCCGGTCGAGACGGTCTGCACCGGTCCGCGCGCCTCGAACCGTTCGGCCACCGTGGCGGCGAGCGTGCTCGGCGTGAAGGCGCGGTGCAGATACGGTTCCGCCCGCCCGGGGTCCACGTCCCAGCGCTGCCCGCGGTGGCTCACCAGGACGTAGTCGTGCTCCAGCCGGGTGGTGCCTCCGACGGCGGTGCCCAGACTGACCCCGACCCGCCAGGGGTTCTCCCGTGCGAGGTCGAGCCCCGAGTCCTTGACGGCTTCCTCACCGGCCGCCAGCGCGAACTGGATGTACCGGTCGCACCGCGCGATCTGCTCGGGTTCGAGGCCGTGGGCCTGCGGATCGAAGTCGCATTCGGCGGCGATCCGGGAGCGCAGGCCGGCCGGGTCGAAGAAGGTGATGCCCCGCGTCGCCGTGCGCCCGTCGGCGAGCAGCTGCCAGAACGCCGGTGCACCGATGCCGCCCGGGGCGACGACGCCTATTCCGGTGACCGCGACGCGCCTGGTCATGGATGTACTTCTCGTCGGCCGGCCGCCAGGTCCGCGGTGACCGCGACGGCGTCGGTGCCCTCGGTGTCGACGTGGCCGAGCGGCGGCTCGGGAGCCAGCGGGCCCAGATGGAAGACGATGCGGGCCTCGATGTTCCCGACGTTGCGGAAGCGGTGCCGCACATGGGCGGGGATCATCAGCGCCTGCTCGGGCCGCAGCGGGTGGGGCTCACCGTCGAGGTCCACCTCCAGCTGCCCGCACACGACGTAGACGAACTCCTCGGAGTACGGGTGGTAGTGCTCTGCGATGCGGTCGCCGGGCGCCACGGTGGCCACGCCCATGAAACCGCTGGTGGAGCCGACCGTGGCCGGCGTGAGCATGGCGCGCAGATCTCCGCCGCGCCGGGTGTTGGGCTCGATGTCGCTGATGTCCACGAGCCTGGGAGTGGGTTTGATCACGACGTTCCTCCGATCATGTGCGGCTACGAATCGGACCGGCCGCCGCAGCCCTGGCATGTTGCGTCAGGCCGCGGGTGCGCGGCGGTCGGTGATGAGGTCCATGCGGGTGAGCGTGAGCAGGCGGGTGAGGTCGCCCAGGGATGCGGCGTCCGCACCGAGCGCGTCGGTGTCGAGGAGTTCCAGCAGTTCGGCCGTGCGGGCGCGGTCCCCGAGGCCCAGCACCGACGCCGGGTCGGCGTCCGCTCCGGCACGCAGGTCGACCAGCCGTACGACGACGTCGTCGCGCTGGAAGATCGTGCTGCGCAGCACGGGGCTGTCCGCGCTGTCCGCCGCTGCGTCCTGCTGGGCGAGCAGTTCGGCCAGCCGCATCCCGCGGTCCTGGACGGCCGGGTAGTACAGCGCCAGCCGTTCGGTCTCCGCGCTCTCCTGGCCCGTCGTCACATGGTGGACGGCGGGCAGGGCCGCCCGGGTGAAGAAGACCCGTGCGGACTCCTGGTCGTCGAGGTCGCGGTCCTGTTCCAGGTACGGGTTGATGGCCTCCTCGACGGCCCGTACCTCGGGCTGCCGGGCGACGTGGCGCAGTGCGGCGAGCAGGTCGCCCCGCACCTCGATGGCGCGCACGACCCGGTTGCCGTGCATGAACAGGGAGGTGCGGCACAGCCGGGTGGTGTCGTCGACCCGCGGCTCGGGCGAAGCGTAGTCGGCGAGGATCTTCGCGACGGTGTCCTCGCTGCCCGGCTTGACCGTGAAGGTGAGCGCGTGGCGGATGACTCCGTCACCGATCCGGGGCGCCGTCTGGAGCCGGCGGGCGCCGGAGGCCGCCTCCGCCGCCGGTCCGCCGGTCTCGCGGACGACGTGGAAGCGCAGCGACCGGGTGTCACGGACGCAGCTGTGCAGGGGCTGCACCATTCGTACGTGCTCCTCGCTGTTGACCCAGGTGAGGAACGGCGGGGCACTCTCCCATTCGCTGGTGATGAGCCACTGGGAGGGGTTCTCGATGGACTGGCACAGCTGGTCGCTGACATGTCCGGGGACGGAGGCGACCTGGTTGCACAGCTGCTCATACGCCTCCAGGAACTGCTGCTGAGCTCCTTCGTGGACATCGACCAGCAGCACGACACGCAGTCGCGAGCCGTCGAACACGGACTGGGAGATCCGCTGCGACGTCTGTCGGGTCCGTGATGTGACGGCTCGTTCGGACGTAGTGGTCATCCGGGTACATCTCCTTCGCGGTGCACAGGTCAACGCCGCCGCGGAAAGCGACGACAGCGTTTCTCGATCCTGTGCCCGGCCTCAGGAGAGCGCGACTTGTGGGCACTGGGAGGGTGAGCGCGTACGGCGGACGGCGGAGTCCTCACACGAGGTGGGCGAAGACCACGAGGTTGTCGGTGTAGTCCTTGACCGCGTGGTCGTAGTCACCCGCACAGGTGATGAGCCGTACCTGCGCCTGGCCGGTGTCGCCGTAGACCCGCTCGTCGGGGAAGTCGTCCTTGTCGAACGTCTCCACGCTGTCGACCACGAAGCTCGCCCTGCGGCCGTCGGCCCGGTCGACGTGGAAGACGTCGCCCTTCTCGAGCTCTCCCAGCCCCACGAACACCGCCGCGGAGGTCGCCGTGTCGACGTGTCCGGCGATGATCGAGGTGCCCACTTCCCCGGGTGAGGCGCCCTTGGCGTGCCAGCCGACGAGGTTGGTGTCACCGGCGGGCGGCGGTTCGAGCTGCCCCGAGAGGCCGACGGACAGGTCGGTGAAGGGAGCGTCGACCGAGATCTTCGGGATCAGCAGGCGCACCGGCCTGGACCGGGGCAGGTGTTTCCCGGCCGGCTGTCCCGCGGGGGGAGCCGACGCGACCGGCCGGGTGGAGGGCGGCGGGGCCGCCGTACGGGGGGACTCGTCGTTGCCGCCGACCAGGGACATGGCCAGCACGGTGCAGGCCACGGCCGACATCATCAGCATGGGCGGGCGGGTCGCTCCAGGCTTCGCATCAAGGGTGTCGCCGTCGGCGGGGGGAGGGGAAGGAGCTGCCATCGGGATACCACCTCACCTGGACACGGCAGCGGGACAGGGGACTGGGGGCATCTCGCCGAGACACCCCCTAGGGCCTGTCGTCCCGGTCAGGTCGGCCGAGGCGGACTGCGCTTCTCCGCCGCGCGACGCCGGGCTGATCCGAACGACAGGCCCTAGGGGCGCCGGGCCGCCACGCGGCACACGCGCGTGGCGGCCGCAGCGACCTATCGCATCCGGCATCGTCAGGCCAGGCCTCCGGCCGGCTTCCTGCGCCGTGCCGCGTAGAGACCGGTGCCGGCGACCGCGAGGACGGCCAGGCCGCCCGCGGTCATCGTCGGGCCGGCCAGGGCCCCGCCGCCCGTGTGCATGCCGCCGCGGGGCTTCTCGTGGTCACCGCTCCACGAGTTCTCGTCCTGCTTGCCGGTCCAGTCCTCCTCCTGCTTGCCGCTCCAGGAGCTGCCCTTCTCATGGCTGTCCTCCTGGTAGCCGCCGTCCTGGGTGACCAGGGAGAGAGCGCCGCCGCCGGTGTGCATGCCACCGCGCGGGGAGTCCTTCCAGCTGTCCTTGCCGTGCTCCTTGCCCTCCTCGTTGGCGTGCTCCTTGCCCTGCTCCTTGCTGTACGAGCTGTCCTCGTGGTCGCTGCCGACCGCGTAGGCGCCCGGCGCGCCGAGCACGAGGACGGCGGAGGCCGCCGCGGTGAACAGCAGGGTGCGTGCAGAACGCATCTGACTTCCTTTCCGACGCAGACGGGGACGGCTGACGCTTCATCAGCTGAGGTGGACCCCGCCTCGACGTGATCCACCGTCAGCCGTGATGCGCGCCCCCGCCAGTCGGGGCGATCACCTGGGTGACACTCCGTCTGCTGGGCGGGTGGCAGGGTCAGGCCCTGGCCAACACCTTGGTCAGGGCGTCGCGCAGTGCCGAGACGGCGTCCGGGGCCGGTCCCGCGCAGCGCCAGGCGACGAACCCGTCGGGGCGGACGAGTACCGCGCCACCGGGCCCGACGCCGTGGCAGGCGGCCCAGTCCGCGTCGCCCTCCGGGGTCAGTTCGGCGTCGTCCGCGGTCCCGACCCGGTAGGAGCTCAGCGGTACGCCCATCTCCCCGGCGAGGCGTACGGCGCTCGCGTGCCAGCCGCCGGCGTCACCGGCGTCGCTGAGCAGGACGATCGAGGTCTCGTAGAGGTCGAGGGTGGAGATGCGCTCCCCGCGGTGCCGCAGCCACAAGTGCGGGGCACGGCTGCCGGGTTGGCCGCTCAGGTCCAGACCCTCCGGGACGACCGGGGTCGTGGGGTCGGCGTCGACGACGGCGCCCTGCGGGTAGCGGTAGCCGAGGGCCACGTTGAGGATGCCGCGCTGCGGGCCGCCACCGCCTCCCGCCCCGGGCGGCGGCGCGAAGCCGGGGTGGCTGTGCTCCACCGACCGGACGGCGGCCCGGGCGCTGGTCGCCTCCGCGACGGGGCGGCGCTCGGCGTCATAGCTGTCCAGCAGCCCCTCACCGGCCCAGCCGCCCAGCACCGCGGCCAGCTTCCAGGCGAGGTTGTGGGCGTCCTGGATGCCCGTGTTGGAGCCGAAGGCGCCGGTGGGGGACATCTCGTGGGCCGAGTCGCCGGCCAGCAGGACACGGCCCGCCCGGTAGCTCTCGGCGACACGCTGGGCGGCGTGCCAGGACGCGCGGCCGGTGATCTCCACGTCCAGGTCCGGGACCCCCACGGCACGGCGGATGTGCGCGACACACCGCTCGTCGGTGAACTCCTCCAGCGTCTCGCCGCGTTCGGGGTGCCAGGGGGCGTGGAAGACCCAGTTCTCCCGGTTGTCCACCGGCAGCAGCGCGCCGTCGGCGTCCTCACCGGTCAGGTAGCAGACGATGAAGCGGCGCTCCCCCACGACGTCGGCGAGCCGGCGGGAGCGGAAGGTGATGCTGATGTTGTGGAACAGGTCGCCGGGGCCGCTCTGCCCGATGCCGAGCTGCTCGCGCACGGGGCTGCGGGGGCCGTCGGCCGCGACCAGGTAGTCGGCGCGGATGGTGGTGTGCTCGCCGGTCTCCCGGCTCTTGACCAGGGCGGTGACGCCGTCGGAGTCGCTGTCGAAGGAGAGCAGCTCGGTGTTGTAGCGCAGGTCGCCGCCCAGCCGCGCGGCGTGGTCGAGGAGGACGGGTTCGAGGTCGTTCTGGCTGCACAGGCACCAGGAGCTGGGGCTGAAGCGGGCCAGTCCGCCGCCCGGGTCGATCTCCTTGAACAGCCACTCCCCCGCGTCCCCGACCAGGGTGGGGGTCTGCAGGATGCCGTGGTTGTCGGCGAGTGTGGCGGCGGCGTCGCGGATCGCCCGCTCCACGCCGGCCACCCGGAACAGCTCCATCGTGCGGACGTTGTTGCCGCGGCCACGGGGGTGGATGGAGGTGGCGGCGTGCCGCTCCACCAGGGTGTGGCGCACTCCCAGGCGGCCCAGGAACAGCGAGGTCGACAGCCCGACCAGGGAGCCGCCCACGATGAGAACCGGGACCTGATGGGTCGTATGGACGGTTGGATTGGCTCGTCGGGTCATCGCTCGCCTCCAGCGCGTTCGTGTTGCGGATTCCGGCCGGATACGGCCGGTTCTCATCCATGCCCCGCAGGGACCGCGCAGGCGTCCGCTTCACCCGCTTAACCCGCTGGATTCGCCGTGTCGGCGGCACGGCGAACCGCAGGCGCGGCAGAAGGCATTGCGTCCGGGGCCGTGCTCCGCCGAGGATGAGCCCGATCATCCGGGTGACGGCGGGAGTCCGATGTGGCGGGCGCGGGGACGGCCGAGCTGCTGCTGGGCTGCACGGTGGCCTTGGCCGCCTCGGTGCAGTGGCTCACCGGCATGGGCTTCGCGCTGATCGCGGTGCCGGTGCTCGTGCTGCTGCTCGGACCGGCGCAGGGGGTGGTGCTCGCCAACTGCGCGGCCGGAGTCATCAGCGTCGTCGGACTCGCCGGGGGCTGGCGCCGGGTGCGGCCGGCCGCCATGGTCCCGCTGGTCGTCGCCGCCGCGTGCACCGTGCCCGCGGGCTCCTGGGCGGCCGCCCGGCTGCCCGAGCCGGTCCTGCTGGCCGGCGTGGGGACCCTGGTGGCGCTGGCCGTGGCCCTGGTGATGGCAGGTGCCCGGATCCCGGCTCTGACCGGCACGGGGGGCGCGGTGACGGCGGGTGCCGTCGGCGGGTTCATGAACTCCGCCGCCGGTGTCGGTGGGCCGCCGTACTCGCTGTACGCGCTGAACGCGGGGTGGTCGGTCCGGGAGTTCGTGCCCAACGCGCAGTTCTACGGCATCGCGGTGAACGTCTTCTCCGTGGCCGTCAACGGCGTGCCGCGGCTGAGCGGGCCGGCCTGGGCGGTGACCGTGACCGCCATGGTGGCGGGCGCTCTCGTCGGCAGGGCGCTGGCCCCGAGAGCGCGGGAGCGGGCGGTGCGCCGGCTCATCTACGCCCTGGCCCTGGCCGGAGGCTTCTCCGTACTGGTCAAGGGGCTGTTGGAGATGGTGTGAGCACCCGCCTGCCCCGCGCGGGCGGGCTGCGGCCCCTGGTGCCGGCGCCGCCCGCCGAGTCGGCCGCGCCCGTCGAGGCACGCGGTCAGCTCATCGACCGTCCCCTCGGCCCTCGAACACGCGCAGCAGATCGGCGGCGACGCTCACGGCGATGGTCGCCGGTTCCTTGCCGGTGATGCAGGGCAGCCCGATGGGGGTCTTGATCCGGTCGATGGCGGCGTCGTCGTGGCCGCCCTCGGTGGCGAGGCGTTTGCGGAACCGCGCCCACTTGGCCGACGACCCGATCAGTCCGATGGAGCCGAGGTGGCCGGTGCGCAGGGCGGCGTCGCACAGGGCGGCGTCCTCGGCGTGATCGTGGGTCATGATCAGGACGTGGGTGCCGGGCGGCAGCTCCTCCAGCACCTCCTCGGGCAGCAGCGGCGTGTGGTGGACGTGCACCTGCGCCACGGCGTCCGACAACACGGCGAGCCGCTCCTCGGTGAGGATGTCGGAGCGGCTGTCGACGAGATGGAGTTCGAGGTCCTGACGGGCCAGGACGCGCGCCAGCTCAAGGCCGACGTGCCCGATACCGAAGATCGCCACCGCCGGGACGACCGGCAGCGGTTCGAGCAGCACCGCGACGGTGCCGCCGCAGCACTGCACCCCGTGCTGGTTGGTCACCTTGTCGTTGAGGGCGAAATCCATCAGCTCCGGCTCCGCCTCGGACGCGCCGATCATCTCCCGGGCCCGGTCGATCGCGACGGCCTCGACGTTGCCGCCTCCGATGGAACCCCAGGTCTCCGTCCGCCCCACCACGAGTTTCGCGCCGGCGTCGCGCGGGGCGTGGCCGCGCACGGTCGCGACGGTCACCAGCACGCCGGGCTCCCGGCGTGCTCGCAACCGCGCGACCGCGGCGACCCAGGTCATGTCAGGCACCGCTCAGCGCTTCCGCGTCGGCACGGACCGCGCCGTCGAGGGCGGACCTGTCCGTCGCTGCCCGGCCGTCGGTGGAGGCATCGCCCTGGCGAGCGGCCTGGATGGCCCAGTACACCGCCTCCGGCGTGGCAGGGGAGGCCAGTTCCACGCCGGCCCCGCTCGGCCCGAACGCGGCCGCGGCCTGCCGCAGCGCCTCGCGCACCGAGAACGCCAGCATCAGCGGAGGCTCGCCGACCGCCTTGGAGCCGTAGACCGCTCCCTCTTCGGTGGCGTTCTCCAGCAGCGTGACGTTGAACTCCTCGGGCATCTCCGAGAAGCTCGGCAGCTTGTACGTGCTCGCCGCCTGGGTCAGCAGCCTGCCGCGGTGGGGGCCGTCGCCGGTGTCCCAGCGCAAATCCTCCAGCGTCAGCCAGCCCGCGCCCTGTACGAAGCCGCCCTCGACCTGACCGATGTCGATCATCGGGGACAGGCTGTCGCCGACGTCGTGCACGATGTCCACGCGCCGGATGCGGTACGCGCCGGTGAACCCGTCCACCTCCACCTCGGTCGCCGCGGCGCCGTGGGCGAAGTACTTGAACGGCGAGCCCCGGAAGGTCTTGGCGTCCCAGTGCAGCCCCTCGGTCCGGTAGAAGCCGGCCGCCGACAGCTGGACGCGCTGGAAGTACGCGGTGCGCACCAGGTCGTCCCAGGCCAGTTCCCTGTCGCTGCCGAGGAGGCGCGCGACGCCCTCGACGATGCGTACGTCCGAGGCGTTGCCGCCCAGCTGGGAGGCCGCCACGGCAAGCAGTCGCCCGCGCAGCTGCTCACAGGCGTTCTTGATGGCCCCGCCGTTCAGGTCCGCTCCCGAACTGGCCGCGGTGGCCGAGGTGTTGGGGACCTTGTCGGTGCGCGTCGGGGCGAGGCGGACCTTGTGCAGCGGGATGCCGAGGGTGGTCGCGGCCACCTGCATCATCTTGGTGTGCAGGCCCTGGCCCATCTCGGTGCCGCCGTGGTTGATCAGGACGGAGCCGTCCTTGTAGATCAGCACCAGCGCGCCGCCCTGGTTGAAGGCGGTGAGGTTGAACGAGATGCCGAACTTGATGCCGGTGATCGCGAGGGCCCGCTTGGTGTGCGGGTGCGCGGCGTTGAAGGCGGCGATCTCGCGCGTGCGGTCGGCGAGGCCGGCGTCCTCCTTGACCTGCTGCCACACGGCGGAGATCCGCTCGGCCTGGGTGACGGGCTGTCCGTACGGCGTGGTCTGGCCCTGGCCCGGCTGGTAGAAGTTGCGCTCCCGCAGCTCCATGGGGTCCAGCCCCAGCCGGGGGGCGCAGCGGCCGAGGATGTCCTCGATCACCAGCATGCCCTGCGGTCCGCCGAAGCCGCGGAAGGCGGTGTTGGAGACGGTGTTGGTCCTGGCGATACGCCCGGCGACGCGGGCGTTGGGGATCCAGTACGTGTTGTCGATGTGGCACAGCGCCCGGGCGAGC
Organism: Streptomyces sp. NPDC053367; assembly: GCF_044545925.1. NCBI lineage: Bacteria > Bacillati > Actinomycetota > Actinomycetes > Kitasatosporales > Streptomycetaceae > Streptomyces > Streptomyces sp. NPDC053367. The sequence goes on along the minus strand of NZ_JBITYN010000002.1, from coordinate 308,447 downwards.
ACCGGCTCGGACAGGTCCAGGCTCCAGCCGCCGTCCGCGACCAGGGTGGCGTCCAGGGCCTGGATACGGCCGTCCGCGTCGAAGCCGATCTTCCACTTGGCGTGGAAGCCGTGCCGCTTGCCGGACATGGTCAGGTCCTGCGTCCGGTTGAGCCGGAACCGGACCGGGCGGCCGGTCAGCTTGGCGCCGAGCGCGGCGACGGCCGCGAAGCCGTGCGGCTGCATCTCCTTGCCGCCGAAGCCGCCGCCCATGCGCAGGCACTGCACGGTCACCTCGTGGGCGGGCACCCCGAGCACGTGCGAGACGATCTCCTGGGTCTCCGACGGGTGCTGGGTGCTGCTCTGGATGAACACCTGCCCGTTCTCGTCGACCTGGGCCAGTGCCGCGTGGGTCTCGAGGTAGAAGTGCTCCTGGCCGGCGAACTGGAACTCACCGGTGAACACGTGCGCGGAGTCGGCGAACCCGGCGTCGATGTCGCCGGTCTCCATCAGGGGCTGGGCGCCGTGGTAGCTGCCCGCCTCCATCGCGTCCCGCAGCGTGACCAGGGCGGGCAGTTCCTCGAGCTCGACCTCGACGGCCGCCGCTCCGAGCCGCGCCGCCTCCAGGGTCTCGCCGAGCACCCAGGCGACCGCGTGGCCGTGGAACATGACCTCGTCGGGGAACAGCGGCTCGTCGTGCTTCATGCCGGCGTCGTTGACGCCGGGCACGTCGGCGCCGGTCAGCACGCGCACCACGCCCGGCACGGCGAGCGCGGGCTCGGTGCGCAGCGCGGTGATACGGCCGTGGGCCTTCATGACCTGGACCGGGTAGGCGTGCAGCACGTCCTTGGTGCGGTACACCAGGTCGTCGGTGTAGAGCGCGGTGCCGGTGACGTGCTGGAAGGCACTCTCGTGCGGCATCGAGAGGCCGACGACGGGCTTTTCGGGACGCTCGGACAGATGGCTCATGACGACACCGCCTCGGGGGTCTGTGCGTGCAGCTTCAGCAGGCTCTGGCCGAGCATCGCGGAACGGTAGAGGGAGCTGGCGCGATGGTCGTCCATCGGCGTGCCCTCGCCGCGCAGCACCCGTGCCGCGGCCTCGACGGTCTGTGCCGACCAGGGCTTGCCCTCCAGGGCCGCCTCGGTGGCGAGGGCGCGGATCGGCGTGGCGGCCACGCCGCCGAGGCCGATGCGCGCCTTGCGGACGACGCCGTCCTCGATGTCGAGCGCGAAGGCGACGGCGACGCTGGAGATGTCGTCGAAGCGCCGCTTGGCGATCTTGTGGAAGGCCACGACCGGCGACAGCGGCAGCGGGATGCGCACCGCGCGGATCAGCTCGCCGGGGCGGCGCACGCTCTGCCGGTAGCCGGTGAAGTAGTCCGCCAGCGGGACCACGCGCTCACCGTCGGCGTCGGCGAGGACCACCGACGCCTCCAGCGCGAGCAGCGCCGGCGGGCTGTCGCCGATGGGCGAGCCGGTGCCGAGGTTGCCGCCGAAGGTGGCGCTGTTGCGGATGAGCCGGGAGGCGAACTGCGGGAACAGCTCGGCCAGCAGCGGGACGGTGCCGTCGAGCCGGCGCTCGATCTCGGTCAGCGTCAGCGCCGCCCCGATCTCGATGTACTCGTCCTGGACACGCAGCTCCCGCAGTTCGGGCAGCCGGTCGACGGCGACCGCGCAACCCGCCCGGCGGGCACGGATGTTGACCTCCACGCCCCAGTCGGTGGAACCGGCGACCACGACCGCTTCGGGCCGCTCCCGCAGCAGCCGAAGCGTCTCGGCGAGGGTGCCGCGGCGCACGAAGACGGCGTCGTCCTGGACGTATTCGGTGGCGACCGGCGCGGGCGGGGCCTGCTCGCGGCGCTGCGCCAGCGGGTCGTCGTCGGTCGGCTGTCCCACGGCGAACGCGGCGTCGCGGATCGGCCGGTATCCGGTGCAGCGGCACAGGTTCCCGCTGAGCGCGTGCAGGTCGAACCCGTTCGGGCCGTGCTCGGCGTCGCCGCCGGCCTGCAGGGTGTCGCCGCCGTCGGTCTCTTCGGTGTGCGCGCAGCGGTCGGGCCGGTAGTACTCGGCGGCCATGCTGCAGACGAAGCCGGGCGTGCAGTAACCGCACTGGGAGCCGCCGCGGACCGCCATCTCCTCCTGCACGGGGTGCAGGGTGGGCGGGCAGCCGGGTTCCCCGGCGGTGGCGAGCCCTTCGGCGGTGACGATCTCCTGGCCGTCGAGCGCCGCGACCGGCACCAGACAGGCGTTGACCGCCACCCAGTCGGTGGGCTTGTTCACCCCGGGACGGGCCACGAGGACCGAACAGGCGCCGCACTCGCCCTCGGCGCAGCCCTCCTTGGTGCCGGTCAGGCCACGCTCACGCAGGAAGTCCAGCACGGTGGTGTGAGGCGGGGCCGGGGAGATCGGCGCTTCTTTCCCGTTGACCGTGATCCGCGCCCCTACCATGACGGGCCCTCGTTCCGGTGCGCGGTCGGTCGATTCATGATGTTCGCCAATTTTCAGGCAGCTTTCTGTGTGCAGACACGCCGCGTCACAGGAGCGGGCGCGAGAAGACACGCGGCAGCGACGTGCCGGGAGATGGTGACGGGAGACCCGAAATGTGCCGAGGACGGCGGCACATCAGAAAAGGCGTGCTCAGACGCCGTGCGCGATCCGGCCCGGCACCCACACCGTGCGGCGGGCGAGGCGACCGAGGTCAGAGCTGGTGTACATCTGCCGGTCGCCTCCTTTCGATGGCCATGGATCGTCTAGGGCAAAGTAGTGGCTGGTGTCACAGCGGTCAAGAGGTCGCCCACGGAGCGGCTTCTCCGTCAGCTCCAGAGGACGGGGCCCGCCGACAGGACGACGACGTAGGACACGATGTACAGCTGGTAGGTGACGCGGTCGGGGTCGCGGTGGCGCAGGACCAGGGCGCGGACGGCGGGCACCCTGCCGGCGGTGGCGAGTGCGGCGTCGCACAGGGCGATCCTCGCCGGGTCCGCGCCGGTGGGAGCGAACAGCAGGATGTGTGCGACGACGGGGATCGCCGTCAGCAGGGCGGCGAACCAGAGGCGGACGGGCCAGGCGCCGAGGACGAGCGCGGCGGTCCTGCGGCCGACCGCGCGGTCGCCCCCCGTGTCGCGCACGTCCTCGAAGACCAGCGCCAGGGAACAGGCGACGACGACGGTCCGGATCCACTGCCGGGCGACCGCGTCGAGGGGGTCGGCCGGCCGCCAGGCCGCGGCGAGTATCGCGACACCACCGGCCACCATGCACGGCGGGGCTTGTCGAGCCGGTCCTCCGCCGCGCCACGCGCCTGGTTGGAGACATCGAAGACGTGGGCGTACAGCAGGAGGAGCACCGCCACCTGCCCCAGGCGCACCAGCGCCTCCGGGCCCGTGAGCCGGTGGTGGACGCAGGCGCCGACGACGAAGAACAGCGGCGGCAGCACACACGCCGCCACGTTGCCGGCGAGCAGCCGCCACGTCACAGCCACCTCGTGCCGCAGGTGCCGGGACTGCCGCGGCGGAGCCGGGGCCGCCACCGGCCCCCATCGACCGCCATGAACGCGTCGGAGATTCTTGACGCGTCGGAAATCTCCGACCCATACTGAAGCCATGCCTACCGACGTGTTCGGCGTGCTCGCCAACCCCGTACGCCGCAAACTGCTCGAAAGCCTGCGCGAAGGGCCTCGCTCCACGGGTGAGCTGGCCGGGCTGTTCGAGCTGGGGAGGCCGGCGGTCTCCGAGCACCTGGCGGTGCTCCGCGCCGCGGGCCTGGTGCGCGAGGAGCCGCGTGGCCGGCACCGCTTCTACCACCTGCAACCGGCTCCCCTGGCCGAGGTGGGCGAGTGGCTGCACCCGTTCGAGCACTACTGGAAGCAGCGCCTGGACGCGCTGTCCGATCTTCTGGACGAGGAACAGGGAAACGAGAGATGACCGACAACGACACGATCACCTGCGAGAAGTTCCTGCCCCACACGCCTGCGGCGGTGTGGAGGGCACTCACCGACCCCGGCCTGCACGCCCGCTGGTGGGCCGCCGGTGACGTCAAGCCGGTCGTCGGGCACCGCTTCACCCTCGACATGGGCAACTTCGGCAGCCAGCCCTGCGAGGTCACCGAGGTCGAGGAGGAGCGCCTGCTGTCCTACCGGTTCGCCGAGGGCACCCTCGACACCTCCATCACCTGGACGCTCCACCCGGAAGGCGCGGGCACCCGTCTGGTCCTCACCCACGCCGGCTTCGACCTCGACTCCCCGATGGGCCGGCAGGCGTACGAGGGAATGGGCGAGGGCTGGCCGCACGTCCTGGAGCGCCTCGACACGGTCCTGGGCGAGAGCGCCTGACCCCCACGCGCGGCGGCTGCATAGGATCGCCCGCATGGCGCTGCGACCCGTCCACGTGAACATCAAGGCTCTTGACGCCGCGGCGGTCGGCCGGTTCTGGGCGCAGGCCCTCGGCTGGACCGCCTACAGCGCCGGCGCGACCACCTACGTCGGCCCCTCCGGCGGCCTCGTCTGGCCGGACCCGGTCGTGCTCGGCGTCGACGTCGTGCCCGTCCCGGAACCGGGGACGGCGACGAAGAACCGTGTACACCTCGACCTCGCCACCACCTCCGCGGCCCATCAGGAGGAACTGGTCGCGCGTCTGGAGGCCCTCGGTGCGGCACCCGTCGACGTGGGCCAGGGCGATGTGCCGTGGACGGTCCTCGCCGACCCGGAGGGCAACGAGTTCTGCGTACTGGAGCCCCGCGAGGTCTACCGGGACACCGGGCCGATCGCCGCCGTGGTGGTCGACTGCGCGGACCCCCGCGCCATGGCCCGGTTCTGGGGCGAGGCGATCGACTGGGCCGCGCACGAGGTGACCGACGACCTGGCCGTCCTCCGTTCCGCCGAGGGCACCGGGCCGTATCTGGAGTTCCTCCGCACGCCCGGCGTGAAGACCGTGCCGGACCGCGTCCACCTCGACCTGCTGCCCCGCCCCGGCGACGACAAGGCGGCGGAGGTGGCCAGGCTGCGCGCCCTCGGTGCCCGTGAGCTCGACCTGGGTCAGGGCGACGTTCCGTGGACCTGTCTGACCGACCCCGAGGGCCACGAGTTCTGCGTCCTGGCTCCCCACTGACCGACGGCCGGATCCGGAGGCGGACAGGCGTGGGCGGTGGCCGGATCCGGAGGCGGACAGGCGTGGGCGGTGGCCGGATCCGGAGGCGGACAGGCGTGGGCGGTGGCCGGATCCGGAACCCACGGATGCCTGTGGCGCAAAAGCACCTATCGACGGGATAAACCGCTTCCACCCGTATGTCACCGCTTCGAGGTAAGCATTCCGCTTCGGCTACGAATGCGCCCCGACCAGCGGCTACTTTCCTGCAGGTGGACGGATCGAGTGATCCTCCGCGTCCGTTGCCGCACCCTCCCTTTCTCGCGGCCGGCGCACCTGTGTACGCCGGCCACCCCGTCGCGCGAGGAGAAGCTCCCCCCGATGACCGTCGACAGCAGCCCGGAAGCCCGGACCGCACAAGCCGTGCCGCAGCAGTCCCTGAGTACCGCCGCCGCCCGCAACCTCGCCACCACCACCAAGTCCGTGCCGCAGATGCAGGAGATCACCTCCCGCTGGCTGCTGCGGATGCTGCCCTGGGTCGAGACCAAGGGCGGCGCCTACCGGGTCAACCGGCGGCTGCGCCACACCGTCGGCGACGGGCGCATCGAGTTCGTGCAGGAGGGCGCCACGGTCCGGGTGATCCCGCGGGAGCTCGGCGAACTCGCCCTGCTGCGCGGCTTCGAGGACACCGGCGTCCTCACCGCCCTCGCGGAACGCTGCACCCAGCGCGACTTCGCGGCGGGCGAGGTCCTCGCGGAGCGCGGCAGCCCGGCGGACCGGATCCACATCATCGCCCACGGCCGCGTCACCCAGACCTCCGAGGGCAGGTACGGCGACGAGATCGGCATCGCGGTGCTCGCGGACGGCGCGCACTTCGGCGAGAACGCCCTGCTGGACGCCGACGCCCGCCACGACTGCACGGTCACCGCAGAGACCGCCGGCGTCCTCCTCACCCTCTCCCGCGCCGACTTCGCCCGCGTCCAGGCCTCCGCGCCCGGCCTCCAGGCCCACATCGAGCGGTTCAGCTCGGCCGCGCACAAGCCGCAGAACAAGCACGGTGAGGCCGCGATCCCGCTGTCCGCAGGTCACTTCGGCGAGGCCGACCTGCCGAGCGCCTTCGTCGACTACGAGCTCAAGCCGCGCGAGTACGAACTCTCCGTCGCACAGACCGTCCTGCGGGTCCACACCCGTGTCGCGGACCTCTACAACGGTCCGATGAACCAGACGGAGGAGCAACTCCGGCTCACCGTCGAGGCGTTGCGCGAGCGCCAGGAGTACGAGCTGATCAACAACCGCGAGTTCGGGCTGTTGCACAACGCCGACTTCAAGCAGCGCATCCAGCCCCGCTCCGGCCCGCCGACCCCGGACGACATGGACGACCTGCTCTGCCGACGGCGTGGCACCAAGCTCTTCCTGGCCCACCCCAGGACCATCGCCGCCATCGGGCGCGGCTTCAGCGCCTGCGGTCTCTACCCCGACAACGTCGACCTCGGCGGACAGACCGTGCCGGCCTGGCGCGGGGTCCCGATCCTGCCCTGCAACAAGATCCCGATCAGCAAGGAGCAGACCAGCTCCATCATCGCCATGCGTACCGGCGAGGAGAACCAGGGCGTCATCGGCCTGCGCCGGACGGGCCTGCCGGACGAGTACGAACCGGGCCTGTCCGTACGGTTCATGGGCATCAACGAGCAGGCGGTCGTCTCCTACCTCGTCAGCACGTACTACTCCGCCGCGGTGCTCCTGCCCGACGCGCTGGGCGTGATGGAGAACGTGCAGATCGCCCGCTGACGGGACGGAAGGCCGAGGTTCGCCTCCTCCCCCACAGCACTGAACGCTCAACCCACCGCAGCAAGGAGCTACGGATGCCCGATGCCGGGCCCCTCGTACCACCCGCCCCACAGCAGCAGTCGACGCCGTCCACCGCCGTGCCGGACGTTCCCAGGCCGGTGGTCCCCGACCGTCCGGCCCCGTCGGCGGTCCCGGACTTCCTGGCCGCACTGCATCCGCCGGTCGCACTCCTGCACCCGCCGCCGCCCTCGACGCCCACCGACGTCTCGGCGCCCGTACCTCCGCAGGTGCCGCCGGCGGCCGCCGCACCGGCACGGGTCCTGCCCGCACCTGCCGTGCCCGACGTACCGGCCGTGCCCGACGTACCTGCCGTGCCCGACGCACCGACCGCGCCCGCCGGCAATGCCTTCCAGCGGGCCCTGGGCGGACCGACCGGGCTGGGCACGGCCTCGCTGTCCCTGGCGCGCAGGCACCCTTCCCTGCCGCCGGAAGCGGAAGTCGCATCCGCGGCACCCCTCGCGCCCGCCGAGGGCCGGGCCGTCCCCGGCCTCTACCACCACCCGATCCCGGAGCCGGACCCCGTGCGCGTCGCGGAGGTGAGCCGCCGGATCAAGCTCTGGGCCGAGGACGAGGTCCAGCTCTACCCCGAGGAGTGGGAGGGCCAGTTCGACGGCTTCTCCGTCGGGCGTTACATGGTCGGCTGCCACCCCGACGCCCCGTCGGTCGACCACCTGATGCTCGCGACCCGGCTGATGGTCGCCGAGAACGCGGTGGACGACTGCTACTGCGAGGACCACGGCGGCTCACCCGTCGGTCTCGGCGGGCGCCTGCTCCTCGCGCACACCGCGCTCGACCACCTCCACACCACCTCGGAGTACGCGCCCGGCTGGGCGGAGTCGCTCGGGTCGGACGCCCCGCGCCGGGCGTACCGCAGCGCGATGGACTACTTCGTCCGCGCGGCCACGCCCTCCCAGGCCGACCGCTTCCGGCACGACATGGCCCGGCTCCACATGGGTTATCTGGCCGAGGCCGCCTGGGCCGAGACCGACTACGTACCGGAGGTGTGGGAGTACCTGGCGATGCGCCAGTTCAACAACTTCCGCCCCTGCCCCACCATCACCGACACCGTCGGCGGCTACGAACTGCCGGCGGACCTGCACGCCCGGCCGGAGATGCAGCGGGTCATCGCCCTCGCCGGGAACGCGACGACCATCGTCAACGACCTGTACTCCTACACCAAGGAACTCGACAGCCCCGGCCGGCACCTGAACCTGCCGGTGGTCATCGCGGAACGCGAGAAGCTCTGCGAGCGCGACGCGTACCTGAAGGCGATCGAGGTCCACAACGAACTCATGCACGCGTTCGAGGCGGCCGCCGCCGACCTCGCCGCGGCGTGGCCCGTGCCTCCCGTGCTGCGCTTCCTCAAGGGCGTGGCCGCCTGGGTGGACGGCAACCACGACTGGCACCGCACCAACACCTTCCGCTACAGCCTGCCCGACTTCTGGTAAAGAACGGAACCATCTGTGACGACTGACATCACCTCCACCGCCTCCGCGAAGATCCCGGCTCCGGCGACGCCCTACCAGGAGGACATCGCCCGCTACTGGAACAACGAGGCGAGGCCGGTGAACCTGCGCCTCGGTGACGTGGACGGGCTCTACCACCACCACTACGGCATCGGCGCCGTCGACCACGCCGCGCTCGGCGACCCCCAGGACAGCGAGTACGAGAAGAAGCTGATCGCCGAGCTGCACCGGCTCGAGTCCGCCCAGGCGGAGGTGCTCCTCGACCACCTCGGCCCCGTCACCGCCGACGACAGGCTCGTCGACGCCGGCTGCGGGCGCGGCGGCTCCATGGTCATGGCACACCGCCGCTTCGGGTGCCGGGTCGACGGCGTGACGCTGTCCGCCGCGCAGGCCGACTTCGGCAACCGGCGCGCGCGGGAGCTGCGGATCGACGACCATGTGCGGTCCCATGTGTGCAACATGCTCGACACGCCCTTCGAGAAGGGCAGTGTCACCGCCTCGTGGAACAACGAGTCGACCATGTACGTCGACCTGCACGACCTGTTCGCCGAGCACTCCCGGTTCCTGAAGGTGGGCGGCCGGTATGTGACGATCACCGGCTGCTGGAACCCGCGTTACGGCCAGCCGTCGAAGTGGGTGTCCCAGATCAACGCCCACTTCGAGTGCAACATCCACTCCCGCCGTGAGTACCTGCGGGCCATGGCCGACAACCGGCTGGTGCCGCAGACGATCGTCGACCTGACCCCCGACACGCTGCCCTACTGGGAGCTGCGGGCCACGTCCTCGCTGGTCACCGGGATCGAGGAGGCGTTCATCGAGTCGTACCGGGACGGTTCCTTCCAGTACGTCCTGATCGCGGCCGACCGCGTCTGAGTCCTGGACTCACCGAGGGCGGGCCGGAGCACGCCTCCGGTCCGCCCGGTGACACCCGGGTCTTCGACCCGTCGAGGACCCGGGTGTCACCGTCGCGGACCGCGGTGGTGCGCAGGGCGGCGAGGTCGGAGCCGCCGCCGGGCTCGGTCATCCCGATCGCCCTGACGATCTCCCCGGAGCAGAAGCCGGGGCCGGGCATGTTCTCGCGCCCGACCAGATGCGCAAGCGGATCGCCGACTGGGGGCGCGGGGGCTGGACCGCCGGTTCGCCGAGGCGTGGAAGGAGTTCCTGCCCGTGGCCGAGGGACGGGTCGACCAGTCGGCCGTACCGCCTCCGACTGCTGGACGATGCCGCTGCGGCCCTGCCCACCGCTCTCCGGACGCCGTCACATGTTACGCAACCCTCGGGTTGCACGTCGCTTCCCGATGTGCAACTCTGAGGTTGCACCTGATGGCGACAACCGAGGAGTCCCTCATGAGCGAGGACCGCATCGAGCGCGAGACCCTGATCGCGGCACCCCTGGAGCGGGTCTGGACGCTGGTGGCCCAGCCCGGGTTCTGGGTGGCCGACAAGGCGAGCCTGCCGGGCACGGTGGCCAGGGAGGGCGAGACGATGGTGGCGAAGAACCCCGAGCACGGGGACTTCCCGGTACGCGTGGAGAAGGTCGACCCGCCGGCCTACCTTGCCTACCGCTGGACCAGCGCCTTCCCCGGTGAGGAACTGCGCGAGGACAACTCCACCCTGGTCGAGTTCACGCTGACCCGGGAGGGCGACGGGACGCGGCTGCGTGTCGTGGAGAGCGGGTTCGCCGCGCTGGCCGGTTCGCAGGAGCTGCGCAGCCAGAACCTCAAGGACCACAGCGCGGGCTGGCCGCTGGAGCTCGACGCGCTCAAGTCGCGCGCCGAACAGCCCTCCGCATGACGGAGGAACGTTCCGGCGCCGAGTCCGTCGACGGCGTCCTCGGCGCCCTGGCCGACCCCACGCGGCGCCGGCTGCTCGACCTGCTCGCCGCGCACGGCGAGGCCACCGCCACGACACTCGCGGGCCGACTCCCCGTCTCACGGCAGGCGGTGGTCAAGCACCTCGCCGTCCTGGACGCCGCCGGACTGGTCGCCGCGAGCCGGGCCGGACGCGAGGTGCGCTATGTGGTGCGCCCCGCCGCGCTGGACGCGACGGCTCGCTGGATGGCCTCACTCGCGTCCGAGTGGGACCGCAGGCTGGCCCGCATCAAGCGGATCGCCGAGGCGGCGGAGCAGGACCAGGATCCGACCGACCCGGCTTGAGAGAGGCACCCATGGACACCACGGCACTCCGCGACGCCTACGACACGCTCCTCGACGCGGCGGCCCTCCCCGGCCTCGGCGAGCCGGACGACGGCGGCTGGAACGCCGACCTGATCCTGGCGCATCTCCTCAGCGTCGACGCCTCGACCGCGGCGGTGGCCCTGAGCGTGGTCGCCGGCGCGCGGCCCGCCTTCGACAACCGGATCTGCCTCGACACCTGGAACCTGCGCCGGATCGTCGCCGAGCACTCGGGGCGAGCGGACCTGATCGCACACGTCCGCGCCCAGGCCGGCCTCCTGTGCGACATCGCGGACCGGCTCGGCGAGGAGGCCGCCTCGGTCCTGGTGCCGTCGCTGCTGCTGTCCGATGACACGCTCCTGCTGGACGGGCCGGTCCCGCTGGCGGCTCTGATCGACGGCCTCGCCGACCACCATGTGCCGCAGCACACGCGTCAACTCCTGGCCCTCCGGGGCTGACGGGTGGACCCGGTGTCACCTCGCGTGCGGCCGCACCCCCGTTCCGCTCTGAGGTGCCGCACGCACGGCGGCCGGGGCGCCCACGGGGGCGTCCCGGCCGTCGTCGGTGCGTGGCGCGGTGTGACGGTCAGTCCGTCACGCGGGGTTGACCACGCTGATGGTCAGGTCGTCCCCGGTGCCGTCGGTGACGGTGACCTTCACACCGTGGTCATGGTCCACGTCTCCATCACCGGGCCACTGGGCGCGGCCTCACCGGAGGGAGGCGGTCGGGGCGCGTACGTCACGCGCGTCTGCCGGAGCACCCCTCGGACAGGGCACGGCGCGATCACGCGCCCGAAGGACGAGCCGGGCCGTCGGGACGCGGCCACTGCGGGCCGATCCGACGGGCCCCGGCGGTGCCGAGCCGTCCAGGACAGGGTTCGTCACGCGGATGAGCCGATCAATCACGCCGTCGGGCGTTGAGGCGGGCCGCCCGGCGGGTCAGGTAGTCGCGTTCGGCGAGGCTGGGGGCCCTGCGGGCCGCCTCGGCGTACAGGTGGGCCGCCGTCGCCAGGTCACCGTCGCGCTCGTGGAGGTACGCGGCGACGGCGGTGTGGCGGGGCAGTGCGTCGTCCAGGCCGGCGAGCGCCGCCAGCCCGGCGCGCGGCCCGTCCGCCTCCGCCACGGCGACCGCGCGGTTGAGGCGGACGACGGGGCTGTCGGTCAGGCGCAGGAGTTCGTCGTACCACTCGACGATCTGCACCCAGTCGGTCTCCTCGGCGGTGGGCGCGTCCGCGTGCAGCGCCGCGATGGCGGCCTGCGCCTGGTACTCGCCGAGCCGGTCGCGGGCGAGGGCCGCCTGGAGGATCCCGACGCCCTCGGCGATCGAGGCGGTGTCCCAGCGGGAGCGGTCCTGCTCGGCGAGCGGCACGAGGCTGCCGTCCGGCGCTGTCCGGGTGGCGCGCCGGGCGTGGTGGAGCAGCATGAGGGCGAGCAGCCCCTGCACCTCGGGGTGGTCGAACCGGGCCGCGAGCTGCCGGGTGAGGCGGACCGCCTCGGCGGCGAGGTCCACGTCGCCGGAGTAGCCCTCGTTGAAGACCAGGTAGAGGACGCGCAGCACGGTGGCGACGTCGCCGGGCCGGTCGAACCGTACGCCGGACACCGTGCGTTTGGCCCGGCTGATGCGCTGGGCCATCGTCGCCTCGGGCACGAGGTAGGCCCGGGCGATCTGGCGCGTGGTCAGGCCGCCCACGGCGCGCAGGGTGAGCGCGACCGCGGACGACGGCGTCAACGACGGGTGAGCGCACAGGAAGTACAGCTGGAGCGTGTCGTCCCTCGCGGGCACGGGCCCCGGCGCGGGCTCCTCGTCGACGAGGTCCTCACGCCGGCGCCGGGCGGCGTCCGCCCTGGTCGCGTCGAGGAACCGGCGCCAGGCCACGGTGACCAGCCAGCCCTTCGGATCCCGGGGCGGATCGTCCGGCCAGACCCGGACCGCCTCGACCAGGGCGTCCTGCACGGCGTCCTCGGCCGCCGCGAAATCGGCTCCGCGGCGGACGAGGACGGCGAGGACGCCGGGCGTGAGGCTCCGCAGCAGGACCTCGTCCATCTCAGTGGCACTCGGTGACGGTGGGGGGCGCGGACAGGAACGGACGCACCTCCAGCCACTCGTGGATCGGCTTGCCTCCCGCGCCGGGCGCGGCCGACAGTTCCCCGGCCAGTTCCACGGCGCGGTCGTAGCTGTCGACGTCGATCACCATCCAGCCGGCGATGAGGTCCTTGGTCTCGGCGAAGGGGCCGTCGGTGACGGGCGGCCGCCCCTCGCCGTCGTACCGGACCCACGCGCCCTCCGGGGCGAGCGCCTGGCCGTCGACGAACTCGCCGGTCTTCTCCAGCCGGTCCGCGAAGTCGCGCATGTACTGCACGTGGGCCGAGATCTCCTCCGGCGTCCACTGGTCCATCGGCACGTCGTTCACCGCGGCCGGGGCGCCCCGGTAGTGCTTCAGCAGCAGATACTTGGCCATCGTGTACTCCTCGGTGCTGATGCGACCCATTCTGGTCGCGCTCACTACGGGGACGGAGCCGGTCCTGGATTCTCGACATGGCCGGACAAGATTTTCTCGGATCTCTTCCGACGGCCTCGTGGAAGCGTCCCCCGGACGGCTCCACCACGCGGCAGGTGGAGGTGTGTGGACCCCGGCCGCCCCGCCCCGCCCCGATGGCCCCGGACCTCAGTGCCCGGCGGGCGGCTCCAGGCAGCCGGTCTCCGGGTAGATGCCGTTGGTCCGCACCTGGTAGTCGGTCTTCTGCAGGAACGCCGTGACGCAGGCGTCGTCGTGCACCCGCAGCGCGACCAGCGCCCCCTCGGGTGTGACGTAGTGGTCGGCCTCGAAGCGCGGGTACATCGCCCGGACGGTGAGCGTCCCGCCGAGGCGCTTGCCGTCCTGGCTGACGCGTTCCTCCTCGTAGCCGAGGTCCAGCAGGGCGGAGCGCACGCTCGCGGGGTCCCACTTCTTCTGCTGCCACAGCCGCTTGATGACCGGGGTCATCCGCTCGGCCTCGCGGTCGGCGTCCGCCTCGTGCGCCGGGGACATGTCGCCCTCGCGGCGGTAGCCGTTGTTCTCGTTGTAGTGCGGGGCGCCGTCGCCGGCTCCCGGCTCCACGTAGGGGGTGGCTCCCGCGGCGCCGGGCGAGGCACTCGCCGGGGGTGTGGCCGGGCCGCCCTCCGTGGCGGTCGTGTCCGAGGCGCGCTGCCGGCCGCAGCCGGTGAGCGCCAGCGCGGCGGTGAGGACGAGGACGGCGGCGGCGAAAGGGCCCCGACGGGCCCGGATCGAGGCGGACATGACGCCACCCTGTCATGCCGCGCGGGGACCGATATCGGCACAGGCGCGGAAGGGACATGAGTACCGGTACTCATGACGGACAGGTCCCGGGGTGGGATCCTGCGTGCGCTCATGACAGACAGGTCCCGGGGCGGGATCCGGCGCGCGCTCCACAACAGACGCGCCCGGACGGGATCCGGCATGCGCTCATGACGGAGTCCCGGGGCGGGATCCGGCGCGCGCTCCACAACAGACGCGCCCCGGGACGGGATCCGGCATGCGCTCAGGGCCGTCGCGACTGTCGCAGACCCATGACCTTCACAGCGCCGTGTCGGTCGCATACTCGTCCCATACGTGCACGCGTCGGGGCCGACCGGCCGACCCTCCCTGGTCCCAGCCGTCGCTGGCGCACTCCCGAAAGGTCGGAGGCTGCCATGAGCGGCACACACCCGGCTCCGCGCCCCCGCGGGCGCGTCCCCGTCGTCCTGGTCTCAGCACTGACTCTGTCGCTGCTGTCCGTCGGCACCGTCCGACCCGCGGAAACCACCACGGCGAGCGGCAGCGGTACGACCGTCCCCCGCCGGGTGACCGCCGTCGTGTACTTCCTGCACGGCGGGTACGTCTCCCCCGCCCCGCGCACCGTCACCGCCCCGGCCACCGCCGCGGGGGCCGTGCGCGCCCTGCTGGCGGGACCCCGCGGCACCGAGGCGCGCCACGGCCGTACGACGGCGATCCCGTCGGGCGCACGACTGCGCTCGCTGGCGGTGCGCGACAAGGTGGCGACCGCCGACCTGTCCGGGCGGTACGACGACGGCGGCGGCACCTTGTCGATACGCGCCCGTCTCGCCCAGGTCGTGTACACGTTGACCCGCTACCCGAGTATCGAGAAGGTGCGTTTCCGCCTCGACGGCAGGCCCGTCACGTCGTTCGGCGGCGAGGGCATCCGCCTCGACCGGCCCGTGGGACGGGCGGACTTCGAGGACGTCACACCGGCCGTCCTGATCGAGTCGCCGCCGATCGGCGGCACCGTACGCACGCCGGTCCGGGTCTGGGGCACCGCGAACACCTTCGAAGCCGAGTTCCGGCTGAGGGTCACCGACGCCACCGGGCGCACGGCCGCCGACGTCCGCGTCATGGCCACGTCCGGCTCGGGCACCCGCGGCACCTTCGACGTGACGTTCCCGTACCGGGCGGCGCGGTCCGGGCCGGGTCTGCTCACCGCGTACTTCTACTCTCCCGAGGACGGGCGGCGGGTCACCGTGGACACCGTGCCGGTGGCCGTGAGGCGCTGAGTCTGGCCGAGGAGCGCGGCGGCCGGGCCGGCCGGTCGCTGCCGCCCCGCCTGCCGCACCTGCGACCGCGTGACGTCATCGGGCGGTCGGCGGCGCGGACCGTGTGGAATCGGCCGGGCCCGGGACCTCGCCCGTCCTGTGGAACCGCCGTACGGCCGCGTGCATACGGGCCCGTTCGTCGCGCGGGTACTCGCGCAGCGGCTTCAGCGACTCCCGCTGCTCCACGACCGTCCGTACGAACGCCCTGACCAGTCCTTCGGCAAGGAGCAGCACGACAGCGGCGGAGACCAGACAGAAGGAGTCCCTGGCCAGGCCGGGGTTCGCGGTGTGGTCGGCGGAACCGGCCCACATCAGGATCCTGATCTGCTGGACGCCCAGGACGACGACCACCACGCTCCACACCACGCCGGCTATGTAGGCCGACAGGTTCGCCTGGGTGAAGGCCAGGAAGCGGACCGTCGACACGCGCGCCGCCCGCAGGTCCTCCGCGTCGGGGGCCACGTCTCGGCGCATGGCGTCCATGACCCTCAGACGCGCCTCTACGGTCCTGCGTACGTCCTCCGTCTGTGAATCGCCCAGCCGGCGCATCAGTGTGTACGTCTGGATCGTGCCGACCGCGAGGACGGTGACGATGAGCGTCGTGACGAGCGAGGCGTAGTCGTCGGTCATCGCCCACTTCATGGGATCCCCCTAGGTCGTGCGGCCCGTGCTCGGGAACCTACTACGGTGACCGGCTCGCCCGGCGGGCCGAGCCGGCCTCCCGGCTCCACCTTCGCGGCCTCGGCCCTCCCGGCCGAGCCGACTGCCCTGTTTCGGACAATCCGGCCGCGTCGGTGCCCTCATGCGCGACAAGGGTCGGTGTATGACGCAGCTTCGACGAACCGTGCGGCTCCGGGCCCCGGGACCGACCGAAAAACATGTGTTCGATACGGGAGGCGGGTCGTTGTACCCGATGACCGGGCCGCGACCGTCAGACAGGGGGCCGACATTGGTGACCACCGAACGCATCCGACACAACCGGCACATCCGAGAGACCGTCGAGGCGTATCTCGCCCACCACCCCGATGAGCGTGGCGCGTTGGCCGAGCTGCTCACCGCCCTGGAGCGGGGCGCGGACGTGACCAGCCGCGCGACGCTGCCCGGCCATGTCTCGTGCAGCGCGGTCGTCGTCGACCGCGACCGGCGGGTGCTGCACCTCCGGCACCGGGCGAAGCTCACCCTGCCGGACGAGGAGGCCTCCGAAGCCCGGTGGCTGCCGTTCACCGAGGTCACCTCCGCGACCCTGCGCACCAAGCTCCTTGACGCGCAGGCTCGACTCTCCAGGTCTTCGAGGGCCGCCACGGGAATCCCGACGGTCTCCAGCTGCGCGAGGGCGTGCTGCTGCGCTGGTTCACCTCCCGGAACCGATCGCCCCCTACACACAAGCGGCCCTCACCGGTATGGCCGAAGGCCGCGCCTACACGGAGATGGGCTGGTGACAGAGGCGCCGACGCGTGCCCCGCAGACACATGCGCTCGCCGCCGTGGGACGCCCCCCTCGTGTGAAGGCAAGCAAACGGCCCTCGGGCCTCGGCTCAGCTCGGAGTGACCCACTCGACGAACTGGACGATCACTCCGTTCGGGTCGGTGACCTGGAACAGGCGCTCGCCCCAGGGCTCTTCGCGCAGGGGCATGGTGATCGGGACGCCGGCCTCGCGCAGCCGTTCCTGGTGCTCAGCCAGGCCGGAGGCCACGGTGAAGGCCAGGATCAGCCCGCGGGCGTGCTGGTCGCGCTGCTCGGGCGGCAGGACCTCGATGCCGCGGGCGAGAAGGACGAGGTCGACCGCGTCGTCGCGGGTGAGGGCGGCGAAGCCGTCGGCGGCCTGCCGGACCTCGTAGCCGAGATGGGTGGTGAGGAAGTCCTGGGAAGCGGTGACGTCGTCGACGGTGAGCGAGACGGTGGAGGCGGTGAACTGCATGAGGCTCCTTGATGCGGCGGGGAGGCGTCAGTGGATGAGGCGACTGGGTCAAACTTGCTACAGACGTAAACTTAGATCGGACCCCTCAAGGGTGTCAACATAAAAGTAGTATCGGTGTAAGATTGCGCTCATGGCCATTGAGACACCCACGCCTCCAGCCGGACTGCGCGAGGCGAAGAAGCAGGAGACCCGGCAGCTCATCTCCGACCACGCGACCCGGCTGTTCATCGCCCAGGGCTTCGAGCGGACGACCATCGCCGAGATCGCCACCGCGGCCCGCGTCGCCAAGAAGACCGTCACCAACTACTTCCCGCGCAAGGAGGAGCTGGCCCTGGACCACCAGGAGGAGTTCGCCGCCTCCCTGGCCCACACCGTCACCACCCGGCAGGCGGGGGAATCGGCGCTGACCGCACTGCGCCGGGCGTTCACCCACGCCGTCTCCACCCAGGACCCGGTCGCCGGGTTCTCGGGGCGGGAGTTCGCCACGATGGTCGCCGACAGCCCCACGCTGAGCACGTGCCTGCGCGGTCTGCACGACCAGCGCGAGCTCCGGCTCGCCGAGGCGCTCGCCGAGGCCACCGGCACCTCCGCCGACGACATCACCGTCCGGACCGCCGCGGGACTACTGAGCGCCGTGCACCGGGTGCTCTTCCAGCGCATCCAGGAGCTCACCCTCGACGGACAGCCCGACGACCGCATCGCCGAGACCGTGGCCGGCGAAGCGGACCGGGCCTTCGACATGCTCGAACCCGCCCTGTCCGACTACGCCACGGCCTGACCCCGGGCCTCATCACCCACAGCCGTGACGCAAAGGAGGACACAGTCGGCCCAGTTCGGTCAACGTTTACTTTTCCGGAATCCGTCTGCATAGTGACGCCTCGAAATAGTGGCGGCTCAAGCCGAGAGGGCTTCTTCTTGTCTCAGATCAACGATGTTGCCGCGCGCGAGATGGAGCTTGAGCGGGCTCAGGTCTCCGTCATAGGCGAGCTGTTCGACGAACGGCTGGCCGAGGCGCGCGAGCAGCTGGCGTGTGTGCTCGCGTCGCCGGCCGACGGCGCGAGTGAAACGTACGAGAGGGAAGTGGCGGCGGGACGGCTGACGCGGGAGGTCCGCAAGCTGGAGGGCGCGGAGGAGGGACTGGTCTTCGGCCGGATCGACCTGGCGGACGGCACCGTCCTGCGGATCGGACGGCTGGGACTGCAGCGGGACTCCGACGACCTGCCCGTGCTGGTGGACTGGCGGGCCGAGGCCGCACGGCCCTTCTACGAGGCCACGCCCGTGCATCCCATGGGGCTGCGGCGCCGCCGCCATCTTCGGCTGACCGGCCGCAGGGTGGTGGGGCTCAGCGACGAACTGCTCGACGGCTCCGAACCCACCGGACAGGACGTGCTCGGCGACGGGCCGCTGACGGCCGCACTCCAGGAACGGCGCACCGGACGGATGGGCGCGGCGGTCGCGACCCTCCAGACCGAGCAGGACGCGATCGTACGGTCGCCGCACCGCGGTGTGACGGTGGTGCAGGGCGGCCCGGGCACCGGAAAGACAGTCGTGGCACTGCACCGTGCCGCCTATGTGCTGTACGCGTTCCCCAAGGCGGCCGAGCGCGGTGTGCTCGTCCTGGGGCCGAACGCGCGCTTCCTGGACTACATCTGCCAGGTCTTGCCGTCGCTCGGGGAGAACGACGTCGTCCTGGCGACGTGCCAGGAACTGGCGGGCGTCGCACCGGACGCCACAGACCCCTTCGAGGTGGCGCGCCTCAAGGGCGGTGCCCGACTGGCCGACGCCCTGGCCGCGGTGGTCCGCTCGTGCCAGGCCCCGGGCGGCGACTTCGAGGTCCGGGTCGGGCAGGAGTGGATCCGCCTGCCGGACAGCGAAGTCGCCCAGGCCCGGGAGTCGGCCCGGACCGGCGGTCCGGCGCACAACCGGGCCCGCCGGCTGTTCAAGGAGCTGCTGGTCGACGCCCTCGTCCGGGAACTCGTCCGCAGCGGTGCCGAGACACTCGAACGCATCGACGCCGAGGTCGCGCAGTTGACCGGTCTCGACCTGGACCGGGCCGCGGCGGCGGACCTGCGCCGCCTCGGGGTGGACGGTGTGCCCGCCACGGGGGCCGACGAGTTCGACGCCGACGCCGTGCGCGCCGAACTCCTCGACGACGCCCTGCTGGACCGGGCCGTCGAGGACCTGTGGCCGCGGCTCACGCCGGGCGACGTGGTCGACGCCCTGCTGACGGACGACGACGAACTGGCGACCCGTCTGCCGGAGTTCACCGACGATCAGCGGGCCCTGCTGAGGCGGGCGCCCGGTGCGCCCTGGACGGACGCCGACGTGCCGCTTCTCGACGAGGCGGCGAGCCTGGTCGACGGCCCGCCCGAGCAGACCTTCGGGCACGTCGTCGTCGACGAGGCGCAGGAACTCACCGCGATGCAGTGGCGGATGGTCGTACGCCGTTGTCCGGGCCGGTCGATGACGCTGGTCGGTGACTTCGCCCAGGCAGGACCCGCGACGACGGCCCGCGACTGGACGGAGGCCCTCGGCCCGCACCTCGGCCCGCGCTTCGACCTGCGGACCCTGACCGTCAGCTACCGCACCACCCAGGAGATCCTCGCCACCACGGAGGACCTGCTCGCCCGGATCGCCCCGAACCGGCCGCCGATCCGCTCGATCCGGCACGGCGAGGCGCCCCGGGCCCTGGCCGCGACCCCCGAGACGCTCATCGCCACCCTCCTCACGGAGCTCCGGGCGCAAAGCGACGCCCACCCGGGCGAGTTGCTCGGCGTGATCTGCGCCGACGACACGACGGAGCAGCTCGCGGCCGCGGGGATCGAGCGGCACGCCCGCCTGGTACCCGCGTCGCAGGCACGCGGCCTCGAGTTCGACGCCGCGGTCGTGGTCGACCCGGCCGGAATCACGACCGCCCGTCCCGGCGGCGAGCGAGATCTGTACGTCGCCCTCACCCGCGCCACCAAACGACTGACCACCATCGACGTCTGAGGCGCGCGGGTTCCCTCAGGGCGGGCTCAGCCCCGGCTGGGCCCGCCTGCTCGACCCGCCCCGACCGCAGGCGGGCCGCAGGCATCCGGCGGGTATGCGGCCTGGCATGGTCCAGTCGGCTCGGGCTGAGCGCGAGCGCCGCCGCCGGTCCGGCGGACGCGAGGGCCGGCGAAGAGTTCCGGGCCGGGTCAGTCCTGACGGGGGCGGGCGTTGTCCAGCTCCACGTCGGCGTAGAGCATGTGATGGTCGGAGTGCTCGGAGGGTTGCACCCGGTGTCCGAGCGAGGTGATGCCGCCGCGCAGGAAGACGTAGTCGAACTTGGTGTACCAGTCGGTGGTCGGCTTGCAGGCGCCGGCGTCCGAGGGACGGCAACCGGAGTCCGTGTCGATGGCCAGGGACCACATGCGGGAGAGCTCGCCGGCGGTCGGCACGGCGTTGAAGTCGCCGATGACGACGGCGCGGTCGTGCTCGGCGACCTCCTCGGCGAGCACGCCGACCTGCTCGGCCCGGACGGCTTCCTGGTCCCGCTGGGCGAGATGCGTGTTGAACACCCGGACGGACCGGCCGTCCACCGTGGTGGTGACCGCCAGGTATCCGCGGTCCTCGGAGCCGCCGTCGGGATACTCCACGTTGACGCGGTCCCTCATCGGCGCAGCCGACAGGATCGCCTGACCGTAGCCTCCCGGACTCCACGGCGCTCCCCCGCAGCGGCCCCAGTTCCGCAGTACGGAGCCGTACTCCACGTGGTAGACCAGGCCGTGGATGTTCCGCAGATACTCCCGGATCCTGTCGACGTCCCGCACACACGCTTCCTGCAGGCCGATGACCTGGGGCGCGAACCTGGCGATC
Source organism: Streptomyces sp. NPDC053367 (assembly GCF_044545925.1). Taxonomy (NCBI): domain Bacteria; kingdom Bacillati; phylum Actinomycetota; class Actinomycetes; order Kitasatosporales; family Streptomycetaceae; genus Streptomyces; species Streptomyces sp. NPDC053367. Next base: position 287,556 of record NZ_JBITYN010000002.1, on the reverse strand, counting down.
TCCGCCGCCCGGGCGACGTCGCTCTCGTCGCAGGGGTTGCAGATGTTCCACGTCATGACGCGGTTAGGTACGACGTCCCTGACGGCCTCGGCGGGCTGGCGCCCGCCGAAGAGGGGGCCGCCCGGCGCGCTGGGGCCGACGAGCACGACGCAAGCCACGATCGCGGCGCCTGCGAGCAACCGCGTGCTCCTTCCGAGCACCCCTGCCTCCTCGATACGGAGATGCGCATGCATCCGACGTCTCTTCTCACGAGGCTATGGCACGGCGCACCGGCACACATGCCTGCGGCCCCACAGCGGGCCCACTACTTGAACTCGGCCCGACCCATGGCTACGAAAACAGGGCGCAGGCGGTCGTTCGATCATGGTGACAGGCATCCGTAGTTAATCGTTTGCCGCAGGTCAAGGCCGTGGGATAGGAAACGCCCATGCTGAAGGGCGACAAGGTCGGGCTGAGGGCTCGGCACGAGGACGACATACCGGTCCTGGAGGCCGGACTCCACGCCGACGTGGTCAACGCCGCGCGGGCGACCGGCCGGCCGTGGCGGCCGATCACGCCCGGCTCGAAGAGTTCGCCCTTCGTGGTGGACGAGAGCGACCCGACTCACGCCGCGTTCTCCGTGGTGGAGCCGGCCGGCGGCACGCTGGTCGGCGTCGCCAACCTGTGGGGCATCGACGACCACAACCGGTCCGCCCACGTCGGGCTCGGCCTGCTGCCGTCGTCGCGCGGCAAGGGCTACGGCACCGACGTGGTCGCGGTGCTGTGCCACTACGGTTTCGTGGTGCGCGGCCTGCGGCGGCTGCAGGTCGAGACCCTCGCGGACAACCACGCGATGCTGCGCTCCGCCGAGCGCAACGGCTTCGTCCGCGAGGGCGTACTGCGCTCCTCTGCCTGGGTGATGGGCGAGTTCCTCGACGAGGTGCTGCTCGGGCTCCTCGTCGAGGACTGGAAGCGGGACTCGAAGGGCTAGACCCCGGTCACTTGCCCCGTCGGCCTGTCGAAGCCCGCTGTCGCCTCAGGCCCGTGCGGGTCAGCAGCAAACCTCCCGCGACCAGGAGGGCCGAGCCGGCCGCGGTCGGCCACAGGCTCGTGCCGGTCTGCGCCAGGCCGCCTCGGTCGCCCTGCGGGGCGGACGCCTGCTGAGCGGCCGGTGCACCGGCATCGGCGCCGGTGCCGGCGTCCGCTGCCTCGGTTGCGGTGGCCGGGGCGGCGGCCGACTGAACCGGGGCGGGCGTACCGGCCGACTTCGGCTCGACGGAAGGCGACGCGCTCGCCTGAGGAGCTCCGGCGACGGGGGTCTCGGACGGCTCGGCGCCGCCGTCAGCGGAGCCGTCGGCGCCGTCGTCAGCACCGTCGCCGGGCTGGGCCGCCGGCCCACCGTCGCCCGGGGTGGCCTCGCCGGACGGAGCCGGCGGCGCTGTCGGCTGTGCCGTGTCGCCGCCGTTCTCGCCCTCCTGCGGGGCTTCCGGCGTGGCCGTCGGGTTCTCGCCTGCCGGGTTCTCGCCTCCCGGTTCCTCCCCAGTGTCCTCCCCAGTGTCCTCCCCCGTGTCCGCTCCCGCGCCGCAGCTGCGGCCGGAGTTGATGCAGTCGACCATTTCCGCCATCAGGTCCTCGTCGAAGACGTTGATGAAGTCGCCGTGGTCGGTCACCGGCTTGTGGAGCTGTTCGGGGAAGGAGTCGACCGCGAACAGCGGCGTCGTACGGCCGCCGTCGTCGAGGCTCGGCGCGTCGACGTCGTAGACGATGCGCTGCACGAGCTGCGGGATCGCCTGGAAGCCGTTCTGGCAGCGGCCCTCGCCGTCCGCGAACGCCACATGGGTGCGGTGGTTGGCGCTGTCGATGTTGCGGCCGTCCCAGCAGCTCTGGAACTTGAAGGTGCGCACCACGTCACTGCCGGGCGGGCAGAGAGGGTACTTGTCCTTCAGCTGCCGGTCCTCGAAGCCGGTGCAGCTCCAGGACGCGTTGGCGTTGCCGGGGCCGTTGACGAAGGCCTTGGCGTCACCCGTGATGATGCGCAGCAGCCGGGGCATCGCGGTGACCTCGCTCACCGGGCTGCCGACGAAGGTCAGCGTGACCTCCTTCGGCGTGACGATCTCACCGGCGTTGCCCTCGATGCCGCCGCCGGGCGCCTGGGCGTCCTGCTCCTGCGCACCGTTGCGCAGCCGCAGCACGGGCCAGTAGTAGGAGGACCGGTCGCCCTGGTCGACGCAGCTGGTTGCGGCCGCGGCGAGGTCCTCGTCGCTCGCGAAGGCGTCGTTGGACTGGTTGCCGACGTAGTCGTGGAAGTGGTGGGCGCCGTTGGTGACGCCGGGCGCCACGATGACGTTGTCCGAGTTGAACAGGCCGCCCTCGTTGACACCGCAGCTCGTCGTGAACGTCCCGCGGGAGGCGTCGGCCGTCGCGGGCGCCCCGGCGGCGGCCGGCTGTACGGCGGTGATGTCGGCGTAGTCCTCGGGAGCCGGACCGTTGTCCACGGCGCCGCCCTGCCCGTCCTGGCCCTCTTGGCCCTCTTGGCCGTCCTGGCCGCCGTTCTGCGTCTGCTGCCCGTCCTCCTGTGTCTGTCCCCCGGCCTGTTCCTGTCCCTCCCCCGCCTCCGCCTGCCGTACGGTGCACGCGGCCAGGGACTCCAAACTCTCGGCCCGATCGCCCTCGGCGCCGGCAGTGGCGATGGCGGCGACGATGCGTTCGATCGTCGCCGCCCGCTCCTCGCTGAGCGGCTTCAGGATCGCGTCCTCGGGCGAGCCCGACTGCTCGTCGCCCGCCCGCAGTTGTCCGTAGGCGTCGGCGATCTGCTGGTCCAGCAGCGCGAGTTCCTTGTCGACGTCGGCCCTGGCCGCGTCCGGCACCGAGACGAGGCGTTCGCCCACGTCGGGGCACTCGACGGTGACGGCGTCGGACCAGGCGCTCGCCGGTTCACCGGTGGCGGCGGGGGCGCCGTCGTCGGTGGCCGAGGCGTACACGTTCACCGCCACGAGGCCTCCCCCGCCCAGCATCAGAGCGACCGCTGCGAAGGTCGCGCGTCTTGCTCCGGTCGGGCGTCTGCGTGTGCTGCGTCTCACTGTGCCTGCTCCTACGGGTCGGTCGGCCCCGGGTCCTGTGTTCCCCCGGGGTCCCATACGCAGCGAGGTGCCCGTGTGTTCAACGGAGAGGCATCTTGTGAGAAAGTCGCCGCCCGAACTCGGCGCCCCCTGGCGCGGCGGCGACCGTGACGCTGCCCGACGCTATGCGGCGCTGGTGTGCCGGCCCCGCTGCCCGCAGCCGGGTTCGTGGTCCCAGCCGAGCGATGTCCACCAGCGCTCGCAGCAGGCGTCGTTCAGCTCCACGGCGGTGAACGCGCGGGCGGTGCGGTCGAGGCGTGCGGTACGGCGCTGTTCTCTCGCGTGGCTGGGTGTGCTCATGCGGTCCTCCCATGGCCGGACTGGTGGGCGCATCACGGATTCCCCCGATCCGCGGGACCATGCCCGGCGCACGTCACCCGTGCGGGACGGTGAGCACCGCGGGGGTGCTCACCGCCGCCCGCGCTCAGGAGGCGGGGACCTCGTCGACGAAGGATGTGCCCGCGTTGCGGTACGCGGCGACCTTCGCGGCGACCTGCGCCGGGCTGAGGACCTGGTTCTTGACGTGCAGGACGTAGTCGACGCGCTGGTCGTAGGCGCGTGGTGTCGTCGAGGTCTGGCCGTTCAGGTCGATGAGCCACTGGTTGAAGTTGATCGACATCGGGCGCTCCGGCAGGTACTGCGAGCCGTGGGTGCCGAAGAGGCGTCCGTCGACGTAGTAGGTGATGGCGTCGTCGTCGACGGTCACGACGAGGTCGTGCCAGCCCGCGAAGGACTGCCGGCTCTCGCTGTGCTGGTTGACGGCCTGCCAGGGGTCGGGGGCGTAGGTCTCCCAGGAGGTCGTGTAGAGGATGTTCGACGGCTCGCCCCAGCCGCCGTTGGGCAGGTACTCGAAGTCGTACTCGGCGTAGTCGTCGGCCATGGGGGCCTTGAGGTCGTTGATGGTGAAGAAGGTCTGGACGACGCGGTCGCCGTCGGGGCCGTACTTGGGCGCGTCGGAGAACTTCACGCGGGCGGCGTAGGTGCCGTTCTTGAACTTCATGTGCTGGGTGAGGACTTCGGTGTGCGTGGTGCTGGAGCCGGTGCCCGCGCTGGAGGTCTCCAGGTTCATGACCGAGTTGCCGCCCTCGGTGGTGAAGGTGACCTTCGACGGGTCCCAGGCGGCCCCCGGCACGCCCGGCCCGCCGGAGTTGGAGCGGACCCGCCAGCCGTGGGCCGCCAGGGCCGGGTCGGTGTGGGAGGTGTAGCGGAAGTCGTCGAAGAGCGTGGCGCCGGACGGTCCCGGGTCGGTGGGGGTCGGGGTGGGCGTCGGATCGGGGGCGTTGCCGCCGGGCGCGGTGCCCCAGACGGTCTGACCGGCGAGCTGGGCGGTGACCTTGGTCCAGTCGCCGTAGGACGTCTGGGCGGCGCCGAAGGAGTGGTCGTCGCTCTGGGTCAGCGGCTGCCAGGTGGACTGGTGGAAGCGCAGCTGCATGTCGCCGGTGTCGGCGCCCGGGGCGAGGGTTCCGGCCGCGGACGTGAAGCCGATCTCCAGGTAGCGGTCGGCCGTCGGGGTGGGGTTGGCGAGCGTGCCGAAGGTGCCCGTGATCACGGAGCAGCCCCTCACCGCCCAGGAACAGGCGAAGCGGTACGAGGCGGCGGCGGAGTCGGCCTTGAAGTAGTAGCGGATCTTCACCTGGGCCAGGTCGACCGGGGCCGTGCCGGTGTTGCGCAGCTTCAGCCACGGCTCGCTCTGGTCGGCGGTGGCGCCGGGCGCGCTGGTGCGGTACTGGACGGCGAGTCCGTCGGCGGCGGCCGAGGCGTTCGTCGGCGGCAGTGCGGCCAGTGCGGTGCTGCCCAGCAGGGCGGCCACCGCCAGGGCGGTCCGGGTGCGGCGGTCGGGCATGGTTGCTCCTCTCGGGAGCCCCCCGCTGGTCGCGGGAGGCCGGTGGGGGTGGAGGGTGCTATCCGGCCGCGCCGAGTGGCCGGTGCGGCGGGGTGTCGTACGGAACGCCCAGGGCCCGCAGGCGTGCCTGGTGTCCGGTGAGGCGGCGGTGGAAGTCCTGCCAGTCCTGTGCGGGGTGCCAGACACGTTCGGCCAGGGCGCACAGGCGGGGGTAGGTGAGGTACTCGATGTGGGCGGGTGTGGTGACGAACTCGGTCCACAGCTGGCCCTGCGCGCCGAGGACCCGGCCGGCCCGGGGCATGAGGTCGAGCTGGTGCACGGTGCGCAGATCGACGACGGGCCCGGGCTGGGCCGGCGGTTCCTGCGGGCCGGTGCCGCGGGCGTGGTCGAAGTACGTGGTGCGGTGGTCGGCGTGCACGACCTGGTGTCCGCGGCGTGCGGCGGCCCATGCGTCCTGGGGTTCGCGCCAGCTCATCACCGTGCAGTCCAGGGGCAGTCGGGTGTCCTTCTCGGCCCAGGCGACGGGCCGTCCGCCCGCGCGCAGCACATGGTCGGCGATGCGCGCCAGGAACCAGCCGTGCAGGGCGTGGGGCCCGGGCAGCCCCTCTCGGGCGGCGCGGGCGATCGCGGCCGGGCTGCGCTCCCACTCGCCGGTGGGGCACTCGTCGCCGCCGAGGTGGACGTACGGTCCGGGGAAGACGTCCATGACCTCGTCCAGGACCGTGCGGAAGAAGTCGAGGACGTGGTCGCCGACGCCGAGGACGTTCGGACACACGCCCCACCGGGTCCAGACGTCGAGCCGCCGTTCGGGGTGGTTGCCGAGCTCGGGGTGCGCGGCGAGGGCGGCGCGGACGTGGCCCGGTACGCCGACCTCCGGCAGGACGGTCACCCCGCGCCGGGCCGCGTGGGCGACCAGCTCGGTGAGTTCGGCACGTGTGTACGCGCCCTCGTGCGGGCGCCCGTCGAACCGGGTGCTGCCGGCGGGACCGATCATCGACTCGGCCCGGCGGCCGCCGACCTCGGTGAGCCTTGGGTAGGCGCCGACGGGCATCCGCCAGCCCTGGTCGTCGGTGAGGTGCAGGTGCAGCACGTTCAGCTTGTGCAGTGCCAGGAGGTCGACGTACCGCCGCAGGTAGGACGCCGGCTGGAAGTGCCGGGCCACGTCGAGCATGGCGCCGCGCCACGGGTACAGCGGTACGTCGGTGATCTCCACTCCGGGCAGTGCGAGGCGCTCGGCGCGCCGGGGCGTGGCGGAAAGGGCATCGGGCGGCAGGAGTTGGCGGACCGTCTGCACGCCGCGCAGCAGGCCGAGGGGACGGGCGGCGCGCAGCAGCACTCCGTGCGGTCCGACCGTCAGGCCGTAGCCCTCTTCGCCGAGCCCGGTGAGGGTGGGGTCCACGGCGAGGACGAAGGTGCCGTCGTCGGAGTGTTCGAGGGGCAGGCCCGTGGATGGTTCCAGGTAGTCGCGGAGCAGTGCGGCGGCGGGTTCGGCGCCGGGTGTGACACGCAGCCGTGTCCGGGTGTCGAGGGGGAAGCGGCCCGGGCGCGACGAGAGCTTGCGGGGGCGCGGCACGAGGGTGAACTCGGGCCGTCTGCTCGAGGGTTCCACGAGAGGGGTCTCCGGTCGGCAGGGAACGGTGGGGCGCGGTTCAGCCTTTGACGGAGCCGGCGGCGAGGCCGGAGGTGACATGCCGCTGCGGTGCGAGGAAGACGACGAGGGCGGGCAGCGCGAAGAGGGTCGAGGCGGCCATGGTGGCGCCCCGGTCGGTGCCGAACGTCGACTGGAAGGAGGAGGGCCACACGGGCAGGGTCCGGCTGTCCTGCTGCTTGGTGATCAGGAAGTCGGCGTACGTGAACTCGTTCCAGGCGGTGAGGTGTCCGAACAGCGACGTGGCCATGAGGCCCGGAGCCGGCACCGGCAGGGCGGCCCTGCGGAAGGCGGTCGGCCGGCTGCAGCCGTCGGCCTGTGCGGCCTTCTCCGGTTCGGGCGGGATCGCGGCGGACGCTGTTGCGCCGGAACAGGGCGAACCCGTCCGACCCGACGGCCCGGCGGAAGTGGGCGAGGGTCCCTTCGCGTGGCACCAGGGCGGGGTCGTAGGACTGGATGTCGCGCGACGGCCGGACCGCGGTGGAAGACGAGCGGGGCGCCCAGTATCGAGGCGCCGAGCAGGGCTGGGGAGCGGTGATTCACCATGCACCTCGCAGAGTTGACCAGTTGCCCACTTGGTGTTGACCAGTTGCGACGAGAATGAAAAATGGCATGGACCAATGAGGGCGTCAACCCTTCTGCCACCAAGGCATTTTGAGCTTCCTGGGGCGGAGCTGCAGACCGCATGCACGGGCATGTACGGCACCCCGCCCCTGACCAGCAGACCAGTTAAGATGACCAGTGCTTGTCAGATGGACGTGTCCCGACCGAGAACGAAGGGCGCACATGGAGATCGACGCCGCAGCCTCCCGTGCGATGCTCAAGCGCGAGCGGGTCCGTGAGGCGGTCCTCGAACTGATCGAGGCACGCCGGCCCGGCGACGCCATCCCCTCCGAGCGCGTGCTGAGCGCCGAGCTGGGCGTGTCCCGGCCCACGCTGCGTGCCGCGGTCGACGAGCTGGTCATGGCAGGACTGCTGGTGCGCGAGCACGGCAGGGGCATGTTCGTCGCCGAGGCCAAGATCACCCAGGAGCTGGTCTCGGACCGCAACGCCTTCACCCTGCCGCAGGCGGGCGGGGTGTGGACCAGCGAGCTCCTGGAGTTCCGCAGGGTGCCCGCCGGAGCCAGGGTGGGCCGCAGGCTGCGGATGTCACCGGCAGCGGAGATCCACTACGTGGCACGGCTGCGACTGGTGGACGGCGCCCCCATGGCCATCGAGCACCTGCACATACGGGCGGACCTGGTGCCCGGCCTCAGCCGTGCGGAACTGGAGCGGGGCGACCTCTACGAGCATCTGCGCGACCGGCACGGTGTCCAGGTCAGCGAGGCCGTGCAGTCGATCGAGCCCACCGTGGTGACCCGTACGGAGGCGGACCTGCTCGACGTGCCGGAGCTGTCCCCCGCCCTCCTCTTCGAGCGCCTCACGTCCGACGCCGGCGACCGGCCCGTGGAGTACGTCCACTCCCTCTACCGGGGCGACAGGTACCGCATCGTCTCCCGTCTGGCCCTGGGCCCCCGCAGCCGGCCCCCTGCCACCGGGGAGGGCCATCACCCAGGAATTCCTCCAGGCGACTTCGCGTCAGGCGGCGCGGTGAGCTTCTCCACGCACGGCGTGGTGCAGCAGGGTCTGTGACGGGCCCGGGCGTGCGGCCTCGCCGTACCACTCCCCGAGTGCCCCCGGGGCAGGCCGTCACACGCGGCGCGGTCAGACGAGCGCGGCCAGCGCGGCCGTGGTGACGGCGGTGTCCTCGCGGGCGTGGATGATCAGGCGGGCGCCTGCGGAGGCGGCGTTCGCCTCCAGTACGCGGCGCGCGGGAGCGCTGGAGGTGACGACGGACAGCAGAACCCCCAGGGCACGGCAGGTGCGGTGGACCAGGAGCACCCCGCTGAGCGCCGCGCCGGTCGCGGCCGGCTCTTCGACGACGATGACCACCGGTGCCGGGTGGTAGGCACGGACGAGGCCCTCGATCTCCCTCACCAGCACGGCGCGTCCGTCCGTTCCAGGGTCACTGTGCACCCTTATGACGAGCACGTGATCTTCCCACGTATGCGACAGCATCCCGGCCTCCGATTGACGCCTTCGACTTCTCTGCGCACAACCCGACTACCCCGCAGCACCGTCCGATCACGCGATCACCCGAAACGCACCGCCTTGACTTGGAGCGCTCTCCAAGATGCAGGCTCGCCCCGTAATCCCGGCGGACGGGACCGGGACCTTCGGCGACGGGGTGGAGCATGAAGTACCGCACGATCGGCAGTGACCCGAGGACACGGCGGAAAGTCAGTGTGCTCAGCCTCGGGGCGATGCTGTTCGGCTCGGGCACCGACGAGAAGACGTCGTTCGCGATCCTGGACCGGTACGTGGAGGCCGGCGGCACGTTCATCGACACGGCGAACAACTACGCGTTCTGGGTGCACGGCAGCCGGGGCGGCGAGAGCGAGGCACTGCTCGGCCGGTGGCGGCGCAGCCGCGGCGTGGGTGATGAGGTCACCATCGCCACGAAGCTGGGCGGCCGGCCGCTGACGCCGAGCCGGACCTTCTCCCGGGACATCGAGGGACTCTCGGCGAGAAGCATCCGGGAGGCGGCCGAGCAGAGCGCGCAGCGGCTCGGCACCGACAGGCTGGACCTGCTGTACGCGCACGCGGAGGACCCTTCGACGCCCCTCGCGGAGACGGTGGAGGCGTTCGCGGGACTGGTCGCTGAGGGGTCCGTCGGGCTGCTGGGGGCCAGCAATCACCGGGCCTGGCGGGTGGAGCGGGCCCGGGCTCTGGCCTCCGCGGCGGGGCTGCCGGGGTACGAGGTGCTGCAGTACCACCACACCTACCTGCGGCGCCGTACCGATGTGCCCACCCTGCGCTCCGCGGACGGCGACCTCGGGGTGCTCTCCGGGGACCACCTCAGCTATCTGCGGGAGGAGCCCGGACTCGCCCTGGTGGCCTACTCGCCCCTGCTGTCCGGCGCGTACGTGCGCCCCGACAAGCCGCTGGACCGCGAGCTGGACCACGCCGGCACCGCGGTGCGGCTCGCCGCGCTGCGGGAGGTCTGTGAGGAGACGGGCGCCACCGCCAACCAGGTCGTCCTGGCCTGGCTGATCGGCGCCGAGATCCCCGCCGTCCCGCTCGTGGGTGCCTCCTCGGTGGCCCAGCTCGACGAGAGCCTCGCCGCGGTCGACCTGGAACTGACGCCGGACCAGCGGGCGCGGCTCGACGCGGCCCACTGACGGTGCGTCAGGAGTCGAGCGGCCCCAGCAGCCAGCTCCCCGCCGAGTCCGGCCTCTCGTCGAAGTAGTAGGCGCGGATCGCGGCCAGGAGGTCGGCGGTGGTGACATGGCCGTCGCCGTCGGCGTCCAGACGGCGGTGGATCTCCCGGGCGTCCGCCTCCGGGAGGTTCATCAGGGAACCGGTCCAGCGGACGTGGTCGTCGGCGGTGAGCCGGCCGTCGCCGTCGGTGTCGGCCACCGCCATGATCGCGTCGAGGAACGGCATGTACCCGGCGTCGAAGGAGTCCTCCGTCTCCAGCAGCCCGCGCGAGAACGCCGACTTGTACTCGGACTCGGTGATACGGCCGTCACCGTCGCTGTCCGCCACGGCGAGCAGGTGCTCCCACAGTCCCACGCACAGCTCGACGAGCCTGCCGCGCGCCGGGTCGTCCGCCGCCAGGCCGAACTCGTCGCTCATCCGGTTCGCCGCGCTCTCGAAGTCCGAGCGCTCCAGGTACCCGCTGCCGTCGCTGTCGTACGTGCGGAAGCGGCGGGCCAGCTTCCGGTCGAGGAAGGGCGAGATGGTGGTCATGCGGTGGTGCTCCTGTCGGTGAGGGTTCCGTGGCCGTCGGTCGGGTGCCGGTGGGCGGTCGGAACCCTCCGTCCCCCGGCCGGACCTCGTCGGCGGCTCAAGTGATGCTGGACTCAGGGGCGTCGGGTCATGCGGCGCTACTCGATCGAGTGAACGCGATCCGGACACCGCGCCCGCCCGAGGGCGAGGACGGGACCGGCGCCCGCCACTGGCAGCGGCGGGCGCCGGTCTTCCCGGGGAACGGCCCCAGGATCAGCAGGGGTTGACGGTGAGCTCGAACGTGCTGGTCGTGTTGCGGACGTCCTGTGCGTTGCCGCTCGTCCGCAGACAGTTGATGGTGGCCTCGCCGACGGCCGGGCCCTGGCCCTCCTCCGGCTTCTCGTTGACCCAGACGCCGAAGCCGGACTTCGCGTCCCAGGCGTCGCCGCTCTTGCGGGCACCGGTGACGGAGATGTCGGTGAAGACGGTGTCCTCGACCGGGAACTGGGGCTGTCCGCCGCTGTAGTTCGTCTGGAACATGATGCCGCTGTAGGTGGGGTCGACGATGTCGACGTCGATCACGCGGATGCCCTGGAAGATCTTCGAGGCGGAGAAGACCCAGATGCCGGGGAAGGTCTGGTTGCCCCAGAAGTGGCCGCCCGCGCGGACCACGGAGATGTTCTCGAAGGTGGTGGGTTCGGTGCCGAAGCCGTTCATCGGGTAGCCGAAGTCCAGGGAGGAGATGGTGATCCCGGAGTAGACCAGCGTGTCGGCGATGCGGATGTTGCGGAAGGTGTTGTGGTAGCCCCCGTACACGGCGACACCCGCGGCACGCCAGGTCAGGGTGGTGGTCAGGTTCTCGTAGACGTTGTTCCTCATGTCCGCGCCGCCCGCGTCGATCGCCGAGAAGAGCGCGAAGCTGTCGTCGCCGGTGGCCCGGGCGTCGTTGTTGACGACGTGGTTGTCGGTGGAGCCGTTGGTCATGTTGACGCCGTCGGCGAACATGTTGCGGATGCGGGAGTCGCGGATCGTCATCCGGTCGGTGTTGGCGCCCCAGTACAGGCACACCATGTGTTCGTTCCAGATGTCGTCGATCGTGATGTCCGAGACGTTGGCGAAGTCGAAGACCTTGCCGGGGCCGTCGATCCGCGAGGTGTAGTTGCCGAAGTAGGCGAAGCCCTTGAACAGCGAGCCCCTGGCCGTCGCGTCGGCGCGGAAGCCGATGTCGGTGTTGCTCTGCCCGCCGGGCGCGTGGAACTGCGTGTACCAGGGGCCGGCGCCGACGACCTGCACCGGCTTGCCGTACACCTGGAACTTGCCGGAGGTCTGGTAGTCGCCGGGCGGCAGGTAGACGCCGACGAGCTTGCCGGTGGTGTCCATGCGGACCCGGTCGAGCGCGTTCTGCACGTCCTGGTGGGTGAAGCCGGCCGGGACGGTGTACGTGGCCGGGTCCGGGTTCGCGACCGGGGCCGTCTTCTCCAGGTCGACGAAGTCGATGGCGTAGTGGGCGGCGTTGTCGGCGGCGTCCTTCTGCAGGCGGATCCTGCTGCCGGCCGGGACGTTCTCGCCGAGCAGGATGTGCGCCTCGTCGTAGATGTGCCGGGGAGCGCCGGCCGCCGGGTCGTTGCCGGGCGCGGTCTCCGCCCCGTACAGCCAGGCGAACCTTGAGGTCAGCGGGATCGCCTTCTTGAAGACGCCGTCGACGTAGAGACCGAGTGTCGTGTCGATGCCGCCGCCGCCCGGGGCGTCGGGGATCGAGAAGCGGGTGACCAGGGTGTTGGTCTCGGCGCGGGTGGTGAACTCGACGTACTCGCCGGTCGCGTCGAGGGTCACCGCCTTGCGGCCGGAGGCCTCTCCGGCGATGTCGCCGACGGTCCGGTTGGGTCCGACGACCCTCGCGCCGCCGCCGACGGTGCCGTCCTCGGCCTCGTACGTGGTGTACGGCATGTCGGCTCCGCGGCCGACGAACAGCGGCTGGGTGGAGGTGTTGTTCCCGCGCTTGACCGGCGGCTCGTCGGTGTCGGCGGCGACGGTGGTCCGCACGGTGTACGAGCCGTTCGCGGCGGTCCAGGGGCCGAGGGTCACCTCGGCCGTGGCGCCGGCGGCGATGGTTCCGGAGTAGGCGCCGGTCAGGGTCCTGACCGTGGCGCCGCCGCCGTCGACGAGGGTGAGCGTCACGCCGTGGCTGCCGGCGGCGCTCGGCTCGGTGCCCTGGTTCCGCACCGGCACCCTGAAGGTGACGGCGTCACCGGCGCCGGGGCTGGACGGGCTGGTGCTCACCTGGCCGACCACCAGGTCGGAGCCGGGGAGCGGCTTGACCACCAGGGCGGTGGGCCGGGTGTAGGTGTTGTTGGTCTCGTTCTGTTCGACGACCGCGCTCGCCTTGTCGGCGACCGCGCTCAGTTCGTACGAGCCGGCGGGACGGGTGCCCAGCGAGGCGGTGACCGTGGTCTGCGCGCCGGCCGCCAGGGCGCCGACCTGCGCGGTGGCGGTCTCGGTGCCGCCCAGGCGCAGGGCGAGGGTGCTCGCCGGGGCGGCGGCCGGACCGTCGTTGCGTACGGTCGCCGACACGGTGATGTCGTCGGACTCCACCGGTGCGGCCGGGGATGTGGTCAGGCCGGTGACGACGAGGTCCGGGTTGGGCGCCGGGACACCGAGGACCTGGAACTCGGCGAGCTGGCCCGCCGGTGCGCCGGTGTTGGCGGTGAACCGCAGCCGTACGTCGGCCACACGGCCGGTCACCGCGACGGTGACCGTGTTGCCGCTCGCCGGGCTGAAGTCGTAACTCCTCGCGGCGACAAGGCCGGTGAACGCGGTGGCGTTCTGCTCCCGGCCGAGGACCTCGATCGTCTGTGAGCGGGCGGCCCAGGCGCTGTCCGGGTTCAGCTTGAGCACCAGCCGGTCGAGGTCGGCATCGGCGCCCAGCCTGACGGTGAGGGTCTGCGGGTAACTGCCGCCAGCACCTTCCCAGTAGGTGGCGGTGTCGTTGTCGTCGGCGTTCGCGGCGACGTAGGTGTGGACCGTGGAGGAGGCGTCGATCGGCTTGCCCACGGCCAGGTTCGAGCCGGTGTCGCCGCTGCCGTTGCGGGTCACGCCGTTGCTGTCGCCGGACCGGTTGCCGGCCGCGTCCCGGGCGCGGACGCGGTAGGTGACCGTGCTGGTCACCGGCTGGCTGTCGGTGTACGTGGTGACGTTCCCGGCCACCGTCGCGCGCAGCACGCCGTTGGCGTGGATCTCGTAGCCGCTCACCCCGACGTTGTCGGTGGACGCGGTCCAGGTGAGCTTGATCCGGCCGCTCGTGGGCTCGGTGAACGCGAGGTCGGCGGGGGCCGTCGGCGCCTGGGTGTCGCCGGAGCCGCCGATGCGGGTGACGGTGTTGCTGTCGGCGGACTGGTTGCCGGCCGCGTCCCGGGCGCGCACACGGTAGGACACGGTCTGGTCGGTGGGCCGGCTGTCGGTGAAGGCGGTGACGTTCCCGGCGACGCTGGTGAGCAGTTCACCGTTGGCGTAGACGTCGTGGGCGGTGACGCCCACGTTGTCGGTGGCCGCGGTCCAGGTGAGCCGGATCTGGCCGGTGGCGGGCTCGGTGTACGCCAGGTTCGCGGGAGCGGCCGGGGCCTGGGTGTCGCCGGTCGCCGGGCCGTAGATCTCCAGCTCGGACATCTGGGCGGCGGGCTGCACGGTGTTGGCGGTCACCAGGACGCGGAGGTAGCGGGTGGTTGCCGCGTCGAGGGTGAGGGTCGCGCTGTTGTCGCCGGCCGCGTCGAAGGTGTACGCCTGGGACGACGTCAGGTCGGTGAAGGCGGTGCCGTCGGTGCTGCCCTGCAGCTTCAGGGTCTGGCTGCGGCCCTCCCAGCCGGCGGGCAGTCTGAGCACGACCCGGTTGACGGCGCGGGACACGCCGAGGTCGGCCTGGATCCACTGCGGTAGGGCGTTGTTGGCGCTCTCCCAGTAGGTGGCCCGGTTGCCGTCGCCGGCGTTGCCCGGCGCGTAGACCTGCGTGTGGCTGCTGGCCGTCGGAGGGCGGTCGGCGGCGAGGTTCACCGAGGACTCGTCCGCGGAGTGCACCTCCAGCTCGGAGAGCTGCGCCGCCTGCCAGCCGGTGTTGGCGGTGATGTCGACACGGACGTACCGCGCCAGCGCGGCCGGGAAGGACACGGTGACGGTGTTCCCGGAGCCGGAGGTGAAGGCGTACGTGGCGGAGCTCTTGAGCGTGGTGAAAGCGGTGCCGTCGGCGCTGCCCTGGACGGACAGCGTCTGGTTCCGGCTCTCCCAGCCGGCCGGCAGCTTGAGGACGACCTCGTCGACCCGGGTGGCCGTGCCGAGGTCGGCCTGCACCCACTGCGGCAGGCCGGAGCCCGCGCTCTGCCAGTAGGTGCCCTGGTTGCCGTCGGTGATGTGGGCGGCGCCGTACTCGGCGTGGGAGCTGCTCGCCGACGCGGTGTCGCCGAGCGCGATGTTCGGTCCGCCCGCCGCACGGGCGGTCAGCAGCGGACCGCCCAGCGCCAGCAGGCTCGTCGCGACCACGGCGCTGAGGCACCGCGATCTCCATGTGCGGGTTTTCATCAGACCTCGCAAGGGAGTGGTTTCACATCCGGCATCGATCGGTGCGAGAGTTGCGCGAAAAACGCGGGGACTGCCGTCGGTTCAGGCACGCAGCCACACGGCGGTGTCCTGCGGGAGCGTGCCGTCGTCGCGCAGCGGCCCGCTGGCCAGCAGCAGACCGTCGTACGGCGGGAGGGGTACGGGACCGCCGGAGAGGTTGACCACGCACAGCAGGCCGTGCGGGCGGGCGAAGGCGAGGACACCGTCGGGTGCGGGCAGCCAGGTCAGGGGCCCGTCGCCGAGGCCCGGCTCGGTGCGGCGCAGGGCGAGGGCCCGCCGGTAGAGGGACAGCATGGAGTGCGGGTCGGTGCTCTGCCGGTCGCGGGCGTACGCGGCCCAGCCCGCCGGCTGCGGCAGCCAGGGTTCGTCCCGGGAGCCGAAGCCGGCGTAGGGGGCGTCGGCGTTCCACGGCAGCGGGACGCGGCAGCCGTCACGGCCGGGGTCGGTGCCGCCGGAGCGGAAGTGCATGGGGTCCTGGATGCGGTCGAGGGGGATGTCGGCCTCGGGCAGGCCCAGTTCCTCGCCCTGGTAGAGGTAGACCGAACCGGGCAGGGCGAGGGTGAGCAGGGCGGCGGCGCGGGCGCGGCGGGTGCCGAGTTCCAGGTCGGTGGGGGTGCCGAAGGCCTTGGTGGCGAAGGCGAAGGCGGTGTCCTCGCGGCCGTAGCGGGTGACCGTGCGGGTGACGTCGTGGTTGCACAGCACCCAGGTGGCGGGGGCGCCGACGGGGGCGTGTTCGGCGAGGGTGTCGTCGATGCAGCGCCGCAGCCGGCCGGGGTCCCAGGGGCAGGTGAGGAAGTTGAAGTTGAAGGCGGTGTGCAGTTCGTCGGGGCGCAGATAGCGGGCGAAGCGTTCGGCGTCGGGCAGCCAGACCTCGCCGACGAAGACGGCGCCGTACTCGTCGGCGACGGCCCGCCACGCGCGGTAGATGTCGTGGAGTTCGTCCTGGTCGACGAAGGGTGCCGGGTCGACGCCCTTCTCGTAGTCGGCGAGTTCGGGGTCCTTCACCAGCAGGGCCGCGGAGTCGATGCGCACACCGGCGACGCCCCGCTCGAACCAGAAGCGCAGGACGTCCTCGTGCTCCTGTCGGACGGCGGGGTGGGCCCAGTTGAGGTCGGGCTGTTCGGGGGTGAACAGGTGGAGATACCACTCGCCGTCGGGGACGCGGCTCCAGGTGGTGCCGGCGAACTGGGACGGCCAGTCGTTGGGCGGCAGTTCGCCGTGCTCGCCGCGGCCGGGCCGGAAGTGGAAGAGGGCGCGCTCCGGGCTGCCCGGTCCGGCGGCGAGGGCGGCCCGGAACCAGGGGTGCTGGTCGGAGACGTGGTTGGGGACGATGTCGACGATGGTGCGGATGCCGAGTTCGCGGGCCTCGGCGATGAGTTTCTCGGCTTCGGCGAGGGTGCCGAAGGCGGGGTCGACGGTGCGGTAGTCGGCCACGTCGTAGCCGCCGTCCACCAGGGGCGACAGATACCAGGGGGTGAACCAGACGGCGTCGACGCCGAGTTCGGCGAGGTGGGGCAGTCGGGCGCGGACACCCGCGAGGTCCCCGGTGCCGTCGCCGTCGCCGTCGGCGAAGCTGCGCGGGTACACCTGGTAGATGACGGCGTGCCGCCACCAGTCGTCGGTGCGGTGCGGGGTGGGGGCTCCCACGTGACGGTCCTTTCGGGCAGGGTCGATCTTCGCCGCCGGTCCGGACAGCGGGGCGTCGGACGGGCCGGCGGCGAAGGCTTCGAGGTCGGGAGGGCGGGCGTCAGCCCTTGAGGCCGCCTGCGGTCAGGCCGCTCATGATGTTGCGCTGGAAGACCAGGAAGATGAGCAGCGTGGGCAGGCTGGCGATGGTGAGCGCGGCGATCAGGACGTTCACCGGTACGCCGTTGGACAGCGAGTAGATACCGACGTTGAGGGTCTGTCTGGCCGGGTCGGGCAGGGTGAGCATCGGCCAGAGGAAGTCCTTCCAGACCCCGACGATCGCGAAGATCGACACGACGCCGAGGACGGGCCGCGAGATGGGCAGCACGATGGACCACAGGACGCGCGTCGGGGAGGCGCCGTCCATGGCGGCGGCGTCGAGGAGTTCCCTGGGGACGGAGTCGAAGAACCGCTTGAGCAGGAAGATGTTGAAGGCGTTGGTGACCGAGGGCAGCCAGATGGCCCACGGGGTGTTCAGCAGGTTGCGCTCGACGACCGGCACGTCCAGGACGGTCAGGTACTGCGGTACGACGAGGACGGTCGCCGGGATCATCAGCGTGGCCAGCATCATGCCGAGGACGGCCTTGCCGAACACCGGGCGCAGCTTGGACAGCGAGTAGGCGGCCGCCACGTCGAGGACCAGCTGGAAGGCGAGCGCGCCGAAGGCGTAGAAGAGGGTGTTGCCGAGCAGTCCGGCGAGGTCCATGACCTCCCAGGCGCGGCTGTAGTTGCCGGGCGTGAAGGTTCCGGGCACCAGGGTGGGCGGGGTCCGGACGACCTCCTGCGTGTCCTTGAAGCCGCTGGAGACCAGCCAGTACAGCGGGCCGAGGAACACCAGCGTGAAACCGCCGACGACCAGGGTGAACACGGCCCGGTAGAGGGCCTTGCCGCGGGGCTTGGCGAGCTGGGCCGGCGAGATGAGCGTACGCGTGGACATGTGGTCTCCCCTGGTCTACTCGTCCTCGGCGCGGCTGAGCCGGACGTACGCCGCCGAGAACCCGGCGAGCAGTACGAGCAGGAGCAGGCCTAGGGCCGCCGCGGCACCGTCGTCGTTGAAGTTGAAGGCGTACTGGTAGATCAGGTGGACGACGGTCGTGGTGGAGCCCTCGGGGCCCGCGCCGCCGGTGAGCAGGAACGGCTCGACGAAGACCTGCATCGTGGAGATGATCTGCATGAGCAGCATCAGCGACAGGATCAGCCGGGTCTGCGGGATGGTGACGTGCCAGATCTTGCGGAGGAGCCCCGCGCCGTCGAGTTCGGCCGCCTCGTACAGCTCGCCGGGGATGCCCTGCAGCGCGGCGAGGTAGATGAGGGCCGCGCCGCCCATGTTCATCCAGGTGGAGGCGAGGACGACGGAGAGCATGGACAGGTCGGCGTCCTGGAGCCACTGCTGTTCGGGCAGGTGGAGGAGGGACAGCAGTTCGTTGAGCAGCCCGTAGCCGGGGTCGTAGAGGTATTTGAACAACAGCACCGAGGCGACCGGCGGGAGCATCACGGGCAGGTAGACGAGCAGGCGGAGGTAGCCCTTGCCGTGGCGGAACTCGTTGATGACGACCGCGACGACGAACGGCACCGCGAAGCCGAAGACCAGGGCCAGCACGGTGAACAGCAGCGTGTTGCGCCAGGCCTGCCAGAAGGCGGGGTCGTTGTAGACGGTGGTGAAGTTGTCCAGGCCGACCCAGGTGGTCTCGCCGCCCTCGGTCTTCTGGAAGGCCAGGAGGAACTCCCTGACCATGGGATACCAGGAGAACACGGCGAAGCAGACGACCGCGCCGATGAGGAATCCATGAGCGGTCAGATTGCGCCGCAGGCTCCTGGCGAAGGCCTGCCCGGAGGGGGTGCGAGACGCTTCACGGGGAGTGGGAGGGCGGGGAGGTCCCACCTTGCTGGGGGTCAGGCTGGGGGCCGACATCGTCGCTCCTCGGTGCTGGTCTGCCGGGTCTGCTGCCCTGTGCCGGGCCGCCGGCTGCGGGCGGCCGGGCGGGGTGCGGCCCCTGGGCCACCGGCCCCCGCCCGGGTGCGGTCACTGGTCGGCGAGAACCTGGTCGACCTGTGACTCGGCCGTGTCCAGTAGTTCCTCGATGTCGGCGTCCTCGTCGGTGAGGATGCCGGACATGACGTTGTCGAGGACCTTGTAGATCTCCTGCGCCTTCGGCGGTTCGGCCTTGCCGGGCACGGGGTTGTCCATGAACGCCTTGAAGTTGGCCACCGGCATGGTGGCGTTGGCGACGCGCGCGGCGTCGTCCTTCCGCTTGGACTCGCCGAGCCAGAAGTTGGGCTGCGGCACACCGACCGGGAGCTTGTCGGCCTTGCTGCGGGCCCAGTCGAACTGGCCCTTGCCGACGGTGAGGTTCTTGAAGTTCAGCCAGGCCACGGCCGCCTTGACCTTGTCGGGCGAGATGCCTTTCTTGATCATGTAGTTGTTGCCGCCGGCCAGGGTGTTCTTGCCGCCGGGGATGGGGCCCATCCCGAAGTTCTCGTACTTCGCGCCGAGTTGCTGGACCATGTACGCGATGTCGTCGGGCGCGGCGAGGAACATGCCGAGCTTGTCGGTGGCGATCTGCTTCTGCAGGTCACCCCACTTCAGCAGCTGGGTCTTGCCCATGCTGTCGTCCTCCCAGCGCATCGCGCGGAGGTTGTCCGCAACCTGCCGGCCGAGCTCGTCGTCGAACGCGGCCTTCGCGCCGGACGCGTCCACGATGTCGCCGCCGATGCTGTACATGTGCGCGGTGAAGTGCCAGCCGCCGGTGTTGCCGGCGCTGTACTCGCCGAAGCCCGCGATGCCGTCGCCGAGACCGGCGATCTTCTTGGCGGCGGAGCGCACCTCCGCCCAGGTGCGCGGCGGGCTGTCGGGGTCGAGCCCGGCGCGCCGGAAGAGGGTGCGGTTGACGAGCAGGCCCATCGTGTAGTTGCTGGTGGGCAGGCCGTAGAGCTTGCCGTCGTGCTTCAGCGAGGCGAGGACGTTCGGGTCGATGTCCTTCAGCGCCGGCACCGTCCTGTCGTTGACGTAGGCGGTGATGTCCTCGGCGCCGTCGTGGTCGAGGACCTGGGGCAGGTCGGTGAAGTAGGTGTAGAACACGTCCGGCTGGGACTTGGCCTTCAGCATCGCGGTGAAGCGCGGGGGTTCGAGGCACTGGCCGGGGGTGGAGCGGCCCTCGATCGTGACGTTCGGATACGTCTTGTTGAACTCGGCGACGTCCTCCTTCCACTCCTTCAGCTCCGCCGCCTTCGCCGCCGGGGGCATGCAGTCGATGGTGATCGTCACCTTCGTCCCCGGATCCAGCGGAGCGGAGGGGTCCGAGGAGCCGCTGCCGCCTGAGGCACCGCCGTCGTCGCTGCTGCTGGTGCCGCAGGCGGCGAGCGCGCTCAGCGTCAGGGCGGAGACGAGGGCGACCGCGCCGGCGCGGCGGGTACGGCGGAGCCGGGCATTTCTCATGGGTGGTCCCCTTCGGGCAGGAACGTGGAAGTCACCCCACCACCGGACGGCGGATGCGTTGTGGGGCGGGGCACACTCAACCACCGCCAACAAGTGAACGCAATATCTCGCGCGTACTTTGCAATTCATCGACAAGCGGCAGTCAGTTGGCCGCCGAAGCCCCTGCTTTCGAGGCGGAGCCACCTCCCTCCCGGCCCTGTTGCTGTTGAATGGGTCGAATGAACGACGCCGCTGTACTGCGACTTCGCCAGGCCGTACGGGACATCGGGGACGCCACTCGGGAACGTGGCAGCACAGGGCGCGGGCCGGAGGAAGCGGACGACGTCGCCGGCACCTTCGCCACGGACGGCGCGCTCGGCTTCGACCCGTTCCCGTTCCTTCAGGCGCTGTACGAGGCCGGTTCGCGGGCGGTGGTCATCGGCCAGGTCGCCGGCATCCTGCACGGCTCGACGGAACCGACCGGCGACCTCGACCTGCTGTGGGACGGCACCCCCGCCGAGGCACGTGCCCTGCGCGACGCGCTGACCAGGACGGGCTGCGCCGGTCCGCCCGACCTCGGCCGGCCGCAGGCGGCCTACCGGGTGACCGGCGCCGCCGGGGACCTGTGCACCCCCGCCCTGCCCTGGGGCCGCATGGACGTCGCACCCTGCCTGGACCGGGCGGTGAGCGCCCGGGACGCGGCCGGGTTCACGGTCCGCTACGCCGCCCTGGACGACCTGATCCGGATGCGCAGGGCCCTCGGCCGCCCCAAGGACCTCCGCCGCGCGGACGAACTCGAACGACTGCGGGCCCGGTGACCGGGGGGAGCCCCGAGCAGGCCGAGGCCCTTCAGATCGTCGGGGACGGTGCCCTGTGCGTGACGCGGAGTTTGGACTGGCCGTGCGGCAGGCGCTCCCAGTCGTCCATGAACCGCGCCTCCAGGCCGTGCCCGCGCGCGAGCCGTACCAGCGTCTGCGTGCGGTAGTAGAAGTCCTCGCGCAGCACCTGGTGCTCGGGGCCCTCGGTGCGGTCGAAGGTGAAGTCGAAGAAGCCGCCCGGCGCCAGGACACGGCCCACATGGGCCAGGCACTCGTCGATGACCTCCAGCGGCGAGTGGGAGAACACGCTGTGCGCGTGCACCACCGTGAACCAGCCGTCCGGGAGGAACTCCAGCCGCAGGTCCTCCACCGGCGTCAGATAGGGCACCTTGTCCTGGAGCCCGTACCGCACCAGTGTCTTCTTCGCCTCGATGAGGATGTCCGGCGAGATGTCGATGCCGTAGTAGTGCCCCGGCTCCAGATGCCGGATGAACCGCCACCCCGCGCGCAGGTTGCCGCAGCCGATCTCCAGCATCCTGTCCTGCGGCCGCAGACCGTGCCCGAGCAGGTAGTCGAACTGCATGCGGCCGATCTCCAGCCACCGCTCCGGCGACGGGTTGCCGCCGATCGCCGCCTGCGGGCTCCGGGCCGTGTCGCTCGCCATCACCGCCCGGTAGTACGCCACATGGCTGCCCCGGTGCTTCAGCCGCAGCCACCCGTCCCGGGCCGCACGCCGCGCGTACGGCACGACCCGGTCCGGGTGCCGCAGCGCGTAGCGCAGCTTGTAGTCCAGCCGCGCCCGGTTCCGCGACCCGCGCGCCTCGGGAGATCCCGGCATGACACCCTCCCTGCTCCGACACCGGCGTGACACACCCACCTCCACCCTGCACCCGGCCACGCCGTCCGGCAGCCCGGGCCGGTCCACGCGGGGTGCCGGTGCTCTGCCGGGGCGCGGGCGTACGGGATACCGTCACCGTGTGGACCGGGACGAAGAACAGACCCGCGCGCCGACGGGAGACCAGGACGAACAGCGGCTGCACGCCTCGTCGTTCGGCGCGGCCGCGGTCGCCTATGCCGAGCACCGCCCGGACTACGCTCCGGCCGCCGTGCGCTGGGCGCTCGATGCCGCGCCCGGCCCGCGCGTGCTCGACCTCGGTGCCGGGACGGGCAAGCTGACAGCCGGAGCGGTCGCCCTGGGCGCCGACGTCGTCGCGGTCGAGCCCGACGCGGTCATGCTGACCGAGCTGCGCCGCGCGCTGCCGGCGGTCCGCGCCCTGCGGGGAAGCGCCGAGTCGATACCGATGCCGGACGCCTCCGTGGACGCCGTGCTGGCCGGCAACGCCCTGCACTGGTTCGACATGGCCCTCGCGGGACCCGAGATCGCCAGGGTCCTCGCTCCCGGCGGCGTCCTGGCCGGCCTGTGGAACGTACTGGACGACCGGGAGGACTGGGTCGCCGAACTCGCACGGGCCGGCGGGAGCGCGGTCGTCGGCCCGCGAGACACGCCTGCCGCCTGGCGCGCCGAGACCGCCCGCGCCCACCTCCCCAGGACCGGCGGCCCCGCCCGGTTCGGCGCCCCGGAGCAGGCAGGGTTCCGGCACGGTCAGCGCCGCACCGCCGACTCCCTCCTCGCCACCCTCGCGACGCGCGCGGGCGTGCTGGTCATGCCGCGACAGGAACGGGAAGCCACCCTCGGCCGCCTCCGCGACCTCCTTCTGACCAGGCCGGAGACCGCCCGCGGCGAGTTCACCCTGCCCATGCTGACCTGCGTACTGCGGGTCCGGCGGCTGTGACGCGGACCCGCACCGCGCCGGGCGGAGCCCCGGCCGGGCGAGCTGTCACCGGTATCTCGTAGGCTCCGGGCCATGAGTGACGGGGAATCCGGCAGACGGGTCATCGACGGGCGCTTCGAACTGCAGGGGCGGCTCGGTGGCGGCGGTATGGGCATGGTGTGGCGGGCGCGTGATCTGGTCCTGGACCGGGCCGTGGCGCTCAAGGAGGTGCGGCCGGCCGATCCGGGGCTCGCGGAGTACGACCCGCAGGCCGCGGCGATGCTCCGGGCCCGGGTGCTGCGCGAGGCGCGGGCGCTCGCCCGGGCCGACCACCCCAATGTGGTGACCATCCACCACGTGGTGGACGGCGGGGAGCACACCTACCCGTGGCTGGTGATGGAGCTGGTCACCGGCGGATCGCTCCAGGACCGGCTGGAGAAGGGGCCGCTGGCGCCGGTCGAGGCCGCCCGGCTGGGCCGCGAGGTGCTGGCCGCGCTGCGCGCCGCGCACGACGTCGGTATCCAGCACCGGGACGTGAAGCCCGCCAACGTCCTGCTGAGGCCCGACGGACGTCCCGTCCTCACCGACTTCGGCATCGCCGCCATCAGGGAATCGACCGTCCTGACCGCGACCGGGTCCATCATCGGCACACCCGACTACATGGCGCCCGAGCGCATCTCCGGCGGCGAGGGCGGCCCCGGCTCGGATCTGTGGTCGCTGGCGATGATGCTGTACGTCGCCGTCGAGGGACACCACCCGCTGCGCAGGGGCACCACCCTCGCGACGCTGGCGGCCCTGCTGAGCGAGGAGCTCCCGCCGCCCGTGCGGTCCGGGCCGCTGACCGGCTTCCTGAACGCCATGCTCGTCAAGGACCCGGCCCGCCGGCCGGACGCGACGGCAGCGGACCGCATGCTCGCCGAAGCGGCGGCAGGCCGGGACACGGCCGGCACGGGTCCCGGTACGACCTCGTACCGGGTGGCTCCCCCGGCCGGCTCGCCGGGCCCCGCTCCGGCCGGCTTCGGGCCGCCCCCGGCCGGCTTCGGACCGTCGGCTCCGCACGACGCCGTGCCCGGCCCGTTCGCCTCCCCCACCCCCTACCCGGCGGGCCCCACGCGGGCGACGCCGCCGCGGCCGGGCGGCCGCGCCGGGCGCCGGGTCGCGATCGCCTCGTCCGTCGTGGGGACCGTGCTGGTGGGCGTGCTGGTGTGGACCCTGGTGCCGGACGGCGACGACCAGAACGGCGGGAAGACGGCCGGCTCACCGGGCTCGTCCTCCGCCACACCGAAGGAGTCGACCACCCCACCTCCCACGGCGTCCCGCACGACGCCGGCGCCCCAGGTCGACGCGAAGACCGGCCTGCTCACCCCGGACGGCGTCCGGACGGCGGTCAAGGAGATCAAGGCGGCGACCGGCACCGACCGCGCCTGCGACTTCAGCGTCTACCCGGAGTACGCGATCGCGGAGATCATGGTCAAGGGCAGCAACACGAAGTTCGACAGCTACACCTACCGCCCGGGCCAGGGCGTCGAGAAGGACCTCTTCAGCAGCACCGTGATGACCGGTGACCAGCCCTTCAGCCTGGACGACGTCGACTGGGACGTCCTCCCGGCCTTGATGAAGCGGGCGGACAAGGACCTGAACGTGCCGCACCCGACCCTGCGTTACGTCACCGTCAACCCGGCCAACACCACGTTCGACACCCCGATGGGCCTGGCCTTCTATCTCTCCGACGACTACGGCGGCGGTCACCTCACCGCCGACCTGGACGGCAAGGTGACCCGCGTGCTGCCGGCCGAGGACTGAGCCGCGCAGGCCCGGAGCGGCCGGAGCGGCCGGAGCCGCGACGCGGGCGTCAGCGGGACCGCTCCGCCAGGTCCTTGATGCCGCGCAGGGTGCTCCCCATCCCGGCAAGCCACTCCTCCTGGCGGCCGGAGAGGATCTGGTCCCTGTGCTCCGGGCTGCGCTCCACGATCAGTGTGAGCCCGCTGCGCCCCGGCCCGAGGGCGGCCGTCTGGCGCAGCCGGGTGCCGTCGCCGTCGGGGGCCAGCTCGAAGCGCCAGTGGGCCAGTGCCTGTTCCGGGTGGCGTGCGGGCTCCCCGAACAGGCCGTCCTCGTCGAGGACCGCCCAGGCGAAGGCCCGGTGCTCGACCAGCTCGACGACATGGGACACGGTCCGCCACTCGGCCCCCGTGTGATGGCGGTTGTGCCCCTCGAAGCGCGCGCCGACCGCGGGCCGCTCGGCGTCGTCGAGCCAGGCGACGCGCTGCAGTTCCGGGCTGAAGCGGGCGGGCAGCCGGATGTCGGTCACCAGCTCCCAGACCTGCGGAACGGCCGCCTCGATGTGCACGTCGCAGTCCAGTCGCGGCAGTTCGGCCCCGCTCATGTCTCCCCCTCCGGGTGGGCGGGCGTCGGCCCCGACGACCGACGCCCCCGACTCATGGACTCAGCAGGCTAGTCGAGACCGGCCCACCCGGTCTTCGGATACCGGGGTTCCGACGTGATCCTTCGCGCCCTTCCGGCCCGGGCCGGGGTCCACTAGCCCAACTCCGGCTCGATCCGGAAGAGTTCCCGGCCCACCTGGCCGACGAGGCCGTGGTCGTAGACCATCAGCTCCGGGGCGACCCCTGCCTCCGACGGGGCGTCGGGCAGCGCCACCCGGCCTCGCCAGCGGACGGCGCCGGTGTCCAGGTCGAGGCCCACGAGGTGCCCGGACGGGTCGGCGTAGTAGGCGACCCGGCTGTCGGGGTCCACCGCGGCCTCGGAGGACAGCTCCCGCATCATGGCGTCGTGCGGGTCCTTGCGCAGGGTCAGTCCGAGGTCGCGCGACCAGAGCCGCTCGCCGTCGTCGGCCGCGTAGGCGACGGCGCTGCCGCCCCGGTCGAAGCTCAGCACGATGCCGTCCGCGACCACTCCCACGGGCATCCCCTCGACGCGGTGCCGCGACACCTTTCCGGAGCCGAGCTCGACGCGGATCAGGTCGGCCGGCCCGGGCTCGCCGAAGGGCTGCCGCCCGTCGGCCTTGCCGGCCAGCAGTACGGCGTCCCCGTCCGTGCCGACGTAGGCCGTCGGGCCCTCGACCGACGCGACCGTCCGGGGCGTTCCGGTCGCCGGGTCCAGCCGGACGACGGTGCTGTACTGCGGGGCCTTCTCGCTGTCCGGCGAGCACATCAGGTACGGGACCCCGTCGACGGCGTCGCGGTCGCAGTCGGCCCGCTTCCAGGAGTGCGTCCACAGGGTGCGGCCGGTGGCGCCGTCCAGCGCGGCCACGCTCTTGAAGGACGGGGCGTTGGCGAGGATCCCGCCCTCGAACAGCACGGCGGAGGAGCGGCCGCGGCTGTCGTCGGCCAGCTCGTGCTTCCAGAGCACCTCCCGGCTGTCGATGTCGAGGGCGACGAGGTCGGTCCCCGCTCCGGGCGTTCCCGGCGCGTGGTCGGCGTAGGTGTACAGCACGCCGTCGCGGACCCCGGGCAGTGCTCCCGCAGGGGTGCGGTCGCCGTCGTCGCCGTCGGCCTCCCGCTCCCACACGATCTTGCCGGTGCGGGCGTCCACATGGATGCCGTCGTACTCCGGGCCGCGGCAGTACACGGCGCTCGGACCGGTGGTACAGGCGTCCCAGGAGGTGCCGGGCAGCGTCGTCCGCCACAGCAGGCTGCCCCGGCCGCTCATGCCCGAGGCGGGCGGCCGTGCCCCGTCCTCGCCGCCCGGGCCGGTCGCCAGCACCGCTCCGAAGGCGACACCGGCCAGTGCGAGGGCCGCGCCGGTGACCCGTACGACGTTGCGGCGACGGCGGCGGCGCACGATGCGGTCGGCGAGCCCCGCGGGCACGCCCTGGTCGTCGGGGGTCCAGCGGTGCAGGACGTCCCGGATCGCGCTGTCCAGCTGATCGGCGCTCATGTGTGGGCTCCCTTCGGGACGTTGGTGCTCACGGCGGCGGCCTGCGCGGGGGCGGCCAACTCCGGTGCGAGGCGGCGCAGTCGGGTCAGTGAGCGATGGGTGGTGCTGCGCACGGTGCCCACCGAGCAGCCCAGGGTGCTCGCCACCTCCGTCTCCGACAGGTCCTCGAAGTAGCGCAGCACGAGCATCGTGCGCTGCCGCGGGGTCAGCCGGGCCAGCGCCTGGGCGACGCTGATCCGCAGATCGGCGGCGGCCGTGCCGTCGGTGACACCGAGGTCCTCCGGCGGCACGGCGAACGTCGCCTCGCGGTGCGGGCGTCGTAGCCGCCAGCGGCTGATCTGGTGCCGGTACATCACCTTGCGTACATATCCCTCCGGGTCGTCGATGTGCCGCCAGCGGCCCAGCGCGTTCATCAGAGCGATCTGCACGAGGTCCTCGGCCTCGTGCCGGTCGCCGCCGGTGAGCAGGTTCGCCAGGCGCAGCAGGGTGCTCCACCGTGCGTCGACGAACTCCCGGAATCTCTCGTGGTCCTGCGGGTCCATGGGCCCTCCCGTTCCCTGACGCTCTCAAGGACGCGCGGACCACGGAGGATCTATGTCTGCCGCAGGGGATTCCTTCGCGAGACCTGGACCACAGTCACCGGGTCGTCGCGGTGGTACGGGTGAAGGTGCCCAGCCCCTCCGTGTCGAGGTACTCGACGGTGAGGGACTTGCCGTCCGGGGTGAAGGTGACCCCGGTGAGACCGACGGCGTTCTCGCCGGCGGTGCGGAAGCTGAAGGTGTCGCCGGAGTAGTGCGTGAGGCGGTACGACTGGGGCTTCGGGCCCAGACGGAGCGTCAGCGCGCCGCTCTCGCCCTCGACGACCTGGGCGCGGCCGTAGTAGTCGCTGTCGTAGGTGCCCGTGTAGGTGTCGGCGGGTTTCGCGGGCCTGGCGTCGGACGGCGGGTGGGCGTAGTCGGTCCTGGAGCGGGCCTCGTCCACCTGCTGCTGGTACACGGCGTCCACGAGCGGCATCCAGTCGCGGCTGACCTCGCCCGTCTGTGCGATGTCGAAGAAGTCCAGGGCGACGGCGTCGGCGACGCCGACCGGTGAGGTGTTGCTCAGCACGACGATGCCCAGCTGCTCCCCGGGCAGCATGGTGACGTTGGTGTGGGCGCCCAGCGCGAAAGCGCCGGTGTGCGAGAGCCTGAGCCGGCCCTCGTCGTCGTAACTCACGTTCCAGCCGAGGCCGTAGAAGCCGGTGCGGCCGGCCGGGGCGTGGGGCGGGCTGGCGACGGACTCGGGCACGTGGGTGCGCTCCAGGGCGTCCGCGTCGATGATCTGCCGGCCGTCGAGCTTGCCGTTCGCGAGCTGGAGCCGCAGCCAGGACGCCATGTCCCGGGCGCTGGAGCTGACGCCGCCCGCGGGTGACTGCGCGTCGGGGTCGCGTACGAACTCGGGTTTCCAGGTGCCGTCGGCGGCCTTGACGTGGCCCCAGGCCCGGTTGGCGGCCTTGGCGTAGTCCTCGAAGCGTGAGCTGGTGGAGTCCATGCCGGCCGGCTTGTAGAGGGTGTCGGCGGCGAGCTTCTCCCAGGGCACGCCCCTGTCGTCGGCGACGGCCTGGGCGGCGGCGGGCAGGCCGAAGTTGGTGTAGGCGTAGCCGGCGCGGAACGGCGTGAGGGGCTCGTAGCGCAGATGGGACAGGATGTACGCCCGGTCGTAGCCGAGGTCTTCGAGGAGGTCCCCGGCGTGATCGGGGAGGCCGCTGCGGTGCGCGAAGAGGTCGGCGACCGTCACATGGGAGGTGACCCACGGGTCCTTGAGGCGGAAGTCCGGCAGGTTCGGGGCGACGGGCTCGTCCCAGCCCTCGGCGCCCACGGCCTCGGAGACGACGGTGGAGGCGATCGGCTTGGAGACGGAGGCGAGCTGGAAGACGGTGTCGGCGTCGACGGCGGCCTTCTCACCGCTCTTGCGGACGCCGTAGCCCTTGAGGTGGAGCACCTTGCCGTCGTGGACGACCGCGACGGCCACGCCCGGGGTCCCGGTGCGCTTCATGGCCGCCTCGACGACTCCGTCGAGCCGGTCGACGGCCCGCTGCACCTCCGCGTCGTCGAGCTGGGGCGGCGGCTGCGGCGGGGGCGGCGACGGCCCCGGCGCGGTGGCGCCCAGCAGCGCCGTCAGCCCGGCTGTGGCGATCCGTGCGAGGGTGCTCACCCTTCCATTGAACGGCTGCCGACGAGGTCTGTCGCGCGCTGCCGCGAAGGCGCTGCCGTCCGGCGCGCGGCCGGACTGTCCGGCCTGCTCGTCGGGGGCCGGGTGGTGCCGCGGTCACCAGGCCAGTTCGTCGATCAGCGCGGTCGGATCCGGTTCGTGGGTGCGGCCGAGGGTCTGCTCGGCCCAGATGACCTTGCCCCTGGCGGCGTAGCGGGTGCCCCAGCGGTCGGCGAACTGGGAGACGAGAAACAGGCCGCGGCCTCCTTCGTCGGTGGTGGCCGCGCGGCGCAGACGGGGTGAGGTGTTGCTGCCGTCGGAGACCTCGAGGACCAGGGTGTTGCCCAGGAGCAGCCTGACGCGTACGGGCGGGGCGCCGTAGCGGATCGCGTTGGTGAGGAGCTCGCTGAGGATGAGTTCCGTGCTGAACGAGGACTCCTCCAGGCCCCATGCGTCGAGGCGACGGCTGACCTCGGTGCGGATCCGGGAGACGGCCATGACGTCGGACGGCACGTCCCAGGCCGCGACGCGGGACGGGTCGAGGAGTTTTGTGCGGGCCACCAGCAGGGCCACGTCGTCACTGGGATGCCCCGGCAGCATCGACTCCATGACCGTCCGGCAGGTCTCCTCCGGGGTGCGGTCCGCCCCGGCGACGGCCTGGCGGAGCCTGTGCAGGCCCTCGTCGATGTCGCTGCCGCGGTCCTCGACGAGTCCGTCGGTGAACAGCACCAGCCGGCTGCCCTCGGGCAGGTCCAGTTCACCGACCTCGAAGGGGTGCCCGCCCACGCCCAGGGGCGGCGAAAGGGGCAGGTCGGGAAAGGTCACGCGGCCGTCCGGGTCGACGACGGCCGGGGCGAGGTGCCCGGCGCGGGAGAGGGTGCAGCGCCCGCCGACCGGGTCGTAGATGGCGTACAGGCAGGTGGCCCCGGTGACCGGGGCGTCGTCGCTGTCGGCGTTCGACGTGCGGGTGTCCAGGAGGGTCACCATCTCGTCGAGGTGGCCGAGGAGCTCGTCCGGGGCGATGTCCAGGGAGGCGAAGTTCAGTACGGCGGTGCGCAGCCGGCCCATGGTCACGGCGGCGTGCAGTCCGTGCCCGACGATGTCGCCGACCACGAGCGCCACCCGGAAACCGGGCAGCGGGATGACGTCGAACCAGTCGCCGCCGACGCCGGCCTGGGCGGGCAGATAGCGCCAGGCGATCTCCAGCGCCTCCTGGTCGGGGACGTCGCGCGGCAGCAGGCTGCGCTGGAGGGTGACGGCCATGGCGTGCTCGCGGGAGTAGCGGCGGGCGTTGTCGATGGCGACGGCGGCCCGCGCGACCAGTTCCTCGGCGACCGCGACGTCCTCCTCCGGGAAGGGCGGGGAACCCGCGCCGCGCCAGAAGTTGACCATGCCGAGGACCACTCCCCGCGCCCGCAGCGGGACGGTGATCAGCGAGTGGATGCCGTACTCGAGGGCCTGCCGCGCCCCGACCGGGTCGTGGGCACGCCAGTCGTCGGCGCTGTACAGGTCCGCCACCAGGACGGCCTTGCCGCGGTGCAGCGCCGCCACCATGGGGGTGTCCGCCACCACGAACTGGATCAGGTCGCCCACCGGCTGCAGCGGGTGTCCGGTCCGGGATCCGCTCAGCGCGGTGCGCCGCATCCGCCGGACGGCGCCGGTGGGCTCCTCGCCGCGCAGGACGGACTCGAGGAGTTCGACGGTGACGAAGTCGGCCATGCGCGGGACCGCCACCTCGGCGAGTTCCTCGGCCGTGCGCCGTATGTCGAGCGTGGTGCCGATGCGTACGCCCGCCTCGTACAGGAGGGTCAGCCGTCCCCGTGCCTCCTCGGCCTGGCCCGACAGGGCCCGCAGTTCGGTGGTGTCGCGGAAGGTGGCCACCACTCCCGGCGCGCCGCCGTACGGCTCGGTCAGCCGGGTGTTGACCGCGAGCAGCCGTCCCCCGGCCGGGAGCACCTCGTCGGAGACGGGCTCGGCCGCCCCGAGCAGGCTGGTCAGCCGGGGACTGAGCCCGAGTTCGGTGACGAGCCGCCGGTCGGCGCCCTCGGGGAGGTCCAGCAGCCGGCGTGCCTCGTCATTGGCCAGCATCAGACGGCCGTCGCCGCCGACGATCAGGACGCCCTCGCGGACCGCGTGCAGCACGGCGTCGTGGTGCTCGAACATGCGGGTCATCTCGGCCGGTCCCAGACCGTGCGTCTGGCGCCGCAGCCGCCGGCTGACGAGGGCGGTGCCGACGGTGGCGAGCGTCAGCGCGCCCGCCGCCACGGCCAGCATCATCGGGACCTGCTCGTACAGCACCTGGCCCAGGGTGTCGTACTGGATGCCGGCGCTGACCATGCCGACCACGCGCCCGTCGGTGTCCCTGACCGGTACGACCGCGCGTACGGCGTCGGTGGGCTCGCCGTGGAAGGTCTCGGTGAAGGTCTCGCCCGCGGCGGCCCGGGCCACGCCCTCCGCCCTGGTGCCGATCAGCTCGGGCTGGGAGTCGGTGAGCCGCACCCCTCGTGTGTCGAGGACGGTGATGAAGTCGACGCCGGAGCCCCGCCTGGCCGCCTCGGCCGCCGGCTGGAGCCGTGCCGTGGGATTCGGCGACATCAGCGCGGCTGCCGTACCGGGCGGGTGCGCGAAGCCCTCCGCCACGGCGAGGCAGCGGTTCTTGGCGCCCTGTTCGGCCTCGTACCGGCCCTGGACCGCCAGGGCCGCGACCGCCGCCGCGATCAGCACCAGCACGATGAGGACCTGCAGCAGGAACACCTGCGCGGCGAGCGTAGGCACGCTCAGGGACGCTGGCAGATGGTGTCCGGGGGGATGCGGCGCCCCGGGGCGGCGGGACGACTCGGAGGAGCGGCGTTCGCCGAACGGCGCCGCTCTCGTCCAGGACCGGCGAGAAGGACCGATCATGTCCCATTTCTAGCACTATGCCGACTGTACGGGCGAACGCTGCGGGCTCCCGGTTCCCGGGAGGCCGGCCGGGGCGGCGGTCGTGGCCACTCCCCCGAGGGCGCCGGCCGGTCTCGGCCCGCATTTCCGGCACGCGAACGCCGCATAACGGCATATGGCGTCGCTGCACGGCATATTCGGTGCATCCCTGGGAAACCGGCCGGTGAGGACACGCGGAAGGGGTTCGACATGAGCCAGGGCAGGACCGGTCCCGCGCATCTCCCCCAGCCTCTGCGGGCCGTCGCCTCGGGGGTGCGCCGCCTGCCGGGGGCCGGGCAGGTGGGCAAGGTCGCCGACGGTGCGCTGGACCGTATCGGAGCAGTCTCTCCCCGCGGCCGCCGTATGGCGGTCTACGCCGGGGCCGGAGTCCTCGGTGTGGCCGGCGCGATCGAGTGGCCCGTCGCCCTCACCGGCGCGGCCGTCGCATGGCTCACCCAGCCCCGGCCGCGGGAGAGCGGACAGCAGGAGCAGCGGCAGCCCGACCGGGCAGGGACCGAACCCGCCGGCGACGCGGAGGACCCCGAGGAGCCCTACGGAGCCGGCGACAAACTGGCACCGTC
This sequence comes from Streptomyces sp. NPDC053367, assembly GCF_044545925.1. Classification (NCBI taxonomy): domain Bacteria; kingdom Bacillati; phylum Actinomycetota; class Actinomycetes; order Kitasatosporales; family Streptomycetaceae; genus Streptomyces; species Streptomyces sp. NPDC053367. The sequence goes on along the minus strand of NZ_JBITYN010000002.1, from coordinate 255,316 downwards.
CCACTTCCACCGTGACCCCTTGCCGGACACGACCGCCAGGGTCGGGGACCCGGCCACGGCGTCGGCCCTGAAGAAGGTCGCGGAGGCCACCGCCCACCACGACCCGGAGGCCACCGCCCACCACGACCCGGAGGCCACCGCCCACCACGACCCGGAGGCCGCCACGCACCACGACCCGGGGGCCGCCACGCACCACGACCCGGGGGCGCCGGAGACGTAGGGCCCCCGCCGCTACAGCGCGCTCTTCTCCCGCCATTCCGGCCAGCTCAGGTTCCACGCCCCGAAGCCGTTGCCCGGCTCGACCACGCCCTTGGTGTCCTCGCCGGTGATCTCGAACGGGTCGCCGGGCCGTACCTGTGCGTAGAACCAGGCGGCGTCGGCGTCGCTCATGCCGATGCAGCCCGAGCTGTGGTTGGCCCTGCCGAACCAGGCGGCGTTCCAGGGGGCTGCGTGGGCGTACATGCCCGACCAGGTCAGGCGCATCGAGTAGTCGACCATCTTGTCGTAGGCGTCGCCGAGGCCGACGGTCTCGGAGTTCATGTTGATCGTGCCCTCCTTGGCCATCAGGACGGCCGTTCCGCGCCAGGAACGCTTGTCGCCGCCGGGTGTGCCGCCGGAGACGGGGATCCGGCGGACGGTCCGGCCGTCGCGGACGAGCGTGAGCCGGTGGGTGTCGAGGTCGACCTTCACGATCTGCCGGGTACCGGTCGTGAAGGTGGTGGTGTAGTCGCGTACGAACCAGCCGCCGTCGGGGCCCGAGTCGATGCCGTTCAGCTCGGCGTGGAGCGTGACCTCGGTGCCCGGCTTCCAGTACGTGCGGGGACGCCAGTCGACGCGGTCGCGGCCCGACCAGTCGCGTATCCAGCCCCAGGACCCCTCGGTGCCGTTCGAGGTGGTGACCTTCAGCTGCTTCTCGACCTCGGCCCGGTTGCGGACGGGGTTGTCGAAGACGAGGGAGATCGGCTGGGCGACGCCCACGGTGGCGCCGCTGCCCGGGCGCCAGTCGACCTTGTTCACCTTGCCGGCTTCGGCCGTGGTGAAGGAGGACCGGGTGGTCCGGGTGGTGCCGGCCGCCGTGCGGGTGGTCGCCGCGACCGTGTACGCGGTACCCGGCGCGGCGTTGCGGTGCGAGACCCAGCTTCCGCCGTCGGCCGCGACCTCGCCGGTGAGCCGGCCGCCCCCGGCCGCGGTGACCGTCACCGAGGTGAGGCTGCCGCCCGCAGCGGTGACCGTCACGGGCTTGCCCGGCGGAACCCGCAGTCCGGTGGGGATGACGGTGACCTGGACGGGGCGGTCGTCGGCGCTCCTGGCCGGCTTCGGGTCCGAGGCGGTGGGTGAGCCGCCCGACGAGCAGGCGGCCAGAGGCGCCAGCAGGGCCGCCGCGACAGCGGCCCGGACGCGGGTGTGGGCGAAGACATGGGTGCGGTGCAACGGGACCTCCGTGACGAGCGGATGCGGCGGACGATCGTGACTGTAGAGCCGGAAAGCCGCAGGTCAGCCGTTGTACGGCGATGTGACGGCGACTGGTGAGGAACGGTCATGGTCCCGTCACATTCGCCGGACGGAGCGGTCATGGGCCGCTGTGAGCATCCTCTGCGTCCCCGCGACAGCGCCGGGGAGAAGGAGAGGCTCAGACCGTGTCAGCACTGCTCGTACCGCCCGCACGCAACGGGTCCGTCACCCTCGGGGCCGTCACGCCCGAGGTCTACCGCGCCTTCCTCGCCTCCCCCGCCGGCACGGCGCTCGGCGCCGGCTTTCTGCAGTGCCCGTCCTGGGCGGACGTCAAGGAGGGCTGGCGTGCCCAACTGCTGGGCTGGGGACCGGATCCGGAGGCGGGTGAGCTGACCGGCGCGGCCCTGGTGCTGCTGCGCCAACTCCCCGGCACCCGCAGGTACTTCGCCTACCTTCCCGAGGGGCCCGTCGCCGACTGGGCGGACCCGGACCTGGACGGCTGGCTCACGCCGCTGCTGGAGCATCTGCGTCGCGCGGGCGCGTTCGCCGTCCGTATCGGCCCCTCCCCCGCCTACCGGCGCTGGGACGCGGCCCTGCTCAAGTCGCTGACCGGGCCGGGGCGTCGGCTGGGCGACGTGCTGGCCAGCGAGGTCGACCCGCTCGGCGCGGCCGTCGCGGAACGGCTGCGGGGCCGGGGCTGGCGCCGCTGCGGCGGTGACGGGACCGGCTCGGACGGGGACGCGCAGCCCCGCCACGTCTTCCGGGTGCCGCTCGCCGGACGCAGCACCGAGCAGCTGTGGGCCGGCCTGAACCAGGAGTGGCGGCGCAACGTCCGCCGCGCGCAGAAGGAGGGCGTGGAGGTGGTGGTGGGCAGCGCCGCCGAACTCCCCGAGTTCTACCGGCTGCTGGGCCTCACCGAACAGCGGGACGGCTTCCGGCTGGGGCGCTCGCTGGCCTACTACGAGCGTCAGTACGCGGCGCTGAACGCCGAGGAGCCCGGCCGGATGAAGCTCTACGTCGCCCGGCACGGCGGGGAGATCCTGGCCGCCCACACGATGATCACGGTGGGGCGGCGCGTCTGGTACCAGACCGGTGCCTCGGCCGACCACCGCCGCGAGGTCCGGCCCTCCAACGCCCTGCAGTGGCGCATGCTGCTGGACGCCCACGCCCTCGGCGCCGACGTCTACGACATGCGCGGGGTACCCTCCACACTCGACCCGGACGAACGTGCGTACGGATTGCTGCGGTGGAAGCTCGGCACCGGCGGACAGGTCGTCGAAACGCTGGGGGAATGGGAGAGACCCTTGGGCGGCACCGCCAACCAGACGCTGTACCGCGCCTTCCAGGCGTACCTGAACCGCCGATGAGCGCGACCGTCACCCCGCCCACCGCCCCGGTGAAGCCCGCCTCCGCGGCACGCAGCAGCGCCGTCATGGCCGCCGGCTCGATCGTCTCCCGGGGCACCGGTTTCGTGCGGTCCGCCGTGGTGGCCGCGGCACTGGGCACCATCGGGCCGACCGCCGACGGCTACGCGGTCGGCAACTCCCTGCCCACGATCGTCTACATGCTGCTCCTCGGCGGCGCGCTCAACGCGGTCTTCGTGCCCGAGCTGGTCAAGGCGGCCAAGGAGCACGCCGACGGCGGCGCCGCGTACACCGACCGGCTCGTCACCGTCTGTGTGCTCGCCCTGCTGGCGCTCACCGCCGCCGCGGTGTGGGCGGCCCCGGTGATCATCGGCGTGTACACCGACTACGCCGGCGAACAGGCGGCCATGACGACCGCGTTCGCGCGCTACTGCCTGCCGCAGATCTTCTTCCTCGGGCTGTTCACGCTGCTGGGCCAAGTGCTCAACGCGCGCGGCCGGTTCGGCGCGATGATGTGGGCGCCGGTCCTCAACAACCTCGTCGTGATCGGTGTGTTCGGCGTGTACCTGGCCCTCGCCATGGGCGGCGGGGACACGCTGACCGCGACCGAGACCGCCGTGCTGGGGTGGGGTACGACCGCCGGCATCGCCGTCCAGGCGCTCGCCCTCGTCCCGGCGCTGCGCGCGGCCCGGTTCCGCTGGCGGCCCCGCTTCGACTGGCGCGGCAGCGGACTGACCCGCCCGCTGCGGTCGGCCGGCTGGCTGGTCCTGCTGGTGCTGGCCAACCAGGCCGCCTACTGGGTCACCACCCGCCTCGCCACGACCGCGGGCGTCGACGGCGGTCCCGGATTCAGCGCGTACAACAACGCCTATGTGCTGTGGGCCGTACCGCACGGCATCGTCACGGTGTCCCTGGTGACGGCGCTGCTGCCCCGGATGAGCGCGGCCGCCGCCGACGGCGACACCGCCGCCCTGCGACGTGACGTCTCCCACGCCCTGCGGGCCTCGGCGTCCGCGGTCGTGCCCGCCACGTGTCTGCTGTTCGCCCTGGCCCAGCCGCTGATGGCGCTCGTGTTCGGCCACGGCAGGACGAGCGCCGGGGACACGGCCGCCATGGCCGGGATCCTGATGGCGTTCGTGCCCGGTCTGATCGCGATGTCCGGCCAGTACGTGCTGTCGCGCACCTTCTACGCGCTCTCCGACACGCGTACGCCGTTCCTGCTCAACCTCGTGATCGTCGCCCTGAACGCGGGCCTGTCACTGGCCGCGGCCCACCTGCTGCCCGCCCGCTGGGCGGTGACGGGCATGGCGGGGGCGTACTCGCTGGCCCTGTGCGCGGGCTGGGCGGTGACCGCCGGGGTGCTCGGCCGCCGCCTCGCCGTCGTCCGGCCGCTGCGGTCGGCCGCCGCCGGCGCCCACGCACGGCTGCTGGCCGCCGCCGTGCCCGCGACCGCGCTGGGCCACTTCGCGGCGGTGGGTGCCGGCGGGGCGGGGGCCCTGGCCGCCGCGGGCGCCGGAGCGGCCGTCGTCGTGCTCGTCTTCGCCCTGCTCGCCCGTCCGCTGCGGCTGAGGGAACTGAACGCGCTGATCTCCGGTCTTCACCGGCGAGTCACCCGCACACCGTCACCACCCAGGGAGAACCGCTGATGCCCCGCGTGCTCCTCATCGAGGACGACCCGTCCGTACGCGAAGGGGTCGAGCTGGGTCTGCGCCGCCGCGGCCACGAGGTACGGGTGGCCGCGACCGGCGAGGCCGGCCTCGCCGCGCTCGCCGAGTTCCGCCCGGACCTGCTGCTGCTGGACCTGATGCTGCCCGGGATGAACGGCGTACAGGTCTGCCGGCGTGTCCGCGAGGACAGCCAGTTGCCGATCATCATGCTCACCGCGCGCGGTGACGACTTCGACGTGGTCATCGGTCTGGAGGCCGGCGCCGACGACTACATCGTCAAGCCCGCGCGGACCGAGGTGATCGAGGCGCGGATCTCCGCCGTGCTGCGCCGTATCGACCCCGGCGGCGGTGGCCGGCCGGCCGTCGAGGTGTACGGCGAACTCGCCGTCGACCGGGCCGGACTGAGCGTCACCAAGGCCGGCAGGCGGCTGGCGCTGGCGCCCTCCGAGCTGAGGCTCCTGCTGCACCTGTCCGCCGCCCCGGAGCAGGTGTTCAGCAGGCAGCAGCTGCTGGAGCACGTGTGGGAGCACAGCTACCACGCCGACGCCCGGCTGGTCGACGCGTGCGTCGCACGGCTGCGCGGCAAGATCGAGGACGAGGCGGGCAGCCCCCGGTACGTCCAGACGCTGCGGGGCTTCGGCTACCGCTTCGGGCCGCTGTGAGCGCCGGGCCCCTCCTGGGACGGCGGCGGCGCGGCACACGGAAAGGCGACGGCGGGGACGCTCCCCGGGCCCGGGCTCGGGCGTTCGGGCTGCGCACCCGGCTGGTGCTCGCCTTCCTGCTGGTGGCCGGCGTCAGCGCGGGCACCACGGCGGCGCTGACCTACCGCGAGGCCCGCAACGCGCTGCTGAAGACCGCCCAGGACACCGCGGTCTCCTCGTTCCGGGACCAGGTCCAGCAGACCGGCTGGACGCTGCCCGTGCAGGCGGAGGGCCTGGAGGAGGTCCTGCGGGACATCGCCCGCAAGGGCAAGCCGCATCCGTGGGTGGTGTTCGCCGAGTACGGCACGGTGCGCGCCTCCTCCGGCGAGAACCCGGTCTCCACCGTCATCACGCCGGAACTGCGCCGGGCCGCGCAAGCCGGCCCCAACGGCAGCTTCGAGCGGGTCGTCAAGGACGGCGTCCCGTATCTGACGATCGCCATGCCCACCGTCTTCAGGACCGGCGCCGAGGGAGTGCTGCCCAGCGGTCTCGTCATCTACGCCGTCATGCGGATGACCGACGAGCAGGTCAACGTGGACGCGCTGCTCACGGCCGCCCGGGACGGCGCCCTGCCCGGACTCGCGGTCGCGCTGATCCCCGGCCTGCTCGCCGCGCGCAGCGTGCTGCGACCGGTGCGGGAACTGCGCCGGGCCGCGCAGCGGATGGGCAGCGGGCAGCTCGACACCCGCATCCCGGTGCGCGGCAGCGACGAACTGGCCGACCTCGCACACACCTTCAACGAGTCGGCGGGCCGGCTCGAGCGCTCGGTGCGGGAGTTGCGGGAGGCCGAGGCTCGGGCCCGCCGTTTCGCGTCCGACGTCTCGCACGAACTGCGCACCCCGCTCGCCGGGATGCTCGCCGTCACCGAGGTCCTCGACGAGGACGCGGGCCGGCTGGACGCCGACACCGCCCGCGCGGTCCGGCTGGTCAGCGCCGAGACCGGGAAGCTCGCCGTGCTGGTCGAGGACCTGATGGAGATCTCCCGCTTCGACGCGCGGGCCGCCGAGCTCAACGCCGACGAGGTCGACGTGGCGGAGGCCATCCGCAAGACGCTGCAGAACCGGCACTGGACCGACGGCCGTGTCCGCACCGAGCTGCCCGACGGCATCCGGGCCCGGCTCGACCCGCGCCGCTTCGACGTCGTGGTCGCCAATCTCGTCGGCAACGCCCTGCGGCACGGCGGTGCGCCCGTCACCGTGCGCCTGCGCACCGAGGCGCGCTCGACGGGTGTGCCCGTGCTGGTCACCGAGGTCGCCGACAGCGGACCCGGCATCCGGGCCGAGGTGCTGCCGCATATCTTCGACCGCTTCTACAAGGCCGACGCCGCCCGTACCCGCTCGGCGGGCAGCGGCCTGGGGCTTGCGATCACGCTGGAGAACGTGCGGCTGCACGGCGGGACGGTCCGCGCGGGGAACCTGCCGGGGGGTGGGGCCGTCTTCACCGTCGAGATACCGCTGTACGCGGAGGAGGCCGACGGATGAGGCATGCGCGCGGGGGCGCGGGCGGGGTCGCTGTCGCGGCGTGTGTGCTGCTGCTCGGCGGCTGCGGCATCCAGGAGACCGAGGTGATCGGGGCGGGCAGCCCCGCCACGGTCGAGGCGTTCGGCAGCCGGGACAGGCTGCTGTTCTTCGAGTCCCCCGACGGGGGGCTCAACCCCGTGACGCTGATGGACGACTACTGGATCGGGCCCGGTCCGGACTACGTCGTGTCCAACACGGTGGGCCAGTCCTCCGGCAGCGGGGAGGGCCGGACCGTTCCCGCGGACAAGCTGGTCATGGCGTTGCTCGCCGGGCCGGGGGAAGAGGAGCGGGCCGCCGGTCTCGGCACCTCGCTGCCCCGGCCCCGCAAAGGCGGCATGGCCCGGGTCGAGGTCGTGGCGGGCGGTGACGTCACCGCTCGGGTGCCCATCGAGCTGGCCGGCCTGGACCGGACGGGGCTGCGCCAGCTGATCTGCACGATCGCCTACAACCAGGACTCCACCGGCCGTGTCCTGGTGCGCCTGACCGGAGCCGACGGCTCGACCGGGCAGGGCACCTGCGACCTCGCTCCCTGACGCGGGGGCGTCACCGCCGGCTCATCCCACGCCCGAACTGCGTACCACCGCCAGCGCGGCGCCGAGGTCCGCCACCGTGCGCGGGTCGGCCAGGGAGCGGCCGGTCAGTTCCTCCACGCGGCGCAGACGGTAGCGGACGGTGTTGGGGTGGACGAAGAGGGTGCGGGCGGCCTCGGCGGCGGAGCCCGCGGCGGCGAACCAGTGCTCCAGGGTCTCCAGCAGCCGGGCCCGCTCCACGACCGGCAGGTCGAGGACGGGCTGCAGGACGGTCTCCAGCAGATGGGCCGCCTCGGCCGGTGCGGCGGCGACCAGCATGGCCAGGGGGTTGTCGTCGAACCGCGCGACACCGGGCCCGCCGCCCGGCAGCCCGGCCAGGGCCAGGCGGGCGAACCGCAGGGCCTGCGGGGTGTCCCGCAGGGAGGTGAAGCCGGGGCTGAGGCCGACGCGGGCGCGGGCCCGGCGCAGGACGCGCACACAGGTCTCCTCCGCGTTCGGTGCCGTCAGGGCGACCATGCCGATCTGCTGGTCGGGCAGCAGCCGCCAGGCGGAGGGCAGTTGGGACTCGCGCAGCGCGCTCTCGATGCCGGTCAGGGGTTCCGCGCCGGGGGCCGTGGCCGCGGCGACGGCCACCGCGTAGGGCCCCTGCTCGGGCAGCCCGAGCTCGCGGGCGGCCTCCCACAGCGTGGTGCGGTCGGCGATGACACCGGTGAACAGCGCCTCCACCAGCGCCGAGCGCCGCGCCTCGCGCTGCAGGGCCAGCTCCGCCGAGGTCTCCCGGTGGGCAGCCGCGACGGCCTCGGCGTAGCGGCCGAACAGCGCCCAGACGTCCGCCGACCGGGACACCAGGTGCGCGTCGGTGACCTCGGGGTGGGTGCGCGACTCCTCGACGATCTCCGTCCACAGCAGCTCGAACCCGACCCGGTAGGCGTGCAGGGTGTCGGCGAGCGGCATGCCCTGCTCGGCCCGGATGCGGCCGGTCTCGCGCGCCGGGCTGGGGTCCGTGGCGTCGGGCCGGGTGAAGTGGCTGAGCACCAGGTCGGCGTTGGCCGTGCAGGAGCGGCGCAGTGACTCGTAGGGGATCAGTGACTCGTCCCGGTAGGCCTCGACGTCGGCGCGGATGCGCTGTGCGATCCGCTCACCCAGTTCGGGCAGTCGCGCGTGCAGCGCCGAGGCCACTCCGGAAAGATCCATCGCCCCAGCGTAATGCCCCCTCTTTGTGCCCGGGAACAATCCCGGCGGGCAGACGCTGTCCGGCCGGCCATAGTCGGGCGGCGGGGACGACAGCACCATGTCGTCGACGTTAACTGCGTATTTCTACGACACCTTTTCGTGGAGGCGGACGATGGCCAATCTGGCGGAGTTTCTCGTGCGGACGGCGGCGCGGCAGCCCGAGCGGCCGGCGCTGCGTCTGAGCGGTCAGGTCATCTCGTACGCCGAGCTGGACGAGGCCAGTGCCCGGGCCGCCGCGCTGCTGCGGGCCGAGGGCGTGCGGCCGGGCGACCGGGTCGCGCTGATGCTGCCGAACGTCCCCCAGTTCGTGGTGCTCTACTACGGTGTGCTGCGCGCCGGTGGGATCGTCGTACCGCTGAACCCGCTGCTGAAGGCACGGGAGACCGCGTACCACCTGACCGACTCGGGGGCGGCGCTGCTGTGGGAGTGGCATCAGGCTCCGGGTGAGGGCGCGCAGGGTGCGGCGGACGCCGGGGTGCGGCATGTCGCCGTCGAGCCGGCCGCCTTCGCCGGTCTGCTGGCCGGGCACGAGCCGCTCACCGAGATCGCGGCGACGGCCGGTGACGACGTGGCGGTGCTGCTGTACACCTCAGGCACCACCGGCCGCCCCAAGGGCGCCGCCCTCACCCACGGGGGGCTGCGGCACAACACCGAGGTCAACATGACCTATGTGCAGGAGATGACGCCGGAGGACGTGGTGGTGGGCTGTCTGCCGCTGTTCCACATCTTCGGCCAGATCTGCACGATGAGCGTGGCCCTGGCCAGCGGCGCCTCGCTGACGCTGATCCCCCGCTTCGAGCCGCAGGCGGTGTTCGACGCCATCGCGCGGGACGGCGCCACCGTCTTCGAGGGTGTCCCCACCATGTACGCCGCGCTGCTCCAGCATCCCTCCGACGCCGACGTGTCGTCGCTGCGCATGTGCATCTCCGGCGGGGCGTCGCTGCCGGTGGAGATCCTGCACGGCTTCGAGGAGCGCTTCGGCTGTGCGGTGCTGGAAGGCTTCGGGATGTCCGAGACCAGCCCGGTCGTCACCTTCAACCACCCGGACCGTCCGAGAAAGGCGGGTTCCATCGGCACGCCGATCAAGGACGTGGAGGTGCGCCTGCTGGACGAGAAGGGCCAGGACGTGGCGCCCGGGGAGATCGGCGAGCTGGCGGTGCGCGGGCCGAACGTGATGAAGGGCTACTGGAACCGGCCGGAGGAGACCGCGGCCACGATCCCGGACGGCTGGCTGCGCTCCGGCGACCTCGCGCGCCAGGACGAGGACGGTTACCTGTACATCGTCGACCGCAAGAAGGACATGATCATCCGCGGTGGGTACAACGTGTACCCGCGCGAGATCGAGGAAGTGCTGCACGAGCACCCGGCCGTGGGCCTGGCAGCCGTCGTCGGAGTGGCCCATCCGCACCTGGGCGAGGAGATCGCCGCCGCGGTCGTGCTGCGGCCCGGCGCGCAGGCCACGTCCGACGAGCTGCGCGAATTCGTCAAGGAGCGGGTGGCGGCGTACAAGTACCCGCGCGAGGTGTGGCTCGTGGACAAGCTGCCGACCGGCCCCAGCGGCAAGATCCTCAAGCGGGAGATCAGCGCCCCGGCGGGTTGAGCCGGGCTGTCCGGCCGGACATGCCCTGCGGGCGGGAACGCCTGCCGGTGTTCCGAGGGCGCGGGAACGGCTGCCGGTGCCCGGCGGGCGTTCCCGCGCCCTCCGGCCTGACGCGGCCGGTGCCGAGGGCGCCGGTGCGGCGGCCGGGCTCACGTTGACCGCACCGGGTTGAGCACCCGCGCAGGGGCCGGTCTGAGTAGGCGCACTCAGGCCCCGGCGATCTGCAGCGGCGAGAGTGGGGGCAGATCGCACAACGGGAATCGACCACAGCAGGAGACCACCGTGTCCACGCCCCTCGGCATCCGCCGCACCCGCACCACCCGCGCCGCCCTTCCGCCCCGCGGCCTGCGCACCGCCGGCGCCGTCCTCGTCGGCGCGGCCGCGGTCGTGGCCCTCACGGGGTGCTCCGCGCTGGAGTACCGGGAGGAGCAGTGCATGAGCGACCACTACCCCGTCCTCGCCGTGAACAACACCGGCGCGGACTGCGTGCCCGACGGCGAGCAGCCGCCCGCGGGTTACGCCCGGTACCCCGAGGGCAAGGTGCCCCGGTACGTCGGCGACGAGTGGGACGTCTACTGGAGCACCCACACCCTCGACGAGCACGGCGAGATCATCGACGCCCCGGGAACGCCCTGAGCGCGCCGCACCCTCAGCTCCCTGAGCGGCTTGTGCGCCCCTGGCACCCGGAAGGGCGTTCGGCGGCCCGACATGCGCCGACCCGACAGGACGAATGCGCACGACAAAGGTAAAACTGGCTATTCCGTTCGTATTCGGAGCCGGTCGCCAGGATTGTGCCGCATGCCTAGGGGAGTTCGTGTCGGAGCCCACCGTCACCGTCGTCATCGGCGCGTACAACGCCATGCCCTATCTGACCCGCTGTCTGGAGTCCGTCGCCGGGCAGTCGCTGGGGCGGCACACCCTGGAGTGCCTGGCCGTCGACGACGGCTCCACCGACGGCAGCGGCAAGGAGCTGGACCGCTTCGCCGCCGAGCACCCCGATGTCGTCCGGGTGGTCCACCAGCCCAATTCCGGCGGGCCCAGCGGCCCGCGCAACGTCGGCATCGAGCAGGCGCGGGGGCGCTACGTCTTCTTCCTCGACGCCGACGACCACCTGGGCCCCCGCGCCCTGCGCAGCATGGTCGACATGGCCGAGCGCAACGGCTCCGACGTGGTGCTCGGCAAGTACGTGGGGGTCGGCTGCGACGTGCCGCACTCCATGTTCGGGGCGAACGAGGACGTCGTGGACCTCGCGACCTCCCGCGTCTGGAACCTCCTGACCCCGCACAAGCTCTTCCGGCGTTCCTTCCTCATGGAGCGCGGGCTGCGCTTCGACGAGGACATCCGCATCGGCGAGGACCGGCTCTTCGTCACCAAGGCCTACCTCCAGGCGTCGGTGGTCTCCGTGGTCGCCGACGAGGACTGCTACTTCAAGGTCAGGCGCGACGACAACGGCAACATCAGCAGCAGCTGCGGCCGCGCCGACGTGATCAGGCGCTTCGAGACGGCCCGGCGGATCATGGCCGCGATCGCCGCCCACAGCGAACCCGGCCCCGTGCGGGACGCCGCACTGCTGCGCACCTTCCGGGGCGGCCTGCTGGACACCTTCTCCTGGCGTTTCCCGCAGCTCACGGAGGACGAGCAGCTCGCCGCCATGGCCCTCACCAAGCGGGAGATCGAGCGGTTCTACACTCCCGAGCTCGACGCCCGGATGACCGCGCCGCACCGGATCTTCGCCCACTGCGCACGCCACGGGATGCGCCGCGAACTCCTCGACGTCATCGAGTTCCTGAAGCAGGAGCGGGCCAAGGGCGGACGCCGCCACGAGGTCGTCGTGGACCGCGGACGCGCCTACGCGGCCTACCCCCACTTCCGCGACGGCACGGCCGGGATCCCCGACTCCTGCTACGACATCACCGACGAGCTGCACCAGCACGACCGGCTCGATGCCCTGCGGTGGCGGCGGACCCGGCGCCGCGCGGTGCTCCGCCTCGACGGCCACGGGTACATCGAGGGGGTCCCGGCCCGCGAACCGGCGACCGAGCTGGTGCTGCGGCTGCGCGCCGACGGCCGTGAGGTCCGCGTTCCCACCCGGGCCGTACCGCCGGCCGACCCGGCCGGCGGCGCGTCCGTCGGCTTCGTCGCCGAGATCGACTTCACCCGGGCGGAGAGCGGCGGCCCGCTCACGCCCGGCGTCTGGGACGTGTACCTCGACGTCCGCTCCCAGGGGCTGAGCACCCGGCGCCGCTTCGGCGCCCGCAAGGCCGAGGACCTCGCCCCGCCCGAGACCGGCACCGCCGGGACCCGCGCGGTCAAGCCGTACTACACGGCGTACGGCAATCTCAGCCTGGACGTGACCGCGGTGCGGACGAACCGCAAGCCGAAGCCGCCCGTCCGCAGGGCGCTCAGGGGCATCGCCCGACGGCTCGGCGCCGGAAAGCTGCGCAGGGCCGCCGTCGCCCGGCTGCGGCGGTGAGAGCGACCAACAGCTGAGGCGGACGGTCGCCTCCGGCCCACCTGTCCGGACGAAAGGCCCTCAGCGGCTCCGCCGGCGCGGGGCGTCGTCGTCGGGGGCGTCGGGGGAGGCGAAAGGGAACGGCACGCCGAGGTGGCCGGCCGGCGCCCGGCCGGCGCCCGGCCGGCGCCCGGCCGGCGTCGGCTGCGGCCCGGGCGGCAGATGAGCGGTCGGGCCGTTGGCGGACGGTCGCCAGGTGGCCTTCGCCGCGGGCTCCTCCAGGACCGCCACCAGCGTCACGAACCAGTCGTGCACGGTGTCGCCGTCCCAGAGGGCCTCCACCGCGGCCACCCGGCCCGGCAGGGCCGCCGCGCGCCGCGAGCGAGGCCACGTCGAACGGATCGGGCGGCCTGCGCCGCACCTGGTCGCCGAGGGCCTCGCAGCGCTCGTGGACCACCCGCTCCGCCTCGTACGGCCCCACCCCCAGCAGCCGCAGCTCCTCCCACACCGCCCTGACCGCCGTCATCCGCCGGTCCCGCAGCACCTGGCGTCGACCTCCCGGCGAGTCCGCTCCTGCAGTCAGGTCCACCAGCCGCTCACAGGGCCACCGGCCGGGGTGTCGATGCGTACACCACGGTTTCGCACCCTGGTAGGCGGCCCGACCCGCGGTTCACGGACCGGCGACCGCCAGCGACACCCACAGCGCCGCCGTCGAGGCCAGCAGGGCCGCCGGGACGGTGAGGAGGCCCAGGAGGGTGAATTCCCGCAGGTCGACCTCGTGGTCGTGGTGGTGGGCGATGCGGCGCCACAGGAGGGTGGCGAGGGAGCCGGCGTAGGTGAGGTTGGGGCCGATGTTGACGCCGAGGAGGACGGCGAGGACCGCGCCGGGGCCGGAGGGGGCGGCCAGGGGGACGAGGGCGAGGACGGCGGGGAGGTTGTTGATCAGGTTCGCCAGGAGGGCGGCGAGCGCGGCGATGCCGAGCAGTGCGGGCAGCGACGTTCCGTCGGGGACGAGGCGGCCGAGCGCGTCGCCGAGGCCGTTGTCGACGACGGCGCGCACGACCACGCCGAGGGCGAGGACGAAGGCGAGGAACGGCACCGCGGCCGAGCGGACGATAGCGGCCGGGGTGGTGTGACGCCGGGCCAGCGCCCGTACGGCCATGACCGCCGCTCCGGCGGCCGCGACCCAGGCGGGGTCGATGCCGACGGCCGAGGCCACCGCGAACCCGGCGAGCGTCGCCGCGACGGTCAGCAGCGCGAACAGCGGCAGCTGAGGCGGCTCCTCGGCCTGCGCGGGCTCGGTCGGGGCGTCGAGGTCGGCCGCGAAGAAGCGGCGGAAGACGGCGTACTCGACGGCGACGGCGGTCAGCCACGGCAGCAGCATCAGCAGCGCGAAGCGGGTGAAGGTCAGGCCGCTCGCGGTGAAGGCGAGCAGGTTCGTCAGGTTCGACACGGGCAGCAGCAGGGACGCCGTGTTCGACAGGTGGGCGCTCGCGTACACGTGCGGCTTCGGCCGGGCGCCCATCCGGGCGGCCGTGACGAAGACGACCGGGGTCAGCAGGACCACGGTGGCGTCCAGGCTCAGCGCGGCCGTGATCGCGGAGGCCAGCGCGAAGACCGCGCCGAGCAGCCGGCGGGGCCGGCGGTGGGCCCAGCGGGCCATCCAGGTGCCGCAGGCGTGGAAGAGGCCCTCGTCGTCGCAGAGCTTGGCGAGGACCAGGACCGCGGCGAGGAATCCGATCACCGGGCCGAGCCGGGCGGCTTCCGCGCGGACGTCCTCCCACGGGATCGCACCGGCGGCGACCACCACGGCCGCGGCGGGCACCGCGAAGGCCGCCTCCGGCCAGCGGAAGGGGCGGACGACGGCGCAGACCAGCACCACGGCGAGGGCGACGACGGACAGGGCTTCGAGCAACACGCCCCTCATCATCCGGTCCGTGCCGTCCGCTCCCGGCACCACCCCCCTTACGGCGTACCGGCCGGCTCCTCGGCCGGTTGGCCCAGCGGGGACCCCCTGCCTGCACGTGTGGCATGCCCCCGTCGTAACCTGCGGTCATGAGTGACGCCTTTCCCGCCACCCCGCGCGAAGCCTTCGACCAGCTCATGGCCGGCAATCAGCGCTTCGCCGCCGGTACGCCCCAGCACCCCAACCAGGACGCCGCCCGCCGGGCCGGCCTGACCTCCGCCCAGCGTCCGTACGCCGTGCTGCTCGGCTGCTCCGACTCGCGGCTCGCCGCGGAGATCATCTTCGATCAGGGGCTGGGAGACCTGTTCGTCGTCCGCACCGCAGGGCACGCGGCGGGCCCGGAGGTCCTGGGCAGCATCGAGTACGGAGTGAGCGTGCTGGGCTGCCCGCTGGTCGTCGTCCTCGGCCACGACTCCTGCGGCGCGGTCGCGGCGACCCGCGCCGCCGTCGCGGACGGCACGGCCGCCCCCGGGTACCTCAGGGACGTGATCGAGCGTGTGACCCCGAGTGTTCTGGCCGCTCAGGCCGCCGGGGTCAGCGAGGACGACGGGTTCATCGACACCCATGTGCGGCACACCGTCGACTTCGTCCTGGACCGCTCCCGGGTGCTGGCCGACCGGGTGTCCTCCGGCCACACGGCGGTCGTGGGCCTGTCCTACGCCCTCACCGACGGCAACGCCCGCCCGGTCACGTTCCACGGCCTGGAGCCGGAGGAGCGCTGACCCGCTCGCTCGGCCCTTCCCGGGCGGCGTCAGTGCCGTCCGGGATCGAACTCCATCACCTGCGTGAGGCGGATGTTGTTGCCCGACGGGTCGCGGAAGGACGTGTCGATGCCGTACGGCTGCACCGTGGGCGGGTCGTTGAACTCGGCGTCGCGGGCGGACAGCTCGTCGTAGGCGGCCTCGCAGTCGTCGGTCTCCAGGAACAGCGTGCCGCCCGCGCCCTTGGCCACCAGGTCGGACAGCTGGGCGCTGCTCGCCTCGTCCGGCATCGGCTCGCGCGGTACCGGCATCAGCACGAGCGCCGGGCCGTCAGCAGGTACTGGTGCGGGGACTCGCCGAACGCGGCCTTGAAGCTGCGGCTGAAGTGGGCGGGCGACAGCGCGGCGGCCGCGGCCAGGTCGGCGACGGTGAGCTCCTCGCGATAGGGGGCGTCGGCGAGGTCCCTGGCGCGGAGCAGATGACGGGCGATCGGTACATGGGCCACGGCTCCCGTCGTGGGTTCACCCGTGCCCGCCGGTCCTGCCCTTGCGCAGGAAGCGTCGGAGTCGGGTCTCCGGCCAGGTGTTGATCACGTCCTCCCCGGTGAGCCAGCCGCGTTGCGCCGTCGCCGTGCCGTAGCGCATGTTCGCCAGGTGCGGGACGGCGTGGGCGTCGCTGTCGACGGCGAACCGCACTCCGTGCCGCTTGGCCCGCAGGATGTCCTCGTCACGCAGGTCGAGCCGGTCGGGGTGGGCGTTGATCTCCAGGGCCGTGCCGGTGCGCGCGCACGCGGCGAACACCGCGTCGAGGTCGGCGTCGATGCCGGGCCGCCTGCCGATGATCCGGGTGGTGGGGTGGCCGATGATGTTGACGTACGGGTTCTCGCAGGCCCGCACGATCCGCCGGGTCAGCTCCTCGCGGCTCTGGCGGAAGTGCGAGTGCACCGAGGCCACACACAGGTCGAACCCGGCCAGGAAGTCCTCGGGCCAGTCCACCGCGCCGTCCGGGCCGATGTTCAGCTCCACGCCGTGCAGCAGCCGCAGTCCGCGCCGCCGGCCCCGCTTGCCGTGGGTGCCGTCGAGCGCGCGCACCCGCTCGCGCTGGGCGAGCATCCGCTCCCGGGTCATCTGCTGCATGTACAGGTCCGGCCCGTGGTCGGTGATCGCGTAGTACGCGTAACCCCGCTCCGCGGCCGCCTCGGCCATCTCCTCCAGCGGCGCGAGCCCGTCGGTCAGGTCGGTGTGCGTGTGCAGGTCGCCCCGCAGGTCGGACTCCCGCACCAGCTCGGGCAGCTCGCCGCGCAGCCCCGCCTCGATCTCCCCGCGGTCCTCGCGCAGGGTCGGCGGGATCCAGGGCAGGCCGAGCCGGGCGTAGACGTCCTCCTCGGTCCCGGAGGCGATCCGCTCCCCGCTCTCGGCGTCGAACAGGCCGTACTCGGACAGCTTCAGGCCCTGGCGGACGGCCAGCTCCCGGGTGCGGATGTTGTGCGCC
The DNA here is from genome assembly GCF_044545925.1 of Streptomyces sp. NPDC053367. Lineage (NCBI taxonomy): Bacteria > Bacillati > Actinomycetota > Actinomycetes > Kitasatosporales > Streptomycetaceae > Streptomyces > Streptomyces sp. NPDC053367. Next base: position 238,639 of record NZ_JBITYN010000002.1, on the reverse strand, counting down.
TTCGAGCCGGTGAAGTACTGCAGCGCGGCGCCCCAGCAGTCCGGCGGTACGACCCTCAGGTCGACGGCCGGCCCCTTCGCCGTGCGGACCGACGTCTTCGCCGGCCCGTGCGCGACGATCTCCGAGACGTACGGCAGTCGCGTGAAGGCGTCCATCAGCGGTCCCGACCTCTCCGCCGCGACGAGGACGTCGATGTCGCCGATCGTCTCCCGGCCGCGGCGCAGCGATCCGGCGTAGGCGCAGCGGAGGCAGCCGGTCACACCTGACATCGCCCCGACGATGTCCTCGGCGAGGTCCATGGCCACGCCGAGCAGCACGCGGTCGCCGGAGGATCGCAGGAGTTCGACGCCGTGGAGGATGTTCTCCTCGGTCCTGGGCCCGAAGCCCTTCAGATCGCGCAGTTTCTCGGCGTGGATCGCCTCGACCAGTTCCTCGACCGAGGAGATGCCCAGGTCCTCGTAGAGAGTCAGCGCCTTCTTCGGGCCCAGCGTGGGGATGGCCGTGAGCCGTCGTACACCCGCGGGGATCCTCGCGCGCAGTTCGTCGACCGCGGAGACCCTGCCGGTGCTGAAGTACTCGGCGATCTTCTCCGCGATCGACCTGCCGACCCCCGGGATCTCCTGCAATCCCTTGCGGTCGAGTGTGGACACGTCGGCGTGGTGGCCGCCGATCGCTCGGGCGGCCTTCTCGTAGACGCGCGCCCTGTACGCCTCGCCGCCGGTGATCGAGATGAGGTCCGCGTACTCCTGGAACAGCTCCGCGACCTCGTCGTTGGACCGAGCCATGCCCCCCGAGTGGGCAGGCGGCGCCCGGTTCATGCATGCCGGGGCGGCGGGGCAGGCTCCCGGGGCGGACGCCCGAGCCGCCCGCGACCGCCCGTAAACCACTTGTGTCCCCGCCCGGGGTTCGGCTTGAGTGCGGGACCGTGACTGCCTTGGACGATCTCGTACGGCCCGACCGCTACCCGCGCTCCTCGCGCTACGACCCCGCCTGGCTCGTCGGCCTCGACATGGGACCCAACCCGCTGTGGCTCCTGGAGGACCTGGCCCGCGATCTCGATCTGCGCCCCGGGATGCGGGTCCTCGACCTCGGCTCCGGCAAGGGCGCCACGTCGGTGTTCCTGGCCCGGGAGTACGGTGTCGAGGTCGTCGCCGCCGACTGGTGGATCCCCGCGGAGGACGCGGCCGCGGTGTTCGCCGAGGCGGGGGTCGCCGACCGGGTGACGGCCGTACGGGCCGAGGCGCACGCCCTGCCCTTCGAGCCGGAGAGCTTCGACGCGGTCGTGAGCGTGGACGCCTTCGAGTACTTCGGCACGGCCGACGGCTACCTCCCCTATCTGGTGCGATTCCTGCGCCCCGGCGGCCAGTTGGGCGTCGCCACCCCCGGTATGACCCGGGAGGTACGCGAACTCGGCGCGATACCGGCCCACATCAAGCGGGTCGTCGGCTGGGAGGCCATCGCCTGGCACACCCCGCAGTGGTGGCGCTTCCAGTGGGAGATCACCGAGCTGGTGGACGTCACCTCCGCCCGGCTCCAGCAGGACGCCTGGCGCGACTGGCTGTTGTGGGCGCGGGCCTGCGCGGAGCGGCAGCCGGACGGCCCGGCGGCGAACCAGCCGGTGATCGACATGCTCACCGAGGACGGCGGCGAGTACCTCTCCTTCGCGCTGGTGACCGCGCGCAGGAAGGACCTGTGACCCGCTCGCGGAGTCACGGCGTGCCCGTCCCCGGCCGGCGACTCCGTGTCCTGGGTCGGTCACACATGCTCGGGGGCCGGCCGCCGTGGGCGAGGGTGTACCGCACACTCGGCTCGTCGCCGGACAGCGCGACAGTCGTCCACGGCACCACGGCACCACGGCACCACGGCGGACCACGGGGGAACGCCATGCATGCTCCTGCCCGCAGGAACCACGAGTCGGCATCAAGTCCCGGGGCGGGCAGGGCCGTTGTCGTCGCGGCCGCCGGCCGCCGCGGTGCTCGCGTCCACGGCGTGCGAGCCGCAGGGCGACGGCACCGCGGACGGTCCCCGGCCGTCCTCGGACCGGCCGGGCGCGACGGCCGCGGCCACGCCCGGTGAGACGGCCTCGCCCGCGCCTGGTGAGCCGCTCCCGCGCACGCGGAGCGGCGCAGTAGGCGACGGCGGCACCGTCGCCGCCTGGCGGAGGGCGATCCGTCGTTCGCCGTGTCGAGCCAGGACGCGCGGGGCGAGGAGACCAGGCACCTCCTGCTCACGGTCACCAACACCGGCGTCGAGCCGTGCGCCGTCCACCGCTCCCCGCAGATCTGGCTGGGCGCCCACCCCAGGGAACCCGTGAAGACGATCGAGGACAGCGACCCGGAGGGGCTCGTCACCGTGGCGCCGGGCGAGGAGGCGTACGCCGCTCTGCTCGTCAACGGCGGCGGCATGGACACGTGCGAGACGAGGACCGTCACCGTGCGGCTCCAGGGGGCGGGGCGCGGCAGCACTCCCGGTACGCCGACCGCGGTCGGCCTGCCCGGTGTGGCGGCCTTCGACGACGGTTCCGGTGTCACCTGCTGGACGTCCGCTTCCGGCTACGCGCTGGACTTCGTCATGTCGTCCTGACCGGGTGCACGAGGTCAGACGGGCAGCAGGAGCACCGATCGCAGGGTGAGCAGGTCGGTGGCGGGGCGGCCGTGCGGGCGCAGGAGCCACGACTCGCCCGTGCAGTTGGGGCCGGTGAAGACGAGGGCGTAGTCGCCGGTGTCGTTGTGGGGTGCGAAGGCGGGTACGGAGGTGCCGGGATCGGCGACCTCCGGGAGGGTCACGCACGTCTCGGTCAGCGGGTCCTGGAGGGTGGCGGAGCGGACGTCGCCGTTGGCGGCGAGGAAGCGGTAGGAGAAGTCGCCGGCGGCGGCGTCTGCGGGCGCGGCCAGGACGGCGGTGAGGGCGAGGGCGCCGCAGACGGCGGCGACGGTGTGCCGGATGCGCACGGGGTTCTCATTTCCTGTGAGACGGAGAGGACCACCCCATGCGTACCCGCGCCCCGCTCGCTCGGCGCGCCGACCCTTCGCCGTGAGGCGTCGCCGCCACCCGTCCGGCGCAGTCGCGCGGCTCAGCCGCGCCGGAGCCAGTCGCGGTCCAGACGGTCGGTCAGGCCGGCCGCGGCGAAGGCGGCTTCGAGGTCCTCGCGGCCCTCGGTGAAGTGCGCCCAGCTGTCGTGGTGGACCGGGACGACACGGCGGGCGTCGAGGATACGGGCGGCCTCGGCGGCCTGGGCGCTGTCCAGGACGAGCGTTCCGCCGTCGAAGAGGACGGGGAAGCGGGGCGCTCCGGCGAAGAGGACGGCCGTGTCCACCGGGGCGAACCGGTCGGCTATCTCCCTGACCGCGTCGAGCGAGGCGTTGTCGCCGCTGACGTACACGGTGGGCAGGTCCTCTGCGGTGAGGACGAACCCGACGACCTGGCCGGTGATCGGCTCGGTCGCCTCGCGCGGGCCGGGGCCGTGGATGGCGGGGACCGCGGTCACGGTGAGGCCGCCGCCGCCGGGGCGCTCCAGCTCGACGGTCTCCCAGTCGGACAGGCCGGTGGCGTTGCCGCCCAGCCGCTGCCCGCCGCCGGTCGTGGTGAGCGTGAGCGGGACGTCGGCGAGGAGCGCCCGGCCGGAGTCGTCGAGGTTGTCGGCGTGCTCGTCGTGCGAGAGCAGGACCACGTCGACGGGGCCGAGGTCGGCGGGGGTGGCCGTGGCGGGGGCGGTCTTGGTCAGTACGGGGCGGCCGGGTCTGCCGTAGTCGCCGGGGCCGTCGAAGGTCGGATCGGTCAGGAAGCGCAGGCCGCCGTACTCGAAGACGGCGGTGGGGCCGCCGATGACGCGGACCGGGAACTGCTCGGTGGCGTGCCGGGACATGCGCGATCACTCCTCGCACTCAGGGATTCTCACGGAAGTCTTCCGTGTTTTCCGTGAGGCACACGCTAGGCCCATGTCACGGAAAAACGCAAGGGCTACCATGAGAGACGTGGACGAGACCGTGCTGACCGACATCACGCGGGCCGCTCTGCCTCCGGCTCCGGGGGCGGACCGCTACCGCTGCCTGGACTTCGCCGACACCGTCGCGACCCTGCCCTCCGGCCAGGGCTACGACCTGCTCGCGGCGCCCGAGACCGCGAAGGGCTGGCTCCTCACCCACGACCTGGCCGCGCCGGACGTGCGGTTGTACGAGTTCTGCGCGGGCCGGATGCGGGCGCTGCGCACCCATGTGCGGGCCCTGTTCACCGCCCGAGTCGACGGCTCCACCCCGCCCGAGGCGTCCCTGCGGGCGGTGAACGACGCGCTCACGGCCATGCCCTCGGCGCCGCTGCTCGCCTGGGACACGGCTCAGGGGCCGCGCCGCGTGGAGGCGCATCCCACCGACCAGGCCGTGAACCATGCGCTGGCGATCCTCGCCGCCGATGCCGCCGACCTGCTCACCGGCCCCGACGCCGAGCTCCTCGCCGCCTGCGGCTCCGCACCCTGCGACCGCTTCCTGCTGCGCACCCACGGCCGGCGCCACTGGTGCTCCACGCGCTGCGGCGACCGCGCCCGCGCCGCCCGGGCCTATGCCCGGCGCACCGGCGCGTCCGAGTGACCGGCCGGCCCCGACTTCGCACTACCGCCGGGGGCTTACGCACGGGATTGTCCGTGGACGGGCCTCGGCGCCGGTCGCGGGACCATGGCGTCCGGCCGCCGCCGTCGGCAGAGTGTGAGCGGTCTCGCCGGGACGGTCCCGGGCGGAGGGCGGACGGAAGGGCTGCGATCAGGATGCAGGCGGAGTTCGGCGGGCAGTTCGGCGACTACCAGAACGAGATCTACTTCAACGGGCTGTTCGGTGTGCTGCCGGACCTGCCGATGACGTACGGCGAGCTGGAGGCGCGGGCCGCGGCGGCGCTGCCGGCGTCCCTGCTGTCGTACGTCGCGGGCGGCGCCGGGGACGAGTTCACACAGCGGGCGAACGTCTCGGCGTTCGAGCGGTGGGGGCTCGTGCCGCGGATGATGGTCGGGGCCGCCCTGCGGGACCTGAGCGTGGACCTCTTCGGTCTGCGGCTGCCGTCGCCGCTGTTCATGGCGCCGGTCGGGGTGATCGGGCTGTGCGCGCAGGACGGGCACGGCGACCTGGCGACGGCGCGGGCCGCCCGCAGGAGCGCGGTGCCGATGGTGGCGTCGACGCTGTCGGTCGACCCGCTGGAGCAGGTGGCGGGCGAGTTGGGGGACACGCCCGGCTTCTTCCAGCTGTACACGCCCAAGGACCGTGCCCTGGCGGAGAGCCTGGTGCACCGCGCGGAGAAGGCGGGCTTCAAGGGGATCGTCGTCACCCTGGACACCTGGGTCACCGGCTGGCGTCCGCGTGACCTCGCGGCGAGCAACTTCCCCCAGCTGCGCGGCCATTGCCTGGCGAACTACACCTCCGACCCCGTCTTCCGCGCGCGGCTGGCGAAAGCGCCGGAGGAGGATCCGCGGGCGGTCGTCCTGGAGTGGGCCGGGGTGTTCGGCCATCCGCTGACCTGGGACGACCTGCCCTGGCTGCGCTCGCTCACCGACCTGCCGATCATCCTGAAGGGCCTGTGCCACCCCGAGGACGTACGCCGGGCCAGGGACGGCGGTGCCGACGCGGTCTACTGCTCCAACCACGGCGGCCGGCAGGCCAACGGCGGACTCGCCGCCCTCGACGCGCTGCCCGCCGTCGTGGAGGCGGCGGACGGGCTGCCGGTGCTCTTCGACTCCGGCGTCCGTACGGGCGCGGACGTCGTGAAGGCACTCGCGCTGGGCGCGACCGCCGTCGGAGTGGGCCGGCCGTACGCGTACGGGCTCGCGGTGGGCGGCGAGGACGGCGTCGTCCATGTGCTGCGGTCGCTGCTGGCCGAGGCGGATCTGATCATGGCAGTCGACGGCTACCCCACCCTCGCCGATCTGCGCGTCGAGGGCGCGATACGCCGGAACTGAACACCCGACGGCCGGCCCCGGCAGCCGGGGCACGCGGCGCGGACGCCATGGGGTTGACTGGGTCCGCGATGATCGAACGACACACACCTCATGGGGGCCGGGAGTTGAGCAGCGACGACACTCCGTCGACACCGTCGACACCGTCGACACCGGACGCGGCGTGGCTGGAGGAAAGGCTGGGTGAGGGCTGCCTCTGGCGGCCCGGAGAGACCGACCTGCCGGCCGAGTTGACCGACGCAGAGTCGCGGGAGTTCCTGCTCACGGTCGGCTTTCCCGCGCTCCGCCTCGACGCCGCCGGGATCGACTCGAGGGTCCTGCGGGGCAGGCGCGCGCTGGAGCCCTTCGACGCCGACGAGATCTACGGCAACCGCTACCCCGACGACGACTCGCCGCCGGAGAACTTCTGCTTCACCGTCGCGCTGTGGGGCGACCAGCACCTCATGCTCGACGCCGCGGACGGCGGCATCACCCACTACGACCCCAACGGCTGGGACCACGGCGACGGTTGGCAGGGCCCGGCCGCCCATTCCCTTCCGCGGCTGGCCGTTCTCCTCGGCCTGATCGCCGAGTCGGGAGACGCACTGGCGTCGGACGACGAGGCCGTACGGGCGGCCGCCGCCACCGCCCTGCGGGAGCGTCTGATCGCCCACGACCCGAATGTGGACGGCTCCGCGTTCTGGGATCAGGTCTTCGAGTCGTTCGAGTGACCGCCGCGGGACCGGCGGCTGACGCCCGGTCCCGCGGCCGCCGACTCCCTTACGGGAAGGTCAGCTTGAAGCTGTTGATGTAGCCGGTGTCGTACGCGGCCCGGTCCTGGACGCGCAGCCGCCAGGTGCCGTTAGCGACCTCGGAGGAGGCGTTGACCGTGTAGGTGGTCCTGACGTCGTCGGCCGAGTCGGAGGACGAGTACGGCTTGAGGTTGTAGACGCTGCCGTCGGGCGCGACGAGGTCGACGACCAGGTCACCGCGGTAGGTGTGGACGATGTCCACGCCGACGGAGAGGTTGCTGGGCGCGTTGCCGGTGACGCCGCTGACGGTGACGGAGGAGGTCACCGCGGCGCCGTTGTCGGGGATGGACACGTCGGCGGTGTTCTCGAAGACCTTGCCCGGCGGGGGCGTCGTCCCGGAGGACAGGGTCCAGATCGCGTGGGCGATGGCGTCGCTGTTGCGGTCCAGGGCCGTGTCGTTGATGTTCGCGGTGGTGTCGCAGGAGGAGTGGTAGCAGCGGTCGAAGGCCTGACCGGCCGTGCCGCCCCACTTCTGGGCCTGCGCCGAGGTCTTGGTGTAGTCGGCGCCGGTGAACAGGCCGCCGACGGGTATGCCCGCGTTCTTGAACGGCGCGTGGTCGGAGCGGCCGTCGCCCTCGGTCTCGATCTCGGTGGGTATGCCGAGGCCGGCGAAGTAGTCCTTGAACGTCTTCTCGATGGTCGGGTCGTCGTCGTAGACGAAGTAGCCCGGGTTGGGCGAGCCGATCATGTCGAAGTTCAGATAGCCGGTGAGCTTCGCGCGCTCGGTGGACGGCAGGTTGTTGACGTAGTACTTCGAGCCGACGAGGCCGAGTTCCTCAGCGCCCCACCAGCCGAACCGGAGGTGCTTGGTGGGCTGGTAGCCGGCCCGGGAGACGGCGAGCGCGGTCTCCAGGATCGCCGCCGAGCCGGAGCCGTTGTCGTTGATGCCCGGGCCGGAGGTCACCGAGTCGAGGTGCGAGCCGGCCATGAGGACCTGGTTCGGGTCGCCGCCGGGCCAGTCGGCGACGAGGTTGTAGCCGGTGGCGCCGTTGTACGTGAACTGCTGGACGGTCGTGGTGAATCCGGCCGCGTCCAGCTTCGCCTTCACGAAGTCGATGGACGCCCTGTAGCCGGCCCGGCCGTGGGCGCGGTTGCCGCCGTTGGCGGTGGCGATGGACTGGAGGTCGGCGAGGTGCTGCTTGACGTTGGCCACCGATATGTCGGGCGCGGCGGCCGTGCCGGCCTCCTCGGCGGTGGCGGCGGGGACGGGCCCGGTGAGCGCGGCGGCGAGAGCGACGGCGCCGGCGAGAGCCAGGGCATGTCTGTGGACGGAGAAGGTCATGTGGGGGCTCCGTGACTTCCGAACTGAGGATGGGTTGCGGAACGTACGAGACGCCCCGCGGCATCGGTGATGCGGGGCGCTGGAGCTGTGTGGTGCCTGTGCCTGGTGCGGCCGTGCGGGTGAATGTTCGACTAATGCCTGACTCATCGTCAAGAGGGCCGACCGGACAGCCTGTTCGTACGGCGCGTTCAGCGCGCGGCCTCGCCCGCCTTCCAGCCCCACGCGGTGAGCATGCCGGCCGACAGCGCGGCGCACTCGTCGGAGTCCAGGTACCGCACCGCCGCGTCGACCGCGGCGTCGTCGACCAGCCCGGTCGCGAGCATCGCCGCCCTGCCGCGCTGCCAGGTGTCTGCCCAGAAGCGGCTGATGGGGCTGCCCGGCAGCAGCGGCGGCACATGGACCTCGGCGCCCACCCGCGTGAGCCCCGCCGCGCGCAGCAGCCGCGGGTACGACGGCACCCAGGAGACGTCGGTGCCGATGGTGGCGCGCAGCCCCCGCCACATGGCACGCATCGCCGTCGTGTACGGCGTGGCGGGCGCGCCGTCGCCGGTCAGGTCGACGGCGTCGGAGAGCACCAGGACCCCGCCGGGCTCGACGAGCTCGGCCAGCGCCCTGATCAGGCGCTCGCGCTCGGGCAGGTGCATCAGCACGAAGCGGGCGTGGACGAGGCGGTGGCGGCCGGGGACAGACCCCGTGACGGTGATGTCGGTCTCCAGCGGTTCCAGGCCGGGCACGGGCCGCTCGGCGAGGAACCGTACGTCACGGTCCACGGCGAGCACACAGCTCACGCCGGCCTCCTCGAGCAGCCGGCGCGCGACCGTGCCCGTGCCGGCCCCCACGTCCAGGCAGCGCCATCCCGGGCCGACGCCGAGGGCCCGCAGCCGCGCCATGGTGATGTCGTCGTAGGCGAGGGCGCCGAAGTCGATCCGCTCCCCCTCCCCCGCCTGCTCGGGCCGGAAGACGGCCTCGCCGTAGCGGCCGCCGTCGCCGAGGCGGTCCGCGTCACCGCGGCGGCCACCGTGGCCCTCTCGGCCTTCGTCACCGTAGCGGCCGCCGTCGCCGAGGCGGTCCGCGTCACCGTGGCGGCCACCGTGGCCCTCTCGGCCTTCGTCACCGTAGCGGCCACCGACGCCGAGGCGGTCCGCGTCACCGTGGCGGTCCCCGTCGTCGGGCACTCTCATGGCCGGACCTCTTCGCGTGCTGGAACGGTGCCGGGCGGGCCGCTCCTGGGCGCCGCCCCGGGCATCTTCTCCGCCGCCGGCCGCGCCGCCGCCCGGGGCGCGCCGCACGGGAACGGAAAGGCCGGCTTTCGGCTCGTACCTGACGGGAGGAAACCGGCGAGCACCCCGATAGCATGTTCGACCTCGCGGTGATCAGCCAGTCGCCCGACTGACCTATCGGCATATAACTGACAAATCGGCCTGACAATTGAGATCTATAGCATCGCGGGACCTCCCGCGAATGAACAAAAGAATCAGCAAGGCCCTATGGGGCGCGGTGGGCGCGGTGGCCCTCGCGTTCCTGGTCGCGCTGGAGATCGCCGCACGGCACTACGGCATCCCGGGGCCGATGACCAATCAGGTCAAGGAGGTGATATTCACCCCTAAATCAGGGCCCCTGCTGTACGCCAGCATGGCGTTGATGATGGTGGTGCTCCCCCGGCGGGAGCGGTTCATCGCACTGGGTGCCGCGGTCGGTATCGACCTGGTCTTCTTCCTGGTGCGGTGGGCGGCCGACATCGAGAGCAGCAGAAGCTATCCCTTCGGCAACGGCGCCCTGTGGGTGGTCATCGGCTGTGCGGTCGTCGCCGTGACCCGCCGCACCGGCGAGGACCGTGTGCTGCTGCTGAAGGGCGTGGGGCTGGGCCTGCTGCTGGTGACCGGGCGCAAGACCGGCGACGCCTGGCTGCTCATCACCGCCAAGACCCGCCCGCAGGTGCTCGACCAGTACGTGGCGCTCGCCGATCGCGCGCTGGGCTACCCGTCCTGGGTGGCCGGGCGGATCGTGGAGTCCACCGGTTCCGTCGGGGCCCATGTCCTCGACTGGGTCTACATCCAGCTCGCGGTGGCCGCGGTGGCGGTCTCGCTGTACCAGCTGCGGCATGTGGCGGCCGAGCGGCGCTTCCCGCGCCATCACCTGGTGCGCACTTTCCTGACGATCGGGCTTCTCGGCCCCGGCATCTACATGCTCTTTCCGGTGGTCGGGCCGATCTTCATCTACGGCGCCGACGGCGGGACGTGGGCCGTCGCCGAATTGTGGCCGCACACGCTGCCGCCGACGGGCGTGCCGCAGCACATGCCGTTCAACGATTACATCCCCCGCAATTGCATGCCGAGCCTGCACACCGCCTGGGCCACGGCGATCTTCATCCATTCCCGCAAGGGCCCGAGGCTCCTGCGCTACGCGGGCACGTTCTGGCTGATCGCCACCCTCGGCGCGACGCTGGGATTCGGCTATCACTACGGCTCCGACATCGTCGCCGGTGTGGTGTTCACGGTCACCATCGAGGCCGCGCTGCGCTCACAGGCCCGCGACTGGGACCGCTCGGGAATGCGGCTCGCCGCCTATGGTGCGGCCGTGTTCGCCGCGATGCTCGTGTCGTACCGCTTCCTGCCGACGCAGATGGCCGCCTGTCCGTGGCTGGCCGGGCCGCTGCTGATGCTCGCCATGGCCTCGGTGGTCTACGGCTTCGTCCGGGTCACCCGGCAGTGGGAGAAGACCCCTGGTGTGCCCGCGCCCGCCGCCCCTCGGACCGGCGACGGCGCTCCCGCGGAACTCGCCGCGACGCCCTGACCGGGCTTCGGCCGCGCGGTGGGCGAACGGTGGGAGGGCGGTCCCGGACGGGCCGCCCTCCCGCCGTTGCGGGTGCTGTCAGCAGCCGCCGCAGTTGTAGTAGGTGACGTCCCAGTGGTTGCCCTCGTCGGCGTAGACGTTTCCGGAGCCGGACCGCCACTGCGGGGCGCCGTCGCCGCGCAGGCCGATGTAGGTGAAGGTGTTCTTGATGTAGCTGCCGATGCACGTGTACTTGCTGTAGTCGAGCTTGTAGCCGTTCCAGTGCGAGTACGTGCCCGAGGCGTGGCCGGTCTCCGTGCCGCCGGTGATGTTCAGGGCGCAGCCGCTGGCCCGCTTGAGGGTCTGCGCGCCCTGGGCGGTGGCCAGGTTGAGCTGCTCGAAGGACGTACACGTGGAGTTGTAGCGGTCGGAGCAGTTCCCGGACGACGACCAGGTGATGCCGACCTCCCGGAACATCGCGGTGGCGGTGGCGTGGCTGATCTTCGTCACCGCGAAGGCCTCGCCGGCGGTGCCGACGACGGCGGCGCCCGGGGCGACGACGAGGGCGAGAGCGGTCAGAACCGAGCGCAGCTTCAGGGCCTTGGGGAGTTTCATGCGGAGACCTTCCTGCGAGGGGCCATGGTTCGTGTACGGCGGCGGTGCTGGGCAGTGCGAGCGGTGCGAGCGGTGCGGGCAGTGCTGGCGGTGCACGACGATGGTGCCGGGGTCTACGCGCGTTGGCCAGAGGACAAACCGGAACGGACGGGTTTCCGCGATCCCGCGGCGTCACAGGCGTGCACGGGGACTCCCGGCGACCCTGCGCACCGCGCGGGTGACGTACGGCTACGGGACCGGGCGCGTGGAAGGCACCGCATGGTCGGAGTCGGCGGGTGGTGCGACGCTGGGATGTGCGGGGGTCCCTGACGGGCGACCTGGGAGGGCCGAATGGGACGGGACGTTCCGGCGATGGTCTTCACCCGCGAGGACCGCCGCCGGTACCGGATCAAGATGCAGGGGTGTCTCGACGCCCTCGCGCAGATGCTGCGCGAGGAACGGTTCGAGAGTGAGCGGCCCCAGGTGGGCCTGGAGATCGAACTGAACCTGGTCGACGACGCGGCCGAGCCGGCCATGCGCAACCTCGACGTCCTGGAGTCCATCGCCGATCCGGCATGGTCCACGGAACTGGGCCGGTTCAACCTGGAGATCAACGTTCCGCCCCGTCGGCTGACGGCCGGCGGCCCCGACTCCTGGGAGTCCGAGATCCGCGACGCGCTCAACCACGCCGAGGAGCGCGCGCGGTCGGTCGGGGCGCACCTCGTCATGGTCGGCCTGCTGCCCACGCTGCGGCAGGAGGACGTGAACGAGGCCGCGCTGTCCGACAATCCGCGCTACCGGCTGCTCAACGACCAGATCTTCGCGGCCCGGGGCGAGGACCTGCTGATCGAGGTCAGCGGTGTCGACCGGCTGCGCACGTACGCGGACACGATCACTCCGGAGGCCGCGTGCACGAGTACGCAGTTCCATCTCCAGGTGTCTCCGGAGGAGTTCGCCGGTTACTGGAACGCGGCGCAGGCGATCGCCGGGGTGCAGGTGGCGCTGGCCGCCAACGGGCCCTTCCTGTTCGGCAGGGAGCTGTGGCACGAGACGCGCATCCCGCTGTTCGAGCAGGCCACCGACACACGCCCGCAGGAGATCAAGGTGCAGGGGGTGCGGCCCCGCGTGTGGTTCGGCGAGCGGTGGATCAACAGCGTGTTCGACCTCTTCGAGGAGAACCTGCGGTACTTCCCCGCGCTGCTGCCGCTGAGCGACGACGAGGACCCGCTGGAGACCCTCGGCCGCGGTGACATCCCGGAGCTGTCCGAACTCACCCTCCACAACGGCACCATCTACCGCTGGAACCGTCCCGTCTACGCCGTCGCGCACGACCGGCCGCACCTGCGGGTGGAGAACCGCGTACTGCCGGCGGGCCCCACGGTCGCCGACACCCTCGCCAACGGCGCGTTCTACTACGGCCTCACCCGGGCGCTCGTGGAGGAGGACCGGCCCGTGTGGTCGCGCATGTCCTTCGCCGTCGCCGAGGACAACCTCCACGCGGCCGCCCGGCACGGCATGGACGCCGGCCTCTACTGGCCCGGCGCGGGCGAGGTCCCCGTACCCGAACTCGTCCTACGTCGCCTGCTGCCGCTGGCCCACCGCGGCCTGGAGCTCTCAGGCATGGACGCCGCCTGGCGCGAACCGCTCCTCGGCATCATCGAGCAGCGGTGCGTGACGGCCCGCAACGGCGCCGTCTGGCAGAAGGAAGAGGTCCACCACATCGAGGACCACGACCACTGCACCCGCCACGAGGCCCTGCGCCGCATGACGAAGACGTACATCGACTACATGCACCTCAACGCTCCCGTCCATACCTGGCCCGTCGACTGACGCCACGTCAGGGACCGGCGCCGGGGCGGGGCGCCACCTCGCGGCCCCCGAACCCGCCCGCGGGCCTCCGATACGCGCTTGCGCAAGATCGTCATGTGGTCCACCGTCGGCCTGTACCGAGGAAGGCGGAGAACATGACCACGCACCCCGACCGGGCCGGCGACGCACCCGACCACGAACTCGTCCGCGCCGCGGCCGAGGTGGCTCGTACGCGCTGCCGCGGCGACCACCACACCATGGCGGCCGCGGGGCGCGCCCCCGACGGCCGGATCGTCACCGCGGTGAACGCCTACCACTTCACGGGAGGCCCGTGCGCGGAGCTGGTCCTCATCGGTACCGCGGCGGCGCAGGGGATCTACGAGCTGGACACGATCGTCGCCGTGGGCGACCGCGACCGGGGGGTCGTCCCGCCGTGCGGCCGGTGCCGTCAGGCGCTGCTCGACTACTTCCCCCGCCTGAAGGTCGTCGTCGGCACAGGCGACCGCGTGCGGGCGGTGCCCATTGCCGACCTGCTGCCGGAGAGCTACGTCTGGGCCGACCACCAGCTCGACGACTAGAGGATTTCAGCCAACCGGGGCTCACTCGTGCGCTCTTGCGGGACAAGGGTCCGTGTAGCGCACACCTTCGGACAACCGCTCAGCGTCGGGCTCCACGGCCCGACCGAAAGACATGTGTTCGAAATCCGGCCGGCGTCGTTGAACCGGGCGACACCGTCGTGAGCGTCAGGAAGGGGAACGACGTTGGCATCGGCCGGAGCACTCCGCCCCGCGGACCACCGCAGCCGCCGCAGGGCACACCGGAGTACGTCATGAGCGGCGGGCGGCAGCGGCACCGCGAGCCCGTCGACGTGCATCTGATCGCGCGCCGGGACACCGCCGCGGGCCCGGAGATCCTGCTCTCCCGTCGCGCCGGGGAGGTGTACGCCGCCGGGCTGTGGCACCTGCCGTCCGGGCACCTCGACGGCCCGCACGAGGACGTCGTCGACGCGCTGATCCGGGAGGCGGCCGAGGAGACCGGCCTCGTCATCGACCGGGCCGAGGTCCGCTTCGCGGTGGTGGTGCACCACCGCGGCCCCGGCGGGCGCACCCGGACCGGCCTGTTCTTCGAGGTCCGGGCATGGCGTGGCACGCCGGGCATCGGAGAGCCGGCCGTGTGCGACGCGATGGGCTGGTACGGACTGGACGAGCTGCCCTCACCCATGGTGGCGTACTGCCGGGCCGGACTGGACGCCTACCGGAACGGCCGTCCGATGGCCGTGCACTTCCAGGAGCCGGACGATCCGATCGCCTGCACGCCGGACGCCGACCGGCTGTACTGCCCGCCCGCGGTCACCGACCCGGCTAGCGGGCAGCCCCCGCCGGAGGCACGGGAGTTCGCCGAGCGCGCGGTGGGCCGTGTCGCCGGGTGGACGGACGTCTCCTGGGCCCGGCGGGACAGACGGGTGTGGCGGGCGCACGGTGCGGCCGGCGGCGTCTGGTTCGTGAAGACACACCGGAGCGAGCGGTTCCATGAGCGGGAGGTGCGGGCCTACCGGACGTGGGTGCCGGCTCTCGGGGCGGCCGCGCCCCGGCTGGTGGCCACCGACGCGGCCCTGCGTACGGTCGTGGTCACCGCGGTGCCGGGCCGGCCGCTGCACGGCGTGCCTCTGTCCGCCGCGGAGGAACGCCGGGTCTTCCACGGCATCGGGGCGCTCGCCCGGTCGATCCACCGCAGCGCCGCCCGCCCGGACCGAGGCCCGGCCGTCGACAAGGCCGAACGGCATCTCGCCGGCGCCCGGGACCATCTCGCCCCGGGCGACACCGAGTTCGTGCGCTCACTGGTGGAGCGGGCGGGGGAACCGGCCCCGCTGGAGTGTGTGCACACCCACGGGGACCTCCAGCTCCGCAACATCCTGCGCGCCGGCGACGGCACCCTGGCGGTGATCGACTTCGAGCGCAGCGAGCCCGGCCCCGCGGTCCGGGACCTCGTCCGCCTGTGCGACGCGTGGACAGGCCGCCCGGACCTGTACGAGGCGTTCCTGGCCGGGTACGGGCGCGCGCTCACCCCCTGCGAGCAGGAGCGCCTCGTCGTGGAAGCCGCCCTGGACTCCGTGTCCGGCATCCGGTTCGGCATCGCCCACGGCGACCCCGAGCTCGTCGAGCGCGGCCGGCGCACCCTCGCCCGGCTGCGCGCCCAGACCCTGATCCCCGTCCCCGCTGTTCCCGTGCGAGGAGGCACACCGTGACCCCTGAGGCGCCGACCGGCCGCGTATGGCTGCCGCCCGCGCAGTACGCCGAGACGCTGATGAAGGCCACCGGCTTCGCCTGCGTCTTCTTCACCGACGAGGCCGACCGGCCCCTGCAGCTGCGCTCCGTCTACAGCGCGGACCACCCGTGGCAGCTGGCCGGCGGCACCATGGACCCCGGGGAGCGGCCCTGGCAGACCGCCGCGCGGGAGTGCCGGGAGGAGACCGGCATCACGGTGGAGGGACCGACAGCGCTGCTCGCGGTGGTCTACGGGCTGCCCGGCGGCGAGTGGCCCTACAGCACGATGGGCGTCGTCTTCGACGGCGGCCGGCTCACCGAGGCGCAGATCGAGTCCATCGTGCTGGACCCGGAGGAGCACGACGAGGTGCGGGTCCTCGCGCTCGACGCCTGGCGGCCGCTGATGCCGCCGAGAGACTTCGCCCGGCTGAGCTCGGTGATGGAGGCCCGGCGCACGGGCGTCACCGCCTACTTCGACACCTGGGACTGGGAGACGGCGTGAGCCTGCCGCCTACGGCGAGGGCGCGGCGGTAGGCGGTAGGCGGTAGGCGGTAGGCGGTAGGCGGTAGCGGCAAGGTGGCAGGCGGCAGGCGGACTCCTCGGCCGGGGCGCCGGTCTCCGTCAGCGGGTTCCCGACCCTGGTGACGGGCGACGGCGACCGGCCCGGCGTGCCCGAGGTGCGAACTCCGTCGCCCCGGGCACCCGCGACCGGAACACCCGGGGCGACGGCGGGGCCGACGTCTCCCGCCAGGACGACGACGGCGTCCCGGCCCCGCGCGAGAAAGGCACCCGCCGGCGCCCTGCGTGTTCTCGTGGCCGCGCCGTCATCGGTGCGCAACCATGAAAGACGGCGGTTAAGGACATTCGGAACAGACAGGAAGAAGGTCGGACGTGTCCGGCAGTGAAAGCGAGAACCCGGCAATTCCCTCCCCCACCCCGACGTCGACCCGGCCCCGGACGAATCGGGACTGGTGGCCGAATCAGCTGGATCTTCAGGTTCTCCATCAGCACTCGCCCCGGTCCAATCCGATGGACGAGGACTTCGACTACGCGAAGGAGTTCTCGACCCTCGACCTGGAGGCGCTGAAGCGGGACGTCTTCGAGGTGATGACGACGTCCCAGGACTGGTGGCCGGCGGACTACGGCCACTACGGGCCGCTCTTCATCCGGATGAGCTGGCACGCCGCGGGCACGTACCGCATCGCGGACGGCCGGGGCGGCGGCGGCTCGGGCGCGCAGCGCTTCGCCCCGCTGAACAGCTGGCCCGACAACGCGAGCCTGGACAAGGCGCGCCGGCTGCTGTGGCCGGTCAAGCAGAAGTACGGCCGGAAGATCTCCTGGGCCGACCTGCTGGTCTTCGCCGGCAACTGCGCCATGGAGTCGATGGGCTTCAAGACGTTCGGCTTCGGCTTCGGCCGGGAGGACATCTGGGAGCCCGAGGAGATCTTCTGGGGCCCGGAGGACACCTGGCTCGGCGACGAGCGCTACACCGGCGACCGGGAACTGAGCGGCCCCTTCGGCGCCGTGCAGATGGGACTGATCTACGTCAATCCCGAGGGGCCGAACGGCAATCCGGACCCGCTGGCGGCGGCCAGGGACATCCGCGAGACGTTCGGGCGGATGGCCATGAACGACGAGGAGACGGTCGCGCTGATCGTCGGCGGCCACACCTTCGGCAAGTGCCACGGCGCGGTCGACCCCTCCTACATCGGCGCGGAGCCCGAGGCGGCCCCCCTGGAGCAGCAGGGCATCGGCTGGCGGAACACCTACGGCACCGGCGTGGGCCCCCACGCGCTCACCAGCGGGCTGGAGGGCGCCTGGACCAACGAGCCCACGCGCTGGGACAACGGGTTCCTGGACAACCTGTACCGCTACGACTGGGAGCTGACCACCAGCCCGGCCGGCGCGAAGCAGTGGAAGCCGACGGACCCCGCGGCGCAGGACACGGTGCCCGACGCGCACGACCCGTCGAAGCGCCACGCCCCGATGATGCTGACGACGGACCTCGCGCTGAAGCTCGACCCGGTCTACGGGCCGATCTCGAAGAGGTTCCACGAGAACCCGGACGAACTGGCGCTGGCGTTCGCCAAGGCCTGGTACAAGCTGCTGCACCGCGACATGGGCCCGCTGTCGCGCTACCTCGGCCCGTGGGTGCCCGAGCCGCAGCTGTGGCAGGACCCCGTCCCGGACGTCGATCACGAACTGGTCGGCGCCGAGGACATCGCCGCGCTCAAGCGCACGATCCTCGCCTCGGGGCTGTCCGTCCCCCAGCTGGTCACCACCGCCTGGGCCTCGGCGGCGAGCTTCCGCGGCACCGACAAGCGCGGCGGAGCCAACGGCGCACGCCTCCGGCTCGCACCGCAGAAGGACTGGGAGGTCAACGACCTGCCCGAGATCAGGGAGGCGATCCAGACCCTCGAACGGATCGGGCAGGAGTTCAACGACGCCCAGTCGGGCGGGAAGAAGGTCTCCCTCGCCGACCTGATCGTCCTCGGCGGCTGCGCGGCCGTGGAGCAGGCGGCGCAGCGGGCCGGGTTCGACATCACGGTGCCGTTCGCACCCGGGCGCACGGACGCCTCGCAGGAGCAGACCGACGCGGACACGTTCGCCGTGCTGGAACCCGAGGCGGACGGCTTCCGCAACTACCTGCAGGCCGGGGAGAAGCTGTCGCCCGAGACGCTCCTGCTAGACCGCGCCAACATGCTGACCCTCACGGCCCCCGAGATGACGGTGCTGATCGGCGGCATGCGCGCGCTGAACGCCGGCTTCAAGGGTGCCCCGCACGGCATTCTCACCCAGCGGCCGGAGACGCTCACCACCGACTTCTTCGTGAACCTCCTCGACATGGGCACGGAGTGGAAGCCGTCCACCGACACCGAGAACGTCTTCGAGGGCCGCGACCGCGCCACCGGCGAGGTCAAGTGGACGGCGACCGCCGTCGACCTGGTCTTCGGCGCCAACTCCCAGCTGCGCGCCCTGGCGGAGGTGTACGCCTCCCGTGACGCGGGCGAGAAGTTCGTCCGTGACTTCGTCACGGCGTGGGACAAGGTGATGAACCTCGACCGGTTCGACCTGCGCTGACCCGCGCCCCGGTCGGCCGCACGCCGGCCGACCGGGGCGTGCCGCCGCCCGTCAGGCCGGCAGGTCCACGGTGAGGTGCGGGGACAGCGCGCGCAGGAAGTCGGCCGCGTCGAAGAGCGCGCCGGCGGAGGCGACGCCGGTCGTGCGGGTCCGCCCCGTGAGGACGCGGCGGACGGCTTCCACGGCGAGCGGCGCGGTGACGGCGTAGATGTCCCGGCCCCTGGCCACGGCCCGCCGCTCGCTGTCGCCGGAGCGTACGACGACGTCGACCAGGAAGGTCTGGTCGGACCGCCCGGCCTCGTCGACGGCGGCCGGGGCCGGTGTGCCGGGGTCGCGCACCTCCTGGGCGGCCTCGGCGGTCATATAGGTGCGCACCTCGGGGACGGAGAGGTGACTGGGGAGGGTGACGACGTCGGCCATCGTGAACTCGCCGACGACCGTCCGCGGGCCCAGCGGGTCGGGGAACGTCCACTTCACCAGCGGCGCTTCGTCGTGGCGGTACTGCAGCCGCCCGTCGCGGTGGACGACGCGGGCGCCGCCGCGCCGCTCTCCGGAGACCCGGCCCGCGACGCGTGTCCCGGCGGTGGGGTGCCAGTTGCTCAGCGCGTAGGCGATGTGCGCCTCGTCCGCCGCGGTCCAGTCGCCCATCGCGGCGGTGGCGAGCAGGTCGCCGAGGCCGCCGAAGAAGGCCATCGCCGGTACGACCACCGCACCCGCGGCGCGGGCCCGGTCGGTGAAGTGGGCGAAGGTGTCGGCGTTGGCCTCGATCTCGGCGGCCACGTCCACGTACGGGATCCCGGCGCGCAGGGCCGCCTCGACGACGGGAGCGGCCGTCGACGCGAAGGGTCCGGCGCAGTTGATCACCGCCGACGACCCGGCGAGCGCCCGGTCGAGCGAGGCCGGGTCGTCGGCCGACGCGGGACGGGCCTCGTGTCCGGACTCCGCCGCCAGCGCGTGCAGCTTGTCCGCGTCACGGCCGGCCAGGACCGGGACGAACCCGCGTCCGCGCAGCTCCGCCACCACGAACCGCCCGGTGTGCCCGTACGCGCCGAACACCGTCACGCTCTGTCCCGCCGCCATGACCTCTCCCCTGCTCTCGACTGATCGCGTGATCGACTGATCGGTCGATCGCGTGATCGAGTGATCGAGTGATCGAGTGACCGGCTGATCGCTCGAGGCCATCCTGTCCGGGCGGAACAGCCGATCGTGAGTGTCCGGAACGACATGACCCGTACACTTCCGGACATGGCCACTGTCGCGCTCGCCGTCACCGACGGGATGCTCCACCTCGAACTGTCCATGGCGTACGAGGTGTTCGGCTCCGCGCCGGCCGGGGTGACGGTCCCCTGGTACGAGGTCGCGGTCTGCGGGCCGGTCCCCGTGCGGGTGGGCCGGTTCCTGCTGGAGCCCGACCACGGGCTCGGCCGGCTCCGGGAGGCCGGCACCGTGATCGTGCCGGGCTGGGCCGATGTGGACGTGGAGCCGCCCGCGGAGCTGGTCGACGCGGTGCGCGCGGCCCACGAGGCGGGGGCGCGGGTGGTGTCGCTGTGCACGGGCGCGTTCGTGCTGGCGGCGGCCGGGCTGCTGGACGGGAAGCGGGCGACGACCCACTGGGCGCACACCGATGTGCTGGCCGCCCGGTATCCCCGGGTGGAGGTCGACCCGGACGTGCTCTACGTGGACAACGGCAGCGTGCTGACCTCGGCGGGGAAGGCGGCGGCGATGGACCTGTGTCTGCATCTGGTGCGGCTCGACCACGGTTCGGCGGTCGCCAACGCGGCCGCCCGCCGGCTCGTCGTACCGCCGCACCGGGCCGGCGGGCAGGCGCAGTTCGTGGCCACTCCGGTGCCCGCGCGGGACGACCATCCGCTGGCGGCGCTGTTCCCGTGGATCGTCGAGCGGCTGGACCGGCCGCTGACCGTGGAGGACCTGGCCCGGCAGGCGGGGATGAGCTCACGCCATCTGGGCCGCCACTTCAGGGCGGCGACCGGCACCACGCCGCTGCAGTGGCTGCTGACCCAGCGGATCCGGCGCGCCCAGGAGCTGCTGGAGCGGACCGACGACAGCGTCGACGCGATCGCGACGGCGACCGGGATGGGCACCGCCACGACCTTGCGCCGGCACTTCAACCGCACGGTCGGCGTGCCTCCGGACACCTACCGGCGTACGTTCCGCTCGCGGGCCGGCTGATCAGCTCAGGTAGTGGGCGCGGCCGTCGTCGTCGAGATCGACCGGGCCCTCCGGGATGACGCAGAACTCGTTGCCCTCGGGATCGGCCATCACCAGGAAGCCGCTGTCCGCGTACTCCTCCAGCCTGCGCCCGCCGAGCGCCTCGACGCGGCTCTGTTCCGCGGCCGGGTCGGGCGAACTGACGTCGAAGTGCATGCGGTTCTTTCCCGACCGGGGCGCGTCGGTGCGCTGGAAGCCGAGTCCGAGACCGTCCTTCCGCTCCAGCCACACATAGGGGCCGACGCGGCCTCCGACCGGCCGGTCCAGCAGGGTGGACCAGAACGCGGCGAGCCGTTCGGGGTCGTGGGCGTCGACGACCAGGGCGTTGATCTTCATAGGTGTGTCCGCCATGCCGTGATCCTCGCAGAGCGGCCGGTGCCCGCGCAGGGCGCCCTTCTCGGTCGCGGCGGCGTCGAGCAGCGGGCCGAGCTGGTCGGCGACCGCCCTCAGCGCGCGGACGTCACGCTCGGCGCGGGCGATGAGCAGGGCGCCCTCCAGGGCGCTGATCATGAGCGTGGCGAGCGGCTCGGAGCGGGCGGCGGGGACGCCCAGGTCCGCCAGGGCGCGGGCGACCGGTGCGGTCCAGGTGGCGAAGGCGGCGGAGGCGGCCTGACGGGTGGAGTCGGCGGACTCGGCCCGGTCGACCGTGGCGGCGGCGACCGGGCAGCCGCCGGCGAAGCCCTGGGTCTGGTACTCGTCCGTCCACTGCCGCACCATCGCGGCGAACAGCCCGCTGGGGGTGGGCTCTTCGAGCGCGGCGAGGAAGCGTGCGACGCGTTTCCCGGCGTACCGGCCGGCCCAGGCGACGGCCTCGTTGACGAGCTGTTCCTTGCCGCCCGGGAAGTAGTGCTGGAGGGAGCCGCGGGGCGCGCCGGCGTGCGCGGCGACCTCGCGCATTCCGGTGGCGGCGACCCCGTCGCGCCGGATGAGCTGGGCCGCGCTGAAGACCATCCGCTCTCGCGGACCGTGTTCGGACCCCGACATCCTCGACCTCCCTCAGCCGTCCGGCGCGTGCGCGCTCCACTCTATGACCGCTGTCATAGAGGCGGCTACTATGACCGCTGTCATAACCCCGGATCGCCGGGACGTCGCGGCTCCGCCCGGGTGCGGGCCGGGAAGGCTGGTGCGTCATGTACGTCGGTTTCGTCGGCCTCGGTGTCATGGGGCAGCCCATGGCCCTCAACCTCGCCCGCGCCGGCACCCCGCTGATCGTGTGGAACCGCACGCCCGCCCGGTGCGCACCCCTGCGCGCGGCCGGCGCCGAGGTCGCGGCCGGGCCCGCCGAGGTCTTCGAGCGGGCCGGGACCGTGTTCCTGATGCTGGCCGACGAGCACGCCGTGGACGCCGTGCTGGGCCGGGGCACGGCCGCGTTCGCCGCCCGCGTCGCGGGCCGCACCGTCGTGCATATGGGCACGACCTCGGCCGTGTACTCGGAGGGTCTGCGGGCCGACATCCGCGCGGCGGGCGGCCGGTACGTGGAGGCGCCGGTGTCGGGGTCCCGGGTCCCGGCCGAGCAGGGCCGGCTGGTGGGGATGCTGGCGGGCGACGAGGACGCCGTGGCGGCCGTCCGTCCCCTGCTCGCGCCCGTGTGCCACGAGGTGTTCGACTGCGGCCCGGTGCCGGGGGCGCTGCTGATGAAGTTCTCGGTGAACCTCTTCCTGATCACTTTGGTCACCGGGCTGGCCGAGGCGTTCCACTTCGCCGGCCGGCACGGCCTGGACCAGCGGCTGCTGCGGGACGTCCTGGACGCGGGGCCGATGGCGAGCGCGGTGTCCCGGACGAAGGCGCCGAAGCTGGTGGAGCGGGACTTCGCGGTGCAGGCGGCGGCCGCGGACGTGCTGAAGAACAACCGGCTGATCGCCGAGGCCGCCCGCGCGGCCGAGGTGGCCTCCCCCCTGCTCGACGTCTGCCACGCCCTGTACGGCGAGACGGTCGCGCAGGGGCACGGCGGCGAGGACATGGCGGCCGTACTGCGCGCGCTGGAGTCACGGACGGCCGGCGCCCGCGGCACATCACCTGGCGCGGACGGGGCACACGGGCTGGTGTACGGCCCATGAGACGTGCGGCGACGCGGGAGACGGCCGATACGGCCGATGTCTCCGGCGCCGCCCGCCACGCGGGAGAACCAGATGGACCAGAACCACACGCTGCGCACCGACCTGCCGACCTTCACCAGCCTCGATGAGCTGACCCGCCTCGTCACCCGCCGCCGCGGGCTGTACGTGCGCTGGTCACGCGGCCCGCACGTCGACCTGTCGGACGTGAGCAGCCGGGACGAGCTGACCGGCGTGAAGCTGCCGGGGCTGTCGGCCAGCCCGCTGGACATCGAGGAGTGGTGGGGTGAGCGGCCGGTGCGCGTCTGGGTGGCCCGGCGGCTGTACGACTACTGCCATCTGCCGCAGGTGAGGGGCGGCCCGACCCGGCCGTGGATCCTGCACGGCGCCGAGTCCGGCCGCGGCCCCGACAACGAGCCCCTGGTCACGGACGTCGAACCGCTGGGCTGGATCGCCGAACAGGTCATCGAGGAGGCGACCCGCGTCATCACGGAGCAGCCCGGGCCGTGGGGGCCGCTCGACCGCAACCAGCGGGACTGAGACCGCAACCCACGGCACAGACACAGGGCGCCGCTGTGGCGCGCCGCGGTGCGCGCCCGCCGGGTGGCCGGGGGGCGGCGCCGCACACGAGGTGAAGGGGCGGTCCGGCCGTCTCTACGTCCCCTCGTCCTCGGTCTCCGCGAGGCGCCCGGAGCCGTAGTCGAGGCGGCGGGCCGTCTCCACGAGGGGAGTGAGCGGGTCGCGGCGCAGGGGGCGCCAGCGGGCGGCGGAGCGCGTGCGGTGGCGGACCGCGCGCCAGGCCCTCTTCAGAAGGAACATTTCGGCAGCATTCGCCACGGTCCGCCACCCCTTCCGATGCATAGAAATATCCACCAACATGAACCTCCCGTGTCCGGCGGTCCTGGCCGCAAGGGGGAAGTGCGCCCTGCTGACAGGGCTGACCGAGACCGGAGGTAGGCCATGCGAGATCCCGACCGGCGGCCCAGGGAGTGGCTGGCCGCCGCCGCCTGCGACCCACGGGAGTGCAAGCGGCAGTGGCGTTCGGCGGCCGGGGTCGCCCTGCTGGTCTGCGGGCGGTTCTGGGACGTGCTGAGCGTGTCGGAGGAACTGGGCGTGCGGGCGCTCGACGTCCTGCTGTGCATTCCCCAGCCGCCCGGGCCCGCGCTCGCGGACGCCGCCTCCCGCCGGATCGGGTTCTTCCTGCCGCCGGACCCGGGCGGCGGCTGGGTCGGGCCCGACATCCGGTACCTGGGCCGGGGCGCGCGGATCGTCGCGCCCGCGCCCGACCGGGTCGCGGGGCCGCTGCGCTGGCTGGTCCCGCCCGACGGCCTCGGCACCCTGTTCGTGCCCGCGGCGATGGAGCTGGCCCTGCAACAGGCGGTCGCCTCGCTGGCCGCGCAGGCCACGGACCGGCGGCGCTGTCCCACGTGCGGGGCGCCCACCGCCGGCCCGGCCCGCGGGTGACCGTCCGGCCGCGCGGCGGGCTGCGGTCATCCGCCGCCGGGCAGCTCGGCCGTGGCACGCGACGGCTCCCCGATCGTCGAGGGCGCCGCGACCAGGGCCGTCCACTGGGCGTCCCGGACGCCCGGCATCGTACGGCCACGGGCCTGCCACTCCCTGACCAGAGCGGCGTAGATGGGCGGATGCGGCAGGGCTGCCCCGTCGGGGGCGCCGTACCGTGGCCGTCGGCTCTCGCCCGCCAGGACGAGGCACCCGGGGGTGACTGTTCGGTTCATGCTGCTGCCAACGCGGCTGTGTGCGCGGGCGGTACGCGGGACCGGGCGGATGGCCCGGTTCAGGGGAAACGGTGTCCCTCTTTCGGGGCCATGGGCTTGTCCGACAAATACGGCCCCGGAGCAGGGGTGCGGCGCGGCAGCGGGGAGCTGCCGCGCCACGAGGGTGCCGCCGGTCAGCCGGCCGTACAGGTGACGGTCGGCCAGGTGCGGTTGCCGTTGTGCTGGATGGTGACGCCCCAGTTGTTGCCGCTGCCGTTCGGTTTCGCGGTCAGCACCTGTGCGCTGGGGTAGCTCGCGGTGACGTTCCAGGTGGCGATGACCCTGGCCGGGGAGGGCACCGTCATCGTCACCGTCCAGGTGCTGGAGCCGGCGACCGAGACATTGAGGTTGTAGCGGTCGCTCCACTGCTGGCCCGCGGACAGGGTGGCCGTGCAGCCGGTGCCGCCGCCACCGCCGGTACCGCCGCCGTCGGGGGCCACGGCGCGGCCGGTCTGCGGGGAGATCATCCCGGCGCACAGGCCGCGGGCGGCCAGGTTCTGCGCGATGCGCGGGATCGCGGCGAGCGTGTTGGCGGACCAGTCGTGCATCAGGATGACCTGGCCGGCGGTGAGGCGGCCCGCGGCCTGCACGATCGCGTCGGTGCTCGCGCCGTTCCAGTCCTGCGAGTCGACGTCCCAGAGAACCTCGGTCAGCCCGTACTTGGCCTCGACCGTGCGCACGGTCGCGTTGGTCTCCCCGTACGGCGGCCGGAACAGCCGGGGCGTGCCGCCGCCCGCGGCCGCGATCGCCTGCTGGGTGCGGGAGATCTCCGAGTCGATCTGCGCCTGGGACAGGGTGGTCAGGTGCGGATGTGTGTAGCTGTGGTTCGCCACCCACATCCCGGCGGTGACCTGCGCCCGCACCTGGGACGGGTTGGCAGCCGCGTACTGGCCCTCGTTGAACATCGTGGCCCGCAGCCCGTTCTGGGTGAGGGCGTTCAGCAGGGCGGGGGTGTTGGAGGACGGGCCGTCGTCGAAGGTGAGGCCGACGTAGCCGGAGCAGGCGGCGGCCTGCGCGGGGGCGGACTGCGCGGTGAGCGTGCCGGCCAGGGCCATGACGGCGACCGCCAGTTTCGCGAGCAGGGGACGGAATCTCATCGACCGCTCTCCCTTCAGGCCGTCGAACAGGAGACGGTGGGCCAGTTCCAGTTGCCGTTCGGCTGGATGGTGACGCCCCAGTTGTTGCCGCTGCCGTTCGGGCGCGCGGTCAGCACCTGTGCGCTGGGGTAGCTCGCGGTGACGTTCCAGGTCGCGAGGACCTTGGCGGGCGAGGGGATGTTCATGGTGACGGTCCAGTTGGTGGCGCCGGTGACCGACACGTTGAGGTTGTAGCGGTCGCTCCACTGCTGGCCCGCCGTCAGGGTCGCCGTGCAGCCGGTGCCGCCGCCACCGCCACCGCCGCCGCCCGAACCGGTGCCGCCGACCGTGATGTTGGAGCTGCCGCTGCTCTGGTAGCCCTCGGTCGCCATGATCATGTAGTAGCTGAAGCTGCCGATGGGCATGCCGGCGCGGGCCCAGGCGTCGAAGTGGTTGCCGGTGGTGATGGTGCCGCCGGTCCGCTTCGACTGGCGGACGCTCCAGTACTGGTCGAAGGTGCGGTTGCCTTCGACGGAGGGGGCGTTGTACCGCGTCGTCTTGTAGATGTCGTACGTGCCGCCGTCGCTGGTGACCGTGCCCATGAAGGTGCCGGTGGGCCGGTAGGTGCCCCAGTTGTCGACGATGTAGTACTCCACGAGCGGGTTGGACATCCAGCCGTAGAGCGCGAGATAGGCGTTCCCGGACGGGTTGAACGTGCCGGAGTAGGTCACGCTCCTGCGGCCGCCGTTGCTCCAGCCCTTGCCTGCGACGAAGTTGCCCGTGTTGCTCCACCGCGTGCTGTAGTTCCCGCCGGAGCCCAGGTTCATGGAGACGGTGCCCTGGGAGTCGGTCCAGAACGAGTAGTAGTAGCCGTCGTTCGTCCCGGTCTGGTTCGTCGTGACGACCGTGTCCGCGTGCGCGGTCCCGGGGAGCAGCAGTGCGGCCATGGCCATCAGCAGCAGTGCGCAGGCGCTGCTGACCACCGACCGGAGACGGCCGGGCCGGCGTGGCCGGTGGTGTGCGGGTGCTTGGTTCATGTGCGCGTTCCTCCACGTCCTCGTGAGGGTGGGGTGGGGCCCTGTCAACGGCGCCAGTGTTGGTCTGGGCACGTCAACTGTCAATAGTTTCGACTTTCCGAGCGAAACATTCGAAGCGGGCACAGGCCCAATGAACGCGTGAATCCCCAGTTCAGAGGTATCGACTACACGTCGACGGATGTACCGGAGGAGCGACCCAGTCACAGATCAGGAGACCTGGACTCACCTTCATCGAAACTTTCGACCGCTCCCCGGACGGAGTGCTCAGCTCTCCTGCAGCACCGCCAGGACGTTCCCGGCAGGGTCCGTGAACCACGCGATCGCCGCCGGTCCGTCGCCGCTGCCACCGCGCACGACACCCTTGGCGTCCTGGTCGAAGCCGGAGTAGCGCTCCAGAGTGACGCCGCGCCGCTCCAGTTCGTCGACGGCCCCGTCGATGTCGTCGACGGGGAAGTTCAGGATCGTGAAGCTCGCCGGGGTGTGGTTCTCCTTGGGGTAGACGAAGACCCTCGCGCCGCTGCCGAGAGTGAGGGTCAGCATCCGCATGTCGCCCTCTCCGACCACCTCCGCCTGGAGGCCGAGGGTCTCGCCGTAGAACCGGCGGGCCTCGTCGAGGTCGTCGACCGAGAAGCCGCTGAACGCCTGCGTTTGTCCGAACATGCCGGGTCTCTCCTTCGCGGGATGAACCGTGGGGAGCTTTCAGGGCACACCAGACGCGCCGCGGGAAGGGGGTGCGCCACGCGGGCGGCGTCCGGATGGGGTGCGCCCTTCACCCTGCGACGGGGCGTACGCGCGAAGGAGTACGTCAGCGGGGCCGGACGTCGAAGGAGGCCCGCCCCACGCGCCGCACCCCGGCGGGTGCGCATGGGACGGGCCTCCTTCGACGTCCGGCTACGGGCGGGCTCAGCCCTCGGCCTTGCCCACTTCCTGGGCCAGTTCGTCCTTGGTCATCGAGGAGCGGCCCTCCACGCCGAGGTCCTTCGCCTTGTCGTACAGCTCCGCGCGCGTCATGCCCTCGGTGCCGCCCTGCTCGGCCTGCCCACCGCCCTGCCGCGCTCCGCCTTCGGCGGCCTTGAGGGGCTCGCCGACCAGCTTGCGGGCCCGCCGGGCGGCGAACTGCAGGCCCAGCTCACGCAGCCGGTCGGAGTCGACGGCCTCGCGCAGTGCGGGGAGGACGTCGTTCTCCTCCTCCTCGATGTGGTGCTCGACGGCACCGATCCACTCCTCGAGGGCGCGGTCGAACTCCTCGCTCTCCCAGTCCATCTCCAGCAGATGCTTGCCCTGGCTCTCCGCCTCGTGGTGCTCCTCGGCGGCGTGCTCGACCTCCGCCTTCTCTCCGGCCTCCTTGGCGACGACCGGGTAGATCCTGTCCTCCTCGGCCTCGCTGTGCGCCTCCAGCATGGCCACGGCCAGCGGAAGCGCCAGCGGCCGGGAGCTCCGGTCCGACTTCATCATGTCGAACAGTCGCTTCAGCTCGCGGTGGTCGGTGGTGACCATGGTGATGAGGTCGTCGGCCATGGCGGGACACTCTCCTCGTGGTTCGCCTGAGCACGGGTTCTTCCCCCGTCGTGCAGACGACGAGTTACCGCACCGGCCGCGCTGATGCATGCGACGCGCCGGTGATTGGCATCCTCCGACCTGGGCACACGGGGGTACGGCCCATGTGAACACCGCGACGACGGAGGCTTCCGATGCTGATGGCACATCCTGCTGTTCTGAAGAACCTGATCGAGCAGTACGAGACGCTGCGCATCCTGCATGCCGAGGACGGGAGCCCCGGAGTGCGCCAGAGGATGGACGACGTCGCCTACACGCTGTGCGTGGCGACCGGTACCCGTGACATAGACGCCGCGCTGATCGCGGCGCGCCACCGGCTGCCCGGCGCCAGGCCCGAGGACGACTCCCTGCTGACCACCTGACGCCGCCCCCCCCGAAGCCCGGGAGAGCCTCCGTGAGCGCGCCGGTCATGCGGGCCGGCTGGCTGCGACAGACGTTCGTCCACTGGCCCTACCCGCCGGACAGCGTGCAGGCGCTCCTGCCCGAGGGTCTGACCGTGGACTGCTACGACGGTTCCGCATGGGTCGGTCTGACCCCCTTCGTCATGGCGGACGTGCGGCCGCCCGGGGTGCCCGCCTCCCTCCCCGGGCTGCCGGTGTTCGCGGAGACCAACCTGCGGACGTACGTCCGGCGGCCGGGCGGGAAGGACGGACTGTGGTTCCTGTCCCTGGAGGTGGCCTGCCCGCTGATGCTGGCGGCCCGTGCCGTGGGAGCGCCGTACCACATGGGAACCCTGCGTGTGGGTGAGGGCGACGGCATCCTCACCTACGAGGGTGCGCGATGGGGTGGTGGCCCCTCCTACCGGCTGGTCGTCCGTCCGGGTGCGCCGCTCGTGCCGACGGACAGGGATGTCTGGCTCACCGCGCGGTGGCGGGCCTACACCCGTCGGTTCGGGAGACTGTGGGAGATGCCGGTCCAGCACGAGCCATGGCCGCTGGCCGACGCCGTCGTCGAGGAACTCGACGAGACACTGCTCGCCGCGGCAGGACTCGCCCCACCGGACAGCGAGCCCCTGGTGCACTATTCGGAGGGCGTACGGCATGTGCGGCTCGGGGTCTCCGCTCCGGCAGCGCCGGCGCGCTAGCCGCTCTCGGCTCCGCTTCGACGGCTGTATCGCGGGCCTGGGCTGCGCCTCGGGGACCCGGATCGTCCTCGGACACTGGCAGCGGTCGCCGTTCGGGCCGTTCAGCGACGTGATGATCGAGCGAGCCGACGGGCAGCGGCTGCTGCTCGCCCCGACCCGCCGTACGGCCGACTTCGTGAGCGGCACGTACACCTTCGACGCGGTGCAGGTGGTGCCGGTCCGGGTGCGGGTGGAAGCCGGCACCTGGACGGTCGCCGCGGGTCCGCTCGCCCTGCGCTTCACCGTCGGCCGGCGAGGGGCACTCGGCCTGCTGCTGCGCGCCGTGCCCGGTGCGGTCGCCTCCCGTCCGGCGTGGAGTGCGCTGACGTACTGGCCGGCCCGGCTGCTCCCGGGCGGGGTGCGAACGCGCGGCAGCGCCGGAGCCGGGCGCCGCGAGTGGTACGGCGTACGGGACCTGCGGCCGATCACCTCCGGGTCGGCAACCCTGAACGGCCATGACCTCGGGGGCCGCGCGCCCGTCGAGCCACCCGTGCGTTTCGGGTTCGGTTCGGTGCCCCGCGCGCCCGCTGTCGTCAGGGTGACCACCACCGTGGAGCTGCCGTGAGGGAGCGGCGCGACCGCGGCCGTCGTTTCCCCGCGGTCCGGACCGGGTACCCGGCGAGCCTTCCGAGGCCGGGGGCGAGTCGAAGGGACGGGTCATGGGCGAGGCGCGGGTTCCGCCGCAGGCGGCGGTGGTCGCGGCGGCGCACGGCGCGTTCAACGTCGTGGGCGGGCTGTGGCCGCTGCTGCATCTGCGCAGCTTCGAGTGGGTCTTCGGGCCGAAGCGCGATGTGTGGCTGCAGATGACGACGGGCGGGCTGCTGGTCTCCGCCGGTGTCGCCCAGCTGGCGGCGGTACCCGCCCCGTGGGGTCCGGCCCACGCCCGGCGGATCGGTCTCGGCACGGCGGTCACGCTGCTGGGCGTCGATCTCGTCTACGTCCCCAAGGGGCGGATCCGGCCGACCTACCTCCTGGACGCCGCGATGCAGGCCGGCTGGATCTACGCCTGGCTGCGCACCCGGTCGGGGTCGGCCGGGCCCTGAGGGGCGTGTCGGGGCGGTGGTGAGGGGTACCGGGGGACGCGCGGCGCGTACGGCGCCGGCGCGGCTCTCGTGGAGGTGGACGTGGACGCTTCGGTGGACCGGATCGCTCAGCCGTGGGGCAGTCGTACCCCGTACGGGCGGCACGAGGCGTGGCCCGAGCGGGTGGACACCTGTCTGGAGGCGGGCGTCGAGCCCGGCCGGGTGCAGCGGTGGGTGCAGACGGCGTCGCTGCTGCACTCGGACGGGGACGCGATGGACATCGCGGTCGCGGACGGCCGGATCGTGGGGGTGCGCGGCCGGGCGCAGGACCGCGTCAACCACGGACGGCTCGGCCCGAAGGACCTCTTCGCCTGGCGCGCCAACGCCTCCCCCGACCGGCTGACGCGGCCCCTGGTGCGCGAGGCCGGGCGGCTGGTGGAGTGCGACTGGGCGACCGCGATGGACAGGGTCGTGACGCGCTCCAAGGAGCTGCTGGAGGAACGCGGTCCCGGGTCGATCGGCTTCTACACCACCGGGCAGCTGTTCCTGGAGGAGTACTACACCCTCGCCGTCCTCGCCCGGGCCGGGATCGGCACCAACCACCTGGACGGCAACACCCGCCTGTGCACGTCGACGGCCGCCGAGGCGCTGAAGGAGTCCTTCGGCTGCGACGGACAGCCCGGCACGTTCGACGACATCGACCACGCCGACGTGATCGCGCTGTTCGGCCACAACATCGCCGAGACCCAGCCCGTGCAGTGGATGCGCGTCCTGGACCGGCTGGAGGGGAGCGACCCGCCCCGCCTGGTGTGCGTCGACCCGCGGCCCACGCCGGTGGCCCGCGCGGCGACCGTGCATCTGGCTCCGCGCGCGGGGACCAACGTGGCGCTGCTCAACGCCCTGCTGCACGAGATCATCCGCACCGGCCGCGTCGACCACGCCTACGTCGAGGCGCACACGGTCGGCTTCGAGGAACTGGCGTCCCGGGTGCAGGAGTGCACTCCCGAGTGGGCCGCCGGCATCTGTGACGTGCCGGCCGGCCGGATCCGAGAGGCCGCCGAGGTCCTCGGCACGGCGGAGCGGCTGCTGTCGACGGTGCTGCAGGGCTTCTATCAGTCCCATCAGGCGACCGCGGCCGCCGTGCAGGTCAACAACCTGCACCTGATCCGCGGCATGCTGGGCCGGCCCGGCGCCGGAGTGCTGCAGATGAACGGCCAGCCCACGGCCCAGAACACCCGCGAGTGCGGCGCCGACGGAGACCTGCCGGGGTTCCGCAACTGGCAGAACGACAGCCATGTGGCCGACCTGGCGCGCGTGTGGAACGTCGAGCCGGAGGCGATCCCGCACTACGCGCCGCCGACCCACGCGATGCAGATGTTCCGCTACGCCGAGCAGGGCTCGATCCGCATGCTGTGGATCAGCGGCACCAACCCGGCGGTGTCGCTTCCCGAGCTGTCCCGCATCCGGTCGGTGCTGGAGCAGGACCGGCTGTTCGTGGTGGTGCAGGACCTGTTCCTCACCGAGACCGCCCAGCTGGCGGACGTGGTGCTGCCGGCGGCGACCTGGGGTGAGAAGACCGGCACGTTCACCAACGCCGACCGCACCGTGCACCTGTCCGACAAGGCCGTGGAGCCGCCCGGTGAGGCCCGGCCGGACCTGGACATCTTCCTCGACTACGCCGCCCGCATGGGCTTCCGCGACAAGGACGGCGGCCCGCTCGTCACCTGGCACGACCCGGAGTCGGCGTTCGAGGCGTGGAAGCGGTGCAGCGCCGGCCGCCCCTGCGACTACACGGGCCTGACGTACGACAGGCTGCGCGGCGGCAGCGGCATCCAGTGGCCCTGCGGCGAACGGGCCCCGGACGGCACGGCCCGCCTCTACACCGACGGCATCACCTGGGCGCACCCCGACGTGTGCGAGTCGTACGGCAAGGACCTGGTCACCGGGGCCGCGGCGGAGGTGGTGGAGTACCGGTCGCTGAACCCCGACGGCAAGGGCGTGCTCAAGGCGGCCGCGTACCTGCCGCCGCACGAGGAGCCGGGCGAGGAGTACCCGTTCCAGCTGACCACGGGCCGGACGATCTACCACTTCCACACCCGTACGAAGACCGGGCGCACGCCCCAGCTGAACGGCGCGGCCCCGGACGTGTGGGTGGAGGCCTCCGCGTCGGACGCGGCCTCGCTCGGACTGGAGGAGGGCGACCTGGTGGAGGTCACGACGGCGCGCGGCGCGCTGCGGGGGCGGCTGCGGGTGACGGACCTGCGGCCGGGGCTGCTGTTCGTGCCGTTCCACTACGGCTACTGGGACACCGAGGCGGGGCACGGGCCCGGCGGGGACACGCCGGGGCGGGCCGCGAACGAGCTCACCGTCACCGACTGGGACCCGGTGTCCAAGCAGCCGCTGTTCAAGACGGCCGCGGCCGCCCTGCGCCGCGTCGAGCGGGCCGACGGCCACCACGCCCCGGCGCCGACCACCGCCGCCTCCGCGCCCGCCCGGCCCGGCCGGGTGCCCGCCACGGCCGGCGGACCCGCCGCCATGGTCACCGAGTCGGGCACCGCGCTCGGCCGTGAGGAGGACGCCCGATGAACGGCATCACCCTCGTCCTGCGCGCCCTCCACCACGGCGAGAAGCAGCTGGCCAAGGAGCTGGTGACGGCCGCGGAACGCCACCGTACCGACCACGAGGTCCATCATGTGGCCCTGGATCTCGCCGCCTGGTCGCGCGAACACGTCCAGCGGGTGGCCGACACCGGGCACGACTACGGCGTGGACCTCGGTGACGCGTCCGGGGCCCCCTCCCCCGGCTTCATGTCGGCGCTGCGCGAGAAGGCCGCCGAGGCGGTGGGCCACCGCCCCGAACCGGGCCTGCTCCTGCTGCGGGACCTGCGCGAACTGCACCTGGACGCCGCGCAGAACTCCCTGTACTGGGAGATGCTCGCGCAGACCGCGCAGGCTGCCAAGGACGACAGGCTGCTGGCGCTGGCGTCCGCCTGCCATCCGCGGACGCTGCGGCAGATGCGCTGGACCAACACCATGATCAAGATCCTGTCGCCGCAGGTCCTGTCCAGCCTGTGAGGCTCAGGCGGCGAGTGCCTCCCGGGCCGCCTGCTCCGCGAGGCCCCGGTCCTCGGCGACGAGGCCGATACGGGTCCGGCGGTCGAGGATGTCGGCCTCGTCGAGGGCGCCCTCGTGCCGGACGGCCCACACCAGCTCGGCCCCGGTGACCGGGTGCCCTGGCACGACTGGCCGGGCGAGCGCCGGGTCCCGGACGGCGAGGGCGTGCACGGCCTCGGCCTCCGAGCCGTAGCGCCGTACGAGACGGGCCGGGGCCCGCAGCCGGGCGAGCGCGCTCGGGCCGGCGGCGCCGACCAGCGGCACGGACGCGGTGCGGCAGGCGCCCGCGTCGAGACGGCGCCCGGCGACGGCGGCGTCGACGGCGTCCTGGGCCATACGGCGGTAGGTGGTGAGCTTGCCGCCGACGACGGTGACGACTCCGTCCGGCGAGGTGAGCACGGCGTGCTTGCGGGAGATGTCGGCGGTACGGCCGCCCGCGCCCCGGGTGTCGAGCAGCGGGCGCAGTCCGGCGAAGGCCCCGATCAGGTCGTCGCGGTGCACGGTGACGTCCAGCGCGGAGCCGAGGACGTCGAGCAGGAAGCCGATGTCGGTCTCGGGCACCTCGGGCACGTCGGGGATGTCCCCGTCGACGGGCTCGTCGGTGAGACCGACGTACACGCGGCCGTCGCCCTGCGGCAGGACCAGGACGAAGCGGTTGCTCTCGCCGGGGACCGGGATGTGCAGCCCGGCCGAGAGCCGGCCGAGGGCCTCCGAGCGCAGCACGAGGTGGGTGCCGCGGGAGGGGCGCAGCGTCACGTCCGTGACGAGGCCGCCCGCCCACACGCCGGCCGCGTTGACCACCGCACGGGCGCGGATGCGCAGTTCCTCGCCGGTGGTCTCGTCGCGGACGCGGGCGCCGTCGCCGGTGAGCTCCAGGGCGCGGGCGCGGGTCAGCACGCGCGCGCCGTGGGCGGCCGCGGTGCGGGCGACGGCCGTCACCAGGCGGGCGTCGTCGGTGAGCTGTCCGTCCCAGGAGAGCAGTCCGCCGCGCAGCCCGGTGGCGCGCAGCACCGGGGCGAGATGGCGGGTCTCGACGGCGGACAGGGTGCGCGGCGCGGGCAGGGTGGCGCGTGAGGTGCGGGCGGCGGCGCGGAGCATGTCGCCGGCCAGGAAACCGGTGCGGGCGAGGGCGGCCTGGCCGCGGCCGACCAGTGGGGTGAGCGGCAGCACGAACGGCTGGGCGCGGACCAGGTGGGGGGCGGTGCGCTCCATGAGGATGCCGCGCTCCACGGCGCTCTCGTGGGCCACGTCGAGCTGGCCCGAGGCGAGGTAGCGCAGCCCGCCGTGGATCAGCTTGGAGCTCCAGCGGGAGGTGCCGAAGGCGAGGTCGTGGGCGTCGATCGCGGCGACGCTGAGGCCGCGGGTGGCCGCGTCCAGGGCGGCTCCGGCGCCGGTCGCGCCGAGTCCGACGACCAGGAGGTCGACCTCGGCGCCGTCGGCGAGTTCGGCGAGTTCACGGCGCCGGCGCGCCGCGTCGAGGGAGGCCGTGGCGGTGGGGGTCATGGGGTGAGGGTCCTCTCCAGCAGCGTGCGCAGTTCGTCGAGGAAGGCGGCTTCGCCCAGTTCGGGGTCGCTGTCGTCGGTCATGGTGCGCAGCGAGAGCGTGAAGGACTGGACGACCAGGAGCAGGGACCTGGCCTGCAGGTCCGTGCGCATGCGGCGGACGGAGCCGTCCGCGTGGCCCTGGTCCAGCGCGGTGGCGAGCAGGTCGAGGAGTGCCTCCTGGCTGGCGCCCCGCCGGTCGAGGATGTAGGGCAGCAGCAGTTCGGGGTCGACGTCGAGGATCTTGTGGAAGAGCGTGTGGGCCCGGAAGGCGGTGGCTCCCCCGACGAGTCCGTCGACGATCCGGGCGCGGACGGGCCGGGGGTCGTCGGCGGGCGGCATGGCGTTCGCGGCGACCGCGATCCACTCACGGGTCATCAGGTCGCCCACGAGGCTGCGCACGTCGGGCCAGCGCCGGTAGATGGTCATCCGGGAGACGCCCGCGCGCCGGGCGACGTCGGTCAGGGTCGTGCGCCGTACACCGACGGCGAGCACGCAGTCGCGTGCGGCGTCGAGGACGGGGTCGGAGTCCGCGGCGGTGCCGCCGGGGCCGGCGCCGGTGACGGAGGCCCCGCTGTCCGGGGCGTTGCTGTCCGAGGCGTTGTGACGAATGGGCGTCATCTGTCACAGTGTAATGCCAGTACGGGCCGAGCGGCACGTCGAGCGCGCAGCGAGCAGCACAGCGAACAGCGAACAGCGAACAGCACAGCGAACAGTGAGCAGCGAGCAGTGAGCAGCGATGCGAGCGGCACGGCAGAGCAGCACCGAGCGTGAGGACCTTCGAAGTGGACATGTTGTGGAGCGGCTGGGGCGACCCGGCCAAGGCGGCCCCGCTGCCGGACGCGGTGACCGGCCTGCTGCGGGACCTGCTCGGCGTGACGCCCCGCGAGAAGGGCCCGGCGGACCTCGGTGACATCGAGGTGCCCCCGTCGGGGCTCACCGAGGATTCCCGCAAGGCCCTGCGGGCGGCCGTCGCCGCCGAGGACGGGCTGCGCGAGGACGCGGAGAGCCGTGTCCGGCACACCCGCGGCAAGTCCACGCCCGACCTGCTGCGCATCCGCTCCGGCGAGGTCGACGACATACCGGCGGCGGTCGTGCTGCCCGGCAGCCACGACGAGGTGCTGGCCGTGCTGCGCGCCTGCGCCGCGCACGGTCTGTCCGCCGTGCCCTTCGGCGGCGGCACCTCCGTCGTCGGCGGGCTGCGGCCGGAGGGCGGGCGGCCGTTCGTCGCGCTGGACCTGCGCCGGCTGGACCAGTTGCTCGCCGTCGACGAGGTGTCCCGCACGGCGGTCCTGCAGCCCGGACTGCGCGGACCGCGCTGCGAGGAGCTGCTCAACGCCCGGGGATTCACGCTCGGGCACTTCCCGCAGTCCTTCGAGTGGGCCTCGGTCGGCGGCTTCGCCGCGGCCCGCTCCAGCGGACAGGCCTCCTCCGGCTACGGCCGCTTCGACGAGATGGTCCTCGCCCTCACGGTCGCCACCCCCGAGGGCACCCTGGAGACCGGCCGCGCGCCCCGCTCGGCCGCGGGCCCGGACCTGCGCCAGCTGATCCTGGGCTCCGAGGGCGCCCTCGGCGTGATCACGTCCGTGACCGTGCGCATCCGCCCCCTGCCCGAGAAGCGGGTCTACGAGGGCTGGCGCTTCGCCTCCTTCGAGGCGGGCGCCGCCGCGCTGCGCCGCCTCGCGCAGGACGGGCCACGGCCGACCGTGCTGCGGCTGTCCGACGAGACCGAGACCTTCGTGGGTCTGGCCCAGCCCGACGCCATCGGCTCCTCCGACGCCCCGCAGCCCGCCGGCTGCATGGCGATCACCGGGTACGAGGGCGGCGCGCAGGAGACCGCCGCCCGGCGGGCGGCCGCCCGTGAGGTGCTGCTGGCCTGCGGCGGCGAGTACCTGGGGGAGGAACCCGGCGAGCGCTGGGAGCACGGCCGCTACGACGCGCCCTATCTGCGCGACGCGCTGCTCGACGCGGGCGCGTTCGCCGAGACGCTGGAGACGGCCGGATTCTGGTCCGCGATCCCCGGGCTGTACCGGGCGGTGCGCGAGGCGCTGACCGGCGCCCTGACCGCGGCCGGCACGCCGCCGCTGGTGATGTGCCACATCTCGCACACGTACGAGAACGGCGCCTCGCTCTACTTCACCGTCGTCTCGGCCCAGGGCGAGGACCCGGTCGGGCACTGGGAGCCGGTGAAGCGGGCCGCGAACGACGCGATCCTGGCGGCGGGCGGCACCATCAGCCACCACCACGGCGTGGGTACCGACCACCGGGACTGGTACGCCCGGGAGATCGGCCCGCTGGGCATCCGTATGCTCCAGGCCGTCAAGGCCGAGGTCGACCCGTCCGGTGTGCTCAGTCCCGGTGTCCTCCTTCCCGTCCGCTGACCGCCCCCTTCTCGCGCCGTACGGAGGCCCGATCCATGCGACAGTTCACCGCCGTGGTCAATCCCACCGCAGGGGGTTCCAGCGGAGCCGCGGGCCTTCTCCCGCTGGCCCGCCTGCTGCGGGAGGCCGGCGCCCGGCTCGACACCGAGTACAGCCGCAGCCTGGAGCACGCCCGGGAGATCGCCCTGCGGGCGGGAGCCGAGGGGCGTGTCGTGCTCGCCGTGGGCGGTGACGGCATGGCCGGCCGGGTCGGCGGCGCGCTCAGCGGCACGGACGCGGTGTTCGGCCTCGTCCCCGCGGGGCGCGGCAACGACTTCGCCCGCGCCCTCGGCCTGCCCACCGACACCGCCGGTCTCGCCCGGGTGCTGCTGGAGGGCACACCGCGCGCCGTGGACACGATCGAGGTCGAGTCCGCCGTGCACGAGCGGGTCCACGTCCTCGGCAGCGTGTACGCGGGTGTCGACGCGGTCGCCAACCGGTACGCCAACGCCTCCCGGCTGCTGCGGGGTTCGGCCTCGTACTACGCGGGCGGCCTCAGGGCCGTCCTCGGCTGGCGGCCGGCCGCCTACCGGATCACCGTCGACGGGGAGCCGTACGAGCGCAGCGGCTACACCGTGGTCGCGGCGAACTCCGGCTACTACGGGTTCGGCCGCAACATCGCGCCCGGCGCCCGCGTCGACGACGGCCTGCTGGACGTCGTGGTCATCGGGCACGCACCCAGACGGCACTTCTTCGCCATGATGAACGAGCTGAAGACCGGTGCCCATGTGCACCGCCCCCAGGTCGAGGTGGTGCGCGGCAAGGAGATCCGCATCGAGGCCGACCGGCCTCTCCCGTACGGCGCCGACGGCGAGGTCGACGCGGCCCTCCCGGTGACGGTCCGGGTCCGGCCGGGAGCGCTGAACGTCCTGGTCTGAGCCCCTTCGTGCGAGGCCGGGCGGGATGCGTTGGGAGCTGACCACCGGCGCCCTCCCGCCCGGCTCTGGTAGAAAGCTACGAAGAGCCGGGGTCGACCTGCGGGTCCTTTCATGTCTTCCACTCCTAGCTGGTGGCGATCATTCGGCTGTGTACTCCTCGTACGAGTCGCAGGCGATAAGGAGTGACCATGAGCACGCAGATCCAGGAAGCCGACGTCCAGGAGGCGGAGCGCGTCTGGCTGGAGCAGGCGATCAGGCTGGCCACCGACAGCGTGAGAAACGGCGGCGGGCCGTTCGGCGCCCTGGTCGCCAAGGGCGGCGAGGTCGTCGCCCTCGGCAACAACCAGGTCACCGCGACCCTGGACCCGACCGCGCACGCCGAGGTCAGCGCGATGCGCGCCGCCTGCAAGCAGCTGAACTCCTTCTCGCTGGAGGGCTGCGTCCTGGTGACGTCGTGCGAGCCCTGTCCGATGTGTCTGTCCTCCGCGCTGTGGGCCCGCGTGGACCGGATCGTCTTCGCCGCCGACCGGCACGACGCCGCCGTGGCCGGCTTCGACGACCGCAAGTTCTACGACCTGTTCGAGAAGCAGCCCGCCTCGATGTGGCCCATGGCCGTCGAAAGGCTCTCCCTGCCGAACCGCACCGAGCCGTTCGACACCTGGCTCGCGAAGGCCGACCGCGTCGAGTACTGACGCCGGTACGGTGGCCGGAAGACGATCCGGCCGGTGGGGGGACCATGCACGGCGGCACGAGCCGATGGCGGGGCGGACTCCTGGCCGGCGGGATCGCCGTGGCCGCACTGGTGCTGACCGGCTGCGCGGGGCAGCCGCAGCCCGTGGGCGCCGCAGCCTCCCCGGCCGCCCCCGGCCTGCGCAGGGACGAGGAGCCGGTACGGGCCCGCTTCCCCGAGTTCGGGGACTTCACGTCCAGCGTCTGGCTGGGCGAGGTCCTCGGCCAGAACCACGGCCGGCCGGCCGTGCCGGGCCCCACGGACGTCCGGATGGCCGGGGTGGTCCGGCTCACCGCCGTGGACGCGGCACGACTGCGCGACACCTACACCTGGCAGGACGCGCCCGCACAGCCGGCGCTGCCGGAGGGCCTGCGACCAGAGGTGCCGGCCGGCGCCCGCTGGCGGACGAGCGCCGGCTTCACCCGTGCCGTCACCGGCGGCCTGTACCCGGCGGCCTTCCACGCCGACCTCGACCGGAAAGTGCTCGTCTTCGACGCCGTGAACCCCGAAACGAAGAAGGCGTAGCGGCTCAGCCCGCCTGGATCAGGGCCGGTTGAGTACTTCGCTGAGGATTTGGCCGATGGGTCCGGTGAACAGACCGTCGGCGCCTCCGCCCTGGACCCGACGTCCCAATTCCGCTCTGCCGTGACGCGGAAAACAGAACGATCACATGGCGAAGAACAGCCTTCCGCTACCTAGCGGTAACAAGGCGCGGCGTGTCACATTCCTGCCTGCCACCGGCCGGCGGCGCAACCCTCACTCTCCGCCACCCCGCTCGGAGCGATGCTTCCGTGTGTCCGGACCTCGCTCCTGCGGAATGGCCGAACAACGGAGTTCGCCGTGTCCGGATCACCCCGCCGTTCCCCTCGCCTCCACAGACGGATCCTCACCGCCGTGACCGCCGCGGTGCTGCTCGGCGCCGGGCTGGGCGCCGCCCCGGCAGCCTCCGCGAGTCCCGGGAACGGCCCCACCGCCATCGTCTCGCTCGGCGACAGCTACATCTCGGGTGAAGCGGGGCGCTGGCGCGGCAACAGCCTGAACAACGCCGGCAGCCGCGACGGAACCGACCGGGCCTGGACCGGCAGCACCTACGACCCGACGCTCGTGTACGGCCCCACCGCCGTCAACGGCTGTCACCGCTCCGACTCCGCCGAGGTCAAGAGCGCCACCGGCACCGGCGTCCAGGCGCTGGTCGACCTCGCCTGCTCCGGCGCGACCACGGCCAACGTCTTCCGCGCGGCCTCCGGCGGCCGGCCCTACAAGGGCGAGGCCCCGCAGGCCGACCAGCTCGCCGCCGTCGCCGCCCAGTACGACGTCAAGGCCGTCGCCCTGTCCGTCGGCGGCAACGACCTGGGCTTCGCCTCGATCATCGAGACCTGCGCGACGGACTACATGATCTGGTACTCGTACTGCCACGACGACCAGCAGCAGGTCGTGGACTCGAAGATCGACGCCG
Source organism: Streptomyces sp. NPDC053367 (assembly GCF_044545925.1). Taxonomy (NCBI): domain Bacteria; kingdom Bacillati; phylum Actinomycetota; class Actinomycetes; order Kitasatosporales; family Streptomycetaceae; genus Streptomyces; species Streptomyces sp. NPDC053367. The sequence goes on along the minus strand of NZ_JBITYN010000002.1, from coordinate 198,103 downwards.
TGACGGCGAACGTCGGCAAGAGCATCGACGAGGTCCGCGCGGTGATGAGCGCGGCCGGTTACGGCTCCTCGTCGTACCGGATCATCCTCCAGTCCTACCCGTCCCCGATCCCGCGGGCCGCCGAGAACCGCTACGGCGAGAGCGGCTGGTCCCGGGTCAGCACCGGCGGCTGCCCGTTCTGGAACAAGGACTCCGACTGGGCGCGCGACTCGCTCGTCCCGCAGATCGCGGGCCGGCTGCGGCAGGTGGCGACCGCCAAGGGCGTGGAGTTCCTCGACCTGCGCGACATGCTCCAGGGCCGCGAGGTCTGCGCCACGGCGAGCCGGCTGGTGACCGCCACGCAGCCGCCGTCCGCCACCTCCAGCGAGTGGGCCCGCTGGATCGACAGCGACGGCACCCAGGGCCCCGTCCAGGAGTCCATGCACCCCAACCACTACGGCCAGCAGGGCCAGGGCCGTTGCCTCGCCCTCGCCTACGCGGCGACGCCGGGCGGCCACCGCGGCTGCCGCAACACGCCGGGGTCCGGGGCGTCCGGGATGTACCTCACCACCCTGTCGTAGGGCGCCCCGTGGTGGTTTCCGTGGTGACCACGGATGCGGTCCGTACCCCGGCCGGGAGAGGCTGTGCGCACAGCGGTCGCCCCCACCGGGGGCGTACCGGACCGATCGTGGACCAGGACGGCAGGGGACCATCATGACCAGCACCGACGACACCGCCTACGAGGGTTTCTCGGCCGAGGAGCGGGCCGCGATGAAGGAGCACGCCCAGGAGATGAAGAAGGCCGCGCGCCGCACCTCCAAGGCGGACAAGGCGGCCGAGGCGGCCCGGGACGTCCTCGCGAAGATCGCCGAGATGCCGGAGTCGGACCGTGTCCTGGCCGAGCGCGTCCACGCCGTGGTCACCGCCACCGCCCCGGCCCTCGCGCCGAAGCTGTGGTACGGCATGCCCGCGTACGCCCTGGACGGCAAGGTCGTCTGCTTCTTCCAGAGCGCGGCGAAGTTCAAGGCGCGCTACGCCACGCTCGGGTTCAACGACCCGGCCCAGCTGGACGACGGGCCGATGTGGGCGACCGCCTTCGCTCTCACCGAGGTGACGCCCGAGGTGGAGGCGCGCATCGCCGCACTGGTCGAGCGCGCGGCCGGCTGAGGCCCGGCGGGGCCGTCGCCACGGCAACTCGGCGGCCTCGCCGTTCGCCGCGCCGAGTACTGCGGCAGGCGCGGCGTGCGGGCGCGGCGTGCGGGCGCGGCGTGCTCGCCGCAACGCGCCGCTCCTGTCGGTATGTCGACATGTGCCACACCGTCGCGGCGCCGACGGCCCGGGCGGGCACGGTCGTTCTCGCGTGGCGGGGACCGTCGGCCGGTGCCAGCATGGGAGTGGTGCCGTGCGCCCGAGTGCTGTACGCCCGGGGCGTGGTGCGCCGCTCCACTCCCTCGGCTCCCTCGCGAGGAGGGATGGTCATGGCCAAGCGTCTGGTCGTCTGTTGCGACGGCACATGGAACTTCGCCGACCAACCCAGCAAGACGAACGTCGCCAAGGTCGCGCTGTCCGTGCGGCCGGGGACGTCCGCCGGGAAGGAACAACGGGTCTACTACCACAGCGGGGTCGGCACCGGCCGGAGCGAGCGGCTGCGCGGCGGCGCGTTCGGGATGGGCCTGTCACGGAACACCGCCGACGCCTACCGCTTCCTGGTGGAGACGTACGAGCCCGGCGACGAGCTGTTCCTGTTCGGCTTCAGCCGGGGCGCGTTCACCGCGCGCAGCCTGGCCGGGCTGGTGCGCAACAGCGGCATCCTGCGCCGGGACCACGCCGACCGGATGCCGCAGGCCTGGTCCCTGTACCGGGACCGTATCGAGCAGCCCAACGGCGCGGCCGCCACGCTGTTCCGCCGCTCCTACGCGCGTGAGACGGAGATCCGCTTCATCGGCGTGTGGGACACGGTGGGCTCGCTCGGCGTCCCGATGCCGGGCCGGCCCTGGCTCCAGCCGGCCGTGAACCGGTTCAACCACCGCTGGGCGTTCCACAACACGGACTTGAGCAGCTGGGTGAACGCGGCGTTCCACGCGCTGGCCGTCGACGAGCAGCGCTCGGCGTTCCGGCCGGCCCTGTGGCACCAGATGCCGGGCGCGGCCGAGCAGGGCCAGGAGCTGAAGCAGGTGTGGTTCGCCGGGGTGCACTGCGATGTCGGCGGCGGCTACAAGGAGGCGGGGCTGTCCGACATCGCGCTGCTGTGGATGGTGGACCAGGCCCGCCGCTACGGCCTCGTCTTCGACGACGAGGTGCTCAGCGAGGCCGGACCGCGGGTGATGAAGCCGGACGTGAGCACCGACTTCCGGGTGCGGCCGGACGGTTCGGGCACTCTGCACGACTCGCGGACGAAGATGTACCGGCTGGCCAAGCCGCTGCACCGGCCGATCGGGGCGGCGGTGAACGAGCGGGGCGAGCCCGACGGCAACGAGTTCCTCGCGGTGCCGGCCAAGGAGCGCTACGACCGCGACGCCGCCTACCGGCCTCCCGAGCTGGAGCGGTATCTGGGCGCCCAGGAGCGGGTCCGGCTGGAGCCCGTGCTGCTGCCGGGCCTCGCCGCGGGCCTGCCGCCCCTGCCGGGCGCGGAGCCGGGCCCCGCGGTGGCGGACGCGCCGAAGGCGAGCCGGCCGCACGACGGCACCCCGTGAGCCGAGGCGGCACCGGCCGGCCCGCCGACGGGCTGGAGCCCCGCCGACGGGCTGGAGCCCCGCCGACGGTCTGGACGGGGCCGGGCGGGGCCCGCCCGGTCAGGCTCCGAACGTGAACGCCCCTGTACCCGGTGCGGTCTTCCCGCCCCCCGGGGCCTCGGACGTCCGGCGCGGTCCGGTCCGCTCGGGAAGCATCCGGGCGAAGCGGGGCGAGGGTTCGACGCCGAGTTCCTCCTCCAGCAGCCGGCGGAACGCCTCGTAGTGGCGCAGGGCCTCGCCGATGTTGCCCTCGGCGAGGTGCGCCGACACGACGGCCCGGTGCGCGCTCTCGCGCAGCGGCTCCGCCCGTACGCTCGCCCAGGCCGCCTCCATCGCCAGGGCGGGTCTGTCCTGCCGTACCAGGGCGTCGGCCAGCGTGTCGAGCGCGTGCAGCCGTAGTTGCCGCAGGCGCTCGCGCTCCAGCAGCACCCAGTCCTCGTCCCAGCCCGGCAGCAGGTCCTCCCCGGTGAGCAGGTCCGGCGGGGGCAGGGCGTCGAGCGCGGGGCCGGTGCCCTGGACGACGGCGAGCGCGGTCCGGGTGAGGTCGTGGACGTCCACGTGCAGGGCGGGGGTGACCAGCAGCATGTCCCCGCGGCAGCGGACCAGGGGCGGCTCGGCGCGCGGCAGCTTCCACAGCGTGGTGCGGAGGCTGCCGCGGGCGTGTCCTTCGGTGACCTCGGGCCACAGGGTGCCGGCGAGGACGGTGCGGGACACGCGCTGCCGCAGGCCCATGAAGGCGAGGAGGCGCTGGCCGTTGCGGCACAGTTCGACCGGCTCGGTGCCCAGTTCCAGGCGGAACTGGCCGAGGAGTCGCAAGCGGGGAGGAGCAGGGACCACCTTGACCGCCTCACGCACAGCGTGCCGCGTGGGCGCGCCCCTACCGGCCGGTGGGGATGCCGCATGCTCCGACGGGGCGTGCCACCACCAGTCTCGGCCCGGTGTGCACCACGTGCAACTTCGTCAAGCGGAACGCGGCGGGGACGATGACGACATGGCCGAGCGGGTCGCCGGGGCGGCGATGACGACGTGGTCGAGCGGGGCGCCACGGCGGTGTTGACGGCGTGGTGACGCCGCGCTGACGCCGGTTCCGTAATTTCGTACGCGACATCGTCCGCTGGGAGTCCGTCATGGTCGCTCTGGCCAACGTCCGCTTCGGCAAGCGCAACGAGGACGTGCGCACCGTGCAGAAGGCCCTGATCAAACGGGGCCGCAAGATCCCCGACGGGCCGACCGGCCTGTTCGGTGAGCAGACCAAGGCCGCCTACCGGGCCGAGCAGCTCGCGCAGGGCTTCAAGGGCGCCGACGCCGACGGCATACCCGGCTGCACGTCACTGACCGCCCTCGGCCGCCTCACCGGCTTCACGGTCGACTGCGGACGGGTGCCGGCCGGCCGTGGCGGGAGGCTGTCCCTCGCCCAGGTCACCTACCGCGACCCCGGTGACGACTCCGGGGAGGCGGCGATGCGGCGCTACGCGCGCAAGGCGTGCGAACTGACCGGGATGGAACAGAAGTTCGGGGTCCCGGCTCTCACCACGATCGCCAAGCGCGAGTCCACCTTCAATCATCCGAAGCACCGGGTGAACAAGACGGACTCCAACGCGCACGGCCCCATCGTGTCCGACGGACATCCGCGGAACTGCTCCCGGGGCGCCACACAGTGCATCCCCACGACGTTCGCCGCCTACCACCAGGCGGGCACCGCGACCACGCCGTACGACGTCGTCGCCTGTATGTGCGCGACGGTCAACTACGTACGCGACCGCTATCACGTCAACCGGTCCGGCTCGAACTTCGCCGCCCGCGTCCAGCAGGCCGATCCGCACCGGGCTCCCCATCCCTACTAGGAGTCCGTCATGGTCGCTCTGGCGAACGTCCGCTTCGGCAAGCGCAACGAGGCGGCGCGGCCGGCGCCCCGGCGGCCGGCCGAGGGGCGGGTGCCCTCGCCCGTGCCGGGGCACAAGGTCACCTTCGAGTTCTTCAGCATGCACTTCGAGATGTCGAAGGGTTCCACCTGGTCGTACGGCGATGTGACGAAGCCTAGTTGCTGAACCGGCGGGCTCCCCCGGGCTGGCGCCCCACCGGTCGGCGGCACGGAGCGAGCCGGTCAACTCACCTGCGGCAGACCGCTCCTGAGGGCCGCGATCAGGGACAGCAGCGTTTCGTGCGTCCTGGTGTCGGCCGCCGCCACCAGGCCGCGGCCGCCCTCTTCGAGCGGGGTGCCGTCGAGGCCGGTGACCACGCAGCCCGCCGCCCGGCACAGGGCGATGCCCGCGGCGAAGTGGACGCTGCCGGACAGGGTGTCGTCGCCGTCGGTGACGTAGGCGGCGCGCCTGCCGGCGGCTACCCAGACGAGGGCGAGGCTCGTGGAGAGGACCCGGGGGCGGAAGCGTTCGACGAAGCCGGGGTGGGCCAGCAGGTCCACGGCCCGGAAGGCGGGGGCGCCGGGGAACGGCGGGTCGAGGTTGACGTCGACGAGCCGGGTGGCGGAGGTGGGCGTCAGCGGGACGTCCGTGCCGCCGGCCCTGAGCCAGGCACGGGTGCCGTCGGTGCAGAAGACCTCGCCGGTGAACGGGTCGGCCACGGCGGCGGCCCCGTCGCGCAGCGCCACGTTGACGGCGACCAGCATGCCGCCGGCGGCGTAGTTGAGCGTGCCGCACAACGGGTCGACGAGCCACTGCCGTGCGGCCCCTGCCAGGCCCTGCCGGCCGCTCTCCTCACCGAGGACCGCGTCGTCGGGCCGGGCGGCCCGCAGGACGTCGAGGACGGCCCGCTCCGCCTCCACGTCGGCGGTGGTGGCGAAGTCGCCCGCCCCCTTGTCGATACGGCCGAGGCGCCCGCCGTACATGCTCCGCACGACGTCCGCGCCGGCCCGGACGGCGGCTATGGCGACCTCGGCGTCGTCGGTGCCCGCACTGGAATCGATCATGGCCGGAGGATAGCCGGGGGACCGAAGGTCAGGTGTCGTGGACGCGGACCAGGGCGAGGGTGATGTTGTCGGGGCCGCCCGCCTCGATCGCGGCGCGCCACAGGGCGAAGGCGGCGACACCGTCCTCGGGTTCCTCCAGGATGCGGGCGATGTCGTCGTCGGGGACGGGGTCGGTCAGACCGTCGCTGCAGATCAGGTAGCGGCCGCCGGGGGCGAGGCCGCTGCGGTCGAGGTGCGGGGTGACGGGCGTGAGACCGCGGCTGCCGCCGAGGGTCTGGGTGACAGCGGAGGTGGTGCGCCGGCCGGGAGCCGGCGGCGGGCTGTCGTCGACGCTGACCTGGCGCAGGCCGTCCTCGTCCTGGCGGTAGACCTTGCTGTCGCCGACGTTGAACACGAGCAGGCTGTCCGCCAGGACCAGCACTCCGGCGACGGTGGTGCCCATGGTGGCCAGCTCGGGATGGCTCCCGGACGCCTCGAACAGCTCAGTGTTGCAGCCGTCCAGGGCACGGCCGAGGCGGTCCTCGTCGGTGAGCGTGGGGCCGAGCGCGGCCAGCCGGTTGACGACCAGGCCGCTCGCGACCTCGCCGCCCGGGTGCCCGCCGAGGCCGTCGGCGACCGCCACCAGCAGGGGGCGGGCCCGGGGGAAGGCGAGGGTCTGGGGGCTCTCGGTCACGGTGCCGCACAGGGTCCACGGCCCGACGACGAGGCTGTCCTCGTTGTGGTCGCGGACCAGTCCGGTGTGGCTCAGAGCGGTCACTGCTGTATAGGACACGTGGCTGCCTGCCTCTCCCTCACCATTGTCCTCCTGCGCGCCACCGAGCGCGTGGTCATCGCGAAACCGCTGGACGGCACATGGCCCGGCCCATGCCTCCTCACCGTGACGCGGGCGGTCGCGTACGGCGGGGAGGTCCGGGTGAGACTCCGTCAGCGACCTTGTGCGGCGCCCCGGTCCGAGCCGCTGTCCAGCACCTGCCCGGCTCTGCGGCGGGACAGGCCGCCCCCGCGCCCGCCGGGTCCGCCGTGTCGGCCGGTGGCCGCCGGCTCACGGTCGGTGGCGCTGCGCAGGTCCGGGTCGGCCGCTGTACCGGTAGGCGTGTCCGCAGGGGGGGCCGGTCGGGCGGTGCTGTGGAGGTCACGACTCCGGGACGTGAGGAGACGAGGGTGAGGTTGCGCGCCGGTGTGCGGGGATTGCGCTCGACGAGGCGGCGGGCCTCGGTCAGGGCGTGTCGTCCCAGGCGAGTGAGGCCATCCGCCAGCCCTCCGGAGTGCGCAGGAACTGGGTGGTCTTGCAGCCGGAGCCCTCGAACCAAGTGCCGTTGTGGTAGCCGGACTTGCGGTATTCGCTGAACCGGTGGGCGACCGAGCCGAAGATCTCCGTGCGCGCGGAGACCTCCCGTTCGGAGAACTCGGTGAGGGTGCCGTCGGTGAGCATCTTCTGCCGGGGCTCGATGAACGCGTCGAGGTCGTAGATCACCGGCTCGGGGCCGACGTTCGCGATGATCCTGCCCTGCGGGACGAACAGGTCGCGGAGGACGCCGAGGTCGGGCCGTCTGCCGCCGGTGTTGGTGAAGGCGCCGACGAACTCGCCCATCAGCCGGTCGAGTTCGACGCGGACGGCGACGGTGGCCTCCTGTCCGTCGGGAGCCGGCTGTGCCCGGTCCGCGGACGCCGCCGGCCGTGCCCCGCCGCCGGACCCGTCCCCCGCGGGCGGCCACTCCTCCGCCAGCACCGACCACACCTCGCTGTCCTGCCGCTCACCGCGGTGCGGGTAGCGCCGCCGCAGGACGCCTTCGCGGGTCATGCCGAGCCGGCGGGCGACGGCGATGCTGCGGGCGTTGCCCGAGGCGACCCACCATTCGACCCGGCTCATCCCGCGCTCGCGGAACGCCCAGTCGATCAGCGCCCGGCAGGCCCGAGTCACCAGCCCCCGCCCCTCCCCCGCCGGCTCCGCCCAGCAGCCGACCTCGCACACTCCGGAGGCGCTGTCGAAGCGGGTGAACATGACACCGCCGACGAGCGTGCCGTCGAGCCGGATGCCGTAGACGCGGCCGCTGTCCTCGGCCAGCCGGTCGGCGTAGCGCTGGAGGGTGGCCGTGGCGGACGCCAGGTCGGTGCTGAGGCTCGCCCACGGTATCCACGGGTCGACCCCGTCCCGGGCGCGGTCCATGTGGGCCAGGAACTCCGGCGCCTGCCAGGGCTCCAGGGGGTGCAGGTCCGCACGGTCGTCCAGCGGCAGATTGAACATGGGGAGCCTCGCTCTCTCGGGTGCGTAACAAGCGTTCGGTACGTAGGCTGACAGCATGCCGCCCGCACCTGGTGACCGTGAAGCCCGCCGCAAGGACGTGTCCGAGGCGGTGTGGCGGGTCCTCGCCGACAAGGGGTTCGGCGGGCTGACCCTGCGCGCCGTCGCCGCCGGGATGGGCGTGTCGACGGGGATGCTGATGCACTACTTCCCGACGAAACGGGCCCTGATCACGCACGCGCTGGACCTGCTGGAGAGGAACACCGCGCAGCGGCCGCGCCGGGCGCATCCCGCCCCCGGCCTGGCCACCGTCCGCGCCATGCTCCTGGACATCCTGCCGCTGACCCCGGACGACACCGCCCGCAACCGCATCTGGGTCAGCTCCTGGGACCTCTCCCTCGCCGACGGCGACCTGACCGCGGCACAGGCCGCCCGCTACGCCCGGCTGCGCTCGGCGCTGGCCCCGCACCTGAAAGCCGCGCAAGATCTCGGTGAGCTGCCCGCCGAGGCCGGGCCCGAGCGGCTCGCGGCGGCCGTCGTCGCCTTCACCCATGGCCTGGTCGTCCAGGCGCTCTTCGACCCGGACCGCTTCTCCGGGGACGTACAGACCGCCCTCCTGGACGATTTCCTCGCCTCGCTGACGCGGTCCGCCTGACGCTTCCGTCGCCGCAGTGGTTTATGGATCCGATTTGCGGGGTTATGGGAGAGAAGACCTAAGAAGGTGAATGATCACGAACGACGACAAGCCCCGCAGGGCACGGGACGACGAGGCAGGGCAGGACTCCCCCACCGAGGAGCGCGTGTCCGCTCCCGAAGCCATGCGTGGCGCCATCGACCAGCTCAGCCAGTTGCTGGGCAGGGCTCCGGAGTCGGTTTCCTCGCTGAGGCCGACCGAACAGGGCTGGGAAGCCGAAGTCGAGGTCGTGGAACTCGAACGCATCCCTGAGACGAGCAGCATCATGGCCAGCTACCAGGTGGTCCTGGACCCCACGGGGAAGCTGCTGGCCTACGAGCGCGGGCGCCGCTACACGCGGTCCCAGATCGACAGGGCGGACAAGAGCTAGACACGGCCACGACGGCTCGGCTCGACCCTTCACAGGAAGGGAAGACGACGTGAGCGTGGTGCCGCAAGGCAATGCCGGGCCTCCGGCATCCGGGGGCGGATCGGGCAACCTCTACGACGTACTGGAACTGGTCCTAGACCGGGGCCTGGTCATCGACGTGTTCGCCCGGATCTCCCTGGTGGGCATCGAGATCGTGAAGGTCGACGCCCGTGTGGTGGTCGCCAGCGTGGACACGTATCTGCGCTTCGCCGAAGCCGCCAACCGCCTGGACCTGGAGGCGGGCCGCAAGGCACCGGCCCAGCTGACCGATGTCGTGGAGGGCGTCACCGAGAAGGGTGCCCAGGGCAAGAGCAAGGGAGCGCTGTCCGGCGCGGTCCAGGCGGTCACCGAGTCCCTCCAGAAGGGGCGCGAGGAGGCCGAGCGCGAGCCGGAGCCCAGACGCGAACGGAGCTCGGGCAGCCGCAGCCGGGACCGTGAGCGCAGCCGGGACCGGGAGGAGTGAGCGAGCCGATGTCCGTGTACGTGTACGCGATCACCAAGGCGTCACATCCGCTGCGCCTGGACGACGTCACCGGCGTGGGCGACCCGCCCGCGGAGGTCCGCGTCGTGCCCGGCGACTCGCTGTGCGCCGTCGTCAGTGAGTCCCCGGCGGACCTGTCCGTCTCCCGGCAGGATCTGCAGGCCCACCACGAGGTCGGGCAGCGCCTGTGGGCCGACGGCCCCGTACTGCCGCTCAGCTTCGGCTTCACCGCCGAGGACGACGACGCCGTACGCGCCGTGCTGGAGGAGCGGGGGCCGCAGATGGCGCAGCGGCTCGACGAGCTCACCGGGCGCGGCGAGTTCAACGTCAAGGGAGTCGCCCAGGAGGACGCGCTGGTGGGGGCCGAGCTGCAGGACAACCGGCAGGCCCGTGAGCTCAACGAGCGCACCCGGAAGGGCGCCGGCACCTACGAGGACCGTGTGGCCCTCGGGCAGCTGCTGGCCGAGGGCGTGCAGCGCCGCGAGCAGGCGCTGGCCGAGGAGATCCTCGCCGTGCTGCGGCCGCTCGCGCTGGCCGAGCAGACGTCGCCGCCGTCCGGTCAGTACTTCGTGAACTCCTCCTTCCTGGTGGACGAGGAGCGCTACGACGAGTTCGCCCGGACCGGCCAGGAACTGAGCGAGCGCTACGGCGAGGCGGCCGAGGTGCGGCTGCGCGGCCCGCTGGCGCCCTACAGCTTCGTGTGAGGCGGGAGAAGGGCCATGCGCGAGGAGCGGACATGGGACTGATCACCGGGATCCTGACGCTGCCGGCCACACCGGTGCGGGGTATCGCCTGGGTCCTCGACAAGGTGGTGCGCACCGCCGAGGACGAGTACTACGACCCCGGCCCGGTGCAGGAACAGCTCGTGAAGCTGGAGCAGGCGCTTTCGGAGGGCGACATCGACGACGAGGAGTTCACCCGGCGCGAAAAGGCGCTCCTGAAGCGGCTGGAGGAGATCCGGGACTACCGAATGCGGCGCGGAGTCCAGTAGGTGGGGCCGCGACGGCCCGAGAACGCTGAGGAAGAGGAACAGGCCATGGACAACGCCAAGATCGGTACGGCTCTGGTGGGCGGCTATCTGCTGGGCCGCACGAAGAAGGCCAAGCTTGCCCTGAGCCTCGGCGCGTTGCTGGCCGGATCACGGATCAAGCCCGACCAGATCGGCAAGACCCTCCAGCAGTCGCCGGTCGTGAAGGACATCAGCAAGCAGGTGCGCTCGGAGCTGACCGGAGCGGGCAAGGCGGCTGCCTCCTCCCTCCTGACGGCGAAGGCCGACAGCCTCGCCGACGCCCTGCACGCCCGCACCACCGGTCTGCGCCGGCAGTCGAAGGTCTCGTCCGACTCGGAGCAGGACAGGGACGAGGCGGACGTGGACGAGCAGGACGGCGACGAGCAGGACACGGCGGGGAAGGACGCGGACGAGGGGCACGAGGAGGACAAGGGCGGGAAGAGCAAGGGCGAGGAGCAGGCCGAGGACCAGGACGAGGAGGGCGGGGCCGACGCCGACGAGAGCGACGAGAGCGACGAAGGGGAGAAGGCGAAGGACGGGGACGGCAGCAAGTCCAAGGAAGCCCGGAAGCCGGCCGGCGGGCGGAGCACGACGGCGCGGTCGGGCGCCAAGGGCGGGAAGTCGGCCAAGAAGACGGCCGCCTCCCCGAGCCGCTCGCGCGGCGGCACATCCTCCCGGCCGAGGCGGTCGGGCGATGGCTGAGCACAAGGCACCGCAGGGCACCGACCGGCTGCGGCAGGAGCTCGAGAAATACATCGAGGCCCGCATCCAGTCGGCGCTGGCGGGCATGGGCCAGCGGCTGGGAAGCAGCGCGCGCCGGCTGAGCGAGAAGCCCCTCGGACCCCGCGCGCTGGCCGGCGATGTGGCGCAGCGCGGCCGGGCGCTGCGCGGACGTCTGCCGTCCGGCGCGACCGTGACGTCCAGGGCGGCCGCGCAGGCCAAGGACACCGCCGCCCACGCCAAGGAGACCGTGCTGCAGCGGGCCAAGGGCCTGATCATCATCGAGGACATCGATGTGGGGGTCCCGGTGCCCGACGCGTACGACGGGTGGCGGCGGTTCCAGGAGTCCGGCCAGTCCGCCACGGGCATCCAGCGCGGCGAGGGCGCCGTCACGGAGGAGGTCCCGCGCGAGCGGATCGCGTGGACGTCCGAGGTGGACCACGCCGTCGCCAAGGGCGTCGTCACCTTCCACCCCCTGGGCGAGAGCCTCACCAAGGTGCTGCTCGTCCTGCGCTACATCCCCAAGGGACCGGTCGAGCGTGCCGAGACCCTCCTGCGCGTCCAGAGCCGCCGCGCCCGCAGGGACCTCAAGCGCTACCGCACCTTCGTGATGATGCGGGACGACGAGGACCGAGAAGAGCACGAGGACCAGGACGAGCGCGAGGACCACCAGGGACAGGAGGGACACGAGGACGGCACGAACCAGGAACGCGACGACCCCCACGACGACAGTTAGGGCCCTGCCGTGACCGAGCCCCGCCCCGCCGGCCGTACGCCGATGCAGCCGCTGTCCCCGTACGGTCAGCAGTCGTCCGGCGCCAATCTCGCCGACATCCTCGAGCGCGTGCTCGACAAAGGCATCGTCATAGTCGGCGACATCAAGATCAATCTGCTGGACATCGAACTGCTCACCGTCAAGATCAGGCTGCTGGTGGCCTCGGTGGACAAGGCGAAGGAGATGGGCATCGACTGGTGGGAGCACGATCCCGCCCTGTCCTCCCGTGCCGACCACCGCCCCAGCCTCCAGGAGGAGAACGAACGGCTGCGCGCGGAGGTGAGGGAACTGCGCGAGCTGGCCGCACGCTCCCCCGCCGAAGTGCCCCCGCGCGAGTCGCGGGTCCGCTCCCGGCCGCGTGATCCCGAGCACGAGCCCCGTACGAAGCCGCGGCGCCCGCGCCGGAAGGCGGCCGAGGACGACGAGGATCGGAACGAGAACCGGAACGGGGAGCGGAGCGAGGAGCGGAACGGGGAGCGGAGCGAGGAGCGGAACGGGGAGCGGAGCGAGGAGCGGAACGGCGAGCGGAACAGGGAGCGGAACAGGGAGCGGAACAGGGACGGCACCTCGTGAACGGGACGCTCACCTACGCCTACGCCGTCCTGCGGGCGTCCGACGCCCCCGACGCTCCGCTGCCGGGCGAGGTGCGCGGGGTGGCGTCGGCGCCGGTCGGCGTGGTCCGTGCGGGCCCGCTGGCCGCGGCGGTCAGCGCGGTGCCTGAGGAGGAGTTCTCGCAGGAGGCGCTGAAGGTGCGCCTGGAGGACCTCGCGTGGCTGGAGGCGACGGCCCGGGCCCACCACCTCGTCATCGAGACGCTGGCCGCGCGGACCACGGTCCTTCCGCTGCGGCTGGCCACCGTCTATCTGGACGAACCCCGTGTCGCGCGGATGCTGCGGGAGCGCGAGGAGCCCTTCCTGGCGCTGCTCGACCGGCTCGCGGACCACGTCGAGTGGGGGGTCAAGGTCTATGCAGAGGTCCCGGCCGAGGCACCGGCCGTGGTCCCGGTCGGTGACACCGGCGCCCCGGACTCCGGGCGGGCCTACCTTCGCCGCCGCAGGCAGGAGCGGCAGGCGCGGGACGACACGCGGCGTGCCGCGGAGCGGGCCGTACGCCTCACGGCGGAGCTGGCCCGCGACCTGGCCACGGAGCGGGTGCGGCACCGCCCGCAGCAGGGTGCCCTGGCCCGGACGCCCGGCGAGAACATCGCCAACGACGCCTATCTGGTGCCGCGCGCTCTGGCCGAGGAGTTCCGCGAGCGGATGCTGAGCGCCGCCGACGGTCTTGCGGGCGTACGCGTGGAGGTCACCGGGCCGTGGGCGCCGTACTCGTTCACGGGTCAGCAGGAGGGGAGCGGCGAGCGGTGACCGGGCGCGGCGGGCACGGCGGATCGGGCGAGTACGGCGGATTCGGAGCGTACGGCGGATCGGGCGAGTACGGCGGGCACGGCCGGCACGGCGGCCACGACGGGTACGACGACCGGCCGGTGGCGGGGGCGCAGGTGGCGCTCATCGATCTGCTCGACCGGCTGCTCAGCGGGGGCGTGGTGCTCACCGGTGACCTCGTGATCTCCGTCGCCGACATCGACCTCGTCCGGGTGTCGCTCCGGGCGCTCGTGGTGGCCGTCCGGGAGCGGGCGGAGGAGTCCTGGACTCCGTTCCCGCCCGCGTCGGGGACGGGACACGGTGACCGGCGTGAACTCCCCGGATGACACCGGCCCGGACCGGCTGCGGGAAGTGACCGAGGCCGCGGCCCGGGCGTTCGCGCTGCTGCCGGCCCGTCCGGACGACGTCCCGCCCTCCTCGGGCCGGGACGCGGCGCACCGGCTGCGGACCGATCCGGACACCGTCGAGCAGGACCTGATCAGGCTGGTGCTGACCGTCGTGGAACTGCTGCGCCAGCTGATGGAGCGGCAGGCGCTGCGCCGGGTCGACGAGGGCGGGCTGACCGAGGAGCAGGAGGAGCGGCTCGGGCTGACGCTGATGATCCTCCACGACCGGATGACGGAGCTGTGCGATCGCTACGGGCTCCGTCTGGAGGACCTCAACCTCGACCTGGGGCCGCTGGGGCCGCTGCTCCCGCCGTAGGTGTCCGGGGGTGCCGGTGTCAGGCGGCCCGCCACAGCGCGGGGACGTTCGGGGGCTCCCAGCCGGGCTGGGCGGTGTGCGTCTGCAGACACAGGTAGGCGCGGGCCGCGTAGGTGACGCGGTCGCCCGCGCGGTAGGTGGCTCCGACGGTCCAGGTGCCGCCGGGCGGCGGGGTGTCCGTGGGGGTGGGGCCGGGTCCGGGGGTCTGGGGGACGTCGAGGACGAAGTCGAAGGACGCCTCCCGGCTCCCGCCGCTGTCGCGCACGGTCATCACCAGGCGCGGGTCGAAGATCGTGTCGGTGCTGTTGCGGGGTTCGTTCGGGAAATACAGCTGTGTCGTGAGGACGGGCCGGTTCGGGGCCTGCACCTTGACGTGCAGGTGCCGGGTGCGGCCGGGGTAGAGGCCCGGCACGATCGTGGTGAGCGTGAACGCGCCCCGCGTGTCGGTGTACTGGTGGCCGCGCAGCCGGAATCCGGTGTTGTCGTAGGCGCCGTTGTCGTCGGCCTGCCAGAAGTCCAGCAGGACGCCGGCGATCGGGCGGCAGGCCAGGCCGAAGACGTAGCCGGTCACCGTCAGGCGTATGCCGGGCATGCCCGCCTCCAGCAGGCTGGCGCGCTGGGGCGAGCGGGGTTTGAAGTAGGGGCCCTCGGTCTGCGGCGGCGTCGGGTCGTCGCCGTCGTCGCAGGGCGGGGTGAGCGCCGGTGCGGTGCCGGTCGAGGCCAGTGCGCGGGCCAGGGCCGGGGCGCCGAGCAGGGCGACGGGCAGCGCCGCGGTGGTGGCGAGCGCGGCGCGCAGCACGGCCTTGCGGGGGACGAGCCGCGGTGGGTTCGGGCCGGCCGCCCCGCTCGTCCCGGGCTCCCTGCTCATTCCTGCCGTCCTGCCGTTCGCGGCCGCCTTGCCGGGGTCCGCCGCCTTGCCGGTGTCCGCCGTCCTGCCGCTCGCGGCCGCCTTGCCGGGGTCCGCCGTCCTGCCGGTGTCTGCCGTGTTGCCCGTCTCGGCCGCCGGGTTCGTCTCGGCCGTCTTGTTCGTCTCGGCCGTCTTGTTCGTCTCGGCCGTCTTGTTCGTCTCGCTGTCCATGCCTGCTCCTCGTGGGGGGCGTCGGATCGGCAACGAACCTAGGCGGGCGGCGGCGTGGCTTCGAGGGACGGATCGTGGCGGCTGTGGTGTTTTCGGAAGGCCCCGGGGCTGACGCCGGTCTCACGGCGGAAGAAGCGGCCGAAGTAGGCGGGGTCGGCGAACCCGGTACGCGCGGCGACCTGTCGCACCGTCAGCTCGGTGTGGGCGAGGAGCTGTTGGGCGTGGTACACGCGCGCCTCGATGAGCAGTCGGCCGGGGCTGCGGCCGGTGGCTGCGCGGACGGCCTGGGTGAGGTAGCCGGGGGTGACGCCGAGCCGGTCGGCGCACTCGCCCACGGTCCGGCCGGCCGCCTCAGGGCCGGCGATCAGCCGGGCGAAGGACTCGGCCAGGGCCGCCTGCCGGCCGCCGGGCGGGGGGAGGGTGCCGGGGCGGCCCGGGAGCCGGGACAGCCGTACGACGAGCACGTGCAGCAGGGAGCGCAGGACGCTCTCATAGCCCTCGGCCCGCTCCCGGTACTCCCCCACCAGCTCGGCCATGAGCCGCCGCAGACGCTCGTCCTCCGCCGCGTCCGGCGCGAGCCGGCAGAGTCCGCCGAGCCGGCGCAGCACCTCGCGGTCGCCCGGGTGGTCGACGAGGAAGTCGTCGGTGAACAGGACGAGCGTGCCGTCGAGTCGGCGGCCGCCCTCCCAGTGGTGCACCTGTCCGGGCCGGATCACCGTCAGCTGCGGGGGCCGGACCGGCAGGCGGGCCAGATCGACGACGTGGGTGCCGGAGCCGCCGGTGACGTGGACGATCTCGTAGAACGTGTGCCGGTGCGGATGGTCCGCCCGGGACAGCGGCCCCACCGCCTCGAACGACCCCGCTGCGAAGGGCGCGGCCCCGGGTCCGGCCACTTCCAGGCGGTGCAGCGGCACGTCCCCGGGCGAGGGCGCCGGGCAGGGGGTTCCCGGTGGGACGGTGGTTGCGCGCATCGGCTCTCCCGCTTCGACAGGTACAGACCAGTCGGGCGGGAGTCACGATGCCACGCGCGTGCGTCCTCGGGAACGTCCCTTCGCGTCAGTCCAGGACCTTGGCGGACTCGATGACGACGGGCTGCGTGGGCACGTCCTGGTGGCCGCGGGAGGTGCCGGTGCGGACGGCCTTGATCTGGTCGACGACGTCCTGACCCTCGGTCACCTTGCCGAAGACGGCGTAGCCCCAGCCGCGCATGTCCTTCGACGAGTGGTTGAGGAACTCGTTGTCCGAGACGTTGATGAAGAACTGGGCGGTCGCGGAGTGCGGGTCGCCGGTGCGCGCCATCGCCACGGTGTACGCGGTGTTCTTCAGGCCGTTGTCGGCCTCGTTCTGGATCGGGGCCAGGGTGGGCTTCTGCGCCATCTCCGCGGTGAAGCCACCTCCCTGGACCATGAAGCCGTCGATCACCCGGTGGAAGATCGTTCCGTCGTAGTGCCCGTTGCGGACGTACGTCAGGAAGTTCTCGACGGTCTTCGGCGCCTCGGCGTCGGCGAGCTCGAGGACGATACGGCCGAAGTTGGTGGTCAGTTCGACCCTGGACATGGTGCGCGCCTTTCTCGCGGGAACAACCGGAACATCTTGTCACGCACGTGCCGTCGCCCCTCCCGACGGCCCGCCCGTCCGGTCCGTCCGTTCCACCCGCCGGAGGGTCTGGTGGTGCGGACCGGCGCCGCGTATCCTCCACGTCACCTACTCAACTTTTTGAGTATCGAGATCGATCCCGGAGAGCCCATGAACCCGTTCCGCAAGGCCGTCGAGGCCCGTGACGCCGCCGCCATCGAGGCGCTGCTCGCCGACGACGTCGTCTTCACCAGCCCGGTGGCGTTCAAGCCGTACCCCGGCAAGGCGATCACCGCGGCGATCCTGCGCGGCGTGATGCGTGTCTTCGAGGACTTCACCTACGTCCGCGAGATCGGCGACCCGGACGGCGATGACCACGCCCTGGTGTTCACCGCCACCGTGGACGGCAAGCAGATCCAGGGCTGCGACTTCCTCCACTTCGACGAGGAGGGGAAGATCGACGACCTCACCGTGATGGTCCGCCCGCTGTCGGCCGCCAAGGCGCTGTCCGAGGCGATGGGGGCCCAGTTCGAGCGGATAGCCCGCGAGGCGACGGAGGCCTGAGGGCGCCCTGACGGCGGTCGGGCCGCGGCCGGGGCCCTCGCCGAACGGGAACTCCCGGATCGTCACTCCGGAGCTGGGTTGCGGCCCCTCTCGTCAACTCGGAGGATAGTGCGGCGACTTCCGGCTCCGATCCGCTCTTTGCGCAGGTCAGCTTTGACAGAGGCGTGTCGGCATGCTGCTATGAGGCGCCGCGCGGCCGGGCGGCCGCACCGAGAACCCCAGCGAGGACCCACCCATGCCGAAGCGTTACGCGACCGTCGTCGGCGGTGGGATCGGCGGGCTCGCGGCGGCCGTCGCCCTGCAGCGCCGGGGCTGGCGGGTCGAAGTGCTGGAGCGCGCCGAGCGCTTCACGGAGATCGGCGCCGGCATCTCCCTGTGGCCCAACGCGCTGGCCGCGCTCGACGCGCTCGGCCTGGCCGGCGCCGTGCGGGACCTGGGCGCCGTGGAGACCGCGGGCGGCGTACGCGACCTGCGGGGCCGCTGGCTGTCGCGCACGGACAACGCCGAGCTGGCGCGTCGCTTCGGGCATCCCCTGGTGGTGCTGCACCGCGCCGATCTGCTGCGGGTGCTCGCCGAGGCGCTGCCCGCGGACAGTCTGCGTCCGGGCAGCGAAGTCCTCGCCGTCCGCGACGACGGGCACGGACCGGTCGTCGAGCACCGGGGCGGCGAGTCCCGGCCGGATCTGGTGGTCGGCGCCGACGGGCTGCACAGCGCGGTCCGCGGCGCCCTGTGGCCCGAGGCGGCCGGCCCCCGCTACGCCGGATACCCGGCCTGGCGCATGGTGACCGAGCCGCTCGACGAGCCGCCCGCCGAGGGCGCGGCGACCTGGGGCAACGGGGAGCGGTTCGGGTACACGGTGCTGCCGGGCCGGCGGATGTACTGCTTCGCCACCGCGTCACTGCCGCCCGCGAGCGCCCTCGGCTCCCCCGCGGCCGAGTACGCCGAGCTGCTGCGCCGGTTCGGCGACTGGCCCGACCCGGTTCCCGCCCTGCTGGCCGCCGTCCCGGCCGACGCCGTACTCCGCCACGACCTGTACGACCTTCCGCCGCTGCGCACCTTCGTCCGCGGCCGGGTCGCGCTGCTGGGCGACGCGGCGCACGCCATGACCCCCAACCTCGGCCAGGGCGCGTGCCAGGCCCTGGAGGACGCGGTCACGCTCGCGCACTGCCTGGACGAGACCGGCGACCCGGCCGCCGCGCTCCGGTCGTACGACGCGCTGCGCCGGCCCAGGACCCAGGCCGTGGTGCGCCGGTCCGCGAGACTCGGCGCCGTCGGACAGCTGGCCTGGCCGCCTGCGGTACTGCTGCGCGACACGGCCGCGCGGCTGACGCCGGTACGGGCGACCCTGCGCTCCATGACACCGGTGCTGAGCTGGACCCCGCCGGGCGCGCCGGCGACCGAGACGGAGAACGAGAGCCCCTGATGCCGGACTGGACGTACCACCCGCTGCGCGGCGCGGCCGCCGCCGTCCTCGGCGAACGCCGGGCGCAGCGCACCGCACTGCGGCTGCTGTCCTCGATCGGCTCCCGCCCGGCCGGTGCCCGGCTGATCGCCCGCGGGTTCGGCCACCGCCATCCGCCCGAGCGGCTCGCCGGAGAGGTGGCGGGGGTGCCCGTCCGGGTGCGGCTCGGCATATCCGTCCCGCCCTCGCTCGCCCATGACGTGGTGCGCGCGATGCCCCCGCTGGGTGCGGGTGTCGTCGAGGTCGCGCCGGTCACGGCCGCCGACGTGGACACCGTACGAGAAGCGGCGGAGGGGCGTTCGCTGCCGCTGGTGGTCGGGGCGTGCGACGCGGAGGCGGAGGCGGCGCTGAAGCCGTACGTCGACGGGTTCACCGGTGACGACGATCCGCGGCTGGTCCGGGTCGACGACCCGTCGCCCGCTGCCGCGGCGGCCGCCCTGGAGGGGCCGGAGGCCGTGGTGCTCGCCCGGCCGGGGGTGCTCGTCGAGGCGGGTCCCGGCTGGTTCGCCCGGGTCGTCGAGGCGGCGACGCCCACCCGGCCCGCTCCCGCGCTGCGCGACATCGGCCGCGACCCGCGCCGCTGGCCCGCCTGGTGGTGGGCGCTGCTGGTCGGGCTCGGCATGACGGGCGCCGGACTGGGCGCGGCGGCGATCACGCTGGGGCCGGTGCTGCTCTGGTACGACCGCGACTACCTCGGCATGACGCTGCACGAGCTGCACGCCGCCAACCACCACCTCGTGCACTTCCTCCAGCACGACCGCATCACCATGGCGGGCACCATGGTGGCGATCGGCGCCCTCTACACGGGCCTGGCCCTGGGCGGGATCAGACGCGGCTGGGGGTGGGCGCGCGAGGTGTACCTCCTGTCGGGGGCGATCGGCTTCCCGACCCTCTTCTACTTCCTGGTGACCGGCTTCGTGGAGCCGTTGCACACGGCGACCGCCCTGGTGCTCTTCCCCATGTTCCTGGCCGGGGTCCGCCGCGCCCCGCACACGGCGCGCTGGCGGCTGGCGCCCGAGGGGCCGGAGCGGGAACGGCGGCGGGCGCTGGCCGGCCAGCTGCTGCTGATCGTCACGGGAGCGGGCCTCTTCGTCGGCGGGGCGGTGATCTCGGCCGTGGGGCTGACCGGTGTCTTCGTGCCCACCGACCTGACCTTCCTCGGGACCGACCCGCACACGCTCCAGGCCGTGAACGCCCGGCTGGTGCCCTTCGTCGCGCACGACCGGGCGGGCTTCGGCGGCGCCCTGATGTCCGCCGCCGTCGCGATCACGCTGCTCAGCGCGTGGGGGTGGCGCCGGGGTGAGGCCTGGGTGTTCTGGACCCTCGCCGTCGCGGCGGCCGCCGGATTCCTCCCCGCCGTCGTGGTGCACGGCCTGATCCACTACACCGACTTCGTCCACCTGGCGCCGGTGTACCTGGGCATCGTCCTGACGGCCTCGGGACTGCTGCTGGCCCGCCCGTACCTGTGCGCCGAGCGGGCCTGACAGCGGTCATGGCGGCGGGATGCCGCCGGTCACGGTCACGGCGATGACGGTCACGGCAGCCGGGCGCCACCGGTCACGGTCACCGTCGCCGGGTGACGGTCACGGCAGCGGGGTGCCGCCGGTGACGTTCATGATCTCCCCGGTGATGAAGCTGGCCTCCTGGGAGGCGAGGAAGACGTACGAGGGGGCCAGTTCGGCGGGCTGGGCCGGGCGGCCCATCGGGCTCTGCTTGCCGAACTCGGCCGTGTCTGGCATGGTCGCCGGGATCAGCGGCGTCCACACCGGGCCCGGCGCGACCGCGTTGGCGCGGATGCCGCGGTCGACCAGCATCTGGGCCAGTCCCTGGGTGAAGGTGACGATCGCGCCCTTGGTCGTCGCGTAGTCCAGCAGATGCGGGCTCGGCTTGTAGGCCTGCACCGAGGTGGTGTTGATGACGCTGCCGCCCTCCGGGATGTGCGGCACGGCGAACTTCGTCAGCCAGAACATCCCGTAGAGGTTGGTACGCATGACCCGGTCGAACTGCTCGGTCGAGATGGCCTCGATGCCGTCCGGCTGGGACATCTGATAGGCCGCGTTGTTCACCAGGACGTCGATGCGCCCGAACTCCGCGACCGCCCGCTCGATCAGCGACCGGCAGTTGTCCTCCTCGCGGATGTCGCAGGCCACGGCGACCGCCTTGCGTCCGGCGTCCTCGACGAGCCGGGACGTCTCGCGCGCCTCGTCCTGTTCGTCCTCCAGGTAGGTGAACAGCACATCGGCGCCCTCGCGGGCGTAGGCGAGCGCGACCGCGCGTCCGATCCCGGAGTCGCCGCCGGTGATGACGGTCTTGCGGCCCTCCAGGCGGCCGGACCCACGATAGGTCTCCTCGCCGTGGTCGGGCGGCGGGTCCATCGGTCCCGTCCAGCCGGGATGCGGCTGGTCCTGCGCCGGGAAATCCGGCTGCGGGTGCTGGGTCGTCGGGTCCTGCTGCGTGTGCTGCGGATCGGTCACTTCGGCCTCCTGACCTGTGGGGTGGGTCCGGACAGCGACCGGGTTCCCGCCGAGAGCCGACCGAAAAGCACCAGCCGGCCACGCCACCGGGCCGCCTCGGCCATTCTGCGCAGGCCGGCGGGTCGTCGCCCACTGCCGACCGGACCGCGACGCGTCGCTGGGGGTGGTGACGAGACGGGCGAGGCCCGCCGGGCCGGCGCCTGGGGACCCGCGGGGAGGTCGCCCTCGGCCCGAGTGGGCGCACAGGGCGCTTCGGCGGCACCCCCTTCCCGGCCCGGCGGGCGGTGACCTGGCCGAGCCGGGTGAAACCGACGCGCTTCGTTACGCCGTCAGTGGCATGACCCGCGGCAGTTCGCCGAGTGGCGCCGACAGTTGCCCGCGTTCGGCGGAGTGAGGGGCCGGAAGGTGTCGTCGGGAAAGGGAAAAGAGGAAAGGGGAAAGGGAAAAGGGGAAAGGGGAAAGGCCGGGACGCCGTCCTCGCCACGGTCGAGCAGCCCGCAGGTGCCCACCGTGGACGCTGCAGCCGGTCCCGCGCGTCGCGCGCGAGCAGGGTGCTGCACCGGGACCGTGGGGAGGCCGAGCCCGGCGGGTCCGGCGCAGTCGGCCGTCGCGGCGGGAAACAGCCCGTTGAGGGGCGGTCGGGGGACGCGTAGGGTGCGAGGCGCAACGTCCCCCGATCATGTCCAGGAGCGATAGCGGTGCGAGCCGTGGGAGCCCGACCGGCCGGCAGAGCGATGGCGTCGGACAGGGGCGACCGTTGACGCGACTCGGCGATCTCTGTCCGCCGTACACCCTGCCGACCGTGCTCCTCGTGATCGGTCTCGGGCTCAAGTCGCCCACGATCGTGCGGTCCTGGAAGGACCCCAACGCGCGCGCTACCTGGCTGGTCCTGCTCTTCGCGTCGGCCGTGTTCCTGAGCGTGGCGCCGACCAGCATCCACTGGCTCAACACGGTGACGGGCATCCCCAACTTCGCGGCGCCGTGGTCGTACTCGCTGCTCACGCTCTTCTGCGCCGCCTGCCTCACCATGATCATCACCTGGCGGGAGGAGCCGACCGGGCGCCGGCGCCGTCGGATCCGGCTGGTCTGGGCGATCTACCTCGCCGTGGTGGTGGCGCTGTGGGGCACGTTCCTGATGGCCGACGTGCCCGTGGAGCGGGTGTACGACCTGGACACCTACTACGCCG
This sequence comes from Streptomyces sp. NPDC053367, assembly GCF_044545925.1. NCBI lineage: Bacteria > Bacillati > Actinomycetota > Actinomycetes > Kitasatosporales > Streptomycetaceae > Streptomyces > Streptomyces sp. NPDC053367. Next base: position 175,712 of record NZ_JBITYN010000002.1, on the reverse strand, counting down.
GCACCCCCTGGATGCGCGAGCACATCGTGCTCTATCTGCTCGGTTACCTGGTCTCCACGCTCGTGTCCGCGTGGATGATCTGGACGTGGATCGGCAAGGTCCGGGCACGCCGGCTGAAGGTGGGCCTGGTGTTCCTGCAGGCGGGGTACGCCTGCGGGCTGGGCTACGACATCACCAAACTCCTCGCGGTGGGCGCCCGTTGGACCGGGCGGGACTGGGACGGCCTGAGCACCCGGGCCGCGCCGCCCTTCGCTATTCTCGGCGCCACCCTGGTCGCGACCGGGTTCATCCTGCCCGTGCTCGGGCCGTTCCTGCAGACCTGGCCGCGGGAGCAGGCCACCTACTGGGTGCTGCGCCCGCTGGAGCGGCTCATCCGCCGGGTGGGGCCGTCGACCGCGCAGGCCCGTGTCAGCCGTTTCGCGCCCCTGGACCTGCGGCTGGTCAGACGGCAGCAGCGGATCCACGACGGACTGCTCCGGCTCGCACCGCACTTCGACCACGCGCTGTACCGCCGCGCGTACGACGTGGCCGCCGCCGGGCACCGGGAGACGACCGCGCGGGGCGTCGCCGGGGTCATCGCCCTGCGCGACGCCCTGACCGCCTGCGCGGCCGGCGCACCCCGGGTCTCGGACGGCCGGCCCGCGCACATCGGCCGCGAGGTCACCGACCATCTCACCGCGATCGCCAGAGCCCTGTACCGGCCACGTCTCGTCGAGAGCGTCCGCCGGCGGACGAGCACAGAAAGTCTCCCCTCTCATGTCTGAAAGACCGATAGGCCGCCGTCCCAGGGCGGTTGTGGTGGGCGCCGGTGCGGCGGGCCTGTTCGCGGCCGCCGCGCTCGCCGAGTTCGCCGACGTCACCCTCGTCGAGCGGGACCGCCTGCCCGACGGCCCGGAGCCCCGCCGTGGCGTGCCCCAGGCGCTGCACGCGCATCTGCTGTGGAGCGGCGGAGTGGCCGCCTTCGACGCCCTGCTCCCCGGGGTGGTCGACGAGGCCGTGGACCGGGGTGCGCGACTGGTGCACGTCATGGGCGACCTGGTCAGCCGCGCCCCCAACGAGGTCTGGTTCAGGCGTTTCACGAGCACCCGGCACCACAACCTGGTGTGCTCCCGGCCCCTGTTGGACCACGTCCTCACCACCCGGGTCCTCGCCGATCCGCGCGTCTCCCTGCGCGAGGACACCACCGCGATCGGCCTGGCGGGCTCGGCCTCGGCCGTGGCGGGACTGCGCGTCCGGTCCGGCGACCGGGACGAGACGCTGCGCGCCGACCTGGTCGTGGACGCCTCCGGCCGCGGCTCACGCGCCCCGCACTGGCTGCGCAGGCTCGGCCTGCCGCAGGTCGCCGAGCGTGAGGTGGACGCCGGCGTCCGCTACGCCACACGCCTGTACAAGGCGCCCGGCGGTACGACGTCGGCCGCCTTCCCGCTGGTCAACGTGCAGGCCAACCCGGCAAGACCGCCGGGCCGGGGCGGCATCGTCGTGCCGATCGAGCACGGGCAGTGGATCGTCACCCTGTCCGGCAGCCGGGGCGGTGAACCGAGCGCCGACGCGGAGGAGTTCATCGACTTCGCCCTCGGGCTCGACGACCCCGTCATCGGCCTCCTGCTGCGCGACGCCGAGCCGCTCGGCGGTGTCGCCACCAGCCGCAGCACCGCCAACCAGCGCCGCTACTACGAGAAGATGCCCGCCTGGCCGGACGGCTTCGTGGTCCTCGGCGACGCCGTCGCGGGCTACAACCCGGTCTACGGGCACGGGCTCAGCGTCGCCGCGCAGTGCGCCCTCGCCGTACGCGACACCCTGCGCGGCCGTGACATCACCGCTCCCGGCACGGCCCGGCGTCTGCAGCGGGCCGCCGCCCGGCCGGTCGGCGCCGCCTGGGATCTCGCCGTCGGGCAGGACGTCTTCTACCCCGGCGCCAGCGCCACCGCGCCCACCGTCGCGGAACGGCTCCTCGCCCGCTATGTCGACCGCTGCGTGGAGACCGCCGCCGGGAACCCCCGCGCGCTCGACGCCCTCCTGGACGTGATGAGCCTCAGCGAGCCGCCCACCCGCCTGTTCTCGGCGGACATGCTGCGGCCCATGCTCCTCGGCCCGAGGCAGCCGCGTCCGGCGCGGGCGCCGCTGCGGGCGGAGGAGTGGCAGAGCGCCCGGCCGTGAGCGGGGCTCACTCCAGGATCTGGCCGCCGCGGTGGGTGAGGGACAGGTTGATGCGGCCCTCGATGGTGGAGGGGGTGACGGGGCCCCTCGCGTAAGGGCCTTTGATCCAGGTGCGTACCTCACGGCCGAAGAGCAGCCCGAACGTCTCCGCGTCCGCCTCCTCGTCGTCGTCCTCGGCGGCAGCCCGCGCGGCGACCGCCAGCAGGGCCGCGCGTGGCACCTCCTCGGCGGCGAGGATCTGCTCGGCGGCGAGGCGCACGGCTTCGGGGCCAGCCTCGGGGGCCAGACCTCGCGCCGCCGCGGGCAGACCGGAATGACGACCGCAGTCGCCCCGCTCCTCGTGCCACAGCTCATGTCCGAGAATGACGAGTTGGGCCTCGGGGACGGCACGCTCCTCGACCACGACGATCGACCGGTCACCGCAGTCCAGCCGCAGACCGGACACCGGTACGTCGTCGGGGAACGCCCGGAACACCAGCTGGACCGGCCGCCCCCGGCGGGCGCTCATCGCCCGGCAGAACGCCTCCATCACCACAGCAGGCTCCGCGGGCCTCTCCAGCCCCTGCGCCGCGTCCCGGCCCAGGCCGGCGAGAAGCGCCTTCATCGCTTTGCTGCCCACCGGTCGGCCCCTTCCTCCGTACGTCACGCCCCAACCCGCGGCCCGGCCGGGGCAGATGGCGCGACCCGCACCCTACGCGCACCTCACCCATCTCTCAACGATCATTTCCCGTCCTCGTGCGACGGTCACCGGGCCGGGTCCTGTTATCGTGCGCCGGTGCCGACGATCAAGAAATTCCAAGTCACCTTCGACTGCGCGGAACCCGAGCGCGTCGCTCGTTTCTGGTGCGAGGTACTGGGATACGTCGTGTCGCCCCCGCCCTACGGGTTCGCCACCTGGGACGCGTTCGACCGCTCACGGCCGCCCGAGGACCGCGGCTCATGGTTCGCCTGCAGCGACCCCTCCGGCGTGGGCCCGCGCCTCTTCTTCCAGCGCGTTCCCGAGGGCAAGGCCGTCAAGAACCGCGTGCATCTCGACGTACGCGTCGCCACCGGTCTGGTGGGCGAGGAGCGGCTCGCCGCGCTGGAGGCGGAGTGCACACGGCTGGTCGGTCTCGGCGCGGTACGCGAGCAACTCCTGTACGACGGCCATGGCGCGTGCATCGTGATGCGGGACATCGAGGGCAACGAGTTCTGCCTGGACTGAGCGGCCCGGCAACAGGGTGGCGACCGACTCACGGAGAAAGCGGTTACTCCACCGAACCGCGCAGTCGTCGCGTGCGCCCCTCTCGGGCGGCGCGGGTTCGTTTTCCGCCATGTTCACACTGGCCGCGCTCCGGCACGGCCTTGCACGCGACGGCCATGAGGCGCATACGGCCGCACCCTCGGGGAGTGCCCACAGGAAGATCCAGGGCTGTTGAAGGTGCGTCGACAACGCGGCAGAGGCGACGACCGAGCAGTGCGAAGAAGGCGGATGCCGCGGTGAGGCGACCCTCGAAGCAGTCCGTCCACAGCGAGCACCGGACGACCCCAGCACTCCTGCCCGCCGCCGGCCCCCGCTGGTGACCAGGGCGGCGCCGGGGGCCGCCCCCATGGCTTGTTCACCCCCGCGGAAACCATGACGAGCCTCGCGAGATGCGAACGAAACGGGCCCAGCGGCGCTTCGCCGCATCACGCACAGAGCCTTGCCAGCACCGCGAAGGGCACCCTATTCTCGCCGCACCGAAAGCGCTTTCTGTCGCTACGAGGGTCATTCGAGGGACGTTCGAAGACCTTCGCGGGACATACGGGAGCTCCACGCCGCAGAGCACCCGCCGTGCACGTCGCACCACCCGAACCACCGAGCCGCCCGCACCACTTGAGCTACCGGAGCCACCCGACCCACCCCGGCCGTACGCCCGGCCCGGCGGCGCCGGGGAGGGCCCCGCTCATGCGCGGCACACAGCACATCAGCACCCCGCACCCCGCACCCCGCACCCCGCACCCCGCACCCCACGACGTACGACCAACGAGGAGGCGAAGATGAGACGACCCGTCGCAGTGCGACTCCATGCCGCGCTGGCAACCCTGGCCCTCACGGCCGCGGCAGGCGCGGTGCTGTCGATGCCCGAGGCATCGGCGGCGACCGGCGGCGCCACCGGCTACGCGACCCAGAACGGCGGCACCACCGGCGGCGCAGGCGGCCAGACGGTCCGGGCCACCACCGGAACGGCGATCCACGCGGCCCTGTGCGGCCGCGCCGGCAGCAGCACCCCGATCACCATCCAGGTGGAGGGGACCATCAACCACGCCAACACCAGCAAGGTGTCCGGCAGCAGCTGCAACACCGCCGACGGCGTCATCGAGCTCAAGCAGATCAGCAACGTCACGATCGTCGGCGTCGGCAGCGGTGCCGTCTTCGACCAACTCGGCATCCACATCCGCGAGTCCAGCAACATCGTCATCCAGAACGTGACCGTCAGGAACGTCAAGAAGTCCGGCTCGCCCACCTCCAACGGCGGCGACGCCATCGGCATGGAGAGCAACGTCCGCAACGTCTGGGTCGACCACGTCACCCTGGAGGCGTCGGGCGGTGAGTCGGAGGGCTTCGACGGCCTGTTCGACATGAAGGACAACACCCAGTTCGTGACGCTGTCCTACAGCGTCCTGCGCAACTCCGGCCGCGGCGGCCTCATCGGGTCCAGCGAGACCGAGCTGTCCAACAGCTACATCACCTTCCACCACAACCTGTACCAGAACATCGACTCCCGCACTCCCTTGCTGCGCGGCGGCGTCGCGCACATGTACAACAACCACTACGTGAGCCTGAACGAGTCCGGCATCAACTCCCGGGCGGGAGCGCGTGCCAAGGTCGACAACAACTACTTCGAGGACTCCAAGGACGTCCTGGGCACCTTCTACACCACCGCGGCCGGCTACTGGCAGGTCGGCGGCAACGTCTTCGACAACGTGACCTGGTCCGCCCGCAGCAGCGACTACAACCCGGCCGGACCGAACCCCGTCTCCAACACGACCGTCAGCATCCCCTACGCCTACACCCTCGACGCCGCCTCCTGCGTGCCCGGGATCGTGAGCCAGACGGCGGGCGCCAACAAGGGCCTGCGCGTCTCGGACGGCAACTGCACCCCGCAGACGCCCGGTCCGACACCGACGAGCCCGACCCCGACCCCCACTCCGACGCCCACCCCGACCCCGACGCCCACGCCCACGCCCACGCCGAGCCAGCCGACCGGGACCAACCTCAGCATCGGGGCCGGTTCGGACGGGTCCAGCAAGGCCGACGGCACGAGCTACGGCAACGTACGGGACGGCAACATGAGCACCTACTGGTCGCCGGCCGGCACAACGGGCTCGGTCTCGATCAAGTGGGGCTCCCCCACCACCGTGTCCCGGATCGACATCCGGGAGGCGTCCGGCGCCGCGGGCCGCATCGGCACCTGGAGGGTCCTCAACGGCGACAACGGCGCCGTGCTCACCTCGGGCACCGGCGCGGGCGTCATCGCCGTACCGAGGACCACCCTCAGCAAGATCACCTTCGAGATCACGGGCGCCGTCGGCACCCCCCAGGTCGCCGAGTACGAGACCTACGCCGGGTGAGCGGACGGAGCGGAACTCCCTGCCGGGTGTGAGCCGGGGTCTCCTCGGGGGAGGTGGGTACCCGCGAGTGACATCGGGGCCGGCACGCGGCCCGCGGGCGCTCACCTCCCGGTCGCCGTCCTCGACCGTCCCCGGCGTGGTGCTGGGCCGGCCGGCGCTGAACCGCTCCCGCCGCACGAGGGGAAACGCTTCGCCGGTCGCCCTCTCCCGGTCTGCATTTCCTTGGCATATCCACCGATGTCGGTGAATCACCGAACGACAGGGCGGCCCGCTTGCGCGCACGGCCCCCGTTCGCCTCGCCCACCCGGACGGGCTAAACCTGAGCGAACCGGTCCAGCAGCGCGTCCAGGCCGGTGGCCAGTCCCCGGGGGCCCGCGCGTTCGGCCAGGGCGGCGGCCGTGCGGCGCAGGGTCGGCAGCTCGTGGGAGGGCATGCGGTGCAGGCCGAGCCTGAAGGCCGGGTCCGGCTCGTCGGGGTTGTCGACCATGGCGCGCAGTTCGGCGGAGACCCAGCCCAGCAGCCAGGCCGTGACGGCCTCGAAGGCGGCGGCGGTACGGGTCTCGTCCAGGCCCGCGCGCTCCAGCAGGGCGAGGACGCGCTCATGGTCCTTGAGCACCGCGAGGGGGCGGCGGGCCAGCGGGACGGCCAGCATGCGGGTGGCCAGCAGCGGCACGACGTGCGGGTGGGAGAGGCAGACGTCGTAGGTGGCCCGCGCGATCCGGTGCAGCCCGGAGCGCCAGTCCTGCTCACGGTCCCAGTCCCCGAGCCGCTGCTCGAGTTCCAGGTACAGCGCCTCGACCAGGCCGTCCAGGAGGGCGTCCTTGCCCTCGGCGTAGCGGTAGAGCGCCATCGCCTCGACGCCCAGCTCCGCGCCGAGGCGGCGCATGCTCAGCGCGGACAGGCCCTCCCGGTCGACCAGTTCCAGCGCGGCGGCCAGTACGCGCTCGCGGCTGAGGCGGCCGTAGCGGCCACGGTCACTGGCGCGCCGCGCCGGAACCCCCTGGCCGCTGCCCCCGGCCGACCCGGTCCGCCCTCTCGCCATGTCCGCCTCCGGTGGTCCGGCCGTCCCCTGTTGACTGTATGTACCCGTCGGCGCAAAGTGTACGTATACGCCGTAAATATACGCCTTATGGATGAGGCCCGTCATGACAGTTCACCGACTGCGGCCCCGGCACCGGCAGGACGGCGCTTCGCGGGGCGTCCCCTTCGCCGTCGCCCGGATCAGTCCCGAGGCCCGCCGGGCGGCACGCCGGGTGCTGGCGTCGGGATGGGTGACCACCGGCCGGGAGGCGGAGCTGTTCGAGGCGGAGTTCGCGGCCCAGGTCCGCGCCCGCCACGCCCTCGCCGTCAGCTCCTGCACCGCCGCGCTGGAGCTGGCGCTGCGCGCCCTGCGGCTGCCGCACGGCGCGCCCGCGCTGGTGCCGGCCGTGACCTTCTGCGGCGCCGCGCAGGCCGTGGTGCACGCCGGGCTGCGGCCGGTGCTGGTGGACGTCGACCCGGGCACCGCGACGGCAACCCCCGACACGGTCGAGCGGGCCGCCCGGGCCTGCGGCGCGGGCCCCCAGGCGATGACGGTCCTGCACTACGGAGGCGCCCCCGCCCCCCTGGACGAACTGGCCGAGGCGGCGGGCCTGCCGCTGGGCCAGGTCGTCGAGGACGCCGCGCACGCGCTCGGCACCTGGGTGGGCGACCGGCCCGTGGGCGGCGGCCTGTCGGCGGCGGCCTGCTTCAGCTTCTACGCCACCAAGAACCTCCCCATCGGCGAGGGCGGGATGCTCACCACCGACGACCCCGACATCGCCGACCGGGTCCGCCGCGCCCGGCTGCACGGCATGTCCGCCGACGCCTGGCGCCGCCATCTGCCCGGCGGCAGCTGGCGCTACACCGTCGACGAGGCCGGAATGAAGGCCAACATGACCGATGTGCAGGCCGCGGTGGGCCGCTTCCAGCTGCGCCACTTCGACGACTGGCAGGAGCGGCGGCGCGTACTGGCCGCCCGCTACGACGCCGCGCTCGCCGAGATCCCGGGCCTCGAACCGCTCGCCTCGCCGGTACCCGGCGAGCACGCCCGGCACCTGTACGCCGTGCGGGTCCTGCAGCAGTACGGCACGGACCGCGACGAGCTGATCGAGCGGCTGGCCCGGGACGGCATCGGCACCTCCGTGCACTTCGTCCCGCTGCACCACATGCCGTACTTCCGGCGCGTGGCCACCGTGCCGCCGGACGGTCTGCCCGGGGCGGACGCGCTGTTCCCGCAGCTGCTGTCGCTGCCCCTGTACCCCGACCTCTCGGAGCGGGACCTCGACCGGGTCTGCGAGCGGCTCGCCCGGTACGCCGCCCCCGCCCCGCCCGTCGCACCACCCCGGATCGCCGGGCTGCGCACGCTGGTCATCGGGGCCGGGGAGGCGGGGCGGTCGCTCGCCCGGGACCTGGCGCACACGCCGGAGTTCGGGCTGGACCCGGTGGGGTTCCTGGACGACGACGCGGCCAAGCGGAGCGCCGGGGCGGCCGGGGGGCTGCCCGTGCTCGGCGGGCTGGACGACACCGGGCCGGCCGTGCGCGCGCACCGGGTCGACGCGGTCGTCGTGGCCATCCCCGCCCTCGCCCCCGACCGTTTCCGGCAGGTCGCCCGGGCCGCCGAGGACGCCGGCGCGAGCGTGCGCCACCTGCCGTCGTTCGTCGCCGCGCTCCAGCGGGACGTCGTCGGCAGCGACATGCGCGCACTGGACCTGCGCGAGCTGATCGGGCGCGCCGAGATGCACGTCGTCAGCCCCGAGGCGCGGTCGGTGGTGGCCGGCCGGCGGGTCCTCGTCACCGGCGCGGGCGGCTCGGTGGGCAGTGAACTGTGCCATCAGATAAGGGCGTTCGGACCGAGTCGGCTGTTCCTGCTCGACCACGACGAGTCCAATCTGCACCGGCTGCAACTGGAGCTGTACGGTGACGCGCTGAGCGGCGACGACACGGTGATCTCCGACATCCGCGACCGGCCCCGCGTCGACCAGGTCTTCCGCGAGCTACGGCCCGAGGTGGTCTTCCACGCGGCCGCCCACAAGCATCTGCCGCTGCTCGAACTGCACCCGTGCGAAGGCGTGAAGACGAACGTGCGCGGCACCGAGAACCTGGTCCGCGCCGCCACCGCGGTCGGCACCTCCCGGTTCGTGCTGGTCTCCAGCGACAAGGCGGCCGACCCGGTGTCCGTGCTGGGGGCGACCAAGCGGATGGCCGAGATGGTGGTGGGCAGCGGCGGACAGGACGCCCCGCCCGGCACGGTGTTCGCCGCCGTCCGCTTCGGCAATGTGCTCGGCAGCCGCGGCTCGCTGCTGTCGGTCGTGGCCCAGCAGCTGGGCGCCGGAAGCCCGGTGACCGTCACCCACCCGGAGGCGACCCGGTACTTCACGACCGTCGAGGAGGCCGTCGGGCTGGTCCTGGAGGCGGCCCGGATGGCGCGCGGCGGCGAGGTGTTCGTCCTCGACCTCGACGGCCCGGTGCGCGTGGAGGACCTGGTCCGCGCCTACGCCCGCTCCCTGCACATCGCCGACGTCGACATCCGCTACACGGGCCTCAGGCCCGGCGAGAAGCTCCACGAGCGGCTGCTGTCGGCGCACGAGCGGCCCACCCACACCTCCCGCCCCGGCATCCTCGCCGCGGAGCCGCTCACCCGGGCGACCCCGTTCGCCCGGCATCTGCCCGCGCTCTACGCGGCGGCCGAGCACAACGACACCCCGGGCGTACGCCGCATCCTCGCCGCACTGCTGCCGGGTTTCCCGGCCGCCGAGCCGACCCGCCGGGCGCACGCCGCGCTGGCCGACCCCTACCCGGACGACTTCTGATGTCCGCGCGCGAACGGTGGCCGCGCTGGGAGCCACGGCCGGACGCGGCCCGGCGCCACCGCGTCCTGCGGGTCCTGCTGCTGCTCGGCGTCACCGTCGTACTCGCCGTCGCCGCGCTGGGCGCCGGCACCTTCTGGTGGGCCACCGACCACTACGGCGACCAGGTCACCCGCATCCCCCACGCCTTCCCCACCGGACCGCGCCCGCCCCGCCCGGCGGCCCACGACGGCGGTACGACGTTCCTGCTGGCGGGCGTCGACAGCCGCTCCGAGCAGCCCACCACCGGCAGCGACGCCGTCGCCGCGCTGTGGCGCCGCGGCGCCCAGCGCACCGACACGCTGATGCTGGTGCACCTCGACGAGGACGAGCGCACCGCCTCCGTGCTGTCCCTGCCGAGGGACAGCTGGGTGCCGATCCCCGGACACGGCTCCGCGAAGATCAACGCCGCGTTCTCCTGGGGCGGGCCGCCGCTGATGATCGAGACGGTCGAGCAGCTCACCCGCACCCGCGTCGACCACTTCGGCGTCGTCGACTGGCACGGCTTCAAGGCCCTCACCGACGCGGTGGGCGGGGTGCCCGTCACCATCGACCGCGACTCCTACGACCCCGTCCTGCAGCACCGGTTCACGGCCGGCACCCATCTGATGCGCGGCGAGGAGGCACTCGCCTACGTCCGGCAGCGGCACGGCGTGCCGGGCGGCGAGCTGGACCGGATCAAGCACCAGCAGCAGTTCCTGCACAGCCTCGCTGACCGCATCCGGGGCCGGGTCAGCCTCACCGATCCGCTCGGTACGGGCCGGATGCTCGACGCGATCACCCGTACGGTCAGCGTCGACGACCGGATGTCCAACGGCGATCTGCGCGACCTGGTGATCGGGCTGCGGCACCTGGACGCCGGTGACACCACCTTCGCCACCGCGCCGATCGTGCGCTCGCGAATGATCGAGGGGCAGTACACGCTCGTCCTGGACACCGGCAAACTGCGGGCGCAGTGGCACGCGGTGGAGACGGGCGGACGCTGAGCGCCGCCGAGCCGCTCAGTGACGCGCCGGACGCTGAACGCCGCCGAGCCGCTCAGTGACGCGCCAGGGCCGTGCCGGCCGCCTGCCCAACAAGCCGCAGGTCGGTGCTCAGCCGGCGGTCGTGCAGATAGGCCAGGTCAAGGGCCAGCTTCTCGTGCAACTGCCGCTCGACGTAGAGCCGTTCGGCGCCGAGGCTGTCGTCCAGGTCGGCCTCGTGGTGTGCCGCGTACAGCGCGCCGGGGCCGATCACCCCGGGCCGCACGTCCAGGAGGTGCAGCTCCTCGGGGGTGTAGTACGGCAGGAACCGCTCGACCTCGGGGCGCGGCCCGATGAGGGTCATGTCGCCGCGCAACAGGTTGACCAGCTGCGGGAGTTCGTCCAGGCGGGTGCGGCGCAGCCAGTGCCCGAGGCGGGTGACGCGCGGGTCGGCCGCCGCGCTGACGGCCGGGCCCGCCCGGTCGGCGTCCGCGGTCATGGAGCGCAGTTTGAGGATGGTGAAGGGCCGCATCCCACGGCCCACCCGGCGCTGGCGGTACACGGCGGGGCCGCGGCTGGTGGCCCGCACCAGCAGCGCGAGCAGCAGCAGCGGCACGAGCAGCAGGAGGAGCAGCAGCAGGGCGACGGCGATGTCCGCGGCGCGGCGCAGGGCGGTGTCCCCGTGGAGTTCCCCGGCAGCCGGCGGTGCGATCACCTCAGAGCACCTCCCGCAGCACCTGGAACGGCTCGGCGGCCTCCCGCCCGACCCGGCTGCCCCAGTACGCGGCGCGCTCGCGCAGGGCCGGCAGCGAGCGCGGGTGGGGAGGGTCGCGCAGTTCGGTGTCGTAGCAGCTCATGGCCTCCAGCTTCAGTTCGAGAGTGCCGGCGACGTCGACGTACAGCGACGGGGTGAACGGCGTCTCGGCCGACCAGCCCCACTCCGTGGACGACGGCGTCTCGAACACCGCGAACCGGCGCAGCCGGGGCAGTACATAGGGGCGGCAGGCGGTCCAGGCGGCGCGGGCGGCGATGCCGTGGTCGGCGTTCACGTCGCCGGGGAAGTGGGTGTAGACGAGGTCGGGGCGCAGTGCGTCGGCGACGGCCTCGACCTGCTGCACGACCTCGATGAGGGGCAGTGCGTCCAGCCGCTGGTCCGGCAGCCGCCACAGCCGCAGGGAGGTCAGTCCGAGCACCTGGGCCGCGCGGTGGGCCGACTTGGCGAGGTCCTCGGCGAGCCCTTTGCGGTAGCGGCTTGAGGCGCCCTCGGTGAGGACGACGGCGTGCACGGCGTCGCCGTCGGCGACGTGCCGGGCCAGAGTGCCGCCCACGCCGAGGAGTTCGTCGTCGGGGTGGGCGGCCAGCACCAGCACGGTGCTCATCGCAGCGCTCCCTCGGGGCGGGGGCCCTCGCCGCGTACCCAGCGCGACACTTCGGGCGGCACGGGCGCGAACCGGGTGCCGGGCAGCACGCCGAACCGATGGCACCAGCGGGCGGCGGGCTGCGGCGGTTCGGCCCGGTTGCCCATCTCGGTGGCCACGACGCTGCCGCCGCGCGCGGCGATGCGGACGCCGTCGCGTTCGACGGCGAGGACCATGCCGGGCGGGCCGGCGGGTTCGTCGCGGCGCGGCGGACGGGTGCGCCAGACCATCACCCGTTCGCCGTCGAGCATCCCGAACGCGCCGGGGTAGGGCGTGGTCAGCGCCCGCACCCAGTCGTGCACGGCGCGCGGCGGGCGGTCCCAGTCGATCAGGCCCATGGCGGGGGTGCGGCGGGGCAGCACATCGCCCGCGGCCGGGTTCTGCGGCTTGCGCCGGGCGGTGCCGGTGAGCAGGGCGGGCAGATGGGTGAGGAGCATGTCGGCGCCCGCCATGGCGACCCGGTCGTAGACGGTGGCGACGGTGTCCTCGGGGCCGATGTACAGCCTGCGCTGGTCGACGATGTCCCCGGTGTCCGCGCCGGGGTCGAGCAGCATCATGGTGTTGCCGGTGACGTTCTCGCCGCGCAGGATCGCCCAGTTGACCGGGGCGCGGCCGCGGTGCCGCGGCAGCAGGGAGGCGTGGAAGCCGACGCAGCCGTACCGGGGCACGGACAGCAGCTCGGGGCCGAGCAGCCGGGTCCAGCCGACGACGACCACCAGGTCCGGTTCCAGCTCCCGGACGCGGGCCACCACGGCGGGCGCGTTGACGTCGCCCTCGCGCAGTACGGGGATGCCGGCGGCCCCGGCGGTGCCCGCGAGGTCGGCGGCGCCGGACAGGCGCCTGCGTTCCTCGTCAGGCGGCGTGATCACGGCCTCCAGGCTGACCAGCGGTGAGTGGAGCAGGGCCGTCAGTGCCGCCTGCGCCTCGTGCACGGCGCCGACGAGGACGACCCGGCCGGGAGGGCGTGCGGACTTGGGGTGGGCGGATACTGTGCGCATGGCGGTTCCTTCGGGGTCGGGTGCCGTGCGCGGCCACGGCACGGGCCAGGGCCACCAGCACCGCGGTGGTGACCAGGTAGGCGACGCCGGACGCGGCGGCCGCGCCGACGGCCTCGTAACGGGGGATCAGCAGGACGTCGAGGCCGACGGTCACGACGACCCCGGCCGCCATCCCCCAGGAGTTCATCCCGGGCCGGCCGACGCCGAACAGGTAGGCGGTGGACACCGCCGCCGCGCCCTCCACGGCGAGCCCCGCGAGCAGGATGCAGGCGGGCACGACCGCGCCGGCGAACTCCCGGCCGTACAGCGCCGGCAGCAGCAGCACGGCGGCGCCCGCCAGCGGTGGTGCGAGTACGGCGGTCAGGGCGGTGGCGCGGGGCAGGAAGCGGCGCATCTCGGCGCGGGCCCGGTCGGCTCCTGCGCGGGCGAAGCGCGGGTAGAGGACGTAGTGCAGGGCGACGGCCGGGAGCCGCATCAGTTCGGCGAACTTGGAGGCGACCGCGTACACGCCGAGCACGGCCGGCCCGGACAGCGTGCCCACGACCAGGAAGTCCAGCCGCAGGTTGACGAGCATCAGGACGTTGCCGAGCTGCCCGCGGGCGCCGTAGCCGACGACCTCGGCGGCGAGCGGGCGGTGCGGGCGGCCCCAGCCGCGGCCGAACCCGGTGGCGGCCAGGCGGCCCAGCGACACGGCGGTGGCGGCCGCGCCGCCGCCCAGCAGTCCGGTGACGACGGCGGTGGAGCCGTGCAGGCCGCCGAGCAGGGCGAGGCCGTAGGCGGGCAGGAAGAGGAGTTCCTCGGTGACGATGATCAGGTTCGCGCCCCGCAGATCGGCCCGGCCCTGGCAGCAGGCCTTGCCCCACACGGTGAACAGCTGGGTGACGACGGTGGCCGCGAGCAGGGTGAGCTGCCAGCCGGGCACGGTGGTGAAGAACGCGTCGAAGAGCGGCAGCAGCGCCAGCCACAGCAGGGCACCGGCCACCGCCCCGGCCAGGGCCAGCAGCGCCAGTGTGGGGGGCAGCCGGGGGTCCTCGCGCCGCTCCCCCGCCAGGAAGTAGGCGCTGGCCAGCGGCAGTCCGCAGCTGACGACGACCCCGGTCAGCCAGGGCAGCACCCGCAGCAGCGCGTACTCGCCGAGCACCTCGGCCCCGGCGAGCCGGGCGACCAGCAGGCCGGCGACGAAGACCAGGCCCACCGCGGCGCCCTGGGCGGCGAGGTTGCCGGCCACGCTGCGGCCGCCGAGCGCGGAGGCCGCCGGCTGGGCGGTCATGGCGGGGTCCGGTCGTCCTCGGGGTCGGGCGCCGACGCCAGCACCGCGACGAACGCCAGCAGCACCCACAGGAAGCGGAAGTGCAGCACCTCGTAGTAGGCGCCGGCCACGGCCAGGCCCAGCAGGGCCGCGACCAGCCCGGCCGGGCGGGGCACCTGGGCGGCGAAACGGCTGTCGGGGGGCGCACGCAGGGCACGGGCCGAGCGCCAGGCCGCCGACGCGACCAGGAGCAGGAGTCCGGCGACACCGAGCGGGCCGCGTTCGACCAGGGCCGCCAGATAGTCGTCGTGGACCTCTTTGGCGTACGGGTACTGGCGGTCCAGCAGGAGTTGCTTGGTCGTGCCCGGGCCGTGGCCGGTCACCCACTGCTGCCCGTACAGGTCGATGCTCTCGCGCACCAGCGTGCCGCGCTGTTCGGTGCTCGAACCGCTGCGGCCCAGGGTGTTGACCAGTTCGGTCTGCTCCGACAGCCGGGCCCGGTCCTGCACCTGCGCGAGCGGGGCCGCGCCCAGCGCGCCGCCGACCGCGAGGGCGACGGCCAGCAGGGCGGCGGCCGCGGCGACGGGTCCGGCCCTGCGGTGCACGGCGTACACGCCGGCGAAGACCAGGCCGACGCCGAGGTCGAGGAGACCGCCGTTGGACTGGCTCAGCAGCAGGGCCCACAGCAGCATGGCGTAGCCGTACCAGCGCAGCGGGCGGGCTCGCGGGCGCTGGGTGGCGTACACCATGAACAGCGACATCACCCAGTAGGTGGCCGCGTAGTTGGGGTCGCCGAGGGTGAAGAGCTTGCGCTCGCCCTCGGCCTCCGAGACGCCCTGCAGGGCGGTGACGCCGGTGAGGGTGGCGGCCACCAGGACGGAGGCCCACACGACGGCGGCGTAGGCGAAGGCGGAGGTGAGCAGGCGCAGCATCCCGGGCCGGCGGGCGAGGTTGTACAGGGCGACGCACCAGGCGATCAGCAGGATCTCGCGGGCGACGTTCAGCAGCGAGGTGCCCGGCAGCGGCCCGGCCAGGCCCGCCAGGGTGCCGCTGAGCAGCATGAGCCCGCCGGCGACGGCGTAGGGGGCGCCCATGCGCCGTCCGCAGGTCGCGGCCCACAGCAGGCTCAGCAGGACGGTGGCGACGGTGAGGACGTCCACGGGTGAGCTGTTGCCGGGCCCGGTGGGCTGCAGGATCGGCTGCAGGACGAGAGCGGCGCAGGCCACGACGGCCGTCGTGCGGGTGAGGGTCTCGTAGCGGGCGGTGGAGGTGCGCGGGGTGCGCGCGGGTGCGGTCAGGACGGCCATGGCACCTCCTCGGCCGCGAGCAGGACGGTGAAGGCGCGGTCCTGCGCCTGGGCGAAGCGGGGGTCGGTGGCCTCGGCGGCGACCGCGGCCAGCTCGGCGAGCACGGCGTCGCGCCCGCAGGCGACGGGCAGGCCCAGCCGGTGCACCGCGGCGGCGAGGAAGTCGCGGACCAGGCGCGGGTACCAGCCGGTGCCGTGGAGCGCGTAGACCAGGGCGGCGCCGGGCCGGCCGGCGATCAGCCCGTGGTGGCCGGGCACGCGGTGGCCGGGGCGGGTGCGGCGGTCGAGGTACTCGCAGTAGGACACGATGAACCGGGCGGGGTCGGCGAGCGGGCTTCCGGCGCTGCGGGCGTGCTCCCAGTCGACGACGCCGGAGATCCTGCCGTGGCCGACCAGGAGGTTGCCGGGCCAGAAGTCGCCGTGCACGGCGGTGCGGGGTGCCCGGTGGGCGCGCAGCCGGCGGCGCAGGGCGTGCAGGTGGACGCGGGCGGGCCTCGGCAGCCGGCCGTCCAGTGTCTCGACCACTCCGGGGCGCAGGTCGAGGGGCGCGGGCGCACCGGCCGTGGCGGACTGCAGGTCGGCGAGCCAGTGGGCGGCCGCGGCGAAGTCGGCGCGGACCGGGCCGGGCCGGGCGTGGTGGCCGGGGCGGTGGTAGGCGACCAGCATCGACACCCCGGGCAGGGCGGTGGTGGCGAGGGCGGGCAGGTCGCCGTGGCGCAGCAGCCCCTGGACGGTGGGGACGGTCGGGCGGGCCGCGCCGAGCGGCAGGCGGGCGAGGGCTCCCAGTCGTTCGGCCTCGCGCAGGATCGACTGGGCGGCGTGCGGGCCGGTCGGGATCTTCACGGCCGTCGCGGGGTCCGGCGAGCCGGGCGGGAAGACCAGCAGGAGCAGGCGGGCCGCCGGGTCGTGGCTGTGGTCGAGCAGCACCACGGGTCCGGTGGCGGTGAGCCGGCCGAGGTCGTCGAGCGCCTCGTCCGGCGGTGCGGCGCCGGCGTCCTCGGCGGTGACGGCGAGGCCGGGCAGGATGCGCGGCAGGGCCGGTACGGCGAGCGCGGCGCGGGCGGCCGGGTAGAGCCAGCCCGGCATGGGTGGCGGGATCGCCAGCAGTGACTGGCGGACGTAGGACAGCACCGGCGCCCGGTCCTCGGCCACCACGACCGGATGCCGCCGGGTCGGCAGGGCGAGGTAGCGCCGTCCGGGAGGCAGCAGCTCGCGCCACATCCCCTCGCGTGACGACGGGGCCGTCGCCGGTGACGTCGTCATGACAGCACCGCGAAGGGCCGGAGCCGGGCGACGGGCCTGACCAGCCCGTTTCCGGAGAGGATGGCCACCGCCGCGTCGACCCCGGCGTCGTCGAGCTGGGGCACCCGGCGCGGCGCGGCCCGGTCGTAGGTGAAGCGCAGGGTGTGGCGGTGGCGGGGGTCCGGCCCGCTGCGGCCGCTGCGCTCGAAGTCGCCGATGATGCTGCCGGTGCCGTGGCAGGCGGTGTACAGGCTGCGGTGGGCCTGCGGGGCGGGCACGCACAGGAACGAGGAGGTGCGGTTGGTGCCGGGCACCAGCAGCGGCTGGCCGGTGTGCGCGAAGGCGGGGTGGCCCGCCATCATCTCCGGGGTCCAGGCGCGGGCTGCGTTGTGCCGGTGCACGAAGGCCGGTTCGCCGTCGACGAGTTCCTCGTAGACGGAGTTGTGCGGGGAGTCCACGACCAGCCGCAGGGACGCCCCGAAGGAGCTGCGGGCGTAGGCGCGCAGGGAGGCGTAGGTGGCGAGGCGGTAGGCGAATCCGTAGTTCATGGCGAGGCGTTGGGCGAGGAGCACCCGCCGGCCCTCGTCGCCGTCGATGGGCACCGAGGGGCAGCCGTCGCGGAAGTACGTGGCGTACCGCCGGCGCAGTGCGGCCGGTCCGCCGGGGCGCAGCAGGTGGGTCAGGGGCTTCTGCACGGCCATCTCGGCGCGCAGCATCCGGGAGGCGGCCCGGCGGCGTGCGTACAGTTCGCCGAGCTGTCCGGTGAGCACTCCGCCGCCGTTGTGGTACTGGACGGTCACCTGGCCCTGGTGGATGCCGAGGTGCTCGGCGATGCCGGGCTCCAGCACCTCCTCGACCTCCTGCAGTTCCAGGAAGTGGGTGCTGGGGCCGATGCCGCCGAACCGGAGCCGGGCCAACTGCACGCACAGCCAGGGCAGTTCGCGGCGGGCGCGGCCGGCGCCGCCGTACTCCTCGACGGGCAGCCGGCCGAACTCCTCGACGCGTTCGAGGTCGGCGGGGTCGATGCCGAAGCGCTCGGCGGCGAATCCGGCGCCCTCGACGGCGGCGCGCAGCACCTCGGCGCGGGTGAGTTCGGCGTGCCGGCGCGGCGGGTCCGGGTAGCGCTGCCGGACCCGGCGGTAGAACTCCTCGACGGCCGCTGTGGAGGGCCGGGGCACGTCCAGCACGGCGAGGGCCATGCCGCAGTTGAGGGCGGCGTCGGTGAGGGTCGGGCGGATCGCGCCGCGCGTGGCCACGGCGATGCTGGAGGGCATCTCCGACTTGCCCTTGTGGCAGAAGTCGGGCAGCACGACCGGCGGCGCGGCCAGGTCGGCGGTCTCGGTCCCGCTGCGCACCCGGTCGAGCAGCTCGGGGTCGGCGGGGGCCTCGGCGCTGTCGAACACCGTCAGTCCGGTGCGGGTGGCGGCGGCCTGGCCGCCGATGATGTCGACACGCATGGCGCGACTCCTCGGTTCAGGGCCGTTCGGGGGCGTAGGCGGCGGACAGCGCGTCGGCCAGGGCCTCGGCGGTGAAGCCGTCGCCGATCCGCGTGCGGGCCTCGGCTGCCATCCGGGCCGCCTGCCCCGGGTGGTCCAGCAGATGGGCGACGGCCCGGGCGAACAGGTCGGGCCGCTGCGGCGGCACCAGCAGGCCGGTGCGGCCGGGCACCACCACGTCGGACACGGCGTTGACGGCCGTGGCGACCACGGGGACGCCGCACACCATCGCCTCGGCGACGGCGACGGGCAGCCCCTCGTAGCGGCTCGGCAGCGCGAACACGTCGAAGGCCGGGAGCAGTTCGGGGATGTCGGAGCGCTCACCGGCGAACACCACCGGGGCTTTCCTGTGAACCGCCAACTCCCTTACTTCTCCCTCCAGTTCGCCACTGCCCAGCCAGACGCCGGTCAGGCCCGGGCGGCGCAGCGCGGCGAGCGCCTCGACGAACGCCTCCGGGTGCTTCTGGTACGTCAGCCTGCCGACGGCCCCGACGACCGGGCCGGGGCCGGTCAGGCCGAGGGCCGCGCGGGCCCGCTCCCGGGCGGCGGGCGTGGCGGTGGGCGCGTCGAGCGCGACCGGCACCTCGATGGTGCGCACCCGCTCCGGGGCCACCAGCCGGCGCCGCACCACCTCGACCGACACGGCCGTGCCGACGCACAGCGCCACGTCGGTGCGGCGCCCGACCCACCGCTCGATCGCAATGTACGTGCCGCGCCGCGCGGCGGACTCGAACTCGTGGTACGGCAGCCCGTGGAAGGTGTGGACGACGCGGGGCACTCCGGCGCGGTGGGCGGCGAGCCGCCCGAGGGTGCCGGCCTTGGCGCTGTGGGTGTGCACGACGTCGAAGCGGCGGCGGGTGAGCAGCCGGGTCAGCCGGTACAGGGCGCGCGGGTCGTCGCGGGGCGAGACCGGCGACACCAGCGCGGGTTCGACGACCACCTCGATGCCGGCGTCGGCGGCGAGGGCGAGCAGCCGCCGGCCGCCGCGTCCGGTGACGATCGTCGTGCGGTACTCGGCGGGGTCGAGGGCCTGCGCCCCTTGCAGGGCGACATGCCCGGAGCCGGCCTCGAACCGGGTGACGACGGCGGCGACGCGCTGCGGGGTCATGGCCGTGCCTGCGCGGGTACGGGGGTGACGCGGGGCGTGTTCATGGGCGTGCCTCCGTCTTCACGGGGCCGGCGTGCGGGGTCGTCATGGCCGTGCCTCCGCCCGTGTGCGGGTGCCGTAGAGCGCGGCGAGTCCGTCGTCCGGCCGGTCGCCGAGGAGGAGTTCGACGGCCGGGAGGCGCTGGGCGAGGTCCAGGGCGGCGGGGCCGATCGGCGGGTGGGCCGGTCCCCTGCCGGTGCCCAGGGCCAGGGCTGCCGCGAAGGCCCAGTAGCGGCGCAGCTCGCCGGCCAGGTACGTGCCGGTGATCAGTACTCTCGCGGCCTGCGCGGGATCGAGGGGCCGTGTCCGGGGGCGGCCGCCGGGCATCCGGCTCAGGATCACGAGCCGGTCGGGGCGCAGGCTGTCGACGCGGCCGGGCAGCGGGCACTCGGAGCGGCCGTGGGCCATGCGCCGGCCGCCGCCGCCCTCGACCCGGACCGGTTCGACCAGCCCGTACACGTCCTGTCCGTCGGTCACGCTCAGGTTGTCCGAGCAGGCGTGCTCGCCGGCCGCGACGGCCCGCAGCAGCAGGGTCGAGCGGCCGGTGCCCCCCGGCCCGGCCAGCAGGGGCACGGAGTCTCCCGCGGTCATGGCGCCGGCGTGCACGGGGACGCGGCCGTGGCAGCCGGCCCACCAGAGTGCCGGGTACTGCAGCAGTACGGCGCGGGCCAGCAGGTGGAAGCGGGAGCGCAGCAGCACGGCCGCGAGCCGCTCCCGGCGCGGGGGGCGCCAGCGGGCCTGAACCCGCAGCCGGTCGTCGGTTGCGGTCAGCCGCAGGTCGAAACCGCTGCCGCAGGCGTTGGCGAGCACGACCGCCCCGCCCCGGGCGTGGCCGCCCCGGGTGAGGGGCGTGAAACCGCGTACGTCGAACGGCGCGTGGGACGGCTCGACCTCGATGTGGACGTCGACGTGGACGTCCGCGGGGGCCGCAGCGGCGGGGCGTACGGCGTGCACACCGCCCGCGGGGGCCGCAGCGGCGGGTGGCGTGGCTCGCGCACCGCCCGTGGTGAGCGTCGGCGTAAGCATGCCCTCCGCTTTCACGGAGACGTGCCCGGCGGGCTGCCAGG
The DNA here is from genome assembly GCF_044545925.1 of Streptomyces sp. NPDC053367. Lineage (NCBI taxonomy): Bacteria > Bacillati > Actinomycetota > Actinomycetes > Kitasatosporales > Streptomycetaceae > Streptomyces > Streptomyces sp. NPDC053367. The sequence goes on along the minus strand of NZ_JBITYN010000002.1, from coordinate 155,210 downwards.
CGCCCGCGCCGCCCTCGGTGAGCAGCCGGGCGAGGGCGGTCTGGCGGCAGTCCACGAGGAGGCGTTCCCCGGCCTGGACCAGCAGCGCGCGCACGGGACTCACCGGGACCGGGCGCGCTGGTGCCGGTCGGGGTCGCCGAGGACGCCGACGAGGGGCCAGCCGGTGGCGGCCAGCAGATTGTGCACGCGGCGCAGTTCGGCGTACGGCGGCAGGTCGGGTTCGACGGCGACCAGGCCGGTCCGGGCGCCGTCGGGGACGTCGTCCGTCTCGTGCAGGGCACGCACCCGCGGGCTGGTGGTGCGGGAGGCGGGGGCGACGCGGGTGATGCGGCCGTTCACCGGCTCGGTGCGTTCGCGCACGGCTGTCGCCAGGCCGCCGGAGCCGGTTGCGGCGTGGACGGGCCCGCCGTCGGACTCCGCCGGCCCGGGGGCAGGGGCCTGGCGTGCGCCCGGCCGGGTGCCGCGGGATGAGGTGCCCTGCGCTGCGGCGAGCCGGGCCTCCAGTTCCCGGGCGAGCGCCGCGAGGCGGGCGTCGGGGGCCGGTCCGGTCACGACCAGCGTCTGCAGACCGCGGCGGGCGACGGCGCGGCGCAGGGTGGTGACGGTCTCGGCGTCGACGGGCGGCGGTGCGCCGGGGTCGGCCCGGCGGTCTGTGCGGCCGAGCCGGCCGAGCACGGGTCCGCCGAGCTCGCGGGCGAAGGCGCTCTGCCCGCCGACGTGCGGACGCAGGATCTCCAGGAGCATCACCAGCAGCAGCCCGGCCACCAGTCCGGCCGCTCCGGCCAGGATCACCCGGACGGGGGACACCCGCTGGACCTGTTCGGCGTCGGAGGCGGACGAGAGCAGCGAGGCCGTGCGGTCGCCGAGGCCGGCGGCCTCCGCGGCCCGCAGGGAGGCCTGGATGTCGAGGATCTGCTGGTCCAGGGCTCCCAGTTGGGCGGTCAGGCGCCCGGATTCGGCCGGGTCGGCGGCGTTCGGGATCTCCGCGGCCACCCGCAGCCGTTGCTGGCGGAGCTGTTGCTGCCGGTCCGTCAGCTGCGTGATCAGCAGGTTTCCCGAACCGTTGAAGAAGGCGACCAGTTCCTCCGACACGGCTCCGGCGAGCTTCTCCGCGGTCCGCGGGTCGGGGTCGGTGACCTTGACGTGGAACACCGCGGAGCCGCCGAGCCGGGCGACATGGGTCTCGGCCGCGACCTGAGCCTGGCTGCGGTCGTCGACGCCGGACCTCTTCAGGGCCTCCTTGAGCACGGACCCGCTGGTGGCGACGGCCCGGACCCGGCTGAGCATGGCGTTGGCCTGCACATCCGTGGTGGGCAGGGTGGCCGAGGCCTGGACGCGTGCCTTGGAGACGTAGGTCCGTGCGTCGCCCAGCTCGAGCGTCGCCACGACCAGCATCGGCAGGACGAGGAACAGCACGAGCAGCCGCCAGTGTCCGCCGACGGTGCGGCGCAGGGCTTCGTTGAGTTCCATCGCGCGTCCCCTCAGATCGAAATGCGGCGTTTGATCGGATTTACTGAGTCATGTCTGTTCGCTGAGCTGGTTCCGTGTTCATCCGAGTTCCTAGGGAGACCTGCCGATGGCCGAGCCCGACGCCCGCCGCCGACGCCGGCGCAGACGCCGCGTCCTCTGCCTCGCAGGTGTCCTGGTCGCGGGCACCCTGGCCGGCGGCTGTCCGCAGTCGTCCGCCGAGCAGGTGCCGTCCGGGCGGTTCCTGTCCGTCGCGCTCAACACCAGGGACCCGGTCACCGTGCGCTACGGCTACACGCTCGCCGACGTCAACCCCGCACATGTCGAGGACACCCCGGTCCGCCAGCGGGCCCTGGTCTGGCTCGGCGGCTACGACAAGGCGAACTGCCGCTGGGAGTGGAGCGACGACCGGGTCAGGGAGGAGTTCGAGCGCTACGACCTGGCCGGCAACCGCCGGATCGCGGGCTACTTCATCGCCGACGAGCCCAACACCAACCTCAACTGCCCGCAGGCGGCCGGCGAGGTGCGTGAGCGGGCGCGGCTGGTGCGCTCCCTCGACCCGGACACCGACCGCTTCACGCTCGTCAACGTCGACCGGCCCGACCAGTTCGCCGACTTCAAGGGCACCACGGACGTGATGAGCGTCGACGTCTATCCCTGTCTGGTGGACCGGCCGTGCGACTGGACGAAGATCCCCGAGGTCATCGCGAAGCTGCGCGAGGTGGGTGTCGAGCGGTACATGGGCATGCTCCAGGCGTTCTCCTTCGAGCAGTGGCGCTGGCCCACGGCGGAGGAGCTGAGGGGCATGATCGCGCAGTGGCAGCGGTCCGACTGGGAGGGGCAGCTGACGTTCTCCTGGGAGTACGAGGGCGCCCGGCTGACCGACCATCCGGAGCTGCTGAGCGTCCTGCGCAGGCTCAACCTGGCACCACACGTGCGATTCCCTCTTCCCTCGGCGAGTCGGTGACCTGGGCGGGGAACCCGGGCAGCATCCGGGCGAGCAGCCGGCGCACCTCGGTGCGGTCGTTGCCGTCGGCCGCGGCGTACAGCGCGGCGAGCGCGCCCAGCGCCGCGGCGACGACCGGCCGGGCCGGCGGCACGGTGGCGAGGATGCGCGGGTGCCGGGTGCCCAGATGCGCCTCCTGTTCGGAGAACAGCGTCTCGCGCAGCTTCTCGCCGGCCTGTAGGCCGGTGAACTCGATCTCCGGGTCGGGTACGTGCAGCGCCCGCGCGAAGGTGTGCACCAGGTCGACGATGCGGACCTGCTCGCCCATGTCGAGCACGAAGACCTCGCCGCCGCGCGCCATCCGCGCCGCCTCCAGGACGAGCCCGACGGCCTCCTCGACGGACATGAAGAACCGGGCGACCTCCGGGTGGGTGACCGTCACCGGCCGCCCGGAGCCGAGCTGTTCGGCCAGCACGTGCAGCAGGGAGCCCCGGCTGCCGAGGACGTTGCCGAACCGGACGGAGGTCAGCACCGTCGAGCCGCCCGCGCGGTCCTGCACGATGAGTTCGGCCAGCCGCTTGGTCGCGCCGAGCACCGAGACGGGGTCGGCGGCCTTGTCGGTGGAGATCAGCACGAAGCGTTCGGCGTGCACGGCGAGGGCGGCCCGGACGAGGTTGTCGGTGCCGGTCACATTGGACTTCACGCCCTCGCAGGGGTGGCGCTCCAGCAGCGGCAGGTGCTTGTGCGCGGCGGCGTGGAAGACGACCTGCGGGCGCAGTTCGGCGAAGACCTGGTCGATGCGGGCGCGGTCGCGGATGTCGGAGATGACGATGTCGTCGTCGTGCAGTCCGCTGCCGTACAGCTCCAGGCCCAGCCGGTGCAGATGGGACTCGTCGTGGTCGAGCAGGAACAGCCGGCCGGGCTCGAAGCGGCGCACCTGGCGGCAGAGCTCGCTGCCGATCGAGCCGCCCGCCCCGGTGACCATGACGCGCCGCCCGGCGAGGAACGCGCCGGTGTCGGGCCCGGTCACCGGGATCTCGGGGCGGCCGGTGAGCCGGCGTACGTCCACCGCGCGCAGGTGGTCGCCGCCGACCACGTCCCTGCGCAGTGCGGCGACGTACGACGGCAGGTGGCGCACGCTCGCCCCGCCGGCCTCGGCGGCCGCGGCGACCCGGCGGAAGCGGCGGGGGGCGAGCCCGGGGATGGCGACCACCACGACCTCGATGCGATGGCGCAGGACGACCTCCGCGGTGTCGTCGAGTCTGCCGAGCACGTCCAGGCCCGCGACCTGCTGCTTGGCCGTGTCGTCGTCCAGGAATGCGACCGGCCGCAGGCCGTGGCGCGGGTTCCGCAGCAGGTCCCGGGCCAGTGCGCGTCCGGCCTCGCCGGCACCGACGACGAGGGTGCGCAGGTCGCTGTTCCTCGGGGCCGCCTGGGCCGCCTGTGCCGTCATCACGGGCTCCTCGGGGGGCGAGCTCTCCGTGCGCCGTATATTTACGGCGTATACGTACACCTTTTACCGATTTGCCCGGTACGTCAAGAGGAGTGATCGCCGCAGAGCGCCCGCTCCTCCAGCACCGCGAGCGCCTTGTCGATGGCGTGGGGCTGCGGCTGTCCCGAGGCGTCCATGCGGTTCCAGCGGGCGAGGTTCACCGCGACGGACAGCTGGCGCCGGCCGTCGGCGCGGGTGAAGGACAGCGTGCCCGCGCCCCAGGCGCTGCCGTCGTGGCCCCAGAAGGTGCCGCAGCCGGGTATCTCCCTGCGGTGCAGGCCGAGGCCGTACTCGACGGTCGAGCCGTCCAGGGCGACGACCGGGACGGTGCGCTGCATCTCGGCCAGTGAGGAGGGGCCGACGATCTCGCCCGCGAGGAGCTTGCCGTAGAAGCGGTTCAGGTCCGCCATGGTCGACACCAGTCCCGCGCCGGTCGTCACCCACGACATGTCGTAGACGCTGTAGTCGCGCGGCGGGTCGATCAGGCCGTGCAGGGACTCGTACATCCGCGAGTGCGGTCCCCGGATGCGCGGCCCCTCGGGGAAGGCGGTGTGGCGCAGCCCGGCGCGCCGGATGACGTGGCGGGTGATGTACTCCTCGGCCGGAAGGCCGGTGACCTTCTCCAGCAGCTCGCCGAGGATCAGGTAGTTGGTGTTGGAGTACACACCGGTCGGGCCTCCGGGCTCGCCGGCGGGAGGCGCCGAGAGGCCGAGCCCGATCAGCTCTGCCCGGCTGAACCGCCGGAACCGGTTGTCGTCGAGGCTCTGCGGCGACATGACCTTCAGGGACGGGAAGGCGTAGACGATGTGGTCGGGGATGCCGCTGGTGTGGTTCAGCAGCATCCGGACCGTGATCCGGCGCCCGCGCTCCCCCGGCACCAGGTGCGGCAGATAGTCGCCGATCGGCGCGTCGAGGCCGATCCTGCCCCGCTCGACCTGCTGCATGACCGCGACGGCGGTGAAGGTCTTGGTGACGCTGCCGACCCGATGCCGCAGTCCGGGGGTGACGGGCCGGCCGGTGCGGACGTCGGCGACCCCGGAGGCGCCGCTTCGGAGACCGTCCGCGTCGCGCACCTCGGCGAACACTCCCGGTACGCCCGCGCGGTGGACGTCGTCCAGTGCGGATCGCAGCGCGGCGGGGTCCGCCCGCCGCGTCCCCTCAGCGGCCTCGGTGTGCGGCACTTCGGGTACGGGGGCCGCCGCCACCGTGCCCGCACACATGCCGAGCACGGTCACACCCGCGCACAGAGCCAGTCGGATCTTCAAGGCGTCCGTCCTTTCCTCATCGATGGGTTGGGCAGATCACGGAAGTGGCTCACGGGGCCAGCGCGCGGCGCAGGACCGCGCCGAGTTCGGCGCTCTGGCGCTGCGAGACCTCGGCGGACAGCAGGGCCTGCGAGCCGTGGAAGGTGCCCGCCCACTGGTGGAGTTCGACGGAGACGCCGGAGCGCAGCAGGCGCAGGGCGTAGTCGAGGTCGTCGTCGCGGTTGGGGTCGAACTCGGCGGTGGAGACGTACGCCGGGGGCAGACCGGACAGGTCGTCGGCCCGTGCGGCGGCGGCGTACGGGGTGGCGGGCCGCGAGCCGAGGTAGTGCTGCCAGGACTGGGCGACCTTCTCGCGGTTCACCCAGGGCGTGTCGGTGAAGGTGCGCTGCGACCAGGTCTCCTGCCGGTCGTCGAGCTGCGCCTGGTTGAGGACCTGGAAGCAGATGGCGGGGCCCCGCTCGTCCCGGGCGCGCAGCGCGAGCGCCGCCGCGAGTCCGCCGCCGGCGCTGTGCCCGCCGACAGCGATCCGCGCCGGGTCGACGCCGAGTTCGGCGGCGTGCGCGGCGAGCCAGTTCAGGACGGCGTAGGCGTCGTCCAGGGCGGCCGGGAACGGGTCCTCGGGGGCCACGCGGTAGCTGACGGAGATCACCACGGCGCCCGAACCGTGGGCGAGCCGGGTGGCCCAGGGGTGCTCGGTGCGCACATCGCCCATGACGAACCCGCCTCCGTGCAGCCAGAGAACGGCTCCCTGGGCCTGGCGGGGGCGGTAGACGCGCACCGGCACGTCCGGGTCGGCGGGCACCGTGCGGTCCTCGATCTCCAGGCCGTCGGTGTCGAGGGCGGGCACCACGGCCGCCAGCTCGGCAAGTGCCTTGCGGGCGGTGACCGGGTCGCTGAAGTCGGCACGCGGGAACAGCGGGACGAATGCTTCGAGTTCGGGATCCATGACGGCCATCCTCATGGCCACGGCGGGATAGATCGTCCGCCGTCCGTCGCGCGTCACGCCCGGTTCGCGCGCCGAACGGCGCACGCCCGCCGCTCTATGCTGCGGACATGGAGGCACTGGCCGTACGGCTGTCGGGACTTGATCCCTATGTGGACGGCGCGATCCGCATCGTCGCGTTCTACGACACGCTGATGCGCCGGCGCGTGGACCTGCCCGCGCTCGCCCGGGCGTCGGCCGGACTCGCCGAGTGCGTGGCGGGGATACGGCTGCACGGCACGGGCCGGACGGTCCGGATGGCCCCCGACGGCACAGCCGCCTCCGACCCGGCGGCCCCCGCCACCACCACGGTGCCGATCACCCTCGACGAGGAGGAGATCGGCACGGTGTGGCTGGAGCGGTCCGGGCCCGCGGCGAACGCGCTCGACGACGTGGTCCTGGACCGGCTCGCCCTCGCCGTCGCGGCAGCCGTGGAACGCTACGGCCCCGCCCGCACCACCATGGCCGACCCGGCGCTCGTCGAGCTGGTGATCAGCCCCGACAGCGACGAGGCCGCCCGGGCGCGGGCGCTGCGACTGCTGGGCTTCGCCGCCGGTGTGCCGGTCCGGGTCGTCGCCGTACGCTCCGCACTCCCCCTCGACCGGATCGGCGGGCTGATCTGCCCGGGCCGGCCGGTGAAGGCGGCGCCGCTCGCCGACGTCGGTGTCCTGCTGGCCACCGGCGTGGACGCGGCCCGCTTCCCGGCGGAGGTCCGCGCGGGCATCGGCTCCGCCACGACGCCCGCCCTGTCCTGGCGGCAGGCCCGCACCGCCCTGCGCTTCACCAGCGCCCGCGAACCCGTCGTCGAGCACGCCGGCCTGGGGGCGCTGGCCCTTCTCGCCGAGCTGCCCGCGAAGGCCCTGCGGGCCAACCCGGACGTCGCGGCGATCGCCCGCGTCGCGTCCGGCCCCGACGACCTGGCGACCCTGGACGCCTACTGCACCACCGGCTCCCTGCGCCGCGCCGCCGACCTGCTCCATCTCCACCACAGCAGCGTGGCCCGCCGCGTCGACCAGCTCGCGAAGGCACTCGCCCTGGACCTCACCGACCCGGCGGGCCTGACCCGGGCGAGGCTGGCCCTCGCGGCGTGGCGGCTGCTCGACGACGCGGCCGCCGAGGGGTGAGTCACCGGTTCAGGACAGCGGCAGGCGCATCAGGGTCAGGTCGAGCCAGCGGCCGAACTTGACGCCGACCTCGGGGATCGTGCCGGCGTGCAGGAACCCGAAGCGTTCGTGGAGCCGGACCGAGGCGGTGTTCTCGGCCTCGATGCCGGCGATCATGACGTGGTGGCCTGCCTCGCGGGCCGCCGTGATCAGGGCGCCCAGCAGGGCCGAGCCGATACCGAGTCCGTGCCGGCCCTCGCGGACGTAGACCGAGTCCTCCACGGTGTGCCGGTAGCCCTCCTTCTCCCGCCACTGCCCGTAGACCGCGAAGCCGACCACCTCGCCGTCCGCCTCGGCGACGAACGCGGAGCCGCGCTCCAGATGGGCGGCCAGCCAGGTCTCCGCCTCGGCCGGGGACTGCAGGGTGTCCGTCCACAGAGCCGTGGAGTGCGCGATCGCGTGGTTGCGGATCTCGCGGACGGCCTCCACGTCACCGGGCTGCGCCCGACGCACCTCCACCACCCGGCTCCTCTCGTATATTGGATTCATGACCAACATAGTAGATCCCCTGGTGGCGCAGATCGCCGCCCGAGTCCGCACCGAGCGGGAGCGGCGCCGGTGGACGCTGGCGCAGCTCGCCGACGCCTCGGGGGTCTCCCAGGCGATGATCAGCCGGATCGAGCGCGGCGAGAGCTCGCCGACGGCCGTCGTCCTGGGCAAGCTGTCGGCCGCCTTCCAGCTCAGTGTCGCCTCGCTGCTGGCCCTGGCCGAGGGACAGCGGCCGGAAGCCGCGGACACGGCCGGGGTGCGCCGGTCGGGCGAGGCCGCCGAGTGGCGCGACCCCGACACCGGCTATCTGCGCCGGCAGATCAGCGGCCCGCACTTCCCCGCCGAGATCGCCGAGATCCGGCTGCCCGCCGGTGCGACCGTGCCGTATCCGGCCGCGGCCTTCGCCTTCGTACGGCAGGTGGTGTGGGTCCTCGAAGGGCGGCTGACCTTCCACGACGGCGACACGGTCCACGAACTCGCCGCGGGCGACACCATCGAGCTGGGCGAGCCCGCCCCGCGCGTGTTCGCCAACACCACGGACGGCGAATGCCGTTACGTGGTCGTCCTGGCCCGGGGCGCACGGCCGTGAGGCGCGGGGTGCGCCGGGGCGACGGGGGGCTGCTCAGGGGTGGCGTGCCGCGCCCCCGTGCGCCGCGGCCCGGGGCGACCGACGACGGGGCACCGGGCGGTACGACCGGCCGTGGGCTACCGCGCAGGTCCAGGACCGGCGGGGGGCCACCGAACGACGGCACGCCCGGCGCGCCGCGGCCTCATCGGCCGCCCACAGCGGTGACCGACGGCTCCGCCGGAGACAGCACGCATCACGGCACGGCGCTCGCCGACGGTCTCCCCCGAGACAGCACGCCCAGCGGCACGGCCCCCACCGGCGACCCGGCCCAGGACAACACACCCCCACACACGCCCCCCACCGACGGCACCACCGCAAACGCCACGCCCAGCGGCACGGCCCCCACCGGCGGCCCGGCCCAGGACAACACACCCCCACATATGCCCCTCACCGACGACCCCACCCGAGACACCACGCCCAGCGGCACGGCCCCCGCCGGCGGCCCCGCCCGAGGCAACACACGCCCCCGCGCCGCCCTCACCGACGGTCTCGCGCGGAGCGGTGTGGTGCTGCTCGCGGTCGTCGCCGGGACGGCTGTCGCGAACAACTACGCTCTCCAGCCCGTGCTCGCCGCCGTCGCGGCCGACCTGGGCGTGCCGCTGGCGGTGATCGGCCTGGTCCCCACGGCCGCGCTCGTCGGGTGCACGACCGGCTTCGCCCTGCTGCTGCCGCTCACCGACCATCTCGCACCCAACCGCCTGGTCCCCGCGCAGCTGACCGCACTCGCCGCCGCGCTCTTCCTCGCCGCTGCCGCGCCCGGCCCGCTCGTGCTGCTGGCCGCGTATCTGCTCATCGGCGCGGCCGCGGCTGTCGCGGCGCAGGCCGGCAGCATCGCGGGACGCCATGCCCCGGCGGCGCGCCGCGGCAGGAGCGTGGCCACGGTGGCCGCCGGGATGTCGGCCGGCATCCTGCTCAGCCGCCTGGCGGGCGGCACCCTCGCCGACCTCCTCGGCTGGCGGCCCATGCTGCTCGTCTTCGCCGGGCTCGCCCTGGCCTGCGCGGTCGCCGCCGCGGGGTGCCTGCCCCGGCGGCGGCCAGGGCCCGGCCGCGGGTACGGGGCCACCCTCGCCTCGCTTCCTCCCCTGCTGCGCGAGCATCCCCCGCTGCGGCGCGCGGTGGCGGCCGGGGGGCTGTGGTACGTCGCGTTCCACCTGGTCTGGGTCGCCCTGGCTCTCGCTCTGGCCCAGCCGCCGCACTCGCTGGGCCCCACGTCCATCGGCCTCTACAGCCTGGCGGGGACGCTCGGCTTCGCCGTACTGCCGTACACCGGACGGCTCACCGACCGGTACGGTCCGCGTACGGTCGTCACCGCCGCCCTGCTGGCGGCCGCGGCCGGCACCGCCGTGCTGGCCACCGGTCTCGACGCGCCGCTCGTCACCGCGTCCGGGCTCGCCCTGTTCGACGCCGGGTGCTTCGCCGCGCAGGCGGCCAACCAGAGCCGGGTCATCGCGCTGGACCCCGATCGCTCGGGCAGCCTCAGCAGCGTCTATCTGGTCCTGTACTTCACGATCGGCTCGCTCGGCACCGCCCTCGCCGCGCCGCTGCTCGGCCTCCTCGGCTGGCGGGGCACCGCCGTCGCCGCGTCCGCCGTGCTGCTCCTGGCCGCCGCCGTCGTACGGACCGAGGCGCGGCGGGACGAAGGGGCCGTCGGGAGGCTGTGATTCCGCTGGTCGGCCCACCTACGCCCGCCTGGGCCCGGGGGTGTGGGGCGAGCCGGGGCGTCGTCGTGCGAGCGGAGCGGGCCGGTGTCAGGGTGAGGGGCAACGACCTGCGAAGGGAATCTCCATGATCACCACCGACTTCGTCGCCGGTTCCCCCTGTTGGCTCGACCTCGGCACACCCGACGTGCCGGCCGCCGCGGCGTTCTACAACACCGTCCTGGGCTGGGAGTACGAGCCCATGGAAGGCGGCGGCGAGGACATGGAGGGCGGGATGTTCCGCCGGGACGGGAAGATCGTCGCCGGGCTCGGCAAGCTCACCGAGGCGGGCGCGCGGTCGGCCTGGATGGTCTACTACTGCGTCACCGACGCGGACGCCACCACCCGGGCGGTCGAACAGGCGGGCGGCACGGTCCGGGTGCCGCCCATGGACCTGGAGGAGTGGGGCCGCATGGCGCAGTACAGCGACCCCCTGGGCGGCCAGTTCGCCGTCTGGCAGCCCGGCTCGCAGCCGGGCGTGGAACTGGTCGACGCTCCGGGCTCGCTGTCCTGGACGGAGCTGTACACGAGCGACGCCGCGGGCGCGAGGGACTTCTACGGAGAGGTCTTCGGCTGGCAGTACAGCGACATGGAACTGCCGGGCGGCGGCGGCACGTACACCCTGATCACCCCGGCCGGGCAGCCCGAGGAGCGCATGCAGGGCGGCCTCATGCAGATGCCGAAGGAGCACCTCACCCTGACGGACGGGCGGCCCTACTGGCACCCCGTCTTCGACGTCGAGGACTGCGACGCCGCGATCGCCCGCGTCCAGGAGAAGGGCGGCAGCGTCCAGATGGGCCCGGACGACGCGGAGGGCGTCGGCCGGCTCGCCGTCTGCCTGGACCCGGCGAAGGCGGACTTCGTGGTGCTCAAGCCCGCCCAGCGCTGACCCGGCGGTACCGCCCTTCCCATACGGTGCTCAGCCCCTGCTGCCGTCGACGACGGTGGCAGGGGCACCGGTGTCGGCCTCGGCTCCGGGTTCCCAGCGGAGCAGGTCTCCCGGCTGGCAGTCGAGCACCTCGCACAGCGCGGCGAGGGTCGTGAAGCGGACGGCCTTGGCGCGGCCGTTCTTCAGCACGGCCAGATTGGCGGGGGTGATGCCCACCCGCTCGGCGAGGTCGCCCACGGACATCTTCCGCCGGGCCAGCATCACGTCGATGTCGACGACGATCGGCATCAGATCACCTCGGCCAGCTCGGCCCGCATGCGCGCGGCCTCGACGTCACGCGCCACGGCCTGCGCGAGCAGCATCCGCAGGACCAGCACGATCAGCGCGACGCCCAGCACGGCCAGTGCCGCGCCGCAGATCAGCAGTACGATCCCGGGCGCCACCGCCTCGCCGGGGGCCAGGACGACGGCGAGCGAGAACACCAGCAGGGCCGCCGCGACGAAGGCACCGGTCACGACGTCGACGTAGCGGAACGCGGCGGTCGAGAACACCGTGCCGCGCCGCACCATCGTCGCCAGCCGCCATACGCACACCAGGACCACCTGGGCCGTCATGACGCCCAGCACGATGATCAGCAGCAGCGGTGTGCGCAGATGGGCGTAGTCCGGGTCGAGCCCGTCGAGGTCGGCGGCCAGCAGCGGCACCATCACCGCCTCCACGAACACCGAGCCGGCGAACAGCCCTCCGAGAACGGCACGCAGTGCGCGCAGGGCCAGCTTTCCCATCACCCCTCCAACGATCGATCCACGATAGGAATCTATCGAAAGTCGATAGATGGCGCAACAGGCCGCTGGGTGACGCCCCACCCGCGGTAATGCGCCCGAACGGCCCAGGCGTTCGGCGCCACCCGGCCCCGGGGGCCCGCCGGTCGGATGTGCGGTCGCGTCAGAACCTCATCGGTCGTGGGTCGTTGGACCCGGCGAGCGTGTCCGCGGCCTTATGGTGCGTCACGTACGAGACGAACGGCGGGGCAACCGGAACGCGGCACGCTGACCGGTTTCCATCGCTTTGGCCGACCGGCGGGCGGGCATCCTCACCGGCGGGACGCATCCGGAACGGAAGGTGGCACCGGCGTGAGGACTTCGACGCGCTCCCTGCCACACACCGCGGCGGCACTGCGACCGCGCAAGGTCATATCCCCCCTCTGACGGACGCCGTGGGCCGACCCGGCCCCGCGCCCCGGATTCCGCCACCGCACCGCGCGCGCTTCGCCATGCCCGCGTGCGCGCCTCGCCACCCATCACGTCAACCCTCCGTAACCGCACATCGAGTGGACGGCCCCCTGCGCGACACACGCGCCGGGCACGGTCACAGACGACTCCCTGGCCGACGTACCTGAAAGGGCTCCGCATGAGCAACCGAATGGCACGACGCGGAATGATCGGCGGGGCGCTGGCCGCCTGCCTGGTCGCCGGCACGATCGCCACCTCGGTGGCCGACGAGACGGCGGCGACCGACCAGCCCCCGGCGGAACGGGCCGCGGCGAGAATCCCCGCCGAACTTCCCCTCGGACCGGTCACGTTGGACGAGACCCGCACCTCCCGGACCGTCGCACCGGGCGTCACCCACATCGCGATCGAACGCGGCAGGGCCTCGGCGGACGACTTCTGGACGGTCACGATCGGCGTCGGCACCACCGACGAGGAGGTCGCCGAGCTGGAGCGCAGAGTCCGTGCCGCCGGGTACGAGCCGCGGCTCGACCCCACCGCGGGACCCGACCCCCGGGGCACCGAGGACGAGCCGCTCGGCATGATGGTGCGGGTGGGCAGGTACGCCGACCAGACCGCCGCCAACCGGGCCCGCAGCGAGATGGTCTCCCGCGGTCTGACCGGCGTGGTCCACCACACCAGCGAGGACGGACAGCCCACCACCGGCCCCTGGTCACTGGACGTCCTGGTCGTCGACCCGGCCAGGTTCACCGGCCGGCTGCGCTCCGAACTGGCCAGCGGGATCGTCCCGGGCCGGGAGACCACCAGCTCGATGGCACGGCGCACCGGCGCCCTCGCCGCGGTCAACGGCGGGTTCTTCGTCATCGACAGCGGCCGGCACACCCCCGGCCCCGGACTGACCGGCACCGACGGCGACCTCGCCGGCATCTCGGTCGTCGGCGGGAACCTCGTCTCGGAGGCTGTGAACGACCGGCCCGCGCTGGTCATCCCGGCCGACTCCGGCCGGGGCTCGGCCGTGCGCCGGCTGCGGACCAGCCTCAGCGTGCGCACCGACGCCGGCGTCACCCGCCAGGTGACCGGCCTCAACCGGCAGGCCGGGCTGATCGTGAACTGCGGCGGCGTCGGCACCGCCACGCCCTTCTCCCACCCCTTCCAGGAATACACCTGCGGCAACGACAACGAACTCCTGGCCATCACCCCGAAGTTCGGCACCACCGCCCCGTCGGGAGCCGGCTATCAGGCCACCCTCGACGCCGACGGCCGTGTGACCGCCGTACAGCAGAGCCGGGGCGGTGCGGTGCCCGCGCGGGGCACCCTGCTCCAGGGCACCGGGACCGGGGCCCAGTGGCTGCGCGACCACGCCCGCGTCGGTGACCGGCTGACCGTGCGCAGCGCGGTGGTGGACTCCGACAGCGGCGCCCGGGTGCCGGTCACCTCCAAGACGTCCGTCATCAACGGCGCCCCGCTGCTGCTGCGCAACGGCCGGACGGCCCTGGACCCCGTCCGCGACGGCTGGGGCCCCGTGGAGATCGCGGGCTCCGACCGTGAGGCCCTGTTCAACGCCTGGTACCTGCGCCGCAATCCGCGTACCGCGGCCGGTGTCACCAAGGACGGAAAGATCGTCCTGCTCACCGCCGACGGACGCCGGCCCGGCTACACGGTCGGCCTGAGCACCCCCGAGACCGCCGCGGTCATGCGCAGCCTCGGCGCGGTGAACGCCCTCAACCTCGACGGCGGCGGCTCGACCGCGATGGTCGTGAACAACGCCCTCCAGGGCACCCCCAGCGACCGCACCGGTGAACGCCCCGACGGGGACGCCCTCATGATCCTGCCGCCTTCGGCCCGGTAGGTTCCCCGCCCTCCCCGGGCGTCAGGCCACGGCCCACGGTCACCGCCCACACCACCGTCGAGGGGGCGGTGACCGACACCGTCCCGGGCCTGCGGGCGCCCGCCAGCGCGAACTCGTTCTGCACCACGGCCGGTTCGTCCGGGGAGCAGGTGTGCGAGAAGTGCACCGCGAGCGCGGGCAGGTCCACGGTCACCTCGCCCGTGCCGCGGCAACTCACCGCCACGACAAGGGCCTCGCCCCCTGGCCCGGCGTCGTACGAGAAGGCCGCGCCGCCGCGGGCCGGTCCGTACCGGCCGGCCAGGGTCTCGCCGGTTCCCCCGTCGAGCGACGGCGGGGTGACGGCCACCGGTTGCCCGGCCGTCCCGGCCGTCGCCGCCCCGGCCGGGGAGGCGCTCGGCGCGTCCGGTCGTGGATCGGCCTGTCGTGGATCGGCCTGTCGTGGATCGTCCGGTCGTGGATCGGCCGGTCGTGGATCGGCCGGTCGTGGATCGGCCGGTCGTGGATCGGCCGAGTGCTGCGGTGGGGCGGTGCAGGCCGCGGCGGCCAGTACGGTCAGCAGCCAGACAGGGTTCCGCCGGCGGCGGGTCACGGTAGACACGGGCCCACGCTAGGCAGGGGGCGGGCACGGTTCGGCCGTATCGGCGTCGTTCTGAGCAGAACCTGAGGAAAGGGTCGGCCGGCCACGTTCGTCAGCCGGTGTCCGGGCACGCGGACCGCCCGCCGGGGCCCCCGCACACCGCGTGGACCACGGGTCGGCTCCCGTCTGCGATCATGACGGCGTGAGGAACGGCCCCCGGACGGCGAGGGGTTCCTCAGTGGCTGTCCGGTGCAGGGGGAAGGGACGACGAACGTGCTGGTGGCGGGGCGGTATGTGCTGGAGACTCCGCTGGGACGCGGCGCGATGGGCGAGGTGTGGCGGGCCACCGACCAGACCTTGAACCGGCCGGTCGCCCTGAAGCTGCTGACCGGTGAGGCGGCGGAGAAGGACACCGCGCGCTTCCACCTGGAGGCGCAGACCGCGGCCCGCCTCAACCACCCCCATGTGGTGGGCGTCTACGACTTCGGGTCGCACGCCGGGCAGCCGTACCTGGTCATGGAGCTGGTGGAGGGCTGGAGCCTGGCCCAGGAGCGGTCGCTGCGCGGCACCCTGCCGCCGGGCGAAGCGGCGCGGATCGTGGGGCAGTTGGCGAACGGTCTCGCGGCCGCGCACCGTCAGGGCGTGATCCACCGGGACATCAAGCCGGCCAATGTGATGCTGACCGCCGACGGCGTCGCGAAGATCACCGATTTCGGCATCGCACGGTTCGCCGACGCGGCCGCCGGTGCGCTGACCGCGACCGGCACGGTCGTCGGCTCGGCCGCCTATCTGGCCCCCGAGCGCGCCCTGGGCCGTCCGGCCGAACCCGCCTGCGACGTCTACGCGATGGGCTGCCTGCTGTACGAACTGCTCACCGGGCGCCCACCGTTCACGGGGGCGACGAGCCTGGCCGTGGTCCAGCAGCAGGTGGACGCCGCGCCGGTGCCGCCCGCCCGGCTGCGTCCCGACATACCCCAGCCGCTGTCCGAGTTCGTGCTGCGCCTGCTGGAGAAGGACCCGGCCCGGCGTCCTACCGCGGGCGAGGCCGCCACCTGGCTGACGGCGCTGCCCGCCGCGCCCCACCGGACCGCGGAGGAGCACGCCTATCCCGCGGCGGCGCAGGGGCAGGGGTACACGGGCGGGGTGCGGGGGCGGGGGGTCGCCGCCCCCTCGCCGGAGCGGGGGTTCGCCGCCGCCCCGCCGGAGCGGGGGTTCGCCGCCGCCCCGCCGGAGCAGGGGTTCGCCGCCGCCCCGCCGGAGCAGGGGTACGCCGCCGCACGGCAGGCGCGTGGGTTCGGCGGCACGCCACCGGCTCACACCCTCCCTGCCGCCGCCTCGGCGCACACCCTCCCCGCGGCCTCGCCGGAGCCCGCCTCCGGTGCGGTCCCGCCCGTGCCGTCACCGGGGGACCGGTCGGCCCGGCCGGCCGGGGGGCGACGGCGTCCCGCCCGGCCGCGCGCGGGCCTCTCCCCCAAGGTGCTGTTCGCCGTCGGCGGCGTCCTGGTGTTCGGCGCGTCGGCGGCTCTGGGTGCCAGCCTGTCCTCCGGTGACAGCGACGACGCCTCCCCCGCCGGCCCGTCCGCGTCATCCTCCCCCTCCTCCCCGGACCGGCCCGCCGCCGAGACCCCGGAGCCGACGCCGACGGCGTCCGTCGTCATGAGCGACGAGAAGGACACGGAGGACGGCAAGGAGGACGGCAAGAAGCACAAGAAGTCCGAGGAGGAGGACCGGGAGGACGACTGAGGCCGTCAGGGCCCGGCCGGGCTCACCCCGAGGTGCGGTTGCGCCCCGGAGTGAAGACCAGGGCCACCAGGGCGAGTCCTACGACGGTCCCCGCCAGCTGCATACCGACGAACCCGGCGACCGAGCCGGGCGCGATGCCCGCCGGGGTGTCGGTGAAGGCGCGGCCGATCGTCACCGCCGGGTTGGCGAAGGACGTGGACGAGGTGAACCAGTACGCGGCGCCGATGTAGGAGGCGACGGCGACCGGGGCGAAGCGCAGCCGGCCGGTACGGGCCAGGCCGAAGACCAGCAGGATCAGGCCCGCGGTGGCGACGGCCTCGCCGAGGAGCACGGGCCCGCCGGAACGGTCGTGCGTGGACGCTCTCACCAGCGGCTCGCCGAACATCGCGTCGGCCAGCACACTGCCCGCGAAGGCGCCGGCGACCTGCGCCGTGACGTACACGGCCGTCTCCCGCAGCGTGACCCCGACGCCGAGGCTGCGGCCGGTCCACCACTCGGCGAGGGTGACGGCGGGGTTCAGGTGCGCTCCGGAGACCGGCCCGAACAGGGTGATGAGGACGCCGAGGCCGAACGCGGTCGCGAGCGAGCAGGCCAGCAGTTGCAGACCCGCGTCGTCGGTCAGCCGGCCGGCCTGGATGCCGGCCCCCACGGCGACCGCCACGAGGGCGGCGGTGCCGAGGAGTTCGGCCGCCGCTCTCGCACGCAGCGGCGGGGGGACGGGCAGGGCCGGCCGCGGCGCGTGCGGCGTCTCGGCACCGGTCGGGGCGGCGGTCACGGACTCCCCGGCTCTCTCGTGCCGGGTGGCCTCCATGGACGTCAACAGTTCTCCTCGACAGAGTTCGCCACGAGGGCGATGGGACAGGGCAGAACCGCTGGACGTTGGTCCGGCGGTGGTGCGCACGGTCTCCGCGAGGTCTGCGAACCGACCGGCAGGTGAGGAAGGACGTCCACCTCGCGCGGGGTACGGGCGTGGGACCGACGTCGTCCGCACCGATAGTGGCACATTGCCGGTGACGCCTAAGCCCCTGGTGGCCGCGGCCACCGGCCAGGCCCGGTGCCGTGGCCGTCAGGAGTCCAGCCAGGCCCTGAGGTCGTCGGTGTGCTCCCCGAGCGCGGGCGGGCGGCGGGTGTGGTGCGGGGGTGTGGCGGACAGGCCGATCGGGTTGGCGACGAGGTCCATCGGCCTCCCGTCGGCCGCGGGGACGGTGGCGCGGGGCGCGAGCCCGAGCCGTTCGGCGAGTTCGAAGGCCTGGGCCAGGTCGTTCACCGGGCCGCAGGGCACGCCCAGCGGGGTGAGCAGGTCGAACCACTCGGACGCGGTGCGCCGCGCCAGCAGCGCGCCGATGAGCCGGGCCAGGTCCTCGACGTGCGCCACGCGGTCGGTGTTCGTGGCGAACCGCGGGTCGCCGGCGAGCTCGGGCGCGTCCAGGCCGCGGCACAGCGCGGCGAACTGCCGGTCGTTGCCGACCGCGAGCACGAACGGCCGGTCCCGCGCCTGGAACACCTCGTACGGCGCGATCGACGGGTGCCGGTTGCCGAGGATGCCGGGCACGCGTCCGGTCAGGGTGTGGGCGGCGGCCTGGTTGACGAGGCTGGACAGCAGACAGGACAGCAGGTCGACCTGGACGTGCTGGCCCTGCCCGGTCGCGTCGCGGTGCCGCAGCGCGGCGAGCGCGCCGACGACGGCGTGCAGTCCGGTGAGCACGTCCACCACGGCGACGCCGGTCTTCACCGGCTGCCCGGGGGCCGGGCCGGTCACGCTCATCAGCCCGCCGACCGCCTGGATCAGCAGGTCGTAGCCGGACAGCGCGGCCCCCGCGCCGGCCCCGAAGCCGGTCACCGAGCAGTAGACGAGACCGGGGTTGAGTTCCCGCGCGGACGCGTAGCCGATTCCGTACTTGTCCATCGTGCCGGGCCGGAAGTTCTCGAACAGCACATCGGCGCGGCGCACCAGCTCCCTGGCCCGCCGCAGGTCGTCGGTGTTGCGCAGATCGAGCGTCAGGGAGCGCTTGTTGCGGTTCACGGACAGGTAGTAGGTGGCCTCACCGTGGGCGTACGGCGGCCCCCACGCGCGCGCGTCGTCGCCGGTGCCGGGCTGCTCCACCTTGATCACGTCGGCGCCCAGATCGGCGAGCAGCATCGTCGCGTACGGGGCGGCCAGCACGCGGCCGAAGTCGGCGACGAGCACCCCCTCCAGCGGCAGGCGCACCGCCGGGGTCCCGCCGTCCCGCGCGTCGCCGCTTCCCGGGCTCATCCGCATCGCGTGTCCCCTTCAAGCCGTTCCCGCCTGCCAGGGACGTCATTGTGGGGACGACCCGCGGCACGGGACATTGGACACGGTGTACAGGCGCCACCCCCGCGGGCAGGCCGTTTCGTCCATGGTGTCGGGGCGGCGCTACTGTGCCCGCATGCGACGGGACGACGAAGGTGTGCTGTCGCCGCGTCTGCGGCTGGGAAGCGTGGTGCTGCGCGGGGCGATGTTCGGGGTGGTCGGCGCGACGGTGGCGGCCGTGGCGGCGCTGGCCGAGGGCGACCACGACGAGCGTCTTGAGTTCCTGGCCGGCGTCAGCGGGATGTGCCTCATCGGCGGGGGCTTCCTGCTGCTCATCGGCCTGTACTTCTGGTCCGCGTGCGACGGTGACCTCCGGCGGGTGAGGGACTGGCGCAGCGTCACGAGCCAGTGGGAGGGCCCCACCGTGGTCACCCCGGTCTTCGTGCGGCTCGGCGCGCTCGCCCTGGTCGTCGCGCCCGCCGCGATCGGGCTGTACCAGCTGGTGGACGGGGCGCCGTACGGCAGTTGGCTGTACAGCCACTGACCCTGCGGGCCGGTCCTCGGGTGGGAAGGCCGTGGGGTTCTTCGGCGGTGGCCCGTCGGCGAGGGCTGGGCGGCGGACGGGCTGGAGGAGCAACCGTCCGGCGGTGGTGGCCGAGTTACCGGGCGCTTCCCGCACGGCTTCGAGGGGGTGCCCGGGGGGGGTGCCCCTGGCCGGCCCGTGGCCGGCCATGAGGCGTCGCCGGGCCGGACTCACGGTCCGGTCGGTGCGCCTCCCGTCCAGGTCTCCGCCGGGCGGTGCTGCTGCTGGTGGTGGTGATGGGGAGGGCCCGCGGGGGGCGCGGGTGGTATCACTCGCGCCAACTCACGGCGCAGCCGGTCGGCTTCACCGCTCACCTGGGCGGGGATGTCGCCGCGTTCGGCCACGAGGCGGCTGTAGATGGGAGTTTCGAGGAACACGGTGGGATCTGCCTGCCTTCTCGGTCAACGGGAACCAGCGGGGTCGGACGGCGCTGCAGGACAGCGTAGGGACCACCACTGACAACCACCGACTCCCCCGTCCACAGATAGTGCCAGGCCGCCGCGCGCGCCACGCCGCCGGGAGGGGATCAGTCGTGAACCGTCCCCTCCCGGCCGGATCCGTCTGTAGGTCAGCCGAACTGGCCGGGCCGGTAGTCGCCGGCCGGCTGCCGGACGATGACGTTCATCCGGTTGTAGGCGTTGATCAGCGCGATCAGCGACACCAGGGCCGCCAGCTGGTCCTCGTCGAAGTGCTTCGCCGCGTCCGCCCACGCCTCGTCGCTCACCCCGCCCGCCGCGTCGGCGATCCGGGTCCCCTGCTCGGTCAGCTCCAGCGCGGCCCGCTCGGCCTCCGTGAACACCTTCGCCTCCCGCCACGCCGCGACCAGGTTCAGCCGCGTCTGCGTCTCCCCCGCGTGCGCCGCGTCCTTGGTGTGCATGTCCGTGCAGAAACCACAGCCGTTGATCTGGCTCGCACGGATCTTCACCAGCTCCTGCACCGCCCCCGGCAGCGCCGAGTCGGAGACGGCCTTGCCCGCCGAGTTGACGTACTTCGCGAACTTCTGCGCGACCGCGTTGCCGTAGTAGCCGAAACGGGCTTCCATCGTGATCTCCCTCGCATGCCGTCGTTTGCCTCACCTCACTGACGCGCCGCGGAGGAACGATGTGACAGACACCGGCATGTGACCCGCGTCACCCGAGGGGGGCGGCGTCACCGGGACCGGCAGGCCGGCCGCTACTGCGCGGCCCGTACCGCCGCGCCCGCCGCCGCGATGTCCAGGTCGACCAGGACGGCCCCGCCCTCGCGGCGGCCCCGCTCGGAGATGGCGAGGCCGATCAGCGCCAGCTCGGCGGCGTGATCGCGCAGCCGGTGCCGTTCGGGCGTCTCCCGGACGGGCGCCCGCCGTTCGTCGCGCTCCCACGCGGCGACCGCCGCGTCGGCGAGGTCCTGGGGAAGTCGCACGGTGACCCGGGCGGTCTGCGCTTCGACACGCGCCCCGATCGCTGCGAGCACCGCCGCGTCGTCGCGGTACCGGCCGTATGGCGAAAGGTCGTTCACGCGTCGAGGGTAGCGGCGCCGCCGAGAGCGCCGAGGCCCGGCTCGCGGGTGTGTCGGGGCACTCGGACGGCGCGCACCCGGGCCGGCGCCCGGCCCCTCACTCGGCCGGGGCCGTCGCGTGGGACAGCGCCACCCCGCCGATGATCAGGGCGAGGGCGAGGAGGCGGCCGAGGGTCACCGGGTCCTTGTGGACGACGACGCCCAGCGTGATGGCGCCGGCCGCGCCGATGCCGGTGAAGACCGCGTAGGCCGTGCCCACCGGCAGTCCCCGCATCGCCAGGGACAGCAGATAGACGGCGACGGCGGCGAGCGCGAAGCAGAGCAGGGTGGGCAGCGGACGGGTGAAGCCTGCCGTGGGCCTGATGCTCTGCGACCAGCCGACCTCCACCAGGCCGGCGGCGATGAGGAGCAGCCAGTTCACAGGGACTCTCCTGTCTTGCGGGCGGCCTCCAGCGCGGCCGCGCGGGACGCTTCGTGCGCGCCGCGCCGGTCGGCGAGGGCCGGATCGACGAGGGAGTTGACCAGTTCGGTGCCGAGGAAGGTCATGTCCTCCTCGGGCACGGCGAAGTGGCCGGCGAAGAAGTCGCGCAGATAGCGCTCCTGGTGGTCGTACGGGTGGCGCGGGGCGCCCGGGCCGTACGCCCCGCCGCGCGCGTACGCCACGGCGAACCGCCGCCCGGCCAGGGACATCCGCGGGAAGGTGACCTGGTCGATCCATGCCTTGAGGGACGCCGGGATCGAGTAGTTGTACATCGGCGTGGCGATCAACACGGCGTCGGCGGCGACGAGTTCGGACAGCAGCGGCTCGACGACCGCCCAGGCCGCCTCCTGCGCGGGCGTGCGCACGGCCTCCCGGTAGCGCGCGGTGTCGGTGATCCCGTGCTCCAGCACGTAGTCGCACAGCTCGGTCCACGCCTCGCCGATCTGCGGGACGGGCGTACGGGCGAGGTCGCGGTGGACGTAGGTGCCGCCGGGGTGGGACGCGCGCCAGGCGGCGGCGACGGCGTCGCCCACCTCCCGGCTGAAGGACTGGCGGCGGGCACTGGCGTCGATGTGCAGCAGCGTGGTCATGACGGGGTCCTCTCGGAATCGGCCGGAACAGTAACCGGACACAGCGTCCAGTTATACCGGACGAGAGGCTCAACCGGACAGGGCGTCCAGTTATTCCGGTAGGCTGTACCCCATGGACACGAAGGGCGGTCACGAAGAGAAGCAGGGCCGCATCGAGATCACGAGCCGCACGGAGACGGCCGCGGACGCGTCGTCGGCCGGGCAGGGGTTGCCCACCGGGCCCGGGTACGAGCCGCCGACCGGGCACGGGGAGACGGCCGGGCGCGGGAAGGGTAAGGAGCGCGCGGACGCCGCCCGGAACCGGGCCAAAGTGCTTTCCGCCGCCGCGGAGCTGTTCGCCGCCAGTGATCCACGGTCGGTCACGATGGAGGACGTCGCCCGCGCGGCGGGCATCGGCCGGGGCACGCTCTACCGCCGCTACCCGGACGTCGCCTCCATCGCGGCGGCCCTCCTCGACGAGCACGAACACCGCCTCCAGGAGGAGTTGCTGCGCGGCGCTCCCCCGCTGGGCCCCGGCGCGCCCGCCCCGGAGCGGCTCGCCGCGTTCTACGCCGCCATGGTCGACCTGCTCGACGCCCACAGCCATCTGGTCCTGGGCGCCGAGACCGGCGAGAAGCGCTTCACCGTCGGCGCGTACGGCTTCTGGCGGGCGCACGTCCTGGTCCTGCTGCGCGAGTCCCGTGCCGCGGACCCGGAGGCGCTGGTGGACGGCCTGCTCGCGCCGCTGGCTCCGGAGGTGTTCCTCCAGCAGCGGGCGCAGGGAGTGGCACCGGACCGGATCAAGGCCGCGCTGGGACGGCTGGCGAGGGCGGCGACGGCCGGCTGAAGCGGCCGGCCGCGCGGTGACGGGAAGCCTCCGGGAACCGCGCGGCAGGCCACGGACGCCTCCCCCCAGCCGCCGTACGGGCAGCCCCTCATGGGTCCCCCGGCGCCGTCGCCCGGGTCCGCCGCCGCGACGGCGGACCGAGGTTGCGGGGAGCGGGTGGCGCGGTTCGAGTGGGTCCGCCCCCCTCCCGCGTCCAGGAGCAACTGGCGAAAACCCGTTGAGCCCGGGCCGCGAGTGGGCGAGGGTCCGGGCCTATGGAGTTCTTCTGCTTCCACCGTGACCGGCCCGGATCCCTCCCCCTGCGCGAGAGACTGCTGGAGGAGCACTGGTCCTACATGGACCGCTACGCCGACCGCATGATCGCCCGCGGCCCGCTCTTCGCCGGGGACGGCGACGACGACCCGCTCGTCGGCAGCGTGCACATCCTCGACCTGCCGGACCCCGCGGCGGCGCGCGCGTTCGCGTTCGACGAGCCGACGTACCAGGCCGGCGGATACCGGGACGTCATGCTGCGGCGGTGGCGCGATCGGCTGGGCCGGACGATGTGGGAGTTCCCGGGCGGCCGTGCCGGCGGCAACCGCTACCTGGTCCTCGGGCTCGGCTCCGGACAGGGCGAGGCCGCCGACCTCGCCGTACCGCCCGGCCGGGAGGACGACCTGATCGCGTACGGACCGCTGCTGTCCGACGACGGCACGGCGTGGCTGGGCACGGCGGCGCTGCTGCGCGCACCGGACGCCGCCGCGGCACGCGCCCTGCTCACCGCCGACGGCTACGCCGCGATCGAGGTGTACTCCTGGGAGTTCGGCGGGCGCAGGTAACACCCACGCCCCCTCCACGGAAAGGCGACCGCGTCGGCCGTCGCGCCACGCGGACCGCCCCATGGGAACCCCGCCCGCAGGGCACGGCCGATCACGCGGGCACCGTTCACTCCCGGCCCCGCCACGCGCGGTGCAGCTCGTGGAAGACGGCCCACGGGTCGGCCACCGGGCCGACGTGGTGGAGCTTCTCCGGGTTGCTGACCGCGCGGACGGTCTGGATGCGGCCGTCGAGGACGTCGAGGGCCCAGGTGCCGAGGACCTTGCCGTCGCGGTCGCGGAAGACCGCGCCGGGCTGGCCGTTGATCTCGCGCTGTTCGCCCGTGACGCCGATCCGTACCAGCGCGGGGAAGAGGAAGGCGAAGTGGCGGGCCACCCGCTCGGCACCGAGGACGCCCGCGCCGGCCTGCGGGGCCCGGCCGCCGCCGTCGCCGACGACCTGCACATCGGCGGCGAGCAGTTCGCGCAGCGCGTCCACGTCGCCCTCGCGGACCGCGTCGAAGAAGCGGGCGGCGAGTTCCTCGCGCTCACGGCGGTCCGCCTCGAAGCGGGGGCGCCCGGCCTCCATGTGCCGGCGGGCACGCACCGCGAGCTGGCGGCAGGCGGCCTCGGAGCGGCCCACCGCGGAGGCGACCTCGGAGAAGCCGAAGCCGAACACCTCGCGCAGCACGAACACGGCCCGCTCCAGCGGGCTGAGCCGCTCCAGCAGCAACAGGGCCGCCATCGACACCGAGTCGGCCAGCTCCGCCGAGCGCACCGGGTCCTCGTAGGTGTCGGTCAGCAGCGGCTCGGGCAGCCACGGGCCGACGTACGCCTCCCGGCGCACGCGCGCCGAGCGCAGTACGTCGATGGAGATCCGGGTGACCACCGCCGACAGGAACGCCCGGGCCGAGGCGGGCCGGGTCGTGGAGGCGTCCCAGCGCAGCCAGGTCTCCTGGACGGCGTCCTCGGCCTCGCTGACGCTGCCCAGGATGCGGTAGGCGATGGAGAACAGCAGGGGCCGCAGCTCCTCGAACTCCTCGGTCCGGTTCATGCCGGTTCCTCCTCGACGTCCCTACGAAATCGGCTCTCCTGTCAAGGACGAGACAGCACCCCTCCGTTGTGACATGCACCATCCGTACCGTCGAAAAATTGTGTTATTCCCGCGCCCGGCGCAGGGTCTCCCCTGTGACGGGCCGCGCGCGGTGGGAGCCGCACGCGGGCAGGAGCGAGGAAAAGAGTGGTCGTAGCGTGAGCAGCCGAGGCGAAGCGGCGCTGGTGAAGGCGGCGCAGCAGGGGGACCGACGGGCCCAGCAGGAACTCGTCACCGCCTACCTGCCGCTGGTCTACAACATCGTCGGCCGGGCCCTGGACGGGCACGCCGACGTGGACGACGTGGTCCAGGAGACGATGATCCGCGCCCTGGGCGGGCTCGGCTCGCTGCGCGACCCCGCGGGTTTCCGCTCCTGGCTGGTCGCCATCGCCATGAACCGCGTCCGCAGCCGGCACCGGGACCACCACGCCGCGCTGCACGAGGCGTACGACGTGCCCGACCCCGGCGCCGACTTCGAGGCGCTGACCATCCTGCGGCTCGGCCTGTCCGGGCAGCGCCGCGAGGTCGCGGAGGCGGCCCGCTGGCTGGACCCCGACGACCGGGAACTGCTCGCGCTGTGGTGGCTGGAGGCGGCCGGGCGGCTCACCCGGGCCGAGGTCGCTGCCGCGATGGAGCTGACCCCGCAGCACACGGCCGTGCGCGTGCAGCGGATGAAGGAACGGCTCGAGGCGGCCCGCCTGGTGGTGCGCGCCCTGGCGACCGTGCCCCGCTGTGTGCTGCTGGACGACCTGGTGGCCTCCTGGGACGGGGTGCCGTCGGCGCTGTGGCGCAAGCGGCTGGCCCGGCACACCCGTGACTGCACGGTCTGCGGCGGCCTGGGCACGGGCCTCGCCCCCGCGGAGGGACTCCTCGTCGGCCTGGCCCTGGTCCCGCTCGGCGCCACCCTGGCGGCGATGCGGCCCGAGGAGTACGTGGCGCCGGCAGCGAACGCCTGGACGCCCGGGTCGTACGGCGACCCGCACGGCCCCGCCGGGTACTCCACCGACGCGCACGGAACCACCGCGTACGGCGACCCGCATGACGCCACCGCGTACGGCGACCCGCACGACACCGCCGTACAGCCCGCCCACGGCGCCGGCGACCCCCTCGTGACCTCCGCCCCCGCCGACGCGGCCGGCCCGCACACCAGCCGTGTCCACCAGCGCCACAGTCTGCGCCGCAGGCGTCGGCGGCGGGTCGCGGTCGCGGCCGTGGCGGCGCTGGTCGCGGGCGGCGGCAGTGCGGCGCTGCTGATACCGGGCGACGGCGACGACGTACGGCGGACGCCGACCGCGCTGGAGACCTCCGAGCGCACCACCGCGCTCGCCGCCCCCGCCCCCTCGGCGACGAGCGCCTCCCCCTCCCCCAGCGCGTCCCCCTCGCGCAAGGTCTCCGCGTCGCCCAGCGCGAAGCCGAGCCCCTCCCGGAAGCCCACGTCCCAGCCGCGGCCCACGCGCACCACCGCACGCCCCACCCCCACGCCGACCCCCACCCCGACCGAGGTGGAGACGACGGCGCCGGCCGGGTCGACCGCCGAGCAGGTACTGGCGCTGGTCAACGCCGAGCGGGCGAAGGCGGGTTGCTCGCCGGTCCGGCAGAACGCCACGCTGGACACCGCGGCGCAGCGGCACTCCGACGACATGGCCGCCCGGGACTTCTTCGACCACACCAACCCCGACGGCCAGGACCCGGGCGACCGCATCACGGCGGCGGGCTACCGGTGGAGCACGTACGGGGAGAACATAGCCCGCGGCCAGCAGACGGCCGCCGAGGTGATGCAGTCCTGGATGAACAGCCCCGGACACCGCGCGAACATCCTCAACTGCTCGGTCGAGGAGACCGGTCTCGGCGTCCATCGGGGCGCGGGCGGCCCGTGGTGGACACAGGTGTTCGGCACCCAGATGTGAGCCGTGCCCGCCGGCCGGGCGAGAACGATCACGCCACGATGCGGTAACGGCGGGCAACCGGCGCGGGGGTCCCGCAATCTGAACCCTCATGAAGATCTCTTTCCTCCTGCACAACGCCTATGGCATCGGAGGCACGATCACCACGACGTTCAATCTGGCCCAGGCCCTGGCTGACCGGCACGAGGTGGAGATCGTCTCCGTGCTGCGGCACCGCGAGCGCCCCAACTTCGCGCTGGACCCCCGGGTCTCGCTCAGGCCACTGGTGGACCTGCGGAAGGAGAGAGACCATCCGCTGCACAGGAGACCGGCGCGCGTGTTCCCGGTGGCCGAGTACCGCTACCGGCAGTACAGCGAGCTGACGGACCAGCGGATCGCCGAGGCGCTCGCGGACACGGACGCCGACGTGCTCATCGGCACCCGGCCGGGCCTCAATGTGCATCTCGCGTCGCAGGGCCCGGACCGTGCGCTGCGGGTCGGGCAGGAACACCTGACCCTGGACAACCACCCGCCCCGGCTGCGGACCGCGCTGCGCCGGGCCTACCGCAGGCTGGACGTGCTGACCACGGTCACGGAGGCCGACGCGGCCGCGTACCGGCGCAAGATGCGGCTGCCCGGGGTGCGGGTGGCGGCGCTGCCGAACAGCGTCCCGGACCCGGCGCTCCCGGTCGCCGACGGCAGCGCGAAGGTGGTGATCGCGGCGGGCCGGCTCGTCCCGGTCAAGCGCTACGACCTGCTGATCGAGGCGTTCGCGCTGGTGGCGGCCGAGCGTCCGGACTGGCGGCTGCGGATCTACGGCAAGGGGGACGAACAGCCCCGGCTGCGGCGGCTGGTCGAGGAGCTCGGGCTGTACGAGAACGTCCTGCTGATGGGTGCGGCGGCCCCGATGGAGGCCGAGTGGGTGAAGGGCTCGATCGGCGTGGCCACGTCCGACTTCGAGCCGTTCGGCATGACCATCGTCGAGGCGATGCGGTGCGGCCTGCCCGTGGTGAGCACCGACTGTCCCTTCGGGCCCGGTGAGATCATCCGGGACGGACAGGACGGCCGGCTGGTGCCGGTCGGCGACCGCGACGCGCTGGCCGCGGCCCTGCTGGAGCTGGTCCGCGACGACGAGCGGCGCCGCCGCATGGGCCGTACGGCGGTCGAGAACGCGCACCGGTTCGCGCCCGGGCCCGTCGTCGCGAGGGCGGAGCGGCTGTTCGAGGAGGCGCTCGCGGCCCGCGGCGGCGGGTCGGGGGCGGTGGACGCCGGCGGACTCGGCCGCGTCCTGGTCAGTCAGGGATTCGCCGTACGGGACGTCGCGTACGGTGCCGCGGGCCGGGCCCGTCAGATGGTGCGCAGGGGGCAGCGATGAGCCGGGACCACATCAGCGAGCCGCGGGTCGACTGCACGGTCGACAGCGCGGGGCGGATCGACTTCGTCGTCACGGCGCCGCCGGCCGAGCACCCCCGGCTGCTGCTGCGGCTGCGCCCGCCGAAGGGCCGGCCGGAGACGGCCGTACGGCAGCTGGAGCTGGAGCCCGGGGGCGACGGGCGGTTGGGCGCCGTGCTGGAGGAGGCGCCCGCGCTGGAGGACGGGCGCTGGGATCTGTACCTGGTCGCCGGGCCGGGTGACGAGCGGCAGCGGCTGCGGCACGGGCTGCGGGATCTGCGGGCGCTGGTCGACGGGGAGACCCGTGACCGGCCGTCACCGGTGGCGGTCCGGGTGCCCTACGCGACCACCGACGGCTTCCTCGCCGTACGGGCCTGGCTGCGCACCGCGCACGCGGAGGCCGGCCGCGTCGAGGTGACGGACCGCTCGACGCGGGTCACGGCCCGGCTGCACGGGGCGTCGCTGGCCGAGGGCGCGGCCGTGGTGGCGCGTCTGCGGGGCGGGGCGGGCACCGAGCGGACGGTGGGCCTGCGCGCGGAGGCCGACGGGCGGGGGTTCGCCTTCGATGTGGAGCACGCGGAGGTGAGCGGCGGGCGCGGCATGTGGGACCTGTTCGTACGGCCCGCCGCGGACGGCCCGTCGGTGCGGGTCGGGCGGCTGCTGGACGACGTGGCCGGGCGCAAGGAGATCTGCGTGTACCCGGCGGCCGCGGTGGGCGCCGCCACGGTGCGCCCGTACTTCACCGTGGACAACGACCTCGCGCTGGAGGTCGGCCGCGCCGGGTGACGGCCCGGCCGCCGTCATGTGACACAGGTCACGGGAAGGCGGTGCCGGGTGCCGGACAGCTCGAAGAGGTGAGCACTCAATTGCGTACCCGGATACGGGCCGGGGATCCGAGCGCGTTCGCGGAGCTGTTCGACGGCTATGCGCGCGCGGTGTACAACCACGCCTTCCGGCTGACCGCCGACTGGGCGACGGCCGAGGACGTGATGGCCGCGACGTTCATGGAGGCGTGGCGGCTGCGGGACAGGGTCGACGCCGAGGGCGGGTCGCTGCGGCCGTGGCTGCTCGGCATCGCCACGAACACCGCGCGCAACCAGTACCGCAGCAACCGCCGTTACCGGGCGGCGGCCGTCGCCGCGGCGGCCGCCGAGCTGTCGGTGCCCGACCACGCCGACGCGGTGGCCGATCGGGTCGACGACCGCCGCCGCCTGGCCAGGGCCCTGACGGCGCTCGCGACGCTGCGCCGCACCGAGCGCGAGGTGGTGGCCCTGTGTCTGGGTGAGGGCCTGGAGTACGAGGCCGCCGCGGAGGCCCTCGGCATCCCCGTCGGCACGGTCGCCTCCCGGCTGTCGCGGGCCCGCGGGAAGCTGCGCCGGCTCGCGGCGGACGAGCCGGCGGAGGCGCCCGGCGGGACGTCCTCGGCGCCCGGCGGGGCGTCCGCCGCGGGCGGAACCGGCGGGCCCGCGGAAAAAGTCGCCGGAAACCGGGAAGCCGGCCGCCTCACCCGACAGACAAAGGGTGATCACACACCTGTGGTCCGGCCCGCGCAGGGAGGAAACCGATGAACGCGCACTCGTCCCGGAGGCGTCCCGCCGAGCAGGAGGACGGCACCGAGCTGTTCTCCGGTACGGCACGCGACCTGCCGGCGGGCCGTCACCAGTTCCACAAGGAGCGTCTGATGGCCCAGATCCAGCAGGAACGGCACGACCGTCACGTCCCGGCGAAGCCCCGGCGCGGCCGGCTGACCCGCCCGGCCGTGCTGCTGCCGGCGCTCGCCGCCACGCTCGCCGGCACGGTCGTCGCCGTGTCGGCGCTGCACGGCAGGGAGCAGACCGGCGACGGGGTCGGCACGGGACCGGTGCTGACCACCCCGGTGGGCGCCGCGAGCACACGGGGCGTGCCCCAGCTGCTCGACCGGATCTCACTGGCGGCGGCAGGCACCGGCCACCCGGACCTGAAGCCCGGCCAGTACGTCTACATCGAGTCGCAGACAGCTGAGACGTTCGTGCGGACCGTCGGCGACGAGAGCAGTCTGGCCAGCCACGAGCTGCACCGCCGGCAGGTCTGGCAGTCGGCCGACGGCACCGAGGGCTGGCTGATCGACCCGGCCGTCAACGACAGCCCCGAGGGCGAGACCCTCAGCCTGCCCGACGAGCAGGGCAACACCCCGAAGGCCACCCTCAACGCCCCGTCGTACGACTATCTGGCCAAGCTGACCACGGACCCCGACCAGTTGCTCGCCACGATCTACAAGGAGACGGCGGGCATGGGCAATTCGCCCGACCAGGAGGCGTTCACCACCATCGGGGACCTGCTGGGCGAGAGCTATCCGCCGGCCGGCCTCTACCCGGCGCTGTTCAAGGCGGCCGCGAAGATCCCGGGTGTCGTGGTGGTGAACGACGCGGTGGACGCGGTGGGCCGGCACGGCGTGGCGGTGGCCCGGCTGGACGAGACCAGCGGGCAGCGCGAGGAGTGGATCTTCGACCGCAAGACCCATGTGTTCCTCGGCGAGCGCACCGTGCAGGTGAAGCGGGTCAGCGGTGAGGAGCCGGTGATCGAGCCGGGCACGGTCATGTACACCAGCGCCGTGCTGCGGCGGGCGATCGTGGACGGCCTCCGGCAGACGCCCTCGGACGGCTGAGCGGACGGACGGCCGGCCCCGTGACGCACGGGACCGGCCGTCCGGCGGGCTCACTTGACCGAGCCCGCCATCACGCCCTGCACGAAGTGCCGCTGGAAGGCGAAGAACACCGCCACGGGCACGATCAGGGACAGGAACGCCCCGGGTGCCAGGACGTCGATGTTGCTGCCGAACTGGCGGATCTGCGACTGGAGTTCCACGGTCAGCGGCTGCGAGGCGCTGTCCGCGAACAGCAGGGCGACCAGCATGTCGTTCCACACCCACAGGAACTGGAAGATGGCCAGGCTCGCGATGGCCGGGCGGCCCACCGGAAGGACGAGCCGGGTGAAGATGCGCCACTCGGTGCCCCCGTCCATCCGGGCCGCCTCCAGCATCTCCTTCGGGATCTCGGCGAAGTAGTTGCGCAGCAGGAACACCGCGAACGGCAGGCCGTACGCCACGTGGAAGAGCACCACTCCGGGGATCGTGCCGAACAGGCCCAGCTGGCCGAAGAGTTTGGCGACCGGCAGCAGGCCGATCTGCACCGGCACCACCAGCAGGGCGACCACCAGCAGGAAGACGGCGTCCCGCCCGGGGAAGTCCAGCCAGGCGAAGGCGTATCCGGCGAGTGCCGCGATGACGACGACCAGCAGGGTGGCGGGCACCGAGATCAGTACGGTGTTCCAGAAGGCGCGGGTGATGCCGGCGTTGTCCAGCAGCGCCGAGTAGTTGTCGAAGGACAGCTGGCCGGGACTGGTGAACACGGTCCACCAGCCGCCCTTCGCGGTGTCCTCGGCGGACCGCAGCGAGGACAGCAGCAGTCCGGCCAGCGGTGTCATCCAGACCAGGCCGACGATCAGCAGGAAGGCCTGGACCGCTCCGTTGCCCAGGTAGCGGCGGGCGGCGTTCATCGCTGACTCCTTCGGAAGCGGCGTACGTTGAAGACCATCGCGGGGACCACGAGCAGCAGGAGCAGCACCCCGAGCGCGCTGCCGAGGCCCTGGTCGTTGCCGCCGCCGAACGACACCAGCCACATCTGGGTGGCGAGCACGGTCGCGTCCTCCTGCACCGGTCCGGGCGCGATGATGTAGACGAGGTCGAAGACCTTCATCACGTTGATCACCAGCGTCACGAACACGACCGTCAGGACGGGCGCGAGCAGCGGCACGGTGATGCGCCGGAAGATCTGCCACTCGTTCGCCCCGTCGATGCGGGCCGCCTCCAGCGCGTCGCGGGGCAGGGTGGCGAGGCCCGCGCCGATGAGGACCATGGCGAAGCCGGTCCAGATCCACAGGTAGGCGCCGATGATCGCGGGGGTGACGAGGGCGGGGCCGAGCCAGGAGACGCCCTCGTAGGGTGCGGAGAAGTTGGCGGCGGGCAGCCGCACCGTGTACGGGCCGTCGGCGAGGTCCGTGAATCGGAAGGAGCCGTCGGATGCGGTCGTCGTCGAGGCGACCGTCCTTCCGTCGCGGACCGCCTCGACGCTCATCTCGGGCAGGCCGTTCTCCTTGGGGTCGACCCGGCCCTGCCGCCCTCCGCCGCCGGGGGTGAAGTCCAGGTAGACGACACCGCGCAGTTCACCGGGCGCGGCCGTGGCCGCCCGGGCGGGCTCGGCCCCCTCGGGCAGGTCCTTCGGCTGGACGCCGACCAGGCCGAGGGTCAGGGTGTCGCCGGGCGAGACGGCCGCGGTGGTGCGGTAGCCGCCGTCCGACTCGGCGAGGCCCTGTCCGTCGCGGGCGCGGGCCGTCGGGTAGGAGGAGGTGCCGGTGAAGGCGTCGTGGACGGTGACGGCCGCGGCGTTGAGGACGCCCTTGTCGGGGTCCTCGTCGTAGGCGAGGCGGAAGATGATGCCGGCGGCGAGGAAGGACACGGCCATCGGCATGAACAGCAGCAGCTTGAAGGCGGTGGCCCAGCGGATCTTCTCGACCAGCACGGCCAGGATCAGGCCGAGGCCGGTGAGCAGGGTGGGGGCGACGACGACCCAGATGGCGGTGTTGCGCACGGCCTTGAGGGTGGCGGGGTCGCGGAACATCTCGGTGTAGTTGTCGGCGCCCACGAAGCGCGTGCCGGAGGCGTCGAAGAAGCTGCGGCCGACCGAGAACAGCACCGGGTAGACGACCAGGGCGCCCAGCAGGAGCAGCGCGGGCAGGACGAAGAGCAGGGCGACGGTCCGGCCGCGCCGCCGCGGGCGCCGGGCGGGCCCGGCACCTGCGGCGGACGGGGGGCTCGTCTCTTTCACGAGCGTGGCGGTCATGTCCGTCAGTCCTTGTAGGCCTTGGCCGCGGCGGCTTCCAGCTGCTCCGCCGTCTTCTTCGGGTTGGACGGGTCGCGCAGGAAGTCCTGGAGGATCTTCCACTCACCGGCCCCCTTGGTGCCGCCGAAGGCGGCGGGGGCCTGGTCGGACATGTCGAAGCGGACGGAATCACCGGCGGCGATCAGCGACTTGGCGGTGGCGCGGGTCGTGACGTCGCTGTAGGCGTTGGGGTCGACCTTCTTGTTCGGCGACAGGAAGCCGCCCGCCCCGGCCCAGACCTCCGCGGCCTCGGGGGTGGCGAGGTACTCCACGAACGCCATCGCCGCCTCGGCGTTCTTGCCGTCCTTCAGGACCACGGCCGCGTCGCCGCCGCTGACCACGGGCGCGGTGCCGCCGTCGACCGCGGGGAACGGGTAGAACTTGGCGTCCTCGCCGATGGCCTTGCCGTACTGGTCCTTGGCGACACCGGCCACGAAGTCGCCCTCGTAGACCATGGCGGCCTCGGGTTCGGGTCCGAAGACCTTCTCCACCGAGCCGGGGAAGTCGGTGTTCAGGGCGCCCTTCTGGCCGCCGGCGAGCAGCTGCTTGTCCTTGAACAGCTCGCCGAGCGTGGTGAGCGCCTTCACCACCGACGGGTCCGTCCACTTCAGCTCGTGGGCGGCGAGGGCGTCGTACTTGTCGGGTCCGGCCTGGGAGAGGTAGACGTTCTCGAACCAGTCGGTGAGGGTCCAGCCGTCCTGGCCGGCGACGGAGAACGCGGCGAGCCCGGAGTCGGCGACGGTCTGCCCGGCCTCCAGCATCTCCTGATAGGTCGAGGGCTGGCCGACCCCGGCCTGGGCGAGTGCGTCGGGGCTGTACCAGACCGTCGACTTGTGGGCGGCCTTGAAGTACAGGCCGTAGAGCTTGCCGTCGACGCTGCCGTAGTTCTTCCACACCGGCGCGAAGTTGGCGTCGACGGACTTCTGCGCGGCCGGCGACAGCGGCTTGAGCCAGCCGCTCTGCGCGAACTGCTTCAGCACGCCGACCTGCGGGACCATCACCACGTCGGGTGCGTTGCCGCCCTCGATCTTGCTGCCGACGACGGTGGAGACGTTGTCGCCGGTCGAGACGAACTGCGCCTTGGCGCCGGTCTGTTCGGCGAAGGCGTCGAGCACCTTCTGGAAGTTCTTCTGCTCGCTGCCGGTCCACACACCGGCGACGGTGAGGGTCTTGCCGCCGAGCGCCTTGTCGCCGCCGCCGGCCGTGACGTCGCCGCCGCCGCAGGCGGTGGCGCCGAGGGCGAGGACCAGGGCCGTGCAGCTGAGCAGGGTGGTACGTCGTCGCATCATCGTTGATGTCCTCTTCAGTCAGGTTCAGTCAGGTCTAGTCAGGTTCGGTCAGGTTCGTCGGTCGGGTTCAGTCGGTGAGTGAGTCGTCGATCCACCAGGCCGCCGTCGAGCCGGGGAGCATCCCGGGCGGACAGGCGCCACTGGCGAGCAGCGGGGTGCCGGAGACCGGCGCGGGTACGGGCGCGGTGCCGAAGTTGACCGCGCAGACCAGGTCGTCGCGGGTGAAGGCGAGCACCCCCGGCGGGGCGTCCAGCCAGCGCAGGCCGCCCTCGCCCAACTGGGGCAGCGCGGCCCGCAGTTGGAGGCCGTCGCGGTACAGGTGCCAGAAGGAGCGGGTGTCGGCGAGGGCGCGGTCGGTGGCGTACTCGGCGAAGTACTCCGGCTGGGGCAGCCAGGGCTTGGCGCTCTCGGCCCCGGAGGTGAAGCCGAACGGGGAGGCCTGCCCCGACCAGGGCAGCGGCACCCGGCAGCCGTCACGGATGCGGGCGCGGTCGCCGGTGCGGCGGAAGATCGGGTCGGTGAGGACGTCGTCGGGCAGGTCGACGACCTCCGGCAGGCCCAGTTCCTCGCCCTGGTAGATGTACGCGGCTCCGGGCAGGGCCAGCATCAGCAGGGCCGCGGCACGGGCGCGGGCGGCGCCGAGGCCGCTGCCGTGCGGGTCGTGCTCGCCGTAGCGGGTGACGGTGCGGACCTGGTCGTGGTTGTTGAGGACCCAGGTGACCGTGGAGCCGGTGCCGGCGATGTCCTGCATGGCCTCGGAGATGACCTTGCGGAAGGCGTCCGCGTCCCAGGGCGCCCCGAGCAGGTCGAAGAAGAACGCCTGGTGCAGTTCGTCGGGGCGGACGTACTGCGCGTGCTCACGGGCGGTGGGCACGGACACCTCGCCGACCAGGAGGCGCTCGCGGCCGTCGCGTTCGGCGTACTCCTCGCACACGGCCCGCCACCGGCGCCACACGTCGTGCACCTCGGGCTGGTTCCAGGCGAGCGGGTTGACCGAGTCGCGGGTGCGGGCGTCGGCCTCCGGGTCGTCGGAGTCGGGCAGCTCGGGGTGCTTGAACAGGCCCGCGGCGACGTCGATGCGGAAGCCGTCGACGCCCCGGTCGAGCCAGAAGCGCAGGATGCGGTCGAACTCGGCGGCGATCTCCGGGTTGCGCCAGTTCCAGTCGGGCTGCTCGGGCGTGAACATGTGCAGGTACCACTGGCCGTCGGGGAGACGCGTCCAGGCCGGGCCGCCGAACATGGCGTGCCAGTTGTTGGGCGGCTCGGCGCCGTCGGGGCCGCGCCCGTCGGCGAAGTGAAAGCGGGCCCGGGCCGGGCTGCCGGGCGCCGCGGCGAGCGCCTCGCGGAACCACGGGTGCTCGCTGGAGCAGTGGTTCGGGACGATGTCCAGCAGCACCTTGATGCCCAGGCTGCGGGCGGCGAGCACGAGCCGGTCGAACTCGGCGAGGTCGCCGAAGAGCGGGTCGACGTCGCAGTAGTCGGCCACGTCGTAGCCGTGGTCGTGCTGCGGCGAGGGATAGAAGGGGCTCAGCCAGATCCCGTCGACGCCCAGTTTCTTCAGATACGGCAGCCCGGCGCGGACCCCGGCGAGATCGCCGACCCCGTCACCGGTGCTGTCCAGGAAGCTGCGGACGTAGACCTGGTAGATCACCGCGTCCCGCCACCAGCGGTACTTACTCAACATGCATGCATGTTAGGTATCTGTTTCCAGGGGGTGTCAATGAACTGGACACAAGCTACTGAGGAGTTGGCACACTAAATCGGGACACACAGGGGCATGCCGAAGGCAGATGAGACGTTGGCGTTACTTAACAGGTAACTATCAGCCGGTGAGGGCGTCGAGCTCGCGCGCCAGCCGGCGCACGGCGGCCTCGGGCGTCTGCCGCCCGGTCATCGCGTCGTGCACCACCGCCTGCACGACCAGGCTGACCTGGTCGTAGCGCGCGCTCTTGGGCCGCGGCGCGGCGGCCAGCACGCTCTCGCGCAGGGTGGGCAGATACGGGAACCGCCTGATCAGACCGGGGTCCCGGTAGAGGTCGGCGCGCACCGGGGGCAGCGCGCCGCGGGTGAGGACCTGGCGCTGCACGCGCTCGCCGGTGAGGTAGGCGAGCAGGCGCGCGGCCGTGTCGGGGTGCCGGGCGTGGGTGCTGACGGCCAGGTTGGAGCCGCCCAGGACGCTGGTGGCCGGGCCGTCGGGGCCCGGCAGGGGCACGGCGCCGACCCGTCCGGCGACCCGTGAGCCCGGCTGTGAAGCGGCGACATAGGCGTAGGGCCAGTTCCGCAGGAAGAGCAGCCGGCCGTCCTGGAACGCCTGCTTGGACTCCTCCTCCTTGTACGTCAGCGCCTCGCGCGGTATCCAGCCCTCCCGTACGCCGCGCACCAGGAAGCCGATGCCCTCGCGGGCCGCGGCCGAGTCGACGGTGACGCGGGCGCCCTCGTCGCCGAGGATCGTGCCGCCCGCCGAGTAGACGGCCTCGGCGGCGTTCACCGTCAGGCCCTCGTAGGGCAGGAACTGTCCGGCGTACCCGTCGAGCCCGTACTCCGGGGCGATCGTCTCGGCGTACTTCTCCAGCTCCGCCCAGGTGCGCGGGGGCGCCACACCCTCCTTGTCCAGGATGTCCTTGCGGTACAGCAGCAGTCCGGCGTTGGTGACGTAGGGGACGGCGTACAGGCGGCCGTCGTAGGTCGCCGTGTCCACGACCGGCGGCAGGAAGGTGCCGAGCGGGAAGCGGGAGCGCTCCAGCGGGCGGATCCAGCCGGCCGCGGCGAACTCGGACGTCCAGTTGACGTCGATGTTCAGCACGTCGAACCGGCCGCGGCCCGAGCCGCTGAGGTCGGTGATCATCTGCGCGCGGGACTCGTCGGTGGAGTCGGGCAGTTCGACGAGCGTGACCCGCTCGCGGGGGTGCGCGCGGTTCCAGCCCTCCAGGAGCGGGCCGAGATAGCCGGTGAGGTCGCCCGCGGTGGCGAGGGTCAGCGGACCGCGCCCGCCCGCGCCGGCCTCCCGCGCCTGCACTCCGGAGGTGACATATCCGGTCAGGACGATCAGCAGAACGAGGAGGCCCCTACCCGCGGCATGTGTCCACCGCATAGGTTCCTCCCTGTACACCGGCACCGGGCACCCTCGCCCGGGGACAAAGGCCATGTATACCTGTTAGGCATGGGCGATACTAGGGCCTGGCACACATCACCAGGACAGGAGGACAGCACGCGTGCGCCTGCCCCTCCTGGCACTCCTCGCCCGAGGCCCCGCCCACGGCTACGAGCTGAAGCAGGGCCTTGAGCAACTGCTGGGCTCCGCGTACCCTCAGCCGAACGTCGGCCAGATCTACGTCACCCTCGGCCGCCTGGAGAAGCAGGGGCTGATCGAGGGCGAGGACGTCGAGCAGTCGAGCCGGCCCAACAAGAAGGTCTACCACCTCACCGAGGACGGGCGTGAGGCGCTGCGCGCCTGGTTCGCGGAGCCCGAGGACGAGCCGCGGGTACGGGACGAGTTCTTCATGAAGCTGGCCCTCGCCCCGCAGACCGGACTCGCCGACCAGATAGCCCTGATCAACACCCAGCGGCGCCAGTATCTGAACACCATGCGCCAGCTGTCGAAGCTGGCCGCCGCCGAAGACCGCGACAACCGCATCGCCCACCTGCTGATAGAGGGCGCGATGCTGCACCTGCAGGCCGACCTCGACTGGCTGGAGCGGTGCCAGGAAGAGCTGGAGGAGCTGGAGTGAGCGACCGTCCCGCTCCCGTGCTGCGCGCCGAGGGCCTGGCCAAGACCCACCACGGCGAGGGCGCGCCCGCCCGTGCCGTGCGCGGAGTGGACCTGAGCGTCACCCCGGGCGAGTTCGTCGCGATCACCGGCCCGTCCGGCGCCGGGAAGTCGACCCTGCTGCATCTGCTGGGCGGACTGCAGCGGCCCGACGCGGGCAGCGTCTGGCTGGACGGGGAGCGCACGGACGCGTGGAGCGAGGCCCGCTGGGCGGTGGAGCGGCGCAAGCGGATCGGGATCGTGTTCCAGTTCTTCAACCTGGTGTCGAACCTGTCCGTCGCCGACAACGTCGAGCTGCCCGCGCTGCTCGCCGGGGTCGCGCCGAAGCGGGCGCGCGCCGAGCGGGAGGAGCTGCTGGCCGAGCTGGGCCTCACGGGCAAGGAGCGCAGCATGCCGGGCGAACTGTCCGGTGGCGAGCAGCAGCGCGTCGCGCTGGCCCGCGCGCTGGTCAACCAGCCGCCGCTGCTGCTCGCCGACGAACCCGCCGGCAGCCTCGACAGCAAGGGCACCCGCGAGGTGATGCGGCTGCTGTCCCGCTTCCATCAGCGCGGCCAGACGATCCTGCTGGTCACGCACGACGCCCGGCTGGCGAGCGCCGCGGACCGGGTGATCAGCTTCTTCGACGGGCGGATCGCCGACGACGCCGAGCTCGGCGGCGACACCCGGCCGCCGCGGCGCACCGGGACCTCCGGGGTGCTGGAGCTGAGGGACTGACATGCGGCGGGACGACGTACGCAGGCGCGCGAGGAAGGGCTGACGTCCGTGCGAGCGACTCTGCGCTGGGCGCACTCCGATCTGCGCACGCACCGCGGCGAGGCGCTGTTCCTGGTCCTCGCGACCGCGGGCGTCGTCCTGTCGCTGCTGCTGGCCGCCGCCCTGTTCGGCTACGCCACCAACCCCTGGCAGCGGGTGTTCGCGCAGGGCGGCGGGGCCCATGTCTGGCTGCACACCTCCAGGTCCGCGGACCCGGGGAAGCTGTCCTCGCTGGACGGCGTGGACGCGGTCGCGGGCCCCTATCCGGCGGCCTCCGCGACCGTCGCCACGCGTGGCGCCCGTGCCTCGGTGGAGCTGCGCGGCACCCCGGAGCGGCCCGAGGTGGGCCGGCCACTGCTGACCTCGGGGAACTGGCTGGACGCGGCGACGCCCGACGGTGTCGTCCTGGAGACCCGGCTCGCCCGGTCCCTGCTGGCCGAGCCCGGTGACACGCTGACCGTGCCCGGCGGCACGCGCCGCTTCACCGTCGTCGGTGTCGCCGACAGTGCCGAACCGCCCTACCGTGCGGGCGAGCGGCCGGGGCTGGTGTGGGCGTTGCCGTCCGCGCTGCCCGACGCCGACAGCCAGGTCGTCGGGCTGCGGCTGCGGGACCCGGACGACACCGGGTACGCCGTCCAGCGCGCGGTGACCGTGCTGGGGGCCGGCGCCATCGGCGAGGTGTCCACCTGGCAGCAGGCCCGGGCGGAGGCGCAGGGCGAGAACCGGCTGCTCGGGCAGGTCCTCGGCCTGTTCGGGCTGGGCGCGCTGCTGGCCGCGGGCTTCGCCGTGCACGGGGCGATCGGCACCCGTATCCGCGGACATCTGCGGGACATCTCCGTACTGAAGGCGATCGGGTTCACCCCCGCCCAGGTCGTGCGCCTGTTCCTGCTCCAGCATCTCGCCTACGCGCTGCTGGGCGCGGTGGCCGCCGCCGCGCTCACCGGGGCGCTGGGCAGCCGCTTCCCGGGGCGGCTCGGGGACGCGGTGGGGGTGTGGCAGGGGCTGCCCGGGCAGACGGTGACACTGTTCGTGGTACCGGTCGCGGCGGTGCTGTTCATCGGTGCGACCACGGGTCTCGCCGCCTGGCGCGCGGGGCGGGTGCCGCCGGTGCCGGTGCCCAGGCCCGCCGCGTCACGGGGCGGCCGGCTGTCCGGGGCGGCCCGCTGGGCGCTGGGGCCGGGCGTGCGCGGGGTGCGGGTGCCGCCCCCGCTGGTCCTGGGCTGGCACCGGGCGTTCGCGCGCGGTCCGCGTTCGCTCACGGCGGTCGGCCGGCTGGCGCTGCCGCTGCTGCTGATCGTGGTCGCGATGAGCGCGTGGACCACCATGGACCGCTTCCACAGCAGGCCCGAGCAGATCGGCCTGCCCGCCGCGCTCACCGTCCACGCCGACGCCTCCCTCGACGCCCGCGGCACCCGGACGGTCCTCGACGGGGACCCGCAGGTCGCGGCCGCGTACCCCGGTGTGGAGGTGGCCGCGCTGGTGCCGGGCCAGACGGAGACGATCGCCCTGCGCGGCCTCGGCACCCGCCGGGAGCCGTACCCGTACGCCCTCGCCGAGGGGCGCGCGGCCCGCGGGGCCGACGAGGCGGTTGCCGGGCAGGGGCTGCTCGACCTGCTGGACGTGCGGGTCGGCGACTGGGTGCGGATGACGGTCGGCGACCAGCCGCAGATCCTGCACATCGTCGGCCGCAGCATCGAGCCGGACAACGCCGGCCGGGTCATCTCCACGTCCCTCGACACGCTGCGCGAGAACGACCCCGGCCTGCGTCCGTCCCTCTATCAGGTCCGCCTCACCCCGGGCGCCGATCCGCACGAGGTCGCCGACCGGCTCGCCGGGGCCGGGCACGGCCGGCTGGACGTGCACGCGGTGACGAACCCGGTCGACGGCCTCTCCCCGCTGCGCGCCGTCGTCCTCGGCCTGATCGCCGTGCTCGCCCTGATCGGTCTGGTCGAGCTGCTCACCGCGATCGGCGGCACGGTGCGGGAGTCCGAGCGGGACCTGCTCGCCTGGAAGGCGATCGGCCTCTCCCCCCGCCAGATCACCGCGATCACCGTCGTCGCGACCGGCTGCACGGCGCTGACGGCCGTCCTCCTCGCCCTGGTGCTCGGCCTGCCGCTCGCCCACTGGCTGATCGACGCGCAGGGCCGTTCCAGCGGCATCGGCGCCGGCATCGCCCAGGGCCCCTCCCCCGTCCTGCTGCTGCTCCTCGGGGCGGGCGCCGTGCTCGGTGCGGCGGCCCTCGCGACGCTGCCCGCGACCCGCGCGACCCGGCGTCGCCTCGCGGACACGCTGAGCGCGGTGGCGTGAGGGGACGCGCCGCTCAGGCCGCGTGGCAGGCCAGTTCCCAGGGGTCACCTGCGCCCGCCGGGCCGGCTTCTCCCTCGCCGAGACCGTCCGGACGCCCACACGAGGCGAACGACAGGTCCTAGCGCAGGAGCCACTTGCGGGTCAGTTCCAGTACCTCGGCGCGTGACCGGGTGCCGTGTTCGGCGGCGATGTGGTGGTTGCCGATGCGCAGCGAGAAGGTGATGAAGCAGCGGACCTCGACGTCGTCCTCGTCGGCGCAGATCTCGCCGTAGAGGGAACGCAGGTACGCCATACGGCGGTTGTCGACGCGGCGCAGGCGTTCGGCGACGGAGGCGTCGCGGCGGGCCCAGTCGCGGACGGCGAGTTCGGCGGCCGTGCCGGTCATGGGCGTGTCCCCGGAGCCGGCGAGGGTGAAGAGGGTGCCGAGCTTGGTGCGGGCGTCTCCCCCGGCGCTCTCGACGCGCTCGATGACGGCCTCGGTGACCTCGCGCTCCCAGGTGTCGAGGATCTCCTCGAGCAGCGCGCCCCGGTTGGCGAAGTAGCCGTAGAAGCCGCCCTTGGTGACGCCGAGCGCCTGGGCCAGCGACTCGATCCTGACGGCTTCCGGGCCTCCGGCCGACAGGGCGCGCAGGCCCTCCTCGATCCACTTGCCGCGCGGGGTCCGGGGCGTGGCCGCCATGGTGTGTCTCCTGTCACGTCCGCGTGTCCATCTATACGCCACCGTATAACGGGTCTACGCTCGATCTGTACGGCATCGTATAGAACAGGGGCTTGCTCATGAGACTCCCCCGCACGGCACACACCTCCCGCCCGTGGCGCATCCACGAGATCGCGGGGGACTTCCACGTCGAGGACGTCTGGGACCTGCCGACCCCCGGCGGTCCGGACGACCTCCGGCACCTGGTCCGGCAGATCACCGAGGGCGCAGGCGACGGCATCGCGGCCGACGCGCCCGCGTATCGCGCGCTGTTCGCGATCCGATGGAAGCTGGGCGCCCTGCTCGGCTGGGACAAGCCCGGCGCGGGCGTCGGCGGCCGGGTGCGCTCGCTGCGCGACCGGATGCCGCCGGACCTGCGCGAGGCACCTCGGGGCCCCGACCCGCGCGCCATCCCGTTCCGCTCGCTCTACCAGCTGCACGACGAGTGGGCCGCCGAGATGGCCAACCGGACCGTGCACGCGGTCATGCACATCGGCTGGGTCCCGGACGGGAAGGGCGGC
The DNA here is from genome assembly GCF_044545925.1 of Streptomyces sp. NPDC053367. Lineage (NCBI taxonomy): Bacteria > Bacillati > Actinomycetota > Actinomycetes > Kitasatosporales > Streptomycetaceae > Streptomyces > Streptomyces sp. NPDC053367. The sequence goes on along the minus strand of NZ_JBITYN010000002.1, from coordinate 113,134 downwards.
CACCACGGCCGGATGGCCGTCCTGGTGAAGCCCAACGGCCCGTTCGGCGCCGTCTACATGGCCGGCATCAAGCCCTTCCGGTACGTCGGCGTCTACCCGGCGCTGCTGCGCGGGATCGGCCGGGCCTGGCAGGCGAACGCCGCCGCGCGCAGCGCCGGATGAGGGCCGTGGCCCCATGTCGGCCACGGGCTCGCGGCCGGCGTACGGCAGGATGAGGACATGAGCGTAGTCAAGATCAACGTACTGACCGTGCCCGCCGAGCAGCGCGAGACGCTGGAGAAGCGCTTCGCCTCCCGCGCCCACGCCGTGGAGAACTCCGACGGCTTCGAGTGGTTCGAGCTGCTGCGGCCGGTGGAGGGCACCGACACCTACCTCGTCTACACGCGCTGGCGGGACGAGGAGTCCTTCCAGGCCTGGATGGAGGGCCCGATGAAGTCCGCCCACCAGGGCGGGGGCGGCGAGGGCGGGGAGCGTCCCAAGCCCGCCGCCAGCGGCTCCACGCTGTGGTCGTTCGAGGTCGTCCAGCAGGCGGCACCGAAGGGCGAGTAACGGCACAGCCGTTGGTGATCATCTTGTGTGGTCGTGGTGTCCCCCGCCCGGGCCGCTGCCGTAGCTTGGCGCACGGCAGAGACCAGCCGTTTCAGGGGAGAGCCGTGTCGCGTCAGGACACCGCCACGACCGCGCCACCGCACAGCGCCGAGCGTCCCGCTCCGCCCGCCCGGTCGCGGGGCGCCGCGATCGCCGGCTGGACCCTCACCCTCGCGTTCAACGTCGTCGCGCCGATCCTGACGTACAACGCGCTGCGGGATCACGGCTGGAGCGAGTTCACCGCGCTGCTGGTGAGCGGCGCGTGGCCGGTGCTCGACAGCGCCGTGCACGTGGTGTGGCGGCGCCGCCTGGACGAATTCGCCGTCGTGACCCTGATGTTCCTCCTCATCACGGCCGTGGCGTCACTCGTCGGGGCGCACTCCGCGCGCCCTGCTGATCAAGGACTCGGGCATCACGGGCCTGTTCGGCCTGCTGTGCCTGGGGACGCTGCTCACGCCGCGCCCCCTGATGTTCTACTTCGGGCGCAAGTTCGCCACCGACGGCACCCCGGAGAGCACCGCGTGGTGGAACGGCAGGGAGAAGGCGTAGTCGGTCCGGGCCCTGAGGGAGGTGAAGCCGGACGCGGTATGCGCGCGGCCGAGCACCTCGACGGGCTTGTTGCACGCGAGGTTGGTGCCCTGGGTGGGCGGGTCACCCGGGCCGCCGTCGCCGTAGACCTCCAGCTCGGACAACTGGGCGGCGCTCCAGCCGGAGTTGGCGCTCACCTGTACACGCAGGCAGCGGGTCGTGGGGCCGTCGAGGGTGAGGGTGACGGTGCTGGCCTGGGCCGGGGTGAAGGTGCGGTCGGCAGGGGCGGCGAGTGCGGTGAAGGCGCTGCCGTCCGTGCTGCCGAGCACGGCGAGGCGCTGGGTGCTGGCCTCCCAGGTGGTGGGGAGCTTGAGCACCACACGGCCGACGCGCACGCCTGTGCCGAGGTCGACCTGCACGAGGTTGGTGTCCTGCGCCGCGGCCGCGCCCGGTTCCTCGGCGGCGTGGGCGCCGAGGGGCAGCAGGGCCAGCAGTACGGATATCAGTACGCCGACGGACAGCCGTCGGCCCGGATGGTTACCTCTCATGGTGGACTCACCTGACACTGTGCACGAGTTTTTGAGTGATGCCGTCCATCTTTTGCGTCGCTGGGGGACAGGCTTCCGCCGGCTCACGGCTTTGTAACGGACGTGACCGCACGGGAAGTCGAGGATCAAGGGACGCGGGCGCCGGGACGGACGCTGGGCGGGGAAGCGCGGCGGCCGGGAAAACAGCCCCCGGGGAAAAGCGATCGGCACCGGCCGGGGTGACCCGGTGCCGGTGCCGATGAAGGGATGCGAGAATGCGGGGCTGCGGGGCTGCGGGGCTGACGGTCAGCCGGCGGGCGCCTGGGCGGTGGAGCCGCGCACCACCAGCTCGGGCTCGAACAGCAGCTCGCCCGGGTGTGCCTGGGTGCCCTGGATCTGGGCGCACAGCAGCTCGACGACGGCGCGGCCCATCGCCTCGATGGGCTGGCGGACGGTCGACAGGGGAGGCTCGGTGCAGCTCATGAACGCCGAGTCGTCGAAGCCGACGACCGACACGTCCGCGGGCACGGACAGCCCCCGCCGGCGCGCGGCCCGGATCGCGCCGAGCGCGAGGGGGTCGCTCGCGCACACGATGCCGGTGACGCCCCGCTCCAGCAGCCGCGCGGCCGCGGCCTGGCCGCCCTCCAGCGAGAAGATCGACCGTACGACGAACTCCTCCGGCAGGCTCCCGCCGGACGCCTCCGCCACGGCCCGCGCCGCCTCGAGCTTGCGGCCCGAGGGGACGTGGTCGCCGGGGCCGAGGACCAGGCCGATGCGCTCGTGGCCCAGGGAGGCCAGGTGCCGCCAGGCCTGCTCGACGGCCACGGCGTCGTCGCAGGCGACGCACGGGAAGTCGAGGCCGTCGATGGAGGCGTTGATCAGCACCACGGGGATGTTGCGCTCGGCCAGCTGCCGGTAGTGGTCGTGCGGCGCGTCGGCCTGGGCGAACAGACCGCCGGCGAACACCACGCCGGACACCTGCTGCTGGAGCAGGAGCTCCACGTAGTCGGCCTCGGAGACCCCGCCCTGCGTCTGGGTGCACAGCACCGGCGTCAGCCCCTGCTGGGCCAGCGCGCCGCCGATCACCTCCGCGAACGCCGGGAAGATCGGGTTCTGCAGCTCCGGCAGCACCAGGCCCACCAGTCGGGCGCGCTCACCGCGCAGCTGGGTCGGCCGCTCGTACCCCAGCACGTCCAGCGCGGTCAGCACGGACTGCCGGGTCGCCTCGGAGACACCGGGCTTGCCGTTGAGGACGCGGCTGACCGTGGCTTCGCTGACTCCCACCTTCTTGGCCACCTGGGCAAGTCGTCGTGTCATGCACGCAAGGCTAGCGCAAGTCACGCAAGCGGGTTGCGTGAATGCCCGCCCGGTCCGGGGCCGGCTACGCAAGCCGTTGCAATGGAGCGCAAGCCGTGGGCCGCGTTGCCCGCGTCTGTTCGGCGGGCCGTTCCCCCACGGGCGCTCCGCTCAGCCGCCGGTGACCTCCAGCACCGCCTTCCCCGGGACCCGGCGGCCGTGCAGTGCCTCGGCGGCCTCGGCGAAGCGGTCCCAGGAGCCCTGCCAGCCGATGTCGACGGTGAGGGCGCCCTCGGCCGCGAGGCCGGCGAGGGTGGCGAGGTCGGCTCCGGCCGGGCTGTCGATGACGAAGGACGTCAGGGACTTGGCCGGGCCGACCGTGACGTACGGGGGCAGGACGGCGGGCTCGCCGGAGGTCCAGCCGACGCTCTGGAGGCTGCCCCCGGGGGCCAGGAGCTGCCATGCGGCGACCAGCTGAGGGCCGCCGACGCTGTCGATGACGATGTCGACCGGCTGCTCGAGCCCCTCCAGACCGACGAGCACCTCGTCGGCACCCGCCTGGCGAAGTCCCGCTCCCCGCGCGGCGGACCCCACGGACGCGATTACCCGCGCGCCGGCCCGGGCCGCCAACTGCACGGCGAACCGGCCGACTCCGCCGGAGGCGCCGGTGATCAGCACGCGCTTGCCCGCGGCCAGTCCGGCCGCGCGCAGCGAGCGCAGCGCAGCGACTCCGGCGACGGGCAGACCGACCGCACGAGCGGGGTCCAGCTCCTCGGGAAGTTCGGCCAGTTCGGTCACGCCGACGGCGACCCGCTCGGCGAACGCCCCCGACGTGAGGGCCACGACCCGGGCGCCCACCGCGGGTCCGGTGCCGTCCGCGGCGGCCTGGACGACCACCCCCGCGGCGTCCGAGCCGAGCACCGCTCCGGGCGGCACCCGGCCGGATCGGGCGTCGTTGAGGTCACCGTGGTTCAGCGAGGCGTGCGACACCTCCACGAGCACCTGATCAGCAGCGGCCACCGGCCCGGGGACGTCCGCGAGGCGCACGGCGGCCGGGGCGGACGGGTCGACGACGAGGGCACGGACGGACATGGCATCTCCCTTGAGGGCACGGGTCGTTGCGGTATGCGAGGCACGGTCGTCACCTCGCCGGGTGCACGGTTCGTCACAGCGCCCGGTGCGCAGTCACGGCGACCCGTGCACAGTCACGGCGGCCGGCGCACGGTTGTCCACGGCGTCCGGAGCGCGGTGCGTCACGGCATCCATGATCGGTAACCTTGCCGGTCGGCGGAAGGAGGCACATTGATGTCACGGAGTCACACCCGTGTCACCGACGCGGTCCGGGACGAGGCGTGCCCGGTCACCGAGGTACTCGACCGAGTCGCGGGGAAGTGGAGCGTCGGCATCCTGATCGCCGCCGCCCACGGTCCGGTCCGCTTCACCGAGCTGGAGCGCGCCGTCCGGGGGATCAGCCGCCGCATGCTCACCCTGAACCTGCGCCGGCTGGAGCGGGACGGACTGCTGGTGCGCACCGTGTATCCCACGGTTCCCCCCAAGGTCGAGTACACCATCACGCCCATGGCCCGGGAGCTGTACGTGTCGCTGACCGGCCTGGTGGACTGGGCCGAGCGCCATCGCTCCGCGATCAGCGAGGCGCGGGCGGCGTACGACGCCGAGGCGCGGACGGAAGGGTCCTGATGCCGTCTCCGTACCAGCGGGAGCTGCGCGACCGGCTGCTGTCGGTGCCGGAGGTCGAGGCGCCCGCCCCGTGGCGGCGGGTGTGGGACCGCGGTACGGCGGTCGGCGGTCTGCTGGGCGTCGGCTTCGCCACCGGTCCGGCCGATGGCCGGGACCTCGTGCTGGTGGAGTCCACGGCGGGGCTGGGGCTGTTCGACGCGGAGACCGGGGAGAGGCTGGCGCGTGACCGTGACCCCGACCACGACGGCCCGGAGTGGGAGCGGGACCTGACCTGCCCGGGCATCGGGCCGCTCGCCGGGACCCCGGTGCGGATGGCGGGTCTCTACGGCGGCGGCCTGCACTCCGGTGCGTCCGGCGGCTGGGTGGTGGAGGTCGTCGGCCCGGAGTGGCCGCATCACCGGGTGCTGCTCTCCCGCGGCACCTCGATGCCCTACCGCGTACCGCACGGCGAGGGCTGGTGGCACGTCTTCGACGCGAACCGCTCCGAGCTGCGCGCCGCCGGCTTCTCCCCCTCGGGCCGCACCCTCGCCGTCGCCACGAGCAGCGACCTCATCCTGTGGACCCGCCCGGCACCGTAGGCCGGGGCCCGGCTCCGGCCCGGTCACGGCTCCAGCGGTGCGACCGGCCGCTCGAAGAACGTCTCCAGGACGACCGTGGCCTCGGTGCCGCTCACTCCGTCGATCGCGTGCAGGCGCCGCAGCACGTCCTGGAGTCCGCGGGTGGTGGCCGTCCTGACCTTGACGAGCACCGAGGCGCTGCCCGCGATGACGTGGGCCTCCTGGATCTCGGGCAGCGCGGCGAACCGGTCGGCGGAGTCGCCGATCCAGGCGGTGGAACGGACCTGGACGTAGGCGAGGACGCCGCCGCCGACGGCCTCGGGGTCCACGTCGACGGTGGTCCGGCGAATCACGCCCCGCTCGCGCAGCTTGCGCACCCGCTCGTGCGCGGCGCCCGCCGAAAGGCCGACGGCCCGGCCGAGGGCGGCGTACGACTGGGCGGCGTCCTGCTGGAGCAGGGCGATCAGCTGTCGGTCGATGTGATCCACATCCCATCCTTTCATTCAGTCGATCAGGGTCAAGACCATACAGCGTCCTGCCATACTCCATTCCGACCGAACAGCATTCACCGTTCCGGGATGTGACGCTCCATGACCTTCACCGAGCCGTACGAGATCCTCGACGACCGTTTCCGCACCGGCCGCTGCACGGCGGGCGACTCACGCCTCGAAATCCTCCACGACGGCTGCCGCTGGGCGGAGGGCCCGCTCTACGTGCCGGCCTGGCGGCAGCTGATCTGGAGCGACATTCCCAACGACCGCATGCTGCGCTGGGACGAGGCCACCGGGGCCGTGAGCGTCTTCCGCTCCCCCGCCGGCTACCCCAACGGCAACACCCTCGACGGCCAGGGCCGGTTGGTCACCTGCGAGCAGGGCAACCGCAGGGTGACCCGTACCGAGCACGACGGCACGGTCACCGTGCTCGCCTCCCACTGGCGGGGCAAGCGGCTCAACAGCCCCAACGACGCCGCCGTGAAGTCGGACGGGGCGATCTACTTCTCCGACCCGGACTTCGGCATCACCAGCGACTACGAGGGCCACCGCGCCGAGTCGGAGATCGGCTCCTGCAACGTGTACCGGATCGACCCGGTGACCGGTGACGTCGACCTGGTCGCCGACGACGTCGAGGCCCCCAACGGGCTGGTGTTCTCCGCCGACGAGCGGCAGTTGTACGTCTCGGACACCCGCGGCGGCAGGATCCGCGTGTACGACGTGCGGCCCGACGGCACGCTGTCGCGCGGGGACGTCTTCGCGGAGATCCCGCCCGGCGGAACCGGCCGTTTCGACAACCTCCGCTTCGACGACGGCGGACGGCTGTGGGCCGCCGCGATGGCGGACGGGGTGCACTGCTACGACCCGGACGGCACACTCATCGGCCGGTTGAACGTGCCGGGTGTGGTGGCGAACATCGCGTGGGGCGGCGCCAAGCGCAACCGGCTGTTCATCGCCGCCGACACCACCCTCTACTCGATCGTCATGGGTGTCACGGGCACCCACCCGGCCGGTCCGGGCCACCGCCCCTGGCGGTGACCCCCAGCCTCTCCGCGTGCGGGCGGCCGGATCCTTGCGCTCCGGCCCGAGGCGCCCTCGTCACGCGCGCCGGCTCCCCGTAGCGTGACGGGGCCACGGCCCTTCGAGCCTCCGGGAGCCCTGATGGACCACGCGCGACCTCTGGTGATCGACCCCACCGGCCGCGACATCCACGGCGAGGCCGCCCGTATCCGCGCCCGCGGCCCCGCCGCCCTCGTCGAACTCCCCGACGGCGTCGAGGCCTGGGCGGTCGGCAGCCCCGAACTGCTCCGGCGGCTGCTCACCGACCCACGGGTGTCGAAGAACCCGCGGCTGCACTGGAAGCGCTGGATCGACGGCGAAGTGTCGCCGGAATGGCCGCTGTTCACCTGGGTCGCGGTGCAGAGCATGTTCACCGCGTACGGCAGCGAGCACAAGCGGCTGCGCCGGCTGGTCGCCAAGGCGTTCACCGCCCGCCGCACCGCGGCGCTCCAGCCCCGCGTCGAGCAGATCACCAAGACGCTGCTCGACGCGGTCGGGGAAGCCGGCCGGCGCAGTGAGGTGGTCGATCTGCGCGAGGAGTTCTGCTATCCGCTGCCGATCCAGGTGATCAGCGAGCTGCTGGGACTGCCGGAGGAACTCGGCGCGGAGCTGCGGGCCGTGGTGGACGGCGTCTTCCACACCTCGGCGTCCCCGGAGGAAGTCACCGACATCTACCAGCGGTTCTACGCCGTACTGGGCGAACTCGTCGCGCTGAAAAGGCGCCTGCCGGGCGACGACCTCACCTCGGCGCTGATCTCCGCCCGCGACGACGAGGACGCGTCCCGCCTGAGCGAGCAGGAACTGCTGGACACTCTGATGCTGGTGATCGGCGCGGGGCACGAGACCACCGTCAACCTCATCGACAACGCCATCCACCTGCTGCTCACCCATCCCGGCCAGCTCGACCACGTGCGCTCCGGGCGGGCCGGCTGGCAGGACGTCGTCGAGGAGGCGCTGCGCGTGGAGGCGCCGGTGGCCAGCCTGCCGCTGCGGTACGCCGTGGAGGACCTGGTGCTGAGCGAGTTCGGCGGCCCGGAGGGGGTGGTCATCGCCGAGGGAGAGGCCATCCTCGCCTCGTACGCCGCCGCCGGGCGGGATCCGGGCCGCTACGGCGCCGACGCCGACGCCTTCGACGTCACCCGGGCCGACAAGGAGCACCTCGCGTTCGGGTACGGCGTGCACTACTGCCTGGGCGCGCCGCTGGGCCGGCTGGAGGCGACCGTCGCGCTGCCCGCCCTGTTCGGCCGCTTCCCCGGCCTGCGGCTCGCCGTGCCGGCCGGGGAACTCCGGCCGGTGGACTCCTTCATCTCCAACGGTCACCGCAGTCTGCCGGTCCGCCTGGCCTGATCAGCGCTCACGGCCCTCGCGGCCCGCGGGGGCGCGGGCCGCGAGGGCCTCGAGGAGCAGGTCCACCGCGTCCTCGAAGGAGCTCTCCGCCATCGCGGGCAGCTCACCTCGTGCGGCGGTCAGGGCCGGGTGGGTGGCGGTGACGTCGGGGCCGGTCTATGGCGTGAGCCGCCGGACCGGGCTGCCCGCGAGGAACGCGGTGATGTCCTCCACGGCCTCGGTGAAGAAGGTGCGGTAGTTGCCCTCGGTGACATAGCCGAGGTGCGGGGTGGCGAGGACGTTCGGCAGGGTGCGCAGGGGGTCGTCGGCGGGCAGCGGCTCGATGTCGAAGACGTCGAGTCCGGCGCCGGCGATCCAGCCCTCGCGCAGGGCGCGCAGCAGCGCGCTCCGGTCGACGAGGGCGGCGCGGGAGGTGTTGACGAGGTACGCGTGCGGGCGCATGGCCCGCAGTTCGGGCTCGCCGAGCAGCCCGCGGGTGCGGTCCGACAGCACGAGGTGGATCGACACGAAGTCGCTGCGGCGCAGCAGGTCGTCCTTGCCGGCGGCGAGTTCGGCGTCCGCCCCGGCGGCCCGCTCGGCGGTGAGGTGCGGGCTCCAGGCGAGCACCTCCATGCCGAAGGCGCGGGCGACGCGGGCCACGCGGCTGCCGATCCTGCCGAGCCCCAGCAGGCCGAGGGTGCGGCCGTGCAGGTCCTGGCCGACGGTGGACTGCCAGGGGCCGCCCTCGCGCAGGGCGCGGTTCTCCGCGGTCAACCGCCGGGCCAGGCCCAGCAGGAGCGCCCAGGTCAGCTCGACCGGCGGGGTCGGGCTGCTCGCCGTACCGCAGACGGTCACGCCCGCGGCGGCCGCGGCGGTGACGTCGATGGAGGCGTTGCGCCGGCCGGTGGTCACCAGCAGCCGCAGTGCGGGCAGCCGGCTCAGCAGCTCGGCGTCGAAGGGGGTGCGCTCGCGCATGGCGACGACGATCTCGCAGTCCGCCAGCGCGGCGACCAGCTCGTCCCGGTCCGCGAGGTGCTCGCGCACCGTGCGGACCTCGACCTTCCCGTCGAGCGGGCTCCAGTCGGCCATGCGCAGGGCGGCGTCCTGGTAGTCGTCCAGTACCGCGCAGCGGAGCGTCATACGGGTTTCCTGTCCATGCTCGGTCCGCCCGTGCGCGGACGGGCGGAGGTGAACGGATGTGCGGGCACGACAGGGGCGTGCCCGGGGTGCACGATAGGTGACGTGGCCGACTATCTGCTGTCCTTGAGCGAACCGGAGATCGTGCGCTACCGGCTGATGGCCGAGGCCGCCGAGCGCCGGGAGAAGGATCTGTGGCGGGCCGCCGGGGCGGTTGCCGGCGCGCGGATCGCCGATGTGGGGTGCGGTCCGGGTGCGATCTCCGTACGGCTGGCCGGCCTGGCCGGTCCGGAGGGTGCCGTGTGGGCCGTCGACCGGGACGAGGGCGCCCTCGCGACCGCCTCGGCGCTGGCCGGCCGGGCCGGGGCCGCGGTGCACACGCTCGCCGGTTCCGCCGACGCCACCGGGCTGCCCGCCGGGACGTTCGACCTGGTGATGCTGCGGCATGTGCTCGCGCACAACGGCGGCCGGGAGCAGGCCGTGGTGGACCATCTGGCCTCGCTGGCGCGGCCGGGCGGCGGCTGCGTGTACCTGGTCGACGTCGACATGCGCTGCTTCCGCCTGCGTGGAGCCCCCGACGCCCTCGTGGACCTCCAGGACCGTTACGCCGAACTCCACCGGCGGCGCGGCAACGACCTCGCCGTCGGCAGCCGCCTCGACCAGCTCCTCACCGCGGCCGGCCTCGAGGTCGCGGCGTACGAGGGGCACATCGAGGTCGTCGTGCCCCCGCCCGGCATGCGCGGCCCCGCCTGGGCGGCCCGCGACGCCCTTGTCGCCGAGGGCCTGGCCGAGCCGGCGGACCTCACCCGCTGGGACGAGGCCTTCCGCCGTCTTGAGCAGGACCCCGGTGGCACCCGCGTCTTCGCCGCCCATTTCGTGGCGTACGGCCGCCGCCCCTGACGCTCCGGACGCCCGCTGCCCGGGGCCCCCTCCCGGCGGCCACGCCTCAGGGGCCCGGGGCGAGCGCCTCCGCCGGCGGCCCCGCGGCGGGCAGCCCGGCGAAGTCCAGGATGTGCGGCACCGCCTCCCGCAGGGAGTCGAAGTGGCGGTGCACCCCCGCCACCGGCTCGGCGGTGTTGACGCCCCACACCGTCATGCCGGCCGCCAGCCCGGAGCGCACCCCGGACGGGGCGTCCTCGACGACGAGGCAGTCCCGCGGGTCGGCGCCCAGCAGGGCGGCCGCGCGGAGGTAGGGGACGGGTGACGGCTTGCCCTCCTCGACGGCGGCCGCGTCGACGATCAGGCCGGGGTCGGGCAGGCCGGTCCGGCGGAAGCGGCCGCGGACCCGGTGTGCGTAGTTGGAGGTGACGAGGGCCCAGGAGCCGGGCGGGAGGGCGCGCAGCAGTTCCGGGGCGCCCTCGAAGGCCGAGTAGCTGCCGTGGCGGACGTCCTCGTCCTCCAGCTCGTGGAGGGCGGTGAGGCACTCGGCGGGGGCGCGGTCCGGGGCGACCCGCGCGAAGGTCTCGGTCGGGCGGGTGCGCAGGGCCACCGCGTGGACCTCGTCGGGGTCGAGGCCGTACCGCAGCGCCCAAGTACGCCAGACCTGGCGCTGGTTGGCGACGGCGTCGATCAGGGTGCCGTCGACGTCGAACAGTACGTACCTCGGACGGTCGCCCGGGATGGATGCGTCTCTCACCCGCCGATCATGTCAGGCGCCCTCTCCGGCGGATCTCCCCACGCCCACCTATTGACGTGCCCACGGCGACCTTTCTAGCGTAGCAAGCGCTTTCCCTCTCGTGTGTCATGAGCCCGCACCTCAATCGCCTGCACCCCAGGCGACCACGGAGAAGGACGAGGACCCCCCAATGAAAACGATATCTTCGCTGTCCCTGCTGGCCTGCGCCGGCCTGGCGTTCGGCGCCGTCGTCGCGCTGCCCGGCGCCGCCGCGACGGCCGCGCCGACCCGCTACGAGGCCGAGAGCGCGCCCGCCGTCTGCGACGGCACCGTCGACACCGAGCACGCCGGATACTCCGGCACCGGCTTCTGCAACGGCCGCAACGCCACCGGTGCCGCGCTGCAGTTCACGGTGAACGCCGCCCAGGCGGGCACCGCGACGCTGTCGGTCCGCTACGCCAACGGCACCACCACCGCCCGCCCCGCGACCCTCACGGTGAACGGCACGTCCGCCGGCTCACCGTCGTTCGGGGGCACCGGCACCTGGACGGGATGGACCACGCAGACCTTCAGCGTGCCGGTCGTGCAGGGCGGCAACACCGTCCGGTTCAGCCCGACGACCGCGGGCGGCCTGCCCAACATCGACTATCTGGAGGCCGAGACCGGCGGCACCACCACGCCCCCGCCGACGGGCAGCGCACTGTACGTCGCCCCTGGCGGCACCGACGGCGCGGCCGGCACGGTGGACGCCCCGACGACGCTCACCTCGGCGATCAGCCGCGTCGCCGCGGGCGGCACGATCTACCTGCGCGGAGGCACGTACCGCCAGGCCTCCACGGTGACGATCCCGGCCGGCAGGAACGGCACGTCCGCCGCGCGCACCACGCTGGCCGCCTACCCCGGCGAGACGCCGGTGCTCAACTTCGCGGCACAGACCGAGAGTTCGGCGAACCGCGGGCTCCAGCTGAACGCGTCGTACTGGCACATCCGCGGCATCGTCGTCGAGCGCGCCGGCGACAACGGCATCTATGTCGGCGGCAGCGGCAACGTCATCGAGCGCACGGTCACCCGCTTCAACCGGGACACCGGTCTGCAGCTGGGGCGGATGGCCTCGACCACGCCGAGCAGCGAGTGGCCGGCGAACAACCTGATCGTGAGCGCGGAGTCGCACGACAACGCCGACTCCGACGGCGAGGACGCCGACGGGTTCGCCGCCAAGCTCACCACCGGCCCCGGGAACGTGTTCCGCTACGCCGTCGCGCACCACAACATCGACGACGGCTGGGACCTGTACACCAAGCCCGACACCGGCCCGATCGGCCCGGTGACCATCGAGGACTCGCTGTCCTACGACAACGGCACCCTCAGCGACGGCTCGCAGGCCGGCGCCGGCGACCGCAACGGCTACAAGCTCGGCGGCGAGGACATCGCCGTCAACCACGTCGTGCGCCGCAGCATCGCCTACCACAACGGCAAGCACGGCTTCACGTACAACAGCAACCCCGGCTCGATGGCGATCTCCAGCAACGTCAGCGTCGACAACGCCCAGCGCAACTTCAACTTCGACGCCGGCACCTCGGTGTTCCGCGGCAACACCTCCTGCCGCAGCGGCAGCGGCACGAACGACCGGATCATCGGCGACGCCGACGGCTCGAACCAGTTCTGGTCCGGCTCCAACGGCTCCCGGTGCGCGACCTACTCCGGTGCCCTCGGCTGGTCCTACGCCTCGGACGGCCGGCTGGCGGTGACCTTCGGCGGCCGCCCGGTCACGCTGTAGCGCCCGCGCACGGCACCCTCCGCTCCCGGGCGGCGCCTCCACCCCACAGGGCGGCGCCGCCCGGGAGCTCGGAGACACCCCCTGAACAGGCAGACTGTAGGGATGAACGACTACCCCATGGTCCACCGGGACCCCGCCCCCGAACGCTACGGCCGGCTGCGTGTCCGGGCCGACGACCTGGGCCCCGCCGGCTGGCTGGCGAAGGAGCCCGGCGGCCAGGGGGCGATGGGGACGGTCGCGGGTGTCGCCGCGCCCGGGTTCGCCGCGTACGCGCGGGTGCTGCATCCCGCGCAACTGGACGGCCGGCCCGTGCGGTGGGACACCGTGGCCGCGGCGTACGGGCGCCGGGTGGGGGCGCTCACCGACTGGCACGAGGTGCTCGGGGTGGACCGCGACCACCCCCATGCCGGTGCGGACGGGCTGCCCGGCGTCTGGGACGAGCAGGCCTGGGAGGGGCCGACCCCGCCCGTCGTCGCCCAGGCCCTGATTCCCGTCCTGGCGCGGCACACTTCCACCCCCCAGCAGTGCTGGTTCGGGCTGTGGGACGGCTACGGGCAATGGGACTGGGACGGCGTGCCGACCTTCCCGACGCCCGGACGTGACGAGGTGCTGCTGTCCGGTGCGCTCGCGGACGCCGTCTCCCCGGTGTCCATGGGCGAGTTCGCCGAGCTGCCCGACCTGTGGTGGCCGCAGGACCGGGCCTGGTGCGTGGGCGGTGACGTCGACCTGGTCAGCACCTACGTAGGCGGCACCCCGGAACTCGTCGCGGACCTGCTGGCCTCACCCGGCCTTGAGGCCCACCCGGTCGGGCCGGACGACCGGGTGGGCTGACCGCGGACGTCAGGGCCGCAGCGGCCCCTCGCAGCGGTAGTCGGAGGTGCCCGCCCGGCCGGTGGACCACAGGGTGACCTCACCGAACGAGCAGTTCATGTCGGCGAGGTTGTTCACCCCGCGCAGGCTCCGGTCGAGGATGAAGTAGTCGACGGTCTCGGCCATGTCCGCGAAGACCCGGCCGGCGTCGCCCGCGTCCGTGAGGTTCGCGGTGATCCGGCCGGTGCAGACGAACCGCGGCCGGTCCGTGCCGCCGCCGGCGGTGCACTCCGGCGTCATATAGGTGCCGGCCGCGAACGACGCCCGTACGTCCGCGACGCCGGCGGCGCTCAGCTCCCCGAGCGGGATGTGCCGGGTGGCGGGCACGTACAGGTCGTCGACCCGGGCGATCTGCTCGTCGAGGAAGGCGTCGTACTCCCGCTGGAGCGCCGTGTCCCGGCCCGTCCGGTCACGCCAGGCGTCGAAGGCGGCGGGGTCGTCGGCGCGCAGGTGGCGGTACATCTCCTTGAGCAGGCCGGGGTGTTCGAGCCACAGGAAGCTGAAGAACGTGCCCGCGTAGGAGTAGAAGCGGAAGCCGTCGCCGTCGTAGGTGGCGTGCAGGAGCCGGTCGACGCTCATGCGCGGGCCGCCGTTCGCGGTGTCCCGCATGATGCTTCTGACCAGCGAGGCGCGCACCTTGACGCCGTCGTCGCGGGTGGCGCCCGCGAAGAACTCGGCGGTGCCCTCGTCCATGGCCGTGGTGCGGTCGCCCTGGTACCAGGGTCCCTCGCCGAACAGTCCGGGCACGGCCCAGCGGCCGTTGAGGTAGTGGGTGTACTCGTGGCGGAACAGCTCCTCCAGGGTGAGCGAGGAGTCCTGCGGCACACGGCGCTGGTAGGTGTAGAAGGTGGCGCCGCGTTCGATGTAGATGCCGCCGTTGTCGGTGCCCATGCCGGTGAGCAGCGGGTGGAAGTTCTCGTAGTCGGCGCGCGAGGCGTACAGGACGACGTTCAGAGCGGTGTTGGTGTCGCCCGGCAGGGGCTGCAGGGTGCCGAGGACGCGGTGGAACTGGGCCTTGACCTGCTTGCTCGCGTAGTACAGCTGGTCGACGGTGGCCCGGTCCAGGCCGGTGCGCACCCGTATGGCGTCGCCGCGGCCGTCGGTGTCGTAGGCGAACGTGCTCGGGAAGAGGCGGCGTTCGATGTCGTCGCGGCAGACGCGGTACGGCGCGCAGGCGCCGAACTCGATCAGCCAGCTCGCGACCTTGGCCCAAGGGGCGCTGCTGTCGCCGAAGTTGCGGGCGGCTGTGTCGAGGAGGGAGCCGAGCCCGGTGACGGTCTCGGTGCGGAGGCGGTCGATCTGCCCGAAGCGGCCGTACTCGCCGAGCGCGTCACGCACCACCCAGGCGTTGGGCCGGTCCTTGAGATGGGTGTACGTCGCGAAGGCGCGGAACGCGGCCCGGTAGGAGGGGTCCGCGACGACGGCGTCGTGGAAGGCGGTGTCCCGGTTGCCGGGGTAGACGCCGAGGTAGTTCAGGGACAGCGCGGCGAGCGCGGCGCCGGCCCACGCGGTGTCCTGGGCGGTGCCGCGGCCGGGGCCCATGGTGGCCAGGACCCGCTTGACGAGGGGGAGTTGATATTGGCGCAGCCCCGGGGCGCCGGCGGCGTAGAGGGCCTCGCGGAGCGTCTCGGCGTTGGCGCGGGTGGCGTCGAAGGTGCGCGGGGCGGCACCGAGGGCGTCGACGGCCTGGCGCATGGCGGCGACGGTCGGGGCGTCGGTGACGTCGATCTCGGGGCGCGAGAAGTCGTGGTAGGCCACCGCGTGGAGATAGGTGAACAGTTCCAGCAGATGGCTGCCGTCGGCGCCGTCGTGGGCCGGGGCGAGGGTCGCCGCCCGCCGGGAGACCGCCTGCACGTGCGCGTCGGACATCACGGGCGCCAGGCGTCCGTCCCAGGACCAGATCAGCGTGCGCAGGCATCCGTCGGCGGTCACGGCCGGGTCGGTGAGGA
This sequence comes from Streptomyces sp. NPDC053367, assembly GCF_044545925.1. NCBI lineage: Bacteria > Bacillati > Actinomycetota > Actinomycetes > Kitasatosporales > Streptomycetaceae > Streptomyces > Streptomyces sp. NPDC053367. The sequence goes on along the minus strand of NZ_JBITYN010000002.1, from coordinate 97,716 downwards.
AGTCCGCGAACCGCTCGGGCGTCAGCCCGGTCACACCGTCGAGGGTGCAGGGCGCGAGGGTCCGCGCGGAGTCCCCGCGCAGGGGCGTCGCGGCCCCGCGGAGGCGTCCGTCGGCCCGGGTTCCGCCGGGGGCGGGCAGCCGTGGGGCGGTGGTACGGGGTGCTGCGGCCAGGTGCTCGACGTGGTCGCGGTCGCTTCCCCCGCCGCCGTAAGGGGCCTTCGCGAGTGGGGAGTTGGCGGTGGCCGGGTGTGCTCCGGGCAGGCCCGTGAGGCCGACGGCCAGGGCCGTCGCGACCGTGAGCAGGGATATGCGCCGCCGTCCGGCGAGGGCGCGGGAGTGGTGCCGGGTTCTCGTGAGGAACACCGATGACTCCTGTGGGGAGTGGGGTGAATGGGGGGTTGCGAGGCGCCGCCGCGGAAAGGGATCGCCGCGCTGAACCGGGCGGCGCCATGTGATACGTAACGTAGTAATGTGAAATTGCACTGACAACCCCCCTGCACCGACCGGCTACATGACGGAGCGTCAGCGGACTCGGACCCTCATCTCTCTTGGCAGCCCCAGTGCAATGTGAAATATTACTGGGGTGCCCACGAGACACTCTGCGGATCTCATCGTGGTCGGGGCGGGTGTGGTCGGCGCTGCCTGCGCCTTCTACGCCGCCCGCGCCGGCCTCAGCGTCACCGTCGTCGACCGTGGCCCCGTCGCGGGCGGGACCACCGGGGCGGGCGAGGGGAACCTCCTGGTCTCCGACAAGGAACCCGGCCCCGAGCTCGAACTGGCCCTGCACTCCTCCCGGTTGTGGCGCGAGCTCGCCGGCCTGCTGCCGCCGGCCGTCGAGTACGAGCCCAAGGGCGGCCTGGTCGTCGCCGACGCCGACAAGGGCCTGGCCGCGCTGCGGGAGTTCACCGACCGGCAGCGCGCCGCGGGTGTCGTCGCCGAGGACGTCCCGGCCGACCGGCTCGCCGAGCTGGAACCGCATCTGGCCCCCGATCTCGCGGGAGGCGTCCACTACCCCCAGGACGCCCAGGTACAGCCCGCCCTCGCCGCGGCCCATCTGCTGCGCGCGGGTGGGGACCGGGTGCGGCTCCGGCTCGGCGAGGAGGTCACCGCCGTCCTCACCGGCCCAAGCGGCGAGGTGCGGGGCGTGCGGACACCCTCCGGTGAACTCCACGCCCCGTACCTCGTGAACGCGGCCGGCACCTGGGGCGGGGAGGTGGCCCGGCTGGCGGGTGTCGCCCTGCCGGTGCGGCCGCGGCGCGGGTTCGTCCTGGTCACCGAGCCGCTGCCGCGCGTGGTGCGGCGCAAGGTGTACGCGGCCGACTACGTCGCCGACGTGGCCAGCGACTCGGCGGCGCTGCAGACCTCGGCCGTCGTCGAGGGCACCCCGGCGGGTCCGGTGCTGATCGGCGCGAGCCGGGAGCGGGTCGGCTTCGACCGCACCCTCTCCGTGGAGGCACTCGGGCGGCTCGCCGCGCAGGCGGTACGGCTCTTCCCGGTCCTCGCCCCGGTCCGCGCGATGCGCACCTACTCCGGGTTCCGGCCCTACCTCCCCGACCATCTGCCCGCCATCGGCGCCGACCCCCGCCGGCCCGGCCTGCTGCACGCCTGCGGCCACGAGGGAGCGGGGATCGGGCTGGCCCCGGCGACGGGACAGATCATCGCCGCGTTGGTCTCCGGAGGCGAACTCCCTCTGAACATCCGTCCGTTCGGTCCGGAGCGGTTCGAGTGAGGCCATGTCGCCACCGGAGCTCGCACAACAGCTCACCCCGGAGCTCGCACCGGCACTCGCCCCGCAACCGGTACCGGTATCGGCACCGGCACCGGCACCGGCACCGGCACCCGGGTGGTACCCGTATCGCATCCGAAGGAGGCACGTGATGGCGCGCGACCGCAGTCCCGCCGAACTCGTCGGCGCGGCACCGGAGTCCGCGTTCGAGATCAGCTTCGACGGCCGGCCCCTCGCGGCGCTCCCCGGCCAGTCCGTGGCCGCGGTGCTCTGGGCGGCGGGGGTGCTCGCCTGGCGCACCACGCGGGTGGGCGGCCGGCCGCGGGGCGCGTTCTGCGGCATCGGGCACTGCTACGACTGCCTGGTGACGGTCAACGGCCGCCCGAACCGCCGGGCCTGTCTGGTCCCGGCCCGCCCCGGTGACACCGTCACCACCCAGGAGGGACACGGTCATGCCGACCTCGCCGTCTGACCCGGTGTACGACCTGGCGGTGATCGGAGCGGGCCCAGCGGGTCTGGCGGGCGCGGTCACGGCGGCCCAACTCGGCCTGCGGGTAGCCCTGTTGGACGCGAGCGTGCAGACCGGCGGGCAGTACTACCGGCACCCCTCCCCCGGCCTCGGCGCCGCCCGCCCCGAGGCGCTCCACCACGGCTGGCGGGCCTACGCCGGCCTCCGGGACCGCCTCGCCGACAGCGCGGCGGACCATCTCCCCGCACACCAGGTGTGGACCGTGGCCCGTGAGCCGGACGCCTTCACCGTGCACGCGGTCGCCGACGACGACCGCCCGGTCACCGTCCGCGCCCGGACCGTGCTGCTCGCCACCGGGGCGTACGAGCGCCAACTCCCCTTTCCCGGCTGGACGCTGCCCGGCGTCGTCGGGGCGGGCGGGGCGCAGGCCCTGCTGAAGTCGGGGCTCGTGCTGCCCGGCCGCCGGGTCGTCGTCGCGGGCAGCGGCCCGCTGCTGCTCGCCGTCGCGGCGTCGCTCGCCTCGGCCGGGGCGCGGGTTCCGGCGCTGGTCGAGGCCTCCGGTTACCTGGGCTACGCCCGGCGGCCGTACGTCCTCGCAGCGGGCAAGCTGTCCGAGGCCGCGCCGCACGCCCTGGCCCTGCTCCGGCACCGGGTCCGGGTGCGCACCCGCAGCGCGGTCACCCGCGTGCACGGCACGGACCGGGTGGAGGCCGTCACGGTGTCGCGGCTGGACCGCGACTGGCGGCCCGTACGGGGGTCGGGCCGCCGTATCGACTGCGACGCCCTCGCGGTGGGGCACGGCCTGGTCCCGCAGGTCGACCTGGCCACGGCACTGGGCTGCGCGACCCGCCGCACCCCGGACGGCACCCACGCGCTGGCCGTCGACGGCGACCAGGAGACCTCGGTGCCCGGTCTGTGGGCCGCGGGCGAGACCGGCGGCGTGGGCGGGGTGCGCCTCGCCCTGCTGGAGGGCGAGCTCGCCGGAGCCGCTGCCGCCGCCCGGCTCGGGGGGCGGGCGCTTCCCGAGTCCCGGCTCCGGCGGCTGCGGCGCGAACGGGCCCGGCTGCGGGACTTCGCCGGCCTGATGGCCGCGGTGCACGCGCCGCGGCCCGGCTGGACGGGCTGGCTCGACGACGCGACGGACGTGTGCCGCTGCGAGGAGGTCACCGCCGGCCGCGTCCGCGAGGCCGTCGCCGGGCAGGGGGCCGGTGACGCCCGGACCGTCAAACTGCTCACCCGCGCGGGCATGGGCTGGTGCCAGGGCCGTATGTGCGGCACGGCGGTCGCCTGCCTCGCGGCCGGCTCGGGCCTGCCGGCCTCACCGGAACGCCGTCCGCTGGCGGCGCCCGTGCCGCTCGGCGCGCTGGCCTCGCTCGCCGAGCGGCCCGCGCAGGACGAACCGGGGCCGTGAACCGGACGCGCCCGCCCGGCCACCGCAAGCCGGCCCTCTCGCGGGCCGCCCGACCGCACCACCGCACTCTCACCTCCCTCCCACCACAGAAGGGTTCTCCCGATGAGCACCACCGGCTCCTGGAACGCCGAACGTCCCTGGCGCGGCATCATGGTCGCCACCGCGCTGCCGCTGCGCGAGGACCTCTCCGTCGACTACGACGCCTACGCCGAGCACGTGAGCCGGCTCGTGGCGAGCGGCTGCGACGGTGTCGTGCCCAACGGCTCGCTCGGCGAGTACCAGACCCTGACCGACCGGGAGCGCGCCCAGGTGGTCCGTACGGCCGTGGAGGCCGCGGGCGACGGGGCGCGGGTGATGCCGGGCGTCTCCGCGTACGGCAGCGCCGAGGCGCGGCGCTGGGCCGATCAGGCCGCCGAGGCGGGCTGCGGCAGCGTGCTGCTCCTGCCGCCGAACGCCTACCGGGCCGACGAGGGGGCGGTGACCGCCCACTACGCCGAGGTCGCGCGCGCCGGACTGCCCGTCGTCGCGTACAACAACCCCATCGACACCAAGGTCGACCTGACTCCGGAGCTGCTGGCCCGGCTGCACGCCGAGACGGGGATCGTGGCGGTGAAGGAGTTCTCCGGCGATGTGCGCCGGGCCTACCGGATCGCCGAACTCGCCCCGGAGCTGGACCTGTTGATCGGCGCGGACGACGTGCTGCTGGAACTGGCCGTGGCCGGCGCGGTCGGCTGGATCGCCGGCTACCCCAACGCCTTCCCGGAGGCGTGCGCCCAGCTCTACGACGCGGCCGTGGCCCGCGACCTGGACACCGCGCTGCCGCTGTACCGGTCCCTGCACCCGCTGCTGCGCTGGGACTCCCGCACCGAGTTCGTGCAGGCGATCAAGCTGTCCATGGATGTCGTCGGGGTCTTCGGCGGACCCAGCCGGCCGCCGCGGACGCCGCTGCCCGAGGCGTACGAGGCCGAGATCCGCGCGGCCACCGAGAAGGCCGTCGCCGACGGCCACCGCTGAGAAACCGATCCGGCCCACCGAAAGGGGCGTTCGTGCGCACGCGTCATGTCTTCCACGCCGTCGACTCGCACACCGAGGGCATGCCCACCCGGGTCGTCACCGGCGGTGTCGGGGTGGTGCCCGGTGCCACCATGGCCGAGCGGCGCCGCCACTTCGCCGAGCACCTGGACCATCTGCGCACCCTGCTGATGTACGAGCCGCGCGGGCACGCCGCGATGAGCGGGGCGATCCTGCAGCCGCCGACCCGGCCGGACGCCGACTACGGAGTGCTGTACATCGAGGTCTCCGGGCTGCTGCCGATGTGCGGGCACGGCACCATCGGGGTGGCGACCGTGCTGGTGGAGACCGGCATGGTGCAGGTCACCGAGCCCGTCACCACCGTACGGCTGGACACTCCGGCGGGACTGGTCAGCGTGGACGTGACCGTCGAGGACGGGGCCGCGAAGTCGGTCACGCTCACCAACGTGCCGTCCTTCTGCGTCGCGCTCGACCGCAAGGTGGAGGTGCCCGGGTACGGGCCGGTGCGCTACGACCTCGCGTACGGCGGGAACTTCTACGTGTTCGTCGAACTGGACGCGCTGGGGCTGCCGTTCGACCGGACCCGCAAGGAGGACCTGCTGGCCGCGGGGCTGGCGGTCATGGAGGCGGTGAACGCGTCGCCGGACCGGCCCGTGCATCCGGCGCAGCCGGAGATCGCCGGGGTCAAGCACGTGTATCTCGCGGCCCCCGGCTCCGACGCGCGGCACTCCCGGCACGCGATGGCCATCCACCCGGGCTGGTTCGACCGTTCGCCCTGCGGCACGGGGACGTCGGCGCGGATGGCGCAGTTGCACGCGCGCGGGGAGCTGCCGCTGCACCAGGACTTCGTCAACGAGTCGTTCATCGGCACCCGGTTCACCGGGCGTCTGGTGGAGGAGACGGAGGTGGGCGGGGTGCCGGCGGTGGTGCCGCGGATCACGGGGCGGGCCTGGATCACGGGGACGGCGCAGTACTTCCTCGACCCGGACGACCCGTTCCCCGCGGGGTTCCTGCTGTGAGGCCCCGGCCGGCCGCAACTGCCGCACAAGGGCCGCGAAAACAACGTGACATTGTACTCTGGTGATCCGCAGCGGCACGAAGGGAACACCATGGGGCACCTCCAACGCAACCTCGCCACCACCCGCGAGCGGCTGCGCGACCAGGTCGCCCACGCGCTGCGTGCCGCGCTGATCTCCGGTGAACTCAAGCCCGGGCAGGTCTACTCGGCGCCCGGGCTCGCGGAGGACTTCGGCATCTCCGCGACGCCCGTGCGCGAGGCCATGCTCGACCTCGCCCGCGAGGGGCTGGTCGAACCGGTGCGCAACAAGGGGTTCCGGGTCACCGAGGTCGACGAGCGCGACCTCGACCAGTACAGCGAGATCCGTATGCTCATCGAGGTCCCGACGGTCGGCCGGATCACCCGCAGTGCCTCCCGCGAGGAGCTCGAGGCGCTGCGGCCCGTCGCCGAGCAGATCGTCGCCGCGGCCCGCGCGCACGACCTGATCGGCTACCTGGAGGCCGACCGGCGGTTCCACCTCTCGCTTCTCGCGCTCGCCGGCAACGACCGGCTCGTCGAGACCGTCGGGGACCTGCGCAAGCGGTCCCGGCTGTACGGGCTCACCGCGCTGGACGAGAGCGACCGGCTGATCCCGTCGGCCGAGGAGCACATCGAGCTGCTCGACCTGATGGCGGCCGGGGACGCGGAGGGTGCCGAGCGCTGCATGAGCCGCCACCTCGGCCATGTGCGCTCGCTGTGGGCGGAGGGCGGGCAGAAGCCCCTCGCAGCGCAGCAGACCCGGGCGCGGAAGACCGCCGGGACGGCGGGGCGTGACCTGGGGGCCGTGTCCTGAGGAATCAGGGCTGAGGGCCGGGGGCCGGGCGCGCCGCGTGCCCTCCCGCTGGAGCCGTCCCCTCGCGTCGGTCCCGCCCGGACCGTCCGAGGGCCCGGGCAGCGCCACCCGACGCACCCCGGGGAGCGCCGGCGCGCAGTGACGATGATCACGAGGCGTCCCCGGCGGGATGCGCCGGGGCGCAGAGGTGGCGCGGCGGAGGCCCGCCGGAGGCGTTGTGCGCCCCCCGGGGGCCGCTTGTCACCGTCGCGGTCAGGGCACTAGTGTCACCACGCCTTGGTGAACGGGAAATCCGGTGCGAAACCGGTGCGGCCCTCGCCACTGTGATCGGGAAGTCCGGCTCCGGCCCTCACGGGCAGCCACTGGGTCCGTCCGCGGACCCGGGAAGGCGGAGTTCGGGCGGTGGTACCCGTCAGCCAGGAGACCGGCCAAGGCGTGTCAACCATCCACGAGGTGCTGGAGAGGGTCTGCCGGGCCATGCACATAGCCGAGGGTTTTCTTCCTCCGGCGCACGCGATCGCCTGGGGCGTCGCGTCCGCGCCCTTCGTCGTCCACGGAGTGCGCTCACTCACCCGTGAGGTCAGGGAGCACCCGGAGAGCACCCTGCTCCTCGGCGCCTCCGGAGCCTTCACGTTCGTGCTGTCCGCCCTCAAGCTGCCTTCGGTGACCGGGAGTTGCTCCCACCCCACCGGGACCGGGCTGGGCGCCATCCTGTTCCGGCCGCCGATCATGACCGTCCTGGGCACCATCACCCTGCTGTTCCAGGCCCTGTTGCTGGCGCACGGCGGCCTGACCACGCTCGGCGCCAACGCCTTCTCCATGGCGATCGCGGGCCCCTGGGTCGGATACGGCGTCTACCGGCTGCTGCGCCGCTACGACGTGCCGCTGATGGTCGCCGTGTTCTTCGGGGCGTTCCTGGCCGACCTGTCCACGTACTGCGTGACCAGCGTGCAGCTGGCGCTCGCCTTCCCCGACCCGGGCAGCGGGTTCCTGGGCGCGCTCGGCAAGTTCGGCTCCATCTTCGCCGTGACGCAGATCCCGCTCGCGGTCAGCGAGGGCCTGCTGACCGTGCTGGTGATGCGGTTGCTCGCCCAGTCCAGCAAGGGCGAACTGACCCGGCTCGGCGTGCTGGTGGACGACCGCGAGGACGAGGCGGTGGCCCGGTGAAGCGCGGCACGAAGATCAACCTGCTGCTGCTCGCGCTCGTCGCCGCCCTCGCGGTGCTGCCGCTCGCCCTGGGCCTCGGCGACCACAAGGAGCAGCCGTTCACCGGCTCCGACGGCGAGGCGGAGACGGCCGTCACCGAACTCGACCCCGGCTACGAGCCCTGGTTCTCGCCGCTGTACGAGCCGCCGTCCGGGGAGATCGAGTCGGCGCTGTTCTCCCTCCAGGCGGCCCTCGGCGCGGGGGTCCTCGCGTACTATTTCGGGCTGCGCCGCGGCCGCAGACAGGGCGAGGAGCGTGCGCGGGCGCGGGCGCGGCTGGAGGACCCGAAGGATCGGTCCGAGGGGGAATCCGGCGAGGACACCCCCGCCGCGGACAGCCGCTCGGGCGCCGGGCAGGGCTGAGCACGCGTGCTGCCCATCGACGTGGCGGCGCACAGCAGCCGCTGGCGCCACCGCCACCCCGTGGACAAGGCCGTGCTCGGTCTGGGCCTGACCGTGCTGGCGATCTCCCTGCCGCCGTGGCCCGGCGCGGCCCTGGTGCTGGTCACGGCCCTCGTCGTGCTGCTGGGGCCGGCGGGTGTGCCCGGCCTCAGGCTGTGGCGTGCGTACCGGGTGCCGCTCGGCTTCTGCGCGAGCGGCGCGGTGACGCTGCTGGTGCAGGTCGGCGGGCCGGACGGCTGGATCACGCTCGCCGACGGGGGCGCCGTACGGGCCGGGGAGCTGATGCTGCGGACCTCGGCGGCCTCGCTCGGTGTGCTGCTGTTCGCTTTCACCACGCCCATGTCGGATCTGCTGCCGCGCCTGGTGCGGGCCGGCGTGCCGGCGCCCGTCGTGGACGTGGCGATGGTGACGTACCGGATGAGCTTCCTGCTCCTGGACTCCGTACGGCGGATCCGTGAGGCGCAGGCGGCGCGGCTCGGGCACACCACCCGGGCCGCCACCTGGCGTTCGCTGGCCGGGCTCGGCGCGACCGCGTTCGTGCGCTCCTTCGACCGGGCGGCCCGGCTGCAGTCGGGGCTCGCCGGGCGCGGCTACGACGGCACCCTGCGGGTGCTGGTGCCCGAGGCCCGTGTCTCCGTCCCCTTCACGGCCGGCGCCGTCGCGCTGCTGACCGCCGTCACCGTCCTCACCTTCGTCCTGGAAAGGGTCCTGCCGTGAGCGAGGCCGTACGCGACGCCCTGAGCGGGGCCGTCGGCGAGCCCCCCGTCGTCGCCCTGCACGGCGTGTCCTTCGCCTACGAGGACGGCCCCGATGTGCTCGACGGCCTGGACTTCGCGGTGCGCGAGGGCCGGGCGCTGGCGCTGCTGGGCCGCAACGGCACCGGAAAGACGACCCTGATGCGGCTGCTGAGCGGCGGACTGCGGCCGCGTGCGGGGCGGCTCACGGTCGAGGGCGAGCCGGTGTCGTACAGCCGTGACGGGCTGACCCGGCTGCGCACGACGGTCCAGCTGGTGGTGCAGGACCCCGACGACCAGCTCTTCGCCGCGTCCGTCGCGCAGGACGTGTCCTTCGGGCCGCTGAACCTCGGGCTGCCCGACGCCGAGGTGCGGGCGCGGGTGACGGAGGCGCTGGCCGCGCTGGACATCACCGCGCTGGCCGACCGGCCCACGCACCTGCTGTCGTACGGGCAGCGCAAGCGCACCGCGATCGCGGGCGCGGTGGCGATGCGGCCGCGGGTGCTGATCCTCGACGAGCCGACCGCGGGGCTCGACCCGGACGGCCAGGAGCGGCTGCTGAAGACGCTCGACGGGCTGCGCGCGGGCGGCACCACGGTGGTGATGGCCACCCATGACGTGGACCTCGCGCTGCGCTGGGCCGACGACGCGGCGCTGCTCACCCCGGCCGGGGTCCGCACCGGCCCCGTCGCCGCGACGCTGGCCCGCGCCGACCTCCTCGCCCAGGCCGGTCTGCGGCTGCCGTGGGGCATCGCCGCGGCCGGACTGCTGCGCGCCCAGGGCCTGCTGGACGAGACGCAGCCGGGGCCGCGGACCCCGGAGGAACTGGCCGCGCTCACGCCCCGGCCGGCGACGGGCGGCTGAGCCGCCGGAGCAGGGTGTACGGCCTGGTGCAACGGCTGACATCTCGGCCTGATCTTGAGTGAACCTCCGTTCCGCGGATCCCGTCTGGCTGTACGACATCGGCCCCCGCGGCCGGCGACTCCCCCGGCGCGCACCGCAGTTGCGGCGCCGGGCCGGGGCCGTCCGGCGGGTGGCCGCGAAGACACGGAGAACGGAGAAGACCCTCCATGCGTCTGTCCACCCCCCACAGAGCGACGGCCCGGCGGATCGCCGCGACCGCGGCCGCGACCGGTGCGGCCCTCGCTCTGACCGCCGCGTCCGTCGGCACCTCGCACGCCGCCGGCACCTCGGCGGACGACGGCCGTCCGACCGCCCAGATCATCGGCGGCGTCGCCCAGCCGGACGGCAGGCACCCGTTCATGGCCGCGCTGCTGCAGAAGGGCACGGGCAGCCCCTACGACCGCCAGTTCTGCGGCGGCAGCCTGCTCTCGCCGGACCTCGTCATGACGGCCGCGCACTGCGTGCTGGGCACCCAGCCCAAGGAGATCGAGACGGTCGTCGGCCGGACCGTGCTGTCCAAGAAGAACCAGGGCCATCTGCGCCAGGTGACCGACATCGTCGTCCACCCGCGCTACGCCCGGGGCCAGGAGGCGTACGACGTCGCCTTCCTGTTCCTCGACAAGCCCGTCCGGGGCATCGCGCCCGTCCACCTGCCCACCGAGGGCACGGACGCGCTGATCCGGCCCGGCGCCCAGGCCACGGTCATCGGCTGGGGCAACACCAACACCGAGGTGACCAGGTACGCCGACCGGCTGCGCGCGGTGAACGTGCCGATCGTGTCGCACATCGAGTGCAAGGCCACCTACGCGGAGTACGACAAGAAGGTCAACGTCTGCGCGGGTGTCGAGGGCAAGGACTCCTGCCAGGGAGACAGCGGCGGCCCGCTGTTCCGCAAGCTGGCGGGCCGTCAGGGCGTCTACCAGATAGGCGTGGTGTCCTACGGCGACGGCTGCGCCGAGCAGGGCGCCCCGGGCGTGTACACGTACACCGGCTCCCACGAGCTGTGGAGGACGATGGACGAGTCGGCCAAGGGCAAGCGCGTGAAGCGGCTGCTCGGCCGCTGAGCCCCGGCACCGGGCGGGGCGCTGCCGCCCCGCCCGGTGTTCAGATGCCGAACGGCGCCGCGTACCGCACGGTGCCGGCGGGCAGGGGGTGGCCAGGGTCGAGGGCGAGGGCCATCAGGGCCTCGTCGGGGACGTCGATGGTCACCCCGATGCCGTGCGCGGAGGCCCGGGTGAAGCCGAACCTGGGGTAGTACGAGGGGTGGCCGAGGACGACGACGTACTTCTCGCCCCGGTCCGCGGCCGCCCGCAGCGCCGCACGGACGGCCGCCGCGCCCGCGCCGGTCCCCTGGTGCTCGGGCAGCACGGCCACCGGGCCCAGGCACAGGGCCGGTACGTCGCCGATGTGGCAGCGGGTCAGCAGGGCATGGCCGGCCGGCGTGCCGTCGGGCCGCGCGGCCACGACGGACAGTCCGTCGATCCATGCCTCGTCGGCCCGCAGCGCGTCGACGAGGTCGGCCTCCAGCGGGGTGTCGAAGGCGGCGAGCTCGATCGCGCGGACGGCGGGGATGTCGGCGCGGGTCTCGGCGCGCGTGGTCCAGTCATTGCTCATGGCAGCTGAGGTTACGGCGCGGGGCGGCCGGGGCTCACCCGTTTTCTCCGTCGTCGTGGCCGCTCGCGCCCCTCGGCCGGAGGGGCGCGTGTCCGAGACCTCAGCGGGTGGCGCGTACCGCGTCGCGGATGAGGCCGGCGACCTCCTTGGGCCGGGAGACGGCCACCGCGTGGGAGGCGTCCTCCAGTTCGACGACGGTCGCCCCGGCGCGCTCGGCGCCGAAGCGCTGCACCTCGGGGTTGATGGCCCGGTCGGCTCCGGCGACCAGCGCCCAGGACGGCTTGGTCCGCCAGGCGGCCGCGGCGGCGGTCTCCTCGAACGCGGCGGCGGCGAGGGGGCGCTGGGCGGTGGCGAGGACCTCGGTGACGTGCGCGGGAACGTCGGCGGCGAAGACCGAGGGGAAGGCGTCCCGGTCGATGGTGACCTCGACGGCCGGCTCCGCGCCGGGCACCGGGTACGTCCACTGCTTGAGGTTGTCCACCAGCGGGGAGAGCGGGAAGCGGCCCTGGAGCTCCCCGAGGCTCTCGCCCTCCTCCAGGACGTACGCGGCGACGTACACCAGGCCGACGACGTTCTCGGTGGTGCCGGCGACGGTGATGAGGGCACCCCCGTAGGAATGGCCGACGAGCACGACGGGGCCGTCGATCTGGGCGGCCACGGAGGCGATGTAGGCGGCGTCGGCGGCGAGGCCGCGCAGCGGGTTGGGCGGGGCGATCACGGGGACGCCGTGCGACTGGAGCTCGGCGATGACGCCGGACCAGCTGCCGGCGTCGGCGAAGGCGCCGTGCACGAGGAGGACGGTGGGCGTGGTGGGCTGGGTCATGGCGGGTCTCCCGTGGTCTCAGGCGCCGTGCAGGGCGGTGCGCAGTGTGTGGGCGGCCAGGGTGATGGCGGCCTCGGCGGCGTGGGTCTCGCGCAGGGCGTTGAGCATCACGAAGTCGTGGATGATGCCCTGGAAGCGCACGGCGGTGACGGCGACGCCGGCCTGGCGGAGCTTGCCCGCGTAGGCCTCGCCCTCGTCGCGCAGGACGTCGGCCTCGGCGGTGATGACGAGGGCCGGGGGCAGCCCGGTGAGCTGCTCGGTCGTTGCGCGCAGCGGCGAGGCGGTGATCTGGGCGCGGTCGGCCTCGTCGGTCGTGTACTGGTCCCAGAACCACTGCATGCCGTCGCGGCGCAGGAAGTAGCCGGTGGCGAACTGGTGGTAGGAGCCGGTGTCGAAGGAGGCGTCGGTGACCGGGTAGAACAGCACCTGGTGGCGCAGCGGGACGCCGCCGCGCTGCTTGGCGAGCAGGGTCAGGGCGGCGGCCATGTTGCCGCCGACGGAGTCACCGGCGACGGCGAGCCGCGCGCCGTCCAGGCCGCCGGCCGGGTCCTGGTCGGCGATCCAGCGGGCGACGGTGAAGTTCTGCTCGACGGCGACGGGGTAGCGGGCCTCGGGCGAGAGGTCGTACTCGGGGAAGACGACGGCTGCCTCGGCTCCCACGGCGAGTTCGCGCACGAGCCGGTCGTGGGTGTGGGCGTTGCCGAAGACCCAGCCGGCGCCGTGGATGTAGAGGATGACCGGCAGCGGGCCCCTCGCGCCGGCGGGCCGGACGATCCGGGCGCGGACACTTCCGGTGGGGCCGCCCGGGACGGTGATCCACTCCTCGTCGACCGCAGGCTCGGCGATGGCGCCGGACTGCACCTCGTCGACGGCCTTGCGGCCCTCCGCGGGCGGCAGGTCGAACAGGTAGGGCGGATTGGCGGTGGCCTCCGCGAACGCGGCTGCGGCGGGTTCCAGAACCGGTTCGACCGGTCGGACGGCATCGGACATGGACAGCTCCAGGTGTTTCCGTGGTGTCTCGCCGATCACGCTATTTCCGTCGGCCGGGCAGGAGTTGCCCCGCAGCGCACGGGCACCTGTCCGGCAGTGCACTGCCGGAGAAACCGCAGGCTGAAGGGGGATTCCCTGGCCCTGGCCGACCGGTGGTCATACGCCCTGCGGTCCGGCCGCCGTATCCCGCCACTCGCGCGGGGACATCCCGTACGCGGTGCGGAAGACCCGGCTGAAGTGGGTGGCGCTCAGAAAGCCCCAGCGGCCGGCGACCGCGGCGATCGTGCGGTTGCCGTGGCCGCGCAGCACCAGTTCGCGACGGCACTCCTCCAGCCTGCGGCGCTGGACCCAGCGGCCGACGCTCGTGCCCTGTTCCTGGAACAGCTTGTGCAGATAGCGCACCGAGATGTGATGGGCCCGGGCGATGACCTCCGGGGTCAGCTCCGGTTCTCCCAGGTGCAGTTCGACGTACTCCAGGATCTTGGCGACCAGGGGCGAGCGGGGCCGGTCCGGCCGCGCGCCCTCCTCCAGGCGTTCCGCGGCGAGGGTGGCCAGCACGTTCACGGCGTTGCGGGCGAGCATCTCGTCCACCGGGCTGCGGGCGACCGCGACGGCGTGGGCGAGGTCGGACAGCAGAGGGGACAGCAGGGCGCCGAGCCGGGACGTCCGCGACACGGGCGCTGCCGTCAGCCTCGGCACGTCCGCGTCCGCGAGCCCCAGCAGGGCGCAGGGCACCAGGAACACCTTGGCGCGGGCGCCCGCCGGGAAGTCCGTGAGGGGCGGGCGCCGTGCGTCGTAGAAGCAGACGTCTCCGGGTGCGAGGGCGGTCTCGGCGGGCTGCCCGGTCGTCGCGGCGGGGTCACCGGTGGTGCCGCGCAGGCCCACGAACAGGTACTCGCCGGCGTCGCGGACGAGCAGCCGGCGGCGTGATCCCGTCGTGCCCTTCCGGGACTCCGCGGGCAGGGCGGCCGGCGCCGGGCCGGTGAGGACGAGGCCGACGCCCAGGGGCAGACGCCTGACCGGCATCCGGCGGTGGCCGGGCTCGGCCTCGATCGTGCAGGGGGTGGACGTCATCATCCGTCGTCGCCTCCGGGCCGTGCGTGGGTCGGTACCCGCTGGACCGTAGGCCGGTGTCTGTGCAAAAAGAGTGACACGGCAGTGACAGCGCCCCGGAAGCCCTTACTCCGCTCCGGCCGCGAACGCGCGCACCAGCTCGTGCAGGGTGTACCGGCCCGGGGTGCGCTCGGTCAGCAGATGGGTGTCCGCCAGCTCGCCGAGGGCGCGCCGGGCCCGGCGCTGCGGCAGACCGGCCAGGGCGGCGGCCTCGTGCGCCGCGATGCCGGCGCCGGGGTGCCGGGGCAGCAGGCGGAGCAGGCCGGCGGCCTCCGGGGTCAGGCCGCGGCACGCGGCGAGGAGGGCCTCCCGGACGGCGCCGGTCCCGGCGAGGGGGTCGGCGCGCAGTGCGGCGGCCAGTGCCTCCAGCGGGGCGTCCGGCCGGCCGGAGGCGGCGAGCGCGGTCAGTGCCAGCGGGAGGCGTCCGCACCGGGCGACGATCTCCTCGGCCGCGCGGGGCTCGGCGGCCGTCCGCGCGGGGCCGAGCCGCTCGGCCAGCAGCGCCAAGGCGTCCTCGGCGTCCGGGGGTTCCAGCCGCAGGGGGCGGGCACCGGAGGCGACCAGACCGGGCAGGGCCCGCCGACTGGTGACCAGGGCGACCGAGCCGGGCGCCGGCGGCAGCAGCGGACGCACCTGCTCGGAGTCGGCGGCGTCGTCGAGCACCACCAGCACCCGCAGCCCCTCCACCAGGGTCCGGTACAGCCCCGTCCGCGCCTCGGCCCCCTCGGGGACACGGTCAGGCGGCATCCCCAGCGAGGCGAGCAGCCCGGCCAGGACGTCGGCGGGCGCGGCCGGCACGCGCCCGGTGGACGCGCCGAGGTCCGCGTGGAGCAGGCCGCCGGGGAACCGCGCGGACGCGGTGTCCGCCCAGTGCGCGGCGAGCGTGCTCTTGCCGACACCGGGCATTCCGGTGAGCAGGACCGTGACGGGCGCGGCGGTGGCCTCCGTGAGCGCGGCCAGTGCGGCGAGTTCGGGCGCGCGTCCTACGAACGCGGTGCGGGGAGAGGGCAGTTGTGCGGTGGGAAGGGCCCGGTGCCGGCCTGGAGTGTCCGGTCGTACGGCCGGGTGGCCCGGGGCGGCGCGGCGACGTGGGGCTGCCGGGTGGCCTGGGGCTGCGGAGTGCCTTGGGGCGGCCGGGTGCGTCGTCTCGTGGAGGACCGCCGCGTGGGCGGCGGCCAGTTCGGGGCCGGGGGGCACGGACAGGTCGCGGGCGAGGGCGAGGCGGATCGTCTCGTACGCCGTGAGGGCCTCGGCGCGGCGGCCGCAGGCGGTGAGCGCGTGGACGAGACGGGCGTGCAGGGGCTCGTCGAGGGGTTCGAGGGCGGTGGCGCGGCGCAGGGCGGGCAGGACGTCCTCGGCCCGGCCGCAGCGCAGGGCCGCGTCGGCCGCCATCCGGACGGTACGGACGAACTCGCCCTCCAGGGCGGTGAATTCGACGTGCGCCCGGACGCCCTCGGGTATGCCCATGGCGACGGGACCGCGCCATTGGGCGAGCGCGGCGGTGAAGCCGCGTACCGCCTCCTCGGAGCGGCCAGTGGCGGCGGCGCGGGCGCCCCGGCGGGCGAGGTCACGGAAGCGCAGCAGGTCCACCTCGTCCCGGTCGGCCTCCAGAAGATAGCCGCCGTTGCGCGGCAGCAGGCGCCGTCCGGGGGCGCGTGGCGGCAGTCCCGGCTCCAGGAGCCGCCGCAGTTCACCGGCGTACCGGCGGACGGCGTTGCGGGCGCTGACGGGGGCCTGGGCCGGCCACAGGACGTCGATGACGTGGTGCGTGGGTACGGGACGGCCGGAGTGCAGCAGGAGAAGGGCCAGCAGGGCGCGTCGCTGCGGGAAGCCGAGGCCGAGCTCGCGGTCGCCGGTGTGTACGCGCAGCGGGCCGAGCACCTCGAACCGCAGGGCGCCGGGGATAGGCTGCTTCATCGCTGCCCGGCGCGGTGGTCGTGCGGCACCTCGGCGGACCTGCCGGCCAGGCGGGCTGCGGCCTGTTCGGCGTCGGGGTGGCCGAGCCGGGTGAGCAGGGCGAGGGCCTGTTCCCAACAGGTGCGGGCGCCGTCGGGGTCGCCGGTGGCGAGGTGGGTGTCGCCGAGGCGCAGCAGGGTGACGCCTTCGAGGTACGGCACGCCCAGTTCACGCAGGAGGGCGAGGCAGTTGCGGTAGCCGAGCAGGGCGTGCGGATGCCGGCCGAGGTGGTGGTAGGCGTAGGCGATGCTGTCCCAGGTGGCGGCCTGGCCGTAGCGGTCGCCGAGTTCCTGGAGCTTGGTGAGGGCTTCGAAGCAGTGCCTCAGGGCGTCGCGGTACTCGCCGCGCAGCGCGTGGTACCAGCCCACCGAGTTCAGCACGCCGGCCTCGGCGGCGTGGGCGCCGGCGGAGCGGAACAGGGCGAGGGCGAGCCGGTTGTGGCGCAGGGCGCCGTCGAGGTCGCCGTCCTGTTCGGCCTCCCAGCCCAGGCTGCGGTGGGTGTCGGCCCGCCCGACGTCGTCGCCGAGGGAGGTGAACAGCTCCAGGGCGCGCGCAAGACGGGGCCGGGCCCGTTCGTGCAGTCCCAGTCGGCCCTCCGCGCGGGCCAGGCCGCGCAGGCCGCGGGCCTCCATGGCGGGCTCGGCCAGGCGCAGGGCGGCGTCGAGGGCGGTGCGCTGGGCCGCCGCCCCGTCGTGCCAGTGGCCCCGCCGGTCGAAGAACGGCTCCAGCGCCCAGGCCAGCAGACAGGCGACCCGGTCGTCCCCGGACGCGGCGGCCGTGTCGAGGACGGCGAGCAGAACTGCGTACTCGGCGGTCAGCCAGGCCAGCGCGCGGGTGTCGTCGGCGAGCGGCTCGGGGACCGCCCCCTCGGGCGCCGGCGGGAGGGGCGTCTGCTCGGCGTACGGGGCGAGCAGCAGGCCGGCGGCGTGGGCGCTGCGCAGGTAGTGGTGGCGCAGCCTGCTCGTGGCCTCGCGGCGTTCGGTGTCGGTGTGCCGCTCGTGGAGGAGTTCGGTGGCGTGGGCGCGGAGCAGGTCGTGGAAGGCGTAGCGGCCGGGGACGGGTTCGCTCAGCAGGTGCACCCCCGCCAGTTCGGCGAGCAGGGGCCGGACGCGGCGCGGCGGCAGCGCGGACAGGGCGGCCGCGGCCGGTGCGGTGAGGTCGGGGCCGGGGTGCAGGGCGAGCAGGCGGAAGAGGCGCGCCGCCTCGGGCGTCACGGCCCGGCTGGACCAGGAGAACACCGTGCCGACGTCGAGGGTGGCGTCCGGCCGGGCGAAGGCGTCCAGGCTGCCGTCCGCTTCGCGCAGTTCGGCGGCGATCGCCCCGAGCGGGAAGGCCGGGTGCAGGGCGGCGCGCGCGGCGACGCAGGCCAGCGCGAGGGGCAGGCCCGCGCACCGCCCGACGATCTCGTCCGCGGCCGCCCGCTCGGCCTCGACCCGCTCGGCCCCGAGCCTGCGCACCAGGAACTCGCGTCCCTCGCCGGCGCCGAAGGGGCGCAGCGTGATCGCCCGGGCGCCGTGCCCCGCGATCAGCGCCGACAGGGCGTCGCGGCTGGTGACGAGCGTGAGGCAGCCGGGCACACCCGGCAGCAACGGCCGTACGTGGTCGGTGTCGCGGGCGTTGTCCAGCAGGATCAGCACCCGTCGGCCCGCGAGCAGGCCGCGGTACAGGGCCGTCTGCGCGTCCAGCCCGTGCGGGACACGGTCGGGCGGCACACCGAGGGCGTGCAGGAAGCCGCGGACCGCCTCGCCGGGTTCCAGCACCGCGCCCGAGGGGTCGAAGCCGCGCAGATCGACGTAGAGCCTGCCGTCGGGGAAGCGGTCCGCGAGCAGGTGCGCGCAGTGCACGGCGAGGGTGGTCTTGCCGACACCTGCCATGCCGCCCACGGCTCCGATGACGACCGTTCCTGCGGGGGTGTCCGTGTCGGTGAGCAGGGCTCGTACGTCCGCGAGTTCGGCGGCGCGGCCGGTGAAGGCGGGCAGGGCGTGGGGCAGTTGGGAGGGCACCACGGTGGGCAGGGCGGGCGCCTCTGGGTTGGGGGTGGGGAGGGTGGGGGCCGCGGGTTGTGGAGTGGCGGGGGCCCGGGGTTGCCGGGTGGCCGGTGCGGGCGGACCGTCGGACGCGTCAGGTCCTGACGGGTTGGGCGCGGCGGTGACTCGCGGTCCCTGCGCGCCGGCGGGCCGCGGGTCGGCGGAAGGGCGCCTGCTGGACACCCCGTTGGGTCGCGGGTCCGGTGAGACGGAGCCCTGGCCGCCGGACGGGGCAGGGGTGCGGGAGGTCGGGAGGTACGGGGTCGGGAGGTCCGAGGTCGGGAAGTACGGGGTCGGGAGGTCCGAAGTCGGGAGGTCCGAGGTCGGGAAGTACGGGGTCGGGAGGTCCGAGGTCGGGAGGTCCGAGGTCGGGAGGTACGAGGTCGGGAGGTACGGGGTCGGGATGCCGGGGAGGTGCGGAGCCGCCGTGTCGGACGCCCGGGGACGCGGCGCGTCCGGCCCGGCCGGGCCCGTCGCAGCAGGGGCGTCAGGGTCCGGCGCGGCGGAAGCGCCGGGGGGTGCCGTGCCGGGCGGCCCGCCCGGGAGGTGCACGCCTGGCCCGCCCGTCGCCCTCTCGCCTTTCGCCGCCTCCCAGGCGGCACGCAGTTCCGCCCCCGGGTCGATGCCCAGGTCGTCGGCGAGGCGTGCGCGGGCGCAGGCGTAGGCGGTGAGGGCCTCGGCGCGGCGGCCGGTGGCGGTGAGGAGGAGGATCAGCCGGGACAGGACGGGTTCGTCGAGGGGGTGGTCGGCGGCGGCGCGGCGCAGGCCGGGCAGTACGGGGTCGGGGGTGCCGGTGCGCAGGGCGGTGTCGGCGGCGTCGCGGGCCGCGGAGAGACGTTCCGCCTCCAGGGCGGTGAACGCCGGGTGCGCGCGGGCGCCCGGGCCGAGGCCGGCGGCGACGCGGCCCTGCCACAACTCCAGAGCGGCCACGAGGAGTTCGACAGCCGTACGAGGTTCCGCCCGGCGGGCCTCCTCGTACATCTCGCGGAAGCGCAGCAGGTCGGACGTGGCGCTGTCGGCCCGCAGCCGGTATCCCCCGGCCGCGCGCAGCAGCCATGCGCCCGTGGCGCGCGGGGCGAGCTCCGGCTCCAGCAGGCGGCGCAGGGAGCCGACATGACGGCGGATCACGTTCAGGGCGCTGCGCGGGGGCTGTGGCCCCCACAGCACGTCCACGATCTCGCTCAGGGCGACGGGCTGTCCAGCCCGGGCGAGCAGCAGGGCGAGCAGGGCGCGTTCCTGCGGTCCGCCCGGGTCCAGTTCGGTGTCCCCGCGCCAGACCCGTACGGGACCGAGTACCGCGAACCGTACGCGTTCCACCGGCACCCCCTCCCCCTTCCGGTGTCCCCCACCGGTCCCGACTCTACGTCACCGAGGGTGTTACCCCGAGTCACTATCCGCAGGTCGGACGAGGGGTGGGGGTTGCACCGGAGGGAGGGGCGGTGGTGTCAGCCGAGTTCCTTCTCCAGCCAGGCGAGCACGTCCGGGGTCACGGGGTCGGTGATGTCGGCGAACTCGGTGTGCTTCTTGAGGAACTTGGCGACGTAGGGGCAGACCGGCACGATACGCAGGCCCTGCGCGCGGACGTCCGTGAGGGCCTCCTCGACCAGCTTTCCGGCGAGCCCCTGTCCGGCGAAGGCGTCGTCGACCTCGGTGTGGAAGAAGACGCGCTGCGTGCCGCGGTCACGGTAGGCGGTGAGGCCGGCGCGGGTGGCGCCGACGTGGATCTCGTAGCGGTGGCGGTCGTCGGCGCGACGGACGGTGGGGGTGGTTCCGGTCTCGCTCATGGGGCGGGTCCTCTCTGGTCGGGTCAGGCGCGCGGCGGGTTGCGGCGCGGGGTGAGGGTGGCGTGGGGCAGGGCGGGGGCGGGGAGGCGGTCGTGCTCGAAGCCGGGGTCCACGTCGAGGGTGAGCGTGGTGTGCGGGGCGAGGACGATCTCGGCGCCGAGAAGGGGGGGGTGAAGGTCGGCACGGGTGACGTGGAGCCGGCGAGGGAGCCGAGGAAGACACGGATCTCGGCGCCTTCGATGTGCACCGGTTCGGGGGCGTAGTGCCGAAAGTCCCGGCGAGTGTGGCGGTGTTTCTCGGGCAGGGCGACCCAGAGCTGGACGCCGTGCAGGACGGTGGTGTCCGGGGTGGAGACCTCGGAGTGGGCGATGCCGTGGCCGCCGGTCATGCGGTTCAGCTCGCCGGGGCGCACACGGGCGTGGCTGCCGAGGCTGTCGCGGTGCTCGATCTCGCCGCTGAACAGCCACCGGTGCGGCGCGACCACCATGCCGCCGGTGTCGGCGACGGGGTCGGGGCCGATGGGGGTCCCCCCGCGCGAGCGAAGCCGGGCGTGCGGGAGGTCGGCGAAGCACCAGGCGCCGACCAGGATGCGGGACCGCTGGGGCAGGGTGCGCCGTACGGTCATGGCCCGGGGGCCGCCGAGGGGCACGTCGCGCGGGGTGCGCACCTCCACGCGGGGCCCGTCCGCCGCCGGCTCCGTCGCACGGCGCACCGCTACGGGGGCGGTTTCGACGTCGCCCATCGGAAGACCTCCACACCCATGATAGTTTATGCTTCAACAATAGTGGAACGGGTAGCGTAGCGCAGCCCGAACCGCCGACGGCCCCCGAAGGAGCCGAGATTGAACAGCACCCCCGACGCCGAGCGGATCTTCGTGGACAAGCAGAGCCCGAAGGCCTACCACGCGCTGGTGCAGACCGCCGAGGCCGTGCGCTCGGTCGCCGCCGAGGCCGGACTCGACCGGCGGCTGGTGGAGCTGGTCAACCTCCGCGTGTCGCAGCTCAACGGCTGCGCCTACTGTCTGCACACCCACACCCGGGCCGCCCTGCGCGCCGGTGAGACGCCCCAGCGCCTGGGTGTGCTCGCGGGCTGGCGCGACGCGGACCTGTACACCCCGGCCGAGCGGGCCGCGCTCGCCCTGGCCGAGGCGACGACCGCGCCGGCCGACCTCTCCGCGCGGGACACCGCCTACGCCGCCGCCCGCGAGGCGCTCACCGAGGACCAGATCTCCGCCGTGATCTGGGTGGCGATCACCATCAACGCCTTCAACCGGGTCTCGATCCTCAGCGGCCACCCCGTACGCCCCGAACACTGACCCACCCTCGCACGCCTGCCGCACTCCCGGCCCGCCCGGTGCGCTCCCGGGCAGCAACTGTGCACCCTAGATCAACTTCCGCCGCGGACCGGCCCCGGCCCTCTAGGATTCCTGTCGATCATGCACGGAGGCAGGGGCGCACATGACCGGTGGACGGGACGTCTTCGGAACGCTGCTGCGGGAGTTGCGCGTGGCCGCGTCCCTGACCATCGAGGCGCTCGCGGAGCGCTCCGGCGTCAGCGTGCGCGGCATCGGCGACCTGGAGCGCGGGCGGCGGGCCGCCCCCCAGCGGCGTACGGTGGCCGCGCTCGCGGACGGCCTGGCCCTCTCCGAGGCGGACCGCGAACGGCTGCTCGCCGCCGCCCGGGCCGGGCGCTCTCCCGGCTACAGCCCGGCGGGCGTACGGGCGTTCCCGCGCGGGATCGCCGACTTCACCGGCCGCGAGGCGGAGTTGGCGCACCTGGAGCGACTCGCGGACGACGAGCCGGCCGCGCCGGTGGTGGTGGCGGTGTCCGGGGCGCCGGGGACCGGCAAGACCACGTTCGCCCTGCATGCCGCCCGGCGGCTCGCCGACCGGTTCCCGGACGGGCAGTTCGTCCTCGAACTGCGCGGCACCCAGGACGGCCCGCCCGAACCGGCGGAACTCGTGCTCGGCGTCCTCAAGGCTCTCCAGGTCTCCGACAAGGACCTCGCGCACGCCGGCCCGCAGGGCCATCCGGCGCTCTACCGGCGGCTGTTGGCGGAGCGGCGGTGTCTGCTGGTGCTGGACGACGCCCGCGACGAGCGGCAGGTGCGTCCGCTGCTGCCCGGCGCCGGGACGGCCCTGGTGGTGGTCACCAGCCGGCGCATGCTCACCGGTCTGGAGAGCGTGCGCCGCCTGCCGCTCGGGGAGTTGACGGGCAGCGAGGCCGCCGCCTTCCTCACCGGTCTCGTCGGTGCCGAGCGCGCCGCGGCCGACCCGGCCGCCCTCGAGGACGTCGCCCGGCGCTGCGGGCACCTGCCGCTCGCCCTGCGCATCGCGGGCAACTGGCTCGCCACCCGCACCGGCTGGACCGTACGCCGGCTCGCGGACCGGCTCGCGCGGGAGGAGCGGCGGCTGGACGCGCTGTCCGCCGGGGACATGCGGGTGACGGCCGCCTTCGACCTGTCGTACCGGCAGCTGACGCCGTCGGCGGCCCGGCTGTTCCGGCGTCTGGCGCTGATACCGGGGCCCGACACGGCCGCTCCGGCCGCCGCCGAGCTGACCGGGCAGGAGCCGTTCGACGCCGAGGACACGCTGGAGGAACTGGTCGAGGCGGGGCTGCTGGGCACGGACGGGGAGCGCTACCGGCTGCACGACCTGCTGCGGCTGTTCGCCCGGGACCGGCTGGCCGCCGACGAGAAAGCCGCGGACGTGGAGGCGGCGCGGGCCGCGCTGTACCGCATGCTGCTGGAGACCGCGGTGGTCGCGGGCCGCTGGTTCGAACCAGATCACGGAGCACCGCCCGCCTCCTGGTGCGGCACCGTCGACCTGTCGGACGCGGGCCGGGCCCGGCGGTGGTTGCAGGCCGAAGGCCCCAACTGGCTGGCCGCGCTGCGCGCCGCGGCGGTGGCCGGGGAGCACGCCTCGGTGGTACGGCTGGCCGAGGCCCTGCACTGGTTCTCCGACCAGTGGATCTTCTGGGGGCACTGGCCGGAGGTCTTCGGCTCCGCCGCGCGCGCCGCCCGGGCGCTGGGCGACCCGGTCCTGGAGGCCACGCAGCTCAACTACCACGCCTGGGCGGTGCTGCTGTGCGAGGGCCGCCCCCGCGACAGCCTCGCCCTGTCCGCCGAGGCGCTGCGGGCGGCGCGGCTCGCGCACGACACGGCCCAGCAGGCCTGGGCCCACTACTACCAGGCCTGGGCGCACCGGCTGCTGGAGGCGTACGGCCGGGCCGCCGAGCACAACAGGCTGGCCGCCGGCCTGTTCAGGTCGTCCGGCGATCTGCACGGGTTCGTCCAGTCCGAGTACGCGCGCGCCGTCAACCTCAGCGACCAGGGCGATCACGAGGCCGCCGTGGACGGCTTCCTCGGCGGGCTCGCCCTGCTCGACGAACTGGGCGACCGGATCGCCCCGCACGTGGCCGACTTCACCCGGCGCGGGCTGCACGCGGGGCTCGGCAAGGCCCTGGGGAAGCTGGGGCGTTGGGACGAGGCCGTCGGGCGACTGCGGACCGCCGTCGGGATCTCCCGCGACAGCGGCAACACGGCCATGGAGAGCATCCACCTCGTCCAGCTCGGCGACGCCCTGCTGTCCGCCGGGGAGCCGGCCGCGGCCCGGGAGGCCTTCGCCCGCTGTGCCGGACTCGGCCCGGACGCCGAGCCGCAGCGGGTCGCCACGGCCCGGGCGCGCCTGGCCGGCCTGGACGCCGCCCCTTAGGGGAGTCTCAGCGCCCCCTCTCGACAGCGCTCCCCGCGCCTCGCCGCCGCGCGCACCCGGCCGCCCCGCGCTTTCTGCCTGTGTTGTGCCTGGTCCCCGTGACGGCCCGTTGATTGGCTGGCCGGGCGGTCGACGGCCCTTCGAGCCGGTGGTGGCCGCGCACGCTCGCGGTACGGCGGTGAGGGGGCCGGGTGGACTCGGTGTGGACGACGGACGCGGTGCCCGCCGCCCAGCGGGTGGGGTACTGGCGAGCCGCGTTGAGCGAGGCCGTCGTACCGATGCGGGTCACCCCGCGCGAGCGGGGCGGCCCCTTCCGCGGCCGGATCACCGCGGGACGGCTGGGCGGCGTGCGGACCGCGTCCATCGAGGCCGACGCCCACCGGGCGGCCCGTACACCGACGCTGATCTCCGGCTCGGACGAGGCGTATCTGACGGCGGCCGTGCAGACTTCCGGCACGGCGACCCTCGTCCAGGACGGCCGCCACACCGTCGTGGGCGAGGGCGATCTGGTGGTGTACGACACGGCCCGCCCGTACGCCCTCGACTACCCGGAGCGGTTCAGCAGCCGGCAGGTGCAGGTGCCGCGGCGTGCGCTGGCGCTGCCGGAGGAGAAGGTCCGCCGGGTCTGCGGCATGGTGCTCGACACGATGGGGGGTCCGGGAGCGGTGCTCCGGCCGTTCCTCACCCGCCTCACCGCCTCGGCGCACGCGTACACGCCGACGGAGGCGGGGCGGATCGCCTCCGGTGTCGTCGACCTGTTCACCACACTGGTCGCATCCGCGGGCACGGCCACCGCGGCGGAGACCTCGCGTGCGGAGCTGGTCCAGCGCGTCCGCGACCACATCGACCGGTGCCTGGGCGACCCCGGGCTCTCCCCCGAGTCCGTGGCGCGGGCGCACCACATCTCCGTGCGCTATCTGCACCGCCTCTTCGAGGAGGAGGGCACGACCGTGGCCCGGCTGATCCGGCGCCGGCGTCTGGAGGAGTGCGCCCGCGAGCTCACCGTCCCCGGCCGCCCGGCAGCCACCGTCTCGGAGGTCGCCCGGCGCTGGGGGTTCGCCAACCCGGGCCATTTCAGCAGGGTGTTCCGTGGCGCGTACGGCTTCACGCCCCGGCAGTGGCGGGCCATGCGCGACCTCGGCCGCGGCGCGCGCGGCTGAGCGGCGTCCCGGCGCGCGGGGTCAGCGGGTGCGCAGGGAGCGCCGCAGGGTCTCGAAAGCCGTCGGGCGCGGGCGGTGCGGCAGGAAGTCGTGGATGCGGCGGGCGCATTCGGCGGGGCTGTGCCGGCCGGTGTCGACGTCGAGGTCGTGCGGGCCGTGGGAGTGGATGTGGGGGAACTGCGTCGCGGCGAGCCCGCGCTCGCGGTCTCCGCGCAGGGCCTCGCGGCGCACCAGCTCCGGCAGGGGGCAGCGGACCGCGACCAGCACGGTGTCCTCGGGGACCAGGACGTCGAGGAGGTCAAGGAGCCGCCAGCGCCGGCTCAGGGGGTAGTCCACGACGAGGTTGTTCCCGCCCGCGGCCATGCCGGCGACGGCCCGGTGGAAGCCCTTGCAGGTGCGGTCGATCTCGGCCTGGAGGTCACCGTCGACGATCACGCCGCCGCGCATGCCGTGGAAGGCGTCCACCGGCACGTGGAACCAGGTGCCCTCCAGGACGCGCAGCAGCTCGCGGGCGATGCTGGACTTGCCCGAGCTGGACGTGCCGTTGAGCAGGATGACCGTTCCGCCGACGCCCGTGTCCGGGATGCGCGCGTCAGCCGGGTCGCCCGGGGCGGTCGGGGTGCTCGGGGTGCTCGGAGCGGTCGGGGTGCTTGGAGCGGTCGGAGCGGTCGGGGTGCTTGGAGCGGTCGGGGTGCTCGGAGCGGTCCGGTCAGTCCGGTGAGTCGGGTTGCCCAGATCGGTCGGGTTGCTCGGGTCGGTCGGGTCGGTCGGGTCGCTCACCGTCTCGGCCGTCATGCGGTGGTCCTCTCGCGCGGGTTCCGGTCGCGGAGCACCCTCCGCGCCACCGGCATGATCATCGCATCCGGCGCCGTGCGGGGGCCGACTCCGGAGAACACACGCCCGACGTCCACGACCTCCACGCCGCACACACGGGGCCGACATGATCACGCGGCGGGGCCCGGCGGTGCACCCACGACCGAGCGAGGGCACCCGATCTGTACGCATGTGCAAATGTCGACCTAGCGGCATTTTGGACCTGGACTAAAACTTGCCTGGATCGTTTCCTTGAACCATTCGTGTTTATGAGGGTAGGTTCGGCGTCATGACCGCATCGGGGACACCGGACACCGCCGACGAGCTGCGCGGCGCGGGCCTGCGGGTGACGGCCGCCCGGGTCGCCCTGCTGGAGACCGTCCGCCACGGTGATCACCTGGGCGCCGACGCGATCGCGGCGGGCGTCCGCGACCGAGTGGGTCACATCTCCGTCCAGGCCGTCTACGAAGGCCTGCACGCGCTGACCGGGGCGGGGCTGATCCGCCGGATCGAACCGGCCGGCAGCCCGGCCCGCTTCGAGGGGCGCGTCGGTGACAACCACCACCACGTCGTCTGCCGGTCGTGCGGGGCCGTCGCCGATGTCGACTGCGCGGTCGACGAGACGCCCTGCCTGGCCGCCTCCGACGACCACGGCTTCACCATCGACGAGGCCGAGGTCATCTACTGGGGCCTGTGCCCCGACTGCTCTCCCACCCGCAGTTCCCGCAGTCCCCGCAGTTCCTGAGCACGTGATCCGCCTAGTCCGGAAGGATTCCCATGTCTGAGAACCACGATGCAATCGTCACAGACGCGAAGACCGAGGCGTCTTCCGGCGGCTGCCCGGTAGCGCATGGGCGCGCTCCGCACCCCACCCAGGGCGGCGGCAACCGGCAGTGGTGGCCGGACCGGCTCAACCTGAAGATCCTCGCCAAGAACCCCGCCGTGGCGAACCCCCTCGGCGAGGAGTTCGACTACGCCGAGGCCTTCCAGAGCCTCGACCTCACGGCCGTGAAGCGGGACATCGCCGAGGTGCTCACCACCTCGCAGGAGTGGTGGCCGGCCGACTTCGGGCACTACGGCCCCTTCATGGTCCGTATGGCCTGGCACAGCGCGGGCACCTACCGCATCAGCGACGGCCGCGGTGGCGCCGGCGCCGGCCAGCAGCGCTTCGCGCCGCTGAACAGCTGGCCCGACAACGCCAACCTCGACAAGGCCCGCCGCCTGCTGTGGCCGGTGAAGAAGAAGTACGGCCAGAAGATCTCCTGGGCCGACCTGATGATCCTCGCCGGCAATGTCGCCCTGGAGTCGATGGGCTTCGAGACCTTCGGCTTCGCCGGCGGCCGCGAGGACGTCTGGGAGGCGGAGGAGGACGTCTACTGGGGTCCCGAGACCACCTGGCTGGACGACCGGCGCTACTCCGGCGACCGCGAGCTGGAGAACCCGCTCGGCGCGGTCCAGATGGGCCTCATCTACGTCAACCCCGAGGGCCCCAACGGCAACCCGGACCCGATCGCCGCCGCCCGCGACATCCGCGAGACGTTCCACCGGATGGCGATGAACGACGAGGAGACCGTCGCCCTCATCGCCGGCGGCCACACCTTCGGCAAGACCCATGGCGCGGGCCCCGCCGACCACGTCGGCGCCGACCCCGAGGCCGCCGGCCTGGAGGACCAGGGCCTCGGCTGGAAGAGCAGCTACGGCACCGGCAAGGGCGCGGACACCATCACCTCCGGCCTCGAGGTCACCTGGACCGCCACCCCCACCCGGTGGAGCAACGGCTTCTTCAAGAACCTCTTCGAGTACGACTACGAACTGACCACCAGCCCCGCCGGCGCCCACCAGTGGGTCGCCAAGGACGCCGAGGCGATCATCCCCGACGCCTACGACCCGGCGAAGAAGCACCTGCCGACGATGCTCACCACCGACCTGGCGCTGCGCTTCGACCCGGTCTACGAGCAGATCTCGCGCCGCTTCTACGAGCACCCGGAGCAGTTCGCCGACGCATTCGCCCGTGCCTGGTTCAAGCTGACCCACCGCGACATGGGCCCGGTCGTGCGCTATCTCGGCCCGGAGGTGCCCTCCGAGACCCTGCTGTGGCAGGACCCGCTGCCCGAGCGCACGTTCGAGCTGATCGACGCCGAGGACGTCTCCGTGCTCAAGGCGAAGATCCTCGAGTCCGGCCTGACGGTGTCCCAGCTGGTGTCGGCCGCCTGGGCGTCCGCCTCCTCCTTCCGCGGCAGCGACAAGCGCGGCGGCGCCAACGGCGCCCGGATCCGGCTGCAGCCGCAGGCCAGCTGGGAGGTCAACGAACCCGACCAGCTGGCGACCGTGCTGCGCACCCTGGAGGGCATCCAGGAGTCCTTCAACTCCGCCCAGGACGGCGGGAAGCGGGTCTCCATCGCCGACCTGATCGTGCTCGGCGGCGGCGCCGCGATCGAGAAGGCGGCCAAGGACGGCGGCTTCGACATCGAGGTGCCCTTCACCCCGGGCCGTGTGGACGCCTCCCAGGAGCAGACCGACGTCGAGTCGTTCGCCGCGCTGGAGCCCGCCGCCGACGGCTTCCGCAACTACCTCGGCAAGGGCAACCGTCTGCCCGCCGAGTACCTGCTGCTCGACAAGGCGAACCTGCTCACCCTGAGCGCCCCCGAGATGACCGTCCTCGTCGGTGGTCTGCGTGTCCTGGGCGCCAACCACCAGGGCTCGCCGCTCGGTGTCCTCACCACGACGCCCGGCGCGCTGACCAACGACTTCTTCGTCAACCTGCTCGACCTGGGCACGACATGGAAGGCGACCTCCGAGGACGCCAACACCTTCGAGGGCCGCGACGCGGCCACCGGCGAGGTCAAGTGGGCGGGCAGCCGCGCCGACCTCGTCTTCGGCTCCAACTCCGAGCTGCGCGCCCTCGCCGAGGTCTACGCGAGCGACGACGCGAAGGAGAAGTTCGTCGGCGACTTCGTCGCGGCCTGGACCAAGGTCATGGAGCTGGACCGCTTCGACCTCGTCTGACACCGGCTCCCGTCCGACCAACGGTCCTCGCCTGACCAACGGTTGTCGCCTGACCAACGGTCATCGCCTGACCAACGGCCCTGGTCCGACCACCACCTCGTCCGACCACCGGTCATGGTCCGGCGTTCGGTTCTGACGGCCCTGACGCCCGGGTCGGCCCCTCGCGGGCCGGCCCGGGCGTTCCCATGTGCACGGTCTTCACCGGTTCCTCACTCAACGCCCACCGCTGCTCCACGGTCTGTGTATGCTCCAGCTCTCGTTCGTACCAATGGGGAGAGAACACACCTCATGCGCATACGCATCACCGTGGCCGCGTCCCTCGCCGCCGCCGGAGCCCTCACCCTCACCACGGCCGGCTCCGCCCACGCCACCGAGTACGCGTCGGTCCTGAAGATCAAGGGCATTCAGTACGACGCTCCCGGCAGCGACTCCAACAACTGCACCACCGGCAACACCAGGGCCGAGTACCTGACGCTCAAGAACTATTCGCGGACCGGAACCGTCAACCTGCGCGGCTACAAGGTCAGGGATGCGGCGGGCCACACCTTCACGTTCCCGTCGAACCACTACCTCGAGCCCGGCGACTACGTGAAGCTGCGCGGCGGCCGGGGCACCGACTCCGACGCGAACAACGTCGTCTACCGCCAGAACTGCAACTTCATGTGGAACAACGACAGGGACACGATCTACGTGTACAAGTCGAACGGCAGCCGCGCCGACGTCCACTCGTACACCAAGTCCGCCAACGACCCGGACCGCAACGGCTACATCAGCTTCCACGGCTGACATCGCCCCGCGGTGCCGCCGACTCCTTCTCGCCCGGCCCCGTTGCGTGGTCTCGGGCCGGGCGAGGAGGAGGCCCACCCGCCCCGCCGTCCCTCGGCCTCGGGTCGCTGTCCCTCGCCGCGGGCACGGCCCAGTCGGCCGCCCGCCGCCTCACGCGCCGACGTGCAGGTAGGCCGCCCAGCGGGTAGGTGAGGCCAGGTATCTGGCGCGCAGGGTGCGTATCGCGGTGGTGAGGGCCTGCGCGGTCCGGGTCGTGTCGGGCGGGCGGGTGCCGTCGGCGGTCAGGGCGCGGTAGAACGCGCCCGATATCGCGGGGGTGTCCGGGGCCCGCCAGAGTGTGCCGATCACACTGCGGAAGCCCGCCAGTTGGAAGGCCGCGGCCAGATGCATGGGCTCGTCGGGCAGCTCGGGGTGCGGCTCGGCCGTGCTGCACGCGGACAGAAACGCCACGGCTCCGTGCGCGAGGGCGGTGTCCTGGATGTGGGAGGCGGTGAGGGTCTCACTGGTGTCGAGGTGCAGGCCACCGCCGCGCAGGATCCCGAGCGAGGAGTCGTTGTCCCCGTGGCAGGCGAAGTGCACCAGGGCGTACTCGCGCAGGGCCGCGTCCAGCACCTCCAGGCGGGACCCGTCCCCGCTGAGCACCCGCGAACCGGGTACCGCCGCCCGCACGGTCTCGGCCTCCTTTCCCGCCTCCGGCAACGGCGGCAACCGCGGGCACTCGGCACCGGTGACGACCAGGACACCCTTGTGGTGTGCGGGCGGAGTGTCGGGTGTGGTGGGGCGAAGGACCTCGGGTGAGGGGTCGCGCGGGGTCTCGGGCCGTGACCCGGGCGGGGCGTCGCGCAGGGAGTGGGCCAGCGCGGCGAGGGTCGGGGTGTAGGAGGGGGCCACGCGGTCGATGACCGTACGGGGCGTGTGGCCGCCGGTGTCCCGGTGATGCCCGGCCGCGTGCAACGGCAGCCGGACCAGGTCCCCCACGGGGCACCACCACAGACGCGGCAGGACTTGGTCGGCGGGGCGGTCACCGGCTGGGGCACCGGACTTGCAGCCGGGCCTCTCACTCGGCTCCAGGTCGCCGGCCGAGCCCCCGGACGTGGAGCCGGGCCTCTCGCCGGGCTCCTCACGCTCCACCCGGTCCAGCACCGGCCCCGCCACCTCGTCCCACAGCCACTCCAGTACCGCGTGGACCTGGGTCTGGGCCGCCTCCCTGGTGTCGAAGGAGGCCGTCAGGTCGAGTGCCTGTGCCAGGGCGCGCTCCAGCAGGGTGCTCCGCTCACGGACGGCGGCCTCGGTCAGGCCCGGCAGGGGGACGTGCTCGACGTGACGCGCCGGGTCGGCGGGGACCAGCAGGGCGTCGCCGCGGTCGGCATGGGCGAGGACGAACACGACGGTGGCGCCGGCGATGCGGGCTCGCAGCTCGGGCAGGGAGGCGGGACGGGTCACCGCAGCGACCTCCGGATGCTCGGAGAGGCGGCGCAGGATGCGCTGCTGCTCGGCGGCGAGCCGGCGGGTGGTGGCCGCCCAGCCGGGGCGTGGATCCCTGCGGCTGGAGGTCTCCTTGAGGACTCGGCCGGACGCGTCCCGGTCGACGGTCCTCGTCTCGATGGACCGGACGTTGGCGTAGAAGTCGGCCGTGGTCAGCTCCACGTCGATCTCGGCGAGGCGCTGCGCGGCCTCGGGGTCGATCCGCTCGATCGCCTCCCGGTACCGGCGGGCGGCGAGGCTCTGGCCGTAGAGGATCGCGCGGCCGTTCTCCAGCAGGTGCACGGCCCTGTCGGCGTCGCCCGTGTCGATGGCGGCCCGGGCCGCGCGGGCGGCCAGGACGGGCGCGACGGCCGCGATGCCCTTGCGCACCGGCCCGGGCCGGGACCGCTGGGCCAACTGCGGGACATCGTCGTCCAGCAGGCTCTCCAGTACGCGCAGGGCGAGCCGTGGGTCACCGGCGCCCTGGGCGAGTATCGCGCGCTTCTCCTGGGCCTCGCGCCGGTACCTGGGGCCCGTACGAGCGTCCTCGGCGACCGCTTCCCAGGCCCGCAGCGCCTCCGTGCGCAGCGCCTCGGCCTCCGGAGAGTCGGGGTCGGTCAGCTTGTGCAGGGCGGTGCAGGGGCGGGCGAGCAGAATGTGGCGCTCGACCCAGTAGGGGTCGTCCGGCAGGGTGCGCTCCACTGCCTCGCGGGCCAGCCGCACGGCGTCGGCCAGTGTCTTCCGGTCCCCGGTCCTCTGGTACGCGGCATGGCGGACCTGGCTGATCGAGCTGAGGAAGCGTCCCTGGTCGGGGTGGTCCGGGGGCAGTGCGGCCAGACCGCGCCGGTAGAGCTGCTCGGCCTCGGCCAGGTGTTCCAGCCGGTCCTCGTCGCTCTGGCCGCCGCGGATCAGATGGCCGGCCAGATTGAGGAGCAGCTCGTGTTTGCGCGGATGGTCCTCGGGGAGCGCGTCGGCCGCCATGCGGGCCAGCTCCAGACCCTCGGCGCCGGCCGCGTCGTCCGCCTCGTGCTCGGCGAAGTCGCGCAACGCGCCGGCGAGGTTGGACATGCGGAAGGGGCGGAACGGATCGTCCTGCGGTGTGCGCGCCAGGGCCTCCCTGCGCATCTCCAGCGACTCGGGCAGCAGCGTGCCGTCGGACAGGACGTTGGCGACGGCGATCAGGACCCTGGACAGCCGCTCCAGGTTCCGGGGCGTGTCCGGGTCGTCGTCCGGCAGCTCCTTCCTGGCTTTGCGCGCGGCGCTCAACGCCTCGTCGGCGAACGGGGCGTCGGCCGCGGAGGAACCCGCGTGATGGACGGTGGCCTCGGCGAGCGCGACCAGCGCCCGCCCTGCGAGCCGATGCCCGGGCGGTGCGGCGTCCACCGCCTGAAGGGCCCAGGCGCGGGCCCGCCACGGCGAGGCTTCGTCGCCGCCGGACTTCCAGTGCCGGAACTCGGCCTCGGCGGCCAGCAGCAGGACTGCCGGCCGGTCCTCGTGCCCGCCCGGCACCGCTTCGACCAGGAGAAGGGCGGCGCGGCGACGCTCGGCCGGGGTGGCGTCGGGGTCGTCGGCCGTCCGCCAGGCCTGTGCGAGACGTGCCCCGTCGTCCGGGGAGTGTGCCGGTGCGGGCCGGTTCAGGACCGACCGGGCCGCCCGCGCGCCGGTCCGCGCGACGGTCTGCTCCTCCAACAGCTCGCGCCACCCGCGGTGTTCGTCAACTCGTCGGTCCTCGGGGCTGGTGGCCCGGACCAGGTCGTCGGCGGCCTGGAGTGCCTCGAGCAGCAGCTCCGCCGAACCCGTCTCCTCCGCACGGCGCCTGAGCACGCCGACCAGTTCGCGCGCCGGGTGCAGATGCACGGGGGTGCCTTGCCGTGCCGCCTCCACGGCCCGGCGCAGATCGGCCGTCGCGCGCTCCAGGGCGCCGGGGTCCAGCCGCTCGTGGTGGAGGTGGGCCGCGCACCGCGCCTTGAGCGTCAGCCGGTTGGCCAGATGCGGGTCGTCCCGCTCCGGGTGCCGCACGGTGGCCTGGACAGCGAGTTCGGCACCTCGCTCCCCCGCCTCCGTCCAACTGCGGTGCGCGTCCAGCTCCGCCAGCCGCAGCCGCAGCCGGGCGCTGTCGCTGAGCAGGGCCGCCTTCTCGCGCAGGGACGTCCCGTCCTCCCGCAGCCAGCGGATCTGCAGGTCGATGACGGTGTCCAGCGCCTTGAAGTCGTCCTCCTCCTCGAAACGTGCCATGAGGAAGAGCAGTTGGTCGATCCTGGCCGGCCCGAGGGTGCCCCTCTCCTCCTCCGGAGGGGCGGCGGCCGGTGTGGAACGCCTGAGGAACCGAGGGCGGCGGGGAGCGGTGCGGGTCCGGCCCAGATGGGCGCGCAGCGTAGAAGGCAGGGGCGGCAGTTCCGGCGGAAGCTCGGTGACGAGGCCCGCCAGTTCCACCGCGGCGCGGTACTCCTGCAGTCCGCGCACTCCGGGCAGGTGGCGATAGCGGTACCAGCGGATCAGTGCGAGCCGTGCCGTCTCGGCCGGGTCGGTCCCGGGCTCCGGCGGCAGGACTGCGTCGGGCAGCGGCGGCAGGTCCCGTCCGTCGCCGGTGCGTGTGTAGCGTCGCAGATCTTCCATGGTTTCACCCCCGTGTCCCGCCCAACGTCCCGCCTCAGCGGATGGTTCCCGTACGTATCGAGTTCGTCACGATGCGTGTACGGCAGCCGGTATCCGTGCAACGCTCGGCCTCGCTCGGCGGTTCCCGTGACCCTGGTGCCCGCCACCGTCGTACTGACCGCCACCACCGTCACCACCCCCGTCGCCGGCTCAGCCCTTTCGTCCGGGCCCCGCTGTCGGCAGCCGGTAGTAGCGTGACGGAGGTTCATGTGACAGGACATGCGTGTGAAGGCGGCGCGGTGCCGGGAGGGGCCGGGATGGACGCGATCGGGGAGCGGCTGGCGCGGCTGTGTCCGCAGACGGACGGGGACGCGCTGCGGGAGCGGGCGGTGCGGTACGGGGTGGGCGACGAGCTGGAGCGACTGCGGGACGCCGTGTCCTCGGGCGAGCGGGGGCCCTCGGTCACCGCGGATCTCGACGCGCTGGACGACGCGTTCGCCCGGCAGGGCATCGACGGGCTCACCAACGGGGCCCGCGACTACGACACGCTGCGGGGAACGACGGCCCATCCCGGCGTGTCCCTGTGGGCCTGCCCGGCGCCGGTCGCGTGCCCGCGCCTCGTGCCTCAGGAGGGGGCGCAGGCCGATGCGGCGCCCCGGTGCGGGCTGACCGGGACTCCGCTCGTCTCCCGTACGTTCCGTCTGTGAGCGTCGTACTGGCCGAACTGGGAAGGCAGTTGGCGGGCCGCTGGGCCACGCTGCTGCTTCTGCCCGGCGCCTTCTACGTGTGTACCGCGGCTGTCGCCGTCCTGCTCGGCCACGGTCATGCCTTCGAGCTGGGGCCGCTGACCGCGTGGCTGGACTCGGTGGCGGCGGCCCCGGCCAGCGGGCGGTTCGGGACGGTGCTGATCGGTGCGGCCGCGTTCACCGCGGCGGCGGCCGCCGCCGGTCTGGGCGCCTCCGCCGCCGCGCGGTTGGTGGAGCGGGTGTGGTGGGCGTCCGGTGAGGAGCCGGTGCTGCGGCGGCTCACGGCCCGGCGCAGGCGGCGCTGGGAGCGTGCGGAGGCGGCGGTGGCCGAGGCGGTGCGGGAGTTCGCCGCCTCCGGTGGCGGTCCGGAGGCCGGGCGGCGGCTGCGGTCGGCGATCGTACGCCGGGACGCCATGAGTCCCGAGCCCGCCGCCCGCCCGACCTGGATCGGGGACCGGCTGCATGCCGTGGACCAGCGGGTGCACGCCAGTTACCACCTCGACCTGTCGGCGGCCTGGCCCCGGCTGTGGCTGCTGATGCCCGATGCCGCGCGCGCGGAGCTCGTGAAGGCCATGGCGGCCTGCACGGCGGCGGCCCGGCTCGCCGGATGGGGGGCGCTGTATCTGCCGCTGGCGTTGGTGTGGTGGCCGGCCGCGCTTCCGGCGGCGGGGGTGCTGCTCACCGCACGGCATCGGATACGCGACGCGGTCGCCGTGCAGGCGGACCTGGTGGAGGCGGCCGTCGACCTGTACGGGCGTGACCTGATCGTGCAGTTGGGGCTGGAGTGCGAGGGGCCGCTCACCCGCGAGGCGGGAGCGCGGGCCACGTCCCTGATGCGCAAGGACCGCACCGACCGCTCACACCTCCATGGGTGAGGGGAACCAAGGTCTCACGCCGCAAAGGGTAAGGGGCCAACGGTAACGGGGGCCGAGGGCGGCTCACGCCTCGAAGGGTGAAGGGGCCGAAGGCTCACGCCTCGACGGACGACGAACCCAGCCGAGCCCGGGCGCACAGCCTCCAGGGGCCCCCGAACCGTCGGACGAGGCTCACGCCTCGAAAGGCGACGGCCCGGGCCTGCTCTCCAGGCCGATGACCGTGGACACGATCACGACCGGCGCCCCGGTCAGCCGACCGGAGAAGCCACCCACCGTGCGCCGGAATCCACGCCGTCCGGTGGGCGGAAGCTCCACGGGCTCGTGGTCGGTGGCCCGCAGCAGCCGGTCGTGGCGGGCCCGGTCCCGGGCCGACATCAGACGGCGGTCCAGGGTCAGGATCGGCGGCGAGCTGAGCCGGGGCCAGTGCGTGTGATGGACGAACACCCGGACCCGCAGCCGTTCGCCCAGTTCCCGCCCGGCCGGCGCGAGGTGCTCGGCCAGGGCGCCGATCGCGTCGGCGACCTGGTCGGAGGGGGCGAGGAGGTCCAGGCCGGGGCTGTAGGGCACCTCCAGATCGTGCGGCCCGACGACCTCGCAGACGATGTCCAGCTCGTCGTCCCGCAGCACCTCACCCGGCGTGTGTTCGGTACGGGCCGCGCCGTGGGTGCCGAGGCGCAGCTCGGCGCCGTAGCGGGAGGCCGTGAGGGCCACCGGGAACAGGCCCGTGTAACGCAGCAGCCGGGCGCACCCGAGCAGCACCTCCGCCACCGGCCGCACGGCCCGCTCGCCGAGCACTTCGACGGCCTCGCGGTGGCGTCCGAGGCGGCGCAGGAGGTGGGCGTGGTCGAGGCGGATGGCATGTGTGGTCCCGTCGTCCGGACCGAACGCCTCCTCGCACGCGCCGACCAGCGCCGGGTACTCGCGTGCCGCGGCCTCCAGGTCGCCCTGCATCACTTGGGTGATCAGGAAGTTGTTGGCGGCGTTGAGGGTCAGCGGGTGCGTCGGCCCGACCATGGCGGCGCGCAACTGGTGGACTTCGGCGAGCAGTTCGAGGGCGGGCTGCCACTTCCGGCGGTCGCGCAGCACGAGCGCGAGGTTGTTCATGCAGGTGAGCGTGAACAGGTGGGTGCGGCCGCAGCTGTGGACGAATGCCTGGTACGCGCGCGCGTACTGCTCCTCCGCCTCTGCCGGCCGACCCGCGGAGTGCAGGGCGGCCGCGAAGTCGTGCCGGGCCGCAGCGGTCTCCAGCGAGAGGGGGCCCTGCCGGGCCTCGTGCCACTCCACACGCTCGGCCAGATCGGCCAACGACTCGTCCGGCACGGGTGGTTCCCCCTTCGGCAGGATGGAGTCCATTGTGCCGAGCGGGCGCCGCCGTGCCTCCACTCGTGCGGGTGGAGGTTCGGCCGAGGGAGCGACGCACAGGAGCGACACGAGCGACCGGGGACCCGCGGACCGCCGCCGGACGACGACGGCGGCCCCGGGTTCAGAGGTGTGTCACCTGGCGTCGATCAGCTGGTGCGGCGGAACCTTCACCGTGCGGTGGCCCGGGGTGCCGCCCAGGATCACCTTGCGCAGGGCGACGTTGTTGTTGAGGTTGGTCTCCTTCAGGCGCTTCGAGGGGTTGGCGACGACCTGGATGTAGTACGTGCCGTTCGGCAGGTCGGTGATGTCGAAGGACTGGCCGGGACGGTACTGGGTGTAGGTGTCGCCGGAGCCGACGTCCAGGACCTCACGCACGGACAGCGAGTTCTGCTCGCCGCAGGCGGTCGACAGATCGGTGTTGTACGGGTGCCAGTTGGCGTTCTTCACGGTGTAGTTCACGGCGTCCGTGTTGGCCAGGCAGAACGCCTCCTTGCCGCTGCGCACCGCCTCGGTGCGGTCCGCGCTCAGCAGTCGGTAGCTGGCGAAGTCGGTGAAGTGCCAGTGCTCGTGCCCGATGCGCGGGTCCCACTCCATGGTGCCGGTGGGGGTGTAGCCGACCTGCCTGCCGTTCGCGTCGTAGAAGTACTGGTACGCGTCCATCAGGTCCGCGCCCGGGGTGCGGAAGCCGTCCACCACGAGGGGGGCCGGGCCCGCGTTCCAGACGTTGGCGCTGAAGGCGAGGTAGTCCTTGCCGGGTACGTCGCCGTCCTCGCCGTCGGTGATGGCGATGTCCCAGGCCGGCAGGGACCGCAGGTCGGGCTTGGGCACGTTCGCCGGGGCGCCGGCGCGGCCGGTGGGCCGCTCGGCGTTGGCCTTCAGGGCGGGCGCGATGCGCGAGCCGTCGGTGTGGCCGGGGCCGTCGCCGAGGTGGTGGGCGGCGCCGCGGTCCTCCAGGGCGTGGGACAGGGCCGGCGGGGTGGGCGCGTCGGCGCCGCGCGGTCCGTAGTGGTGGGACACGGGGCCGGCGGGGGCCTCGTGGCCGCCGTGTCCGGCGGCGTGGTGCGCGCCCGACCGCTCGGCGGCCACGCCCTCGCCGCCGCCCTCGTCCGTGGCCTGCCGTACGGTCACCTTGACGGTGGGACGGTCGTCGGGGATGCCGAACATGTCCCGGTACTTCTTCGCCACGGCCACCTTGGCCGTGTACTCGCCGACCGGGAGGTCGAGCGGCTTGTCGTAGTCGAAGGCGCTGGAGTTGGACGCCCAGCCCTTCTCCACGCCCCACACCGATCCGAGGGTGAACGGGTTGGTGGGGCAGCTCTCCGGGTAGTGCGACTTGGCCGGGGCGTCCGGGCGGATGCGGCCGGAGGCGTTGTTCGGGCAGAAGGTGCCCCTCGTCTTCGCCGCGACGTGCCCGGCGGCGTCGGTGATGGTCACCTCCAGGAAGCCGGGAAGGCCGGAGAAGTCCTTCACCGTTCCGGCGGGCAGCGTCTTGGTGCGTGTGGTGGTGCCGTCGCGGAGGATCTGCTGGGCGACGACGGGGTCCTTGTAGGACTTCCGGGTCACCTTGAACTCCAGCGGAGCCTTGTCGACGGTGATGTACGTGCCGAGGTCCAGATAGACCCCGGATTCCCCCTCCCACCGGTCGACGGTGACGGCCTTCGACGCGGCCACCAGCTTGAGCTTGGGCGTGCCGGCCGGGCTCGACGGGCCGGCGCCGGGTGCGGCGCCGGCCGCCACGACGACGACGGTGAGCGACGCGGCCGCGGCGAGCGACGCACGCGTGATGCGCTTGCGGTGTTGCTGACTGGTCATCGGTTCCTCGTCTGCGAGTGCCATGGTCAGTGGCATCGGACTCGACAGCTCACTCGCCTGACCGGTGTGGCCGGACGCACCCCACGCGTCCAGGGCAGGCCTGTGAGCACCCTGTGAGACCGCAAACGGGCGCAGCCGGTTGCCTGTTGATGCGCAATTCAGCTCATCGGGTGAGAGCCGGGCCGTGCGGACCCGGCGGTGAGCGAACGCGATCGGGCACCTGTCCGAGGGCAGGAAGAAGGCGAGCCCCCTGCGGCAGGGGGCTCGCCTTCGTACGTCAGCGGCGGCGGTGCGGAACGCCCGGCGTCAGCGCCGCACGCCGCCCCGGTCGCCGTAACGGCGCTCGAAGCGCTCCACGCGGCCCGCGCTGTCGACGATGCGGGCCGTCCCGGTGTAGAAGGGGTGGCTCGCCGACGACGTCTCGACGTCGACGACGGGGTGGAAGGTGCCGTCCTCCCACTCGATCGTGCGCGTCGAGTCCGCGGTAGACCGGGTGAGGAAGGAGACGCCGGCCGCGCGGTCACGGAAGACGACGGGGCGGGTCACGGGGTGGATGCCGTGCTTCACGGGGGTGTGCCTCCTCATGGCTGTCTGCGGGTGAGGGCGTGGTTCAGCGCTCCTCGCGGAACTCCACGTGACGGCCGGCGACCGGGTCGTACTTGCGCAGGATCATCCGGTCGGGGTCGTTGAGACGGTTCTTGCGGGTGACGTAGGTGACGCCGGTCCCGGCCGTCGACCTCAGGGTGACGACGGGACGCGCGGTGGCGGTGCGTGCCATGGGGTGGTCCTCCTTCCGCCGGCCGCTCCGGGCCTTTGGCCTGTGCATGCCAGCGATGTGCACAACCACACCCTCGGCCCCGGCATTCCCGGAGGGCACGGCCGCATGCGGAAGGTCGACCGCTCGGACCGCCGCCGTGTTAAGGCCCGCCACCTTGAGACCCCCGTGTTTAGGCCCGCCACCTTGAGACCCCCGCGTTCAGACCCGCCCCCCTGGACCCGCCGCGTTCAGACCCACCTCCCCGAGACCCCGTCACGGGGAGACCCGCCACCGTGAGACCCGACGCATTCAGAAGCGACACCGCTCAATGCGATGAACCGGGACGGTTGGACTTCGGGATCACCCGGGGGCAGGGTGGGCACATACCCCGCCCCCCGACGGGGCCCCTCACCGCACCACCCGGAGATCACCCGATGAACCACGTCGCGGACCCCGAGCGCTACGACGGCACCATGCGCTACCGGCGCACCGGACGCTCAGGACTGGACCTCCCGCTGCTGTCGCTCGGCTACTGGCACAACTTCGGCGACGACAAGCCCTTCGAGACCCAGCGCGAGATCGCCCTGCGCGCCTTCGACCTCGGCATCACCCACCACGACCTGGCGAACAACTACGGCCCGCCCTACGGCTCCGCCGAGATCAACTTCGGGCGCCTGATGAAGCAGGACCTCGCGCCGTACCGGGACGAGCTGGTGATCTCCACCAAGGCCGGCTGGGACATGTGGCCGGGCCCCTACGGTCAGGGCGGCGGCTCCCGCAAGTACCTGCTCGCCTCGCTCGACCAGTCGCTCACCCGGATGGGGCTGGACTACGTCGACATCTTCTACTCCCACCGGCTCGACGCGAGCACGCCGCTGGAGGAGACGATGGGCGCGCTCGACACGGCCGTCCGCCAGGGCAAGGCCCTCTACGTCGGCATCTCCTCCTACGACGCCGAGCGCACCCGCGAGGCCGTCGGCATCCTGCGTGAGCTGGGCACGCCGCTGCTCATCCACCAGCCGTCGTACAACATGCTGAACCGCTGGATCGAGACGGACGGGCTGCTGGACGCCGCCGAGGAGGAGGGCTTCGGCGTCATCGGCTTCACCGCCCTGGCCCAGGGCCTGCTCACCGGCCGCTACCTCGACGGCGTGCCCGAGGACTCGCGGGCCGCCCAGGGCAAGTCCTTCGACTCGAGCTGGCTGACGGAGGACATGCTGCGGCGGCTGCGCGCCCTGAACGACATCGCGGCCCGCCGCGGCCAGACCCTCGCCCAGATGGCGCTCGCCTGGGCGCTGCGCGACGAGCGGGTCACCTCCGTGGTCATCGGCGCCTCGCGCGTCGAGCAGCTGGAGCAGAACGTGGCCGCGCTGGAGAACCTCGACTTCAGCGCCGAGGAGCTGGCCGAGATCGACAAGTACGCCACCGACGGCGGCGTCGACCTGTGGCAGGACGCCCGCCTGGGCAACCTCGGCTGACCCGCTACACCCCCTCCCCCGCCGCCGGACGGCCCGTACGACGCCGTCCGGCGGCACCTGCCCGCGTCCGCCACCAGGGCGCCAGCTGTACGACGCCCCAGGCCGCCTCGACGACCAGGAACGGCCACAGCACACCCGAGGCGCCGGCGGCCAGCGCGTACGCCATCCACAGGGAGAACAGGGCGCGCGCGACACCGTCGTACAGCCCGTGCGCCGGCAGGGGCGCCCGCAGCCTCAGCAGGGACCACACGATCACCACCGATCCCATCAGGTCGGCGTACAGCACCTGCATCGGCTCCCGGGCGGGCAGCGCGCCCAGCCCGAGTGTCTCGCCGGTCCAGGACAGGGCCGTGTGCAGCAGAGCGTACGTCCACGGGGTGACGAACCCCGCCGTGACGACGAGGTCGTACCAGGCGCTCGCGCGCACGAGCCGCAGGTAGGCGGGCTGGGAAGGGGTCATGACGGGCCTCTCGGGTTCTGGGGGGGGACGACGAGGCCTCATGCTCGACGGTGGAGTACGGTCCAAGGTCAAGTCCACATGGGGGGAAGACGGCATGCGCATCGGGGAGCTGGCCGCACGGACCGGCCTGAGCAGGGACGCCATCCGCTTCTACGAGCGCCTGGGCCTGGTCACCGGCCGACGGCTGGGCAACGGCTACCGCGACTTCCCCGAGGAGGCCGTGCCCTGGCTCTTCTACGTCCGCACCGCGCAGGCCCTGGGCTTCACGCTGGCGGAGATCCGCGACCACGGGGAGGAGCTGCGGGACGCCCCCGACTGCGCCGAGGCCCTGTCCGCGCTGTTCGAGGACAAGATCCGGGTCATCGACGACCGGATGTCCGAACTGGCCGCGCTGCGAGCCGAGTTGCACGAGCGCGTCGGCACGGGCTGCCCCTTGCGGGCCGGTCAGTCGTCGTCGTCCACGCCGAGGTCGCGGCGCAGGGCCTGACGCAGCGCGGACAGCGCGGCCCAGGTCCGCTCCACTTCCACGGAGGTGAACTCGTCGAGGGCCGCCGCGTCCGGCCGGGGCGTGCTGTCGTCGAGGAACTGCTTGAGGATGCCGTAGCAGTGACCGATCTGGTGGCCGGCGGCGCTGATGGTCCGCCGCACCGGCTCCGGCGCGATCATCTGTGCCTGGGCGTAGCTCGCGCGCTGGGCGGCACGGCTCTCCTCCAGGCGTTCGGCGCACGCAGCGATGCCGTCCGAGGAACGCAGCGCGTGCAGCAGGTCGATCTGCGCGCTCTGGTACTGCCTGAAGGCGCTGTTGAGGTCGATGTAGCAGGCGCGGCGCAGCTCCAGCCGCTCGCGGCGCCGGGCCTCGGCGGCCTCCGACTGCCGTACCCGCTCGGCGTGCTCACGATCCTCCCGCTGCTGCCGGGCCAGCGCCTCCAGTTCGAGCCGTTTGATCCGGTCGGCCCGGCTCTGCGTCAGCTGTGCGGCCCCCAGCGTGCCGGCGACGCCGACCACGGCGACGGCCAGCGCGACCCATGACTCCCCCACGTCGGCCCCCGGCTCGGTGACAGTTGCGCCCAGTATGCCGGGCCGGGAGCCGCTGTGATCGGTCAGGGTCTGCTCAGCAGGGCCTCCAGCGCGGTCGCCGTCCGCGGGTGACGGTCCAGCAGGGCGGCGCCGCCCGGAGCCGCCGTGTCCCAGGGGCCTTCGCAGCCCAGCAGCCCGGCGAGGGCGTCGCAGGTGGCGGGGTGGGAGGGCAGGAGCGCGGCGCCGCCGGCCCGGGAGTTCCGCGGGGCGGGGGCCTGCTGTGCCGGAGTCCGCCACGGCGGCACCCAGGTGTCCAGGGCCTCGAGGCGTCCGGGGAAGATCCGCCCGGCCTCGCGTATGAGCAGCGGGGCGAGTTCGGTCCCGCCGGACCGCAGGGTGGTGATCAGGGCCGGCAGCCAGGGCAGCAGTACCGGGTCCGGCAGCTCGGCGAAGGCGTGGGAGACGGCCTCCACGACGAAGTCCGTCAGCTGCGGCACCGGCTCCAGCGCGTGCAGGAAGCCGCTGAGATAGCGCGGGTAGGCGGGCACGACCAGCGGGTTGCCCAGCAGCTCGGCGCAGCGGGCGCGCAGTTCGGCGCGGGAGAGCCGGCCCAGCTGGGTCTGGGCCGCCCACAGCAGGGCGGTGCGGTCCGGTTCCCGCGGGTGCGACTGGGCGACGGCCAGT
Source organism: Streptomyces sp. NPDC053367 (assembly GCF_044545925.1). Taxonomy (NCBI): domain Bacteria; kingdom Bacillati; phylum Actinomycetota; class Actinomycetes; order Kitasatosporales; family Streptomycetaceae; genus Streptomyces; species Streptomyces sp. NPDC053367. Next base: position 54,948 of record NZ_JBITYN010000002.1, on the reverse strand, counting down.
TCGAGCTGGGTGCGGTCGCAGCCGAGGGACAGCGCCAGGCTCTCCATGCCGAACAGGAAGCCCAGCATGGCCGCGACCTGGCGGACGGTGGCGTCCTCGTCGGTGAAGGCCGTCGGCAGCAGCGTGCAGTAGTGGGCGTAGCCGGTCTTGACGAAGGCCTCGATCCAGCCGGGCAGCGTGGGCTCGCTGGTGCGGTAGTAGGCCAGCAGCCGGCGCACCCGGCGCAGCACCTCGGGCGCGCCGTCGACGCTGCGCTCGGCCGCGAGTGCCTCCAGGGCACGGGTGCCGAGTTCGTCGGCGAGACGGCGGCTGCGCAGGTAGAGGACCGCGTCCTCGACGGTCTCCAGCACGGTCGCGGCCGTGGCCTTGGGATCGTAGGCCGTGCGCCGCAGGCGTTGTTCCAGGACCTGTTCGACGCTGACGCCCTCGTAGCCGAGCTCGATGAGCGCCCGCTGGTGGGTGCCGAGGGCGAGGTCCCAGGACTCCTGGATGGGCTTCTCGCCGAGGCGTCGTTCGCCCATGATCGGGCGGGCGGCGCCGTGCGGCATCAGGTACTTCAGCATCCACAGCACGTCGGAGCACTTCTCCAGCTCCGGCTGTGCGGCGATGTCGAGCAGGGCCCGCCGGACGCCGCGCTGCTGGAGCCTGAGGTTCAGCGGGGCGAGACGGTCGTGGACGTCGCGGGCGAGCGGTGGCAGGGCGTCGTAGCCGACCTGGCCGACGCGGTCGCCGCCCATCATGATCTCGACGAGCCTGCGCACATCGCGCCGCCCGGGCACGCTGTCCTTCTCGATGCAGGTGACCGCCGCGTCCTGGAAGTCGTACGGCGTCGGCTTGGCGCGGTCGCGCATCCGGGCCAGCAGGATGGACGTCTCGAACACGGCGATGGCGTCGGCGGTGGAGGCGAGGTAGCCGTTGCGGCGGGCGGCGCGCACGATCTCCACGGACCAGCCGAGCAGTTCGGCCTCGTCGAGGGAGTCGAGCACGGGCGGGCGTCGCAGGAAGCCGGTCAGCCGGTCGGCGGGCGGGGCGTCGGCGACCGGGGCGAGTGGTGCGGCGGGCTTCGCTGCCTTCTTGGTGCCCGCCTGTCCCGCCAGCCGGTACGGCTTCACACGGGTGCGTCTGACGTTCTTCGCCCATTCCGTGGCGGCGATGGACACCGAGCCGGCGGCGAGGCCGAACTGCGCCTCGATCGCCGCGTGGCTGGACGGGATCAGGCCGTACTGCCATGTGGTGGCGGTGCGCGGGCTGATCTCGAAGGTGTCGCTGCCGTGGACGCCGAACTCCTCGACGCGGCTGGCGGCGTGGAAGGCTCCGCAGACGTAGAGGCAGTCGGCGGGGTCGGTGCCGGTGGCGGCGAGGTGCTCGCGCATCCGGGTCCACATGTAGCGCTCGCGGTCCTCGTCGACGCGGACCCGGCGGGTGTCGCCGGGCGCGAGGCGGCGGAAGAGGCTGCCGATGAGGAACATCACCTGGCGGTAGGTGTCGTGGTCGCTGTCGCCGAGCGGCAGCTCGACGTACTGGTGCCACCACTCCGACCAGTGCCGCACCTTGCCGTGCCGCAGCAGGTGTTCCTCCAGTTCGGCGAACCGGGGCCTGAGGTCGCCGATCTCGACGCCGACGGCGTCGCCGTGCAGCGCTGCCTCCTCCTCGGCCGGGGTGTCCGCCCCGGTGGTGTCCTCTTCGGGCTCGCGCCACTGGAAGACGTGGTCGGAGGACCGGTCGACGAGGACGAGTTCGACGCCCGGGGTGTCCAGGGCGTACGCGATGGCCTGGTACTCGGCGGATGCCTCGGTGACCGGGGCGACGACCGACAGCGGAGCCCAGTCCGCGGGGAAGCCGTCGATCTGGCTGGCGAAGGCCTGCACGGCCACCGGGAGCCGACAGTTGCGCAGCTCGGTGAGGAGCGGGGCCATGTCCTCGCACAGCTCCAGGTAGACCACCTTGGGCTGCTTCTCGCGCAGCCGGCGGGCCATGGCGAGGGCGGAGGCGGGCGAGTGGTGGCAGACGGGGAAGATCTCCAGGGGCTCGCGGATCGCCCGGTCGACGTCGTCGACCATGCCCAGGAGGATGCCCTCCAGGGCGCGGGGCCCGTCTGCGAACGTCTTGGCCGCCTCTTCCAGTTGGGAGCGCAGCCCGGTGAAGGTGGCCTCGCTCACGACAGGGTCGCGATCGCGTCGCGGCCGCCCTCGAGGAACTCCGGCCAGGAACCGCCCTCTTCCTTGCTGCGCGGCTCGACCACGCCGTGCAGGTACTTGTTGAGGATGGCGAGGTCCTCGGGTTCGCGCCGGGCGAGGGAGCCGACGAGGGACGAGGCGAGGGTGTGGGCGGTCAGGGTGCGCTCGCCGAAGAAGTTGCTGTGCAGGATGGCGTCCTCCAGGACACCGATCTGCTCGGCGGTGGACAGCGCTGACTCCAGCTTCTCGTCGTCGCTGCCGGCCGCCGCGGCGGAGGCGCGCAGATCGGCGAAGCTCCGCAGCAGCACGTCCAGCAGGGTGGGCGGCACGTCCAGTTCGATCTGGTGGCGGCGCAGCAGTTCCTCGGTGCGGAAGCGGACGATCTCCGCCTCCGCCTTCTTGTTCCCGACCACGGGGATGCGGACGAAGTTGAAGCGGCGCTTCAGCGCGGAGGAGAGGTCGTTGACGCCCCGGTCGCGGCTGTTGGCGGTGGCGATGATCGAGAAGCCGGGTTTGGCGAACACGATGTTGTCGCTGTCGAGTTCGGGCACGGAGATGTACTTCTCGGACAGGATCGAGATGAGCGCGTCCTGGACGTCGCTGGTGGAGCGGGTGAGCTCCTCGAAGCGGCCGATGGCGCCGGACTCCATGGCGGTCATGATCGGCGACGGGATCATGGACTCGCGGGACTGGCCCTTGGCGATGACCATGGACACGTTCCACGAGTACTTGATGTGGTCCTCGGTGGTGCCCGCGGTGCCCTGCACGACCAGCGTGGAGTTGCGGCAGACGGCGGCGGCGAGCAGTTCGGCGAGCCAGCTCTTGCCGGTGCCGGGGTCGCCGATGAGGAGCAGGCCGCGGTCGGAGGCGAGGGTGACGATGGACCGCTCGACGAAGCTGCGGTCTCCGAACCACTTCTGCGGGATCTCGCGGTCCAGGCCGTCGGCGCGCTCGGAGCCGAGGATGAACAGGCGGACCATCTTCGGCGACAACCGCCAGGAGAACGGCTTGGGGTTGTCGTCGATCGACTCCAGCCAGTCCAGCTCCTCGGCGTACTTGATCTCGGCGGGGGCGCGCAGCAGGTCGGACATGTCGTGGGCCTTTCTCTGGTGATTAAGCGAGGAACGTCTTCAGCTCGTCGACGAGCTTGCGTATGTGCCCGGAGATCACCGGGGTGCCCTGGTCCTTGAACCGCTCGCGGAACCAGGGGTTGACGCTGCCGCGGCCGGAGCTGGTCACCGAGCCGACGGGGATGAACTTCACGCCCGAGCGGTGCAGGGCGGACATGGACTCGAAGAGCTGCTCGCCGCGCCACTCGTAGTAGTCGGAGATCCACACCACGACGGTGTTGCGCGGCTCGGCGATCTTCGGCTGGGCGAGGGCCATGGCGGCCGTGCCGTCGGTGCCGCCGCCGAGCTGGGTGCGCAGCAGGGTCTCGAACGGGTCGTGCACCCATGGGGTGAGGTCGAGCGCCTGGGTGTCGTACGCGATGAGGTGGACGTCGACCTTCGGCAGTCCGGCGAAGATGGACGCGAGGATGGTGCAGTTGACCATGGAGTCGACCATCGAGCCCGACTGGTCGACGACCACGATGAGCCGCTGGGGCGTCGTCCTGCGGGCGGTGTGCCGGTAGTAGAGGCGGTCGACGTAGAGCCGCTCCTCCTCCGGGCTCCAGTTGGTGAGGTTCTTCCAGATGGTGCGGTCCAGGTCGAGGTTGCGGAACACCCGCTTGGGCGGCACGGAGCGGTCCAGGGGGCCGACCGTGCTCTTCTCCACCTGGGTGCGCAGCACCTGGGCGACCTCGTCGACGAAGCGCCGGATCAGCGCCTTGGCGTTGGCGAGGGCGACGCCGGAGAGGTTGTCCTTGTCGCGCAGCAGCTGCTCGATGAGGGACATGCTGGGGGTGAGCGCGGCTGCCAGCTGCGGGTCGGCGAGGACCTCGCGCAGGTGCATGCGCTTGACCAGGTCGGCCTCGATGGCGCCGAGTTCGGGTCCGATCTCGGGGATCAGCCGGCTCAGGTCGGGGGTGTGGCGGTTTCCTCCGGTGCCGGTGGGGCCGACTCCCGCGCCGGCCGCGCCGCGCGCGCCGGGGCTCTGCGCCGGGGCCCGGCCGGCCCGCAGCTCGCCGGGCTTGCAGCCGAGGGCGCGCTCCAGCCATGCGGCGTCCGACTGCCAGCGCGCGAGCCGGCCGGCGGAGACGGTGCCGGAGCCGCGGGCGAAGACGTTCAGCAGCACTTTCGACACCAGGGCCGCGCGGCGTACCTCGGCGGCACGGTCCCGGTCCTCGCCGGACTCCTCGGGAACCATCAGGCCGTCGAACTCGGCGGCGAGCTCCGGGTGGCGCTGGACGAGGGAGTCGACCGAGGTCTGCGGGTCGAGCAGCGCGGCGGGCAGGCCGATGTCCTCGACGACGGCGAGGGAGACGGACTCCAGGGCCGGCTGCTCCTCCTGGTCGAAGAGGCGGGCGAGCAGTCGCCAGTAGAGGACCTGGCGGCGGTTGACGTCGGAGTCGTCATCGACCCGGGGAGCGAGAGCCTCCCGCCCGGCAGCGGGGGCCTCCGGCGTGGGCGCGGGTGCCTCCGGCGTGGCCGCAGGGGCCTCCTGCGTGGGCGCGGGGGCCTCTTGCGTGGGCGCGGGTGCCTGCTGCGCGGGCGCGGGGGCCTCCTGCGCGGGCGCTTCCAACGTGGGCATAGGCGCCCCCTGCTTGGGCGCGGGCGCTTCCTGCGTGGGTTCGGTCATTTCCGCAGCAGCCTTCCGGCGCGCTCGCGCAGCACCCTGACGGCGTCGGTGGCGGCCTTCTCGGCCTTGACGCCGGCCTTGTCGGTGGTGCCGCCTGCCCAGGCACCCGCGTGCAGGGCGACGGTCTTCTTGCGTACGGTCGTCTCGACGGCGAGCGGCTGCACGGTGAACGTCCCGGCGTCCCAGCGCAGCAGTCCGATGCAGGCGCTGGAGGCGGCGACGGACCCGGGGGTGAGCGGGCCGGCGGTCGGCACGCGGTCGGTGTCGACGGCCAGCGGCCCCGACGGCAGGTCGAACACCGTGGCGTCGCCCTCCTGTCGGGTGGTGTAGCCCTCCAGGAAGACGGGCACGGCGAGGCGTGCCGGGTGCCGGGCCAGAGGTGCGGTGGCCGGGAGGGTCGCGGTGGACAGGACCACGCGCGCGGTGGTGAACGCGTCGGCAGGCTCGCCGGACCGGGCGTGCTCCTCGCTCCAGATCAGGTCGCCCTCGGCGGTGACCGGCATGGCGTCGATCTCCATGGCGCGGCCCTCGCCGACGGCCGAGAGCAGCGACATATGGGGCCCCAGCAGCTGCCAGACGCCCGCCTCGACGACGGTGTCGGGCTTGGGCACCGAGACGGAGGCGCGCACCAGGCGGGGCGACTCCCCGCCGGCGGGCTCCAGTACGGCGTGCACCTGGGCCTGCACGGCGGTGGCGTGCTCGTGCACGTCGACGCCGAGCGGCAGCAGGCGTCCGGTGACCGTGCCGGGGGCGGGCGCGTCGGTGGCTCCGGGCACGGTGAGCAGCAGCGCACGCGCCCACAGGTCGCCCCAGCGGCGTGCCGGGACGCGCTCGAGGGAGGCGCCTGGGCAGGAGGCGGCGAGTTCGGCGGCGAAGCCGTCGAGGAGGGTGGCGAGGCGGCGCAGCGAGGTGTCCGGGAGCATGGCGGAGACGATCTGGGCCGCTTGGGACACCAGGTCGTGGTCGATGCCCTGCCAGCCGGTGCGGGCCAGGGCGGACAGCCAGGAGCGCGCTGCCACCAGGAGGTTGGGCGTCTGGTCCGCGCTCTGCGCGTTCGGGGCGGGGGCGTCCTGCGGGGTGCGGCCGGTCAGCTCCTCGATGCGTGCGGCCAGCGCATCGTGCGCGGAGCCGAGCAGGGCGGTCCGGGCGGCGGCGAGTGCGAGGAGCTGGTCCTCGTCGGCGGCTCCGGCCGCGGCCTTGCCGGCCGCCTCGGCCACCCGCACGGCCAGGGGTGTGCCGGACAGGGCGTCGGCGAGCGCGGTCAGATCGGCGGCACGGTCCGGGTGGGGCCGTAGCAGGCCCTCGGTCAGCGCACGGTCGAGGGCGTCGACGGCCGCGAGCGCCTCGTCGAGGCCGGCGATCGGTTCGGCGAGGAGGCCGGAGCTCTGGGGGGTGGCCGGCTCGGTGCCCCGGGTGGGCGCGAACCACTGCATCTCCGGGAGCGGCTCGGTCGCCGGGGCGAGTTCGAGGTAGGCGAGGTGGCGCAGGAAGCGGGCGAAGACGGGGGCCGCGGCGGCCTTTCCGTCGGCCGCGGACGGGCGGGTGACGCCCATGGAGTAGGCGAGCTCCGACCCGTCGGGCTCGGCGTCGGCGTCGGCCTGGACGATGTCGTCCACGCGCAGGTAGCGGGCGACACGGTGGCCGCCGTACTGGAGCACGGCCTCCTTGATCAGGGCGTGGATGTGGTTGCAGAACGAGCCGCGGGCGCCGCCGCAGGGGCGGTTGTTGTTGGTGCTGCACGCGAAGGCGTACGTCCCGGCCGCGACGGAGGACACATAGACCCGCTCGATGTCCGAGCCGCTGGACACGACCCCCTGCAGTCGTCCGTCGGCGAGTTCGACGAACGGCACCTTGGCGAGCTTGCGCGGCCGTGCCGGGCGGACCACCCGGGCCGTGCTCGACTTCTCCCAGTCGGACAACGCATCATCTCCTTTGCAGCGCACGCCACATGAGCACGTGAAAGATCACGTGCCAACACCTTCCGGCGGGAACACGACCGAACATAGCGGCGACCACTGACAACGCGATCTCCGTGCCGTGCCCGGCGGCTGGCCGCACTGCTTCGGCCAGCGGAAAGGCCCGTGGGCGAAGGACGTCCGACGACGTCTTCGCCCACGGGCCCTTCCGCACCGGCGTCCTCGCCGGCCGGCGCACATGTGCTCGGTTCAGCGGCCGGCGACCGCCTTGAGCACGGCCTGCGCGGTGGAGGTGCTGGACTGCGGGTTCTGCCCGGTGACGAGCGTGCCGTCGACGACGACGGTGTCGCTCCACGCGGGGCCCGTCTCGACGACGGCACCGCGCTCGCGCAGCCTGCTCTCCACGAAGTACGGCGTGTTCTCGCCGAGTCCGCCCTGGCGCTCCTCCTCGTCGGTGAACGAGGTCAGGTTGCGGCCCGCGAAGGCGAAGCCGCCGTCGGCGGTCCGGGCGCTCAGCAGACCGGCGACGCCGTGGCACAGGGCGGCGACGACCTTGCCCCGCGCGGCGAACTCACCGAGCAGCCGCCCCAGATCGGCGTCCTGGGCGAGGTCGGCCATCGGTGCGTGGCCGCCGGGGAGGTAGATCGCGTCGTAGTCGGCGGCGTCCACGTCGGCCAGGGCGAGCGGGGCGTCCAGCCGGTCGGCGATGCCGTCGAGGTAGGCGCGGTGGCGGTCGGCGTCTGCCGGGGCGACACCGCCGCGCTCGCTGAGGCTGAGGGCGTCCACGGTGGGTCGCGCGCCGCCCGGCGTGGCGATCACGACGTCGGCGCCGGCAGCGGTGAGGACCTGGTGCGAGGCGGCGACCTCCTCCGCCCAATAGCCGGTGGGGTGGGTGGAACCGTCGGCCAGTTCCAGGGTGTCGGCTGCGGAGAGGACCATCAGAATCTTCGACATCGGCTTGCCTGTTTCTTCCCTATCGAGGTGGCCGGGCCACCCGTCCCGCGGCGGTTCCGCGGTGTGCTGGACAACGTCAGCATCCATCAGGGTTCATCCGGGCTGCCGAGCTCAGCCATAAGCGTTCTTATGACTGCTGGGGAACAATCCACCGGCCCGGTGCAGCCCTACAGCCCACCCCACTCCCGCGCCGCCCGCTGGAGCCGGTCGCGGAGCACCGCCAGCGCCGGCCCGGCGGGGGCGCCCCGGCGGACGGCGAGGTAGAGGGTGTTCAGCGGGGCCGCCTCCGGATGGTGCAGCTGGACGACGTCGCCGGCGGCCAGGGCCGGGGCGGCGAGGTAGCGCGGCAGGACGGAGACGCCCGCGCCGGCCACCACCGCGGCCAGCACCGCCCGCAGGTCGGGCACGACCATGGCGACGGGGTTCGGCGGACGCCGCCCGAACTCGCTGCGCCAGTAGCGCCGTACGATCGGCAGCTCGTCGGCGTAGGCGACCAGGGGCAGATGCGCCAGGGCCGCCGACGGGTCCGCGGCGAGCCGCTCGCCGTCGACGGTGTGGGCGAGCGCCGGGGCGGCGACCAGCAAGAACTCCTCGTCCACGAGCGGCATCGCGAGGACGCCGTCCCGCGAGGGCCGCACCGCGGAGACAACCAGGTCGAGTGCACCGGACGCCAGCTGGGACAGCAGGTCGTCGGCGAGGCCGAGGGTCACCTGCACACGGACGCCGCGCCTGCCGAGGTCGGCCAGGACGGGCATCACCCGCAGGGTCATCAGCTCGGCCGCCCCGCCGACGCGCACGGTGCCGCTCAGCACCGGTTCCGCGCCTTCCGGGGTCAGGGCCCCGCGCAGGCCGTCCACATGGACGCCGATCCGCGAGGCGAGGACGGCCGCCCGCTGCGTAGGGGTGACGCCCTTGCGACTGCGCAGGAACAGCGGCTCGCCCACCTGTTCCTCCAGCCGGGCGAGCTGGCCGGTGACGGCCGGCTGGGTCACGCCGAGCCGCTGGGCGGCCGCGGAGAGGGAGCCCGCCCGGTAGATCTCCAGGAAGGTCAGCAACAGATCGAGACTCGGCGTGCCGCCGCGCTTGTCGTACTCCACCACAGGCAGAAGCAAACCATTCGCGGCCACAGGCAGCGGCAAACCATTCGCGGCCACAGGCGGAAGCGACCTTTCCCGGCCACGGGAGGAAGCGACCGTTCCCGGCCGCAGGCGGAAGCGACCGTTCCCGGCCGCAGGCAGAAGCAGACCGCCTCCAACCTCGTCGGCGTTTGCATGTATCCCGCGCATGCAACTATTGTTTTCGCATGTAAGCGCTGCACGCAATCAGTCGCCCTCAGTGGCGCGCGCAGCAGAATCACCGAGCAACGGAGTCATCCTCCATGAGCACCGCCACCGCCGTCACACCGCTGACCACCGCCGACGCGGAGGTCCTCGTCTCCGCCGCCCGGCGGGCCGCCGAGGCCGCGGGGGTCGCGGTCAGCATCACCGTCCTGGACGCCGGCGGGCATCTGCTGGCCTTCCGCCGCGACGACCGGGCCGTCCTGATCTCCGGCGAGACCAGCACCCGCAAGGCGTACACCGCGCTGCAGCTGAACGCCCCGACCGCCGACCTCGTCGACGCGGTCAAGCCGGACGGCCCCTTCCACAGCCTGCCCACCGCGCTCGACCGGCCGCTGCTGTTCATCGCCGGCGGCATCCCCGTCCACCGGGACGGACGTCTCGTCGGAGCCGTCGGCGTGGGCGGCGGCGCGCCGGAGCAGGACCACGCCTTCGCGGCGGAGGCCATGACGACGCTGGGCTGACCCCTGCGGCCCGGATCAGCTCTCTCCCCGGCCATCGGCAGTGCACGCAGCATCACCAGCCCGTCCTCCCGCCCGGCGACCACCGCGAGGGAGAAGCGGTCCGCCGCGAGGCACAGGGCGATGCCGTCGGGGTGGATGCCCCGGTAGCCGCGGCACCTTCGTCCAACGGGACGGACGTCACCTGCTCACGGTATGGCCGGGGAAACGATCCGCCCAAGGGCGGTTCAACCCCTGATCATCATTCGGCAAGGGCCGGCGGGCAGCCGCTGCGGCCGTCGTACGTTCGTTCGCCGTGACCTCACATGCCGATTCCCCCGCCGCCTCCGGCGCTCTTCCGCCCGCCCGGCGCACGCTCCTGTGGGCCGGGCTGAGCGGGGCCGCCGTCCTCGCCTCCGGTGCCGCGCCCGCGTCCGCCGCCGGCCCCGCGACGCCCGAGCAGCCGCGTCCCTCCACCCCCGCCGAGGCCCTGCGGGCGCTGGCCGCGGGCAACCTGCGCTGGCGCACGTACCGGGAACGGCACCCCGACGAGACTCCCGCGGTGCGCAGGTCACTGACGGCCGGTCAGCACCCGTTCGCCCTGGTGCTGGGGTGTGTGGACTCCCGGGTGCCGCCGGAGCTGGTGTTCGACCAGGGCCTCGGCGATCTGCTCACCGTGCGCTCGGCGGGCGAGGTGCTGGACGAAGCCGTGCTGGGCAGCGTGGCCTACGGGGTGCTGGAGCTGGCGATACCCCTGGTCGTGGTGCTGGGCCACCAGTCCTGCGGGGCGGTGCGCGCCGCCGTGGAGGCGGACCGGACCGGTGAACCGCTGCCGGACCACATCCAGTACCTGGCCGACCAGATCCGCCCGGCCATCGACCACGGCGTGGACGGCGACGCCCGTGTCGACGTCACGATCGACGCCCAGGTGCGGCTCGTCCGCTCGCGGCTCGCCGCTCAGCCCGACCTCGCGGACAGGATCACCCGGGGGCGGCTCGCCGTGGTGGGCGCCCGCTACGAGCTGGGCAGCCAGCTGGTGCACCGGGTCGACTGAGCCGTCACACCCCGCCCGGCGCGCGGCGAGCTGGACAACGAGCCCGCGGAAACGGGCTCAGTCCATCAGGCCGGCGGCCACCGTGGCGCCGAGTTCCCAGCACGCCTCGGCGTCCGCCTTCGACGGCTCGCCGGTCACCGTCACCGCCTCCGCGGCGCGCCGCCAGCCCAGGCCGGTGGTGACGGCCTCGATGCCCCGCACGGCACCGGTGACGTCGTTGCCGCCGTGGACGTAGTAGCCGAAGGGCCGGCCGCGGGTCTCGTCGAGGCAGGGGTAGTACACCTGGTCGAAGAAATGCTTGAGCGCGCCGGACATGTAGCCCAGGTTCGCCGGTGTACCCAGCAGGTACGCGTCGGCCGCGAGCACGTCGGAGACGGTCGCGGCCAGCGCAGCCCGCCGTACGACCGTGACTCCCTCGATCTCCGGTGCCGTGGCACCGGCGACGACGGCTTCGAGCATCGCCTGGCAGTTGGGCGAGGGCGTGTGATGGACGATCAGCAAGGTGGCCACGCCCGAACCCTGCCCCGCAGCCCACCGCCCGCGCAAGCGGCTCCCGTGTCAGGGTGATCACCATGGGCGCGCGCGTCGAACGGGTGGACGAACTGGGCGCCTCCGGCGGATCTACGGTGTCCAGACCGGCGTGACGGGCAGCAGCGCGGGGCGTTTCGCCGCGCGCCCGTCCCCGGTCGAGCCGCTCGGCGAGGCGGTCGGCCCAGCCGCGCAGCCCGCCGAGGTCGTCTCCGTCGCCCACGCCCTCGGTCTGGCTGTCCCCGAGGGCGACGTACCGCGTGCAGATCATGCGCCCGTGCTACTCATAAAGTTGAGTAGTCTGGGGGGTTGAATACTCTGGGGGGGGCCTTCGGGACGAGCGCTGCTACCGCGGGCGGAGCCGGGCGCGCGCGGGTATCCGCTCCAGGACACCACCGGCGAACACGTCGTACAGCGGGAGCGTCTCCAGATGGACGTAGCCGATGTGGCAGTCGCACACCGCCAGCGGACAGGGGCGCGGGCGCAGTGCCTCGCGGTACGAGCCGTCGTAGAGGTTGCCGAGTTCGGCGCGCACGAAGTGGCAGCGGCGGACCGTGCCGTCGCCGTCGACGGAGATCACCGACTCGCCAGTACGGCAGGGCAGGCCCGCGCTGGGGTGCGGGCGGCGGCTGTACGGGAAGAGGGGGTCCAGGTCGGTCCAGGTGGCCGCCTCGACGTCGTCGTAGAGGTGCCCCTCGGCGGCGTTGACCCACAGGTACACATGCCCGGGCAGGTCCGCGCGCAGTCGGCGGGCGTGCTCCAGGTGCTCGGGCAGGCCGACGACGCCGACGCTGAACCGGACGCCCTGCCCCGCGAGTTCACGGCACTTGCCGAGGAAGCGGTCGTACGGCGTCTGCCCCGGGTGGTAGGTGCACCACAGGGCGAGGGTGTCGCGGTCGGTGTCGGCGAGCCAGTCGGTGCGGCAGCTGAGGTTGGTCTGGATCGCCACCCGGCGGATGTGCGGCAGATGGGACAGCTCGGTGAGGGTGCGCCGGTACCAGGAGCGGACCAGGCCCTCGCCCCACGGCGTGAACAGCACCGACAGCCGGTCGCCCGTCTGTCCGGCGGCCCAGTCGGCGAACCTCTCCAGACAGGCCCGGTCGGTGCGCAACTGCTCCGGGCTGTCGCGCCGCTTGGCGAACGGGCAGTACGGGCAGTCGTAGTCGCAGGACGCCAGCGGGCCGCGGTAGAGCAGGGTCAGGTCCATCGCGGGGCGCTCACTTCCGCTCGTAGGCGGCCATCGCCGCGCGGACGGCCGGGGAGAACAGCTCCGGTCCGATCGCGTCGGAGTGGGCGAGGCCCTCGGGGGTCAGCCGCAGCACCGCCGTCCGCGGCTCCAGCCAGCCCCGGTGCGCGAACCGCTCCAGTTCGCGGCCGAAGTCGTCCATGGGCGTACGGCCGAACCGCGCGCGGTAGTCGGCTACCTGGAGCCCGTCCGCCTGGAGCAGCGACTGCAGCAGATGGCGGCGCCGCGACTCGTCCGCGTCGATACGGCGGCCGTACTCCGCGTGCGCGAAGTCGGCGGCCGGACGGGACACGTAGTCGTCGATGATGCCGCGTATCTCGTGCATGCCGACCGCGTAGTCGAAGGAGTAGTGCAGGCCGGCCGTGTAGGAGCGGGCGCCGCAGCCCAGGCCGATCATGCCGTCGGTCTGGCAGGCGTAGTCGTCGGCGCCCTGGGGCGGGGCGTCGGCGCGGCGGAACATGCGCATGGACCGCTGCTCGTAGCCCTGGCCGATGAGGTGGTCGCGGCCGAGACGGTACAGGCGCAGCCGCCGGGCGTCCCAGGCCGGGTCGTGCTCGCCCGCGCGGCGGCCCAGTCCGGTCAGCGGGCGGACGTACAGCGGGTAGAGGTACAGCTCCTCGGGCCGCCAGGCGAGGGCCGCGTCGAGGGACTTGAGCCAGCTGTCCTCGGTCTGGCCGTCGATGCCGTAGATCAGGTCGACGTTCAGGACGGGGATGCGGGTGTCGCGGACGCGGCCCAGCGCGGCCTCGACGTCGGCGCGGCGCTGCGGGCGTACGGCGGACCGGGCCTCGGTGTCGTCGAAGCTCTGCACGCCCAGGCTGAGCCGGGTGGTGCCGCGCTCGGCGAGGACGGCCAGCCGGTCGGCGGTGGCGGTGGCCGGGGAGGCCTCCACCGACAGGGGGACGGCCCTGAGGTCCGCGCCCATCCGCTGCTCGGCGATGTCGCACAGCCGCTCCAGCTCGGCGGCGGTGAGGAAGGTGGGGGTGCCGCCGCCGAAGGCCGCGGTCGCGAACCGCACCGGCCCGCCCAGCGCCTCCCGCACGGTGCTCGCCTGCCGGTCGAGGGCGTCGAGGTAGGCGCCGGTGAGGCCGTCGGGCGCGCCGATGCGGGTGAAGAGGTTGCAGAAGCCGCAGCGGATCTCGCAGAACGGGATGTGGAGGTAGAGGGACAGGGCGTCCTTCGACTCCGCCTCCCACTCGGTGCGCAGGAGCGGGCGATCGGGCAGTCTCCGGTAGGCGGTCTTGTGCGGGTAGGCGTAGACGTAGCTCTGGTAGGGGCGGACGGTTGTCGTCATCGGGCTGTCCCCTGCGCGAGGAAGAAGTGGGCGTACGGCACCGTCCACACGGACTCGTGGCCGATGCGGTGGCCGGTGTAGCCGTCGTCGCCGTAGGCGGTGCCGTGGTCGGAGCAGACGATGGCGAACGCGGGGCGTCTGCGGCTCACTGCCGCGAACAGGCGGCCGATGTGCCGGTCGACGTACTCCAGCGCGGCGGCGTGCGTCTCCCGGGAGTCGCCCGCCTCCCGGGTGGCGCCGGGCAGGTGGAACCAGTTGGGCTGGTGCAGCGCCGCCACGTTGACGAACAGGAACAGCCGCTGCTCGCGCGGCAGTCGGTGTACGACTTCCTCCGCGCGGGCGACCTGGGCCTCGAAGGAGATCGGTGAGGCGACGCCGAACTCCGGCTCCCAGTGGGACTCCTGGAACAGTCCGGGCAGCACCGAGCCGAGCGGGCCCTGCTTGTTGAAGAAGCCGACACCGCCTATGCAGACCGTGTGGTAGCCGTCCTGGGCCAGGGCGGAGACGAAGTCGGGCGTGTCGTGGACGTAGGTGCGCTCGGCCGTGGTCTCGCTGCCCGCGAAGCGCGCCGCGAACAGGCGCGGGTGCCGGCCCGGGGCGGCCGGGGTGGGCAGGAAGCCGGCGAACATCGCCTGGTGCGAGGCGTAGGTGAAGCTGCCCGGGGCGTGCCGCTTCTCCCACCGGCCGCCGGGCAGATGCCGGGCCAGGTTGGGGATGCGGCCCGCCGCGGCGAGCTCGGCGGCGACGTCGTGACGCAGGGTGTCGAGGGTGACCATGAGCAGGTCGTGCCTGCCGACGATCGCGTTCATGTCGATCGAATTCATGTCGAGCGCATTCATGTCGAGCGCATTCATGTCGAGCGGTTGCATGTCGAGCGGTTGCATGTCGAGCGCGATCTCGGCCTCTGGCGTCCTGTCAGGCGCCGGCATGGGCGTGTTCCGTTCTGTGCGGGTGGTGCGGTGCGCGGCGGGCGAGGGCGGCAACCTGCGCGGCGTACGTGTCGAGCCCCTCGGCACCGCTGCCGGGCAGGCCGGTGAGGCGGGGCAGGAGGTCGCCGAAGGCGTTGACCTCGCCGACCGCGGCCCGGCGCCAGCCGGTGGCGGGCAGCAGGTCGACGCCGACGCACAGGGTGCGCGGGAAGCAGGCGGCGGCCCGCTCGCACACTTCCAGCAGGTCCGCCCAGCGGGCGCCGGCCGCCTCGACGGCCTGCCGGACGAGACCGAGGTCGCCTCTCCTGCCGCCGAGGTGGAGGTTCGTCATCGGGGAGGCGCTGGTGCGCACCACCGCGTGGGTGGCGCGGCCGTCCACCACGACGACCCTGAGGTCGGTGGCGCGGCCCCGCTGGGAGGCCTTGGGCAGCCAGCGCTCCAGGTGCAGTCCGTCGGGGGCGAGCGCGTCGACGATCGCCGCGATGTCCCGCTCGCTCTCGTATCGGCGCACCTTCAGGGAGTTGAAGAGGGCCCCGTGGGGGTCGAGCTCGACGGAGGTGGTGGCTCTGATCCGGCCGCTCGCGGCCGACTCGACGGCGAGGACGCCGGACGCGGACGAGCCGTGCGCGAGCTTCACGAACAGCCGCGGCATACGGTGCTCGCGCATCAGGGCGCGTACGTCGTCCCAGCCGCGCACCGGGGCGCCCGCCGGGCCGGACGTGGGCGAGAACGGCACCGGGACGCCGGCCGCCCGCAGCACTCCGTGGCAGAGCCGCTTGTCGAACAGCTCGGCCAGTTCGTCCGGGTCGTCGAGCCGTACCCCGCCGCGCAGGCTGCGCACGGCCGCCGTGAAGGCGGTGTACCAGCGGGCCGAGCCCTCGACCCGCGTGGGGTCGCCGGTGCCGCGCAGCAGCCGGTCCACGTCCGGGTTCTCGCCGGGCGAGTCGAGTCGTACGGTCTCGTCCGCGGTGAAGTCGGCGCCGCCGTCGCGCAGCACCCGGGCCCAGGGCACGACCCGGGGCGCGGGCAGACCGGCCGCGCGGACCGCGTCGGCGAACAGGGTGACGCGCCGGTTCTCGGGGTTGCCGACGACGGCCAGGCGCGCGGAGGCACCGAGACGCGCGGGGACGTCACTCGCCGACGGCGACATACCGGGACTCCGAGTCGTACGGGTCGTCGACCGCGGCCAGCGCGAGGCGTACGCCGTGCGGTTCCAGTGCCGCGCGCAGGCGGCCGGTGAGCTCCTCGCTCATGTAGTGGTGGTCGAGGTTGAGCGAGCGCAGATGGGTGAGCGGCTGCCCGGCCAGCAGCGCGGCACCGCCCTCGTCGCCGAGCGTGCCCATGCTCAGGTTCAGCGACTCCAGCGCGGCGACCACGGGGGCGGCGGACACGGCGACGGCTATCTCGTCCTGGATGTCGCTGTTCTGCAGGCCCAGATGGCGCAGTTCGGGGCAGCGGCCGAGCATGGCCAGCAGCGGGTCGACGTCCTCGGGGGTGCACTCGCCGCCGTACCAGGAGGTGCCGAGCCACAGTTCGATCCGCTCCAGCGCGGGGAACTCGCAGGCGCCGAGCGCCCGTACGGGGGCGGCGGGCAGTCCTCCGGACTCGATCCACAGGTCGCGCAGGCCGTCGTGGCGCAGGGGCTCGACCGCCAGGTGCTCGCCGCCGCGTACGCCGAGTTCGCGCAGGCCGGGCCAGGCGCGCAGCAGCCGGGTGACCTCGCCCTGGATGATCCAGGACAGTTCGGTCTCCTCGGACTCCACGTCGGCCAGGAACACGCCCCGCAGGTGGGGGAGGCGATGGGCGTCGGAGGCGATCAGTTCCAGCACCGGGTCGATGCCGGAAGCGGACCAGTCCTCCCACCAGGGTCCGATGACGAGGGCGGTGACGTCCTCGGTGCGCACCCGGTCCAGGAAGCGGGCCCAGATCGGCTCGAAGGCGTACTCGCAGGCGGTGTCGAGCCGCCAGGCGACGGAGGCGGCGTCGGGCAGCGCCCGGCCGTCCTGCTCCTCGTCGGCCGGGAAGGTGTGGACGGGCAGGTCGTGGAAGTCCTTCAGATGCGAGGGGTAGTAGCTCAGCACGGCGTCCTCACTCCCCCACCGAGACGAAGCGCCAGACCGTGCCGTCCCCGTCCTCGTCCTGGTCGGCGTCGTCCGGGTCGAGGTCGAGGGCCACGCCCGCGGGTTCGAGGGTGTCGCGCAGACGCTGCCGTACGGGCTCGCTGAGGTAGTTGTGGTGCAGGTCCAGCGTCTTGAGGTGGGTGAGCGGCTGGCCGCCGAGGAGTGCGGCCGCGCCGTCGTCGGTGAGGACGCCCATGGACAGGTCCAGCGCCTCCAGCCGGGCGACGACCGGTGCGGCGGCGACGGCCGCGGCGATCTCGTCCTGGATCTCGCTGTTGCGCAGGGCGAGACGGCGCAGTCTCGGCAGGCGCGTGCCGGACAGCAGGGGCTCCAGGTCGGACACCTCGGCGTCGGCCCCGTACTCGGAGGTGCCGAGCCACAGGTCCAGGTGCTCCAGCGCGGGCAGGTCGCTCGCGGCGACGCCGCGCACGAATCCGGCGGGCAGGCCGCCGGTCTGGGCGGTGAGGCTGCGCAGCCGCTCGTGGCGTACGGCGCTCAGCCGCAGCCCTGAACCGCCGCGCACCCCGAACTCCTCCAGCTCAGGGAAGCCGGTCAGCAGGCCGGTGACGTCGCTCTGGTGGATCCAGGAGATCTCGCACTCCTCCATGACCATGTCGCCCAGGAACAGCGCCCGCAGGGCCGGCAGCCGGTCGCGGGCGGCCAGCAGCGCGGCGACCACGCCGGAGGAGTCGGTGTCGTACGCCTCCGACCAGGCGCCGACGATCAGGGCGCGGACCCTCGTGGTGTCGACCCGGGCGCAGAACCGGGCGAAGGCCGACTCCCACTCCTCCTCGGCGTCGTACACGTCGCCGCTGACCCGCCAGGCCACGGCGTGGGCGGCGGGCAGAACCGTCTCCTTGTCGTCCGGGTCGGGGAACGTGAACGCGGGCAGGCCGTACAGCTCCTGCAGGTAGTCGCCGATGGTCATGCGGGCTGCTCCTGACGTGTGGGTTCCGCGATCCGTGAGACGCCAGCAGTTGTATCAACCGGCACTGACAACGGCGGTCGCGGGGCCGCTCGCCGCAGGCCGTTGTCAGTGGCGGCTCGTACTGTCGGTCTCGTGGCCGGTGCGCCGTGCGCCGGCCGGGTCGGGGGTGAGCCATGTACCGGCAGGGAGACGTGTTGATCGTGCCCGTGGCGAAGGAGGCGGTGCCGTCGCATGTGGAGCGGGCGCCGCGGGAGCCGCGGGACGGGCGGGGGCGGCTGGTGCTCGCCCTGGGCGAGGTCACCGGGCACGCCCATGCGGTGGTGGGCCGGGGCGAACTGGTGCGGGAGCCGGGGCCGTTCGGGCCGCTGCTGTTGCATCTGCCCGAGGGCGGCCGGGTGGTGCACGAGGAGCATGCGGCGATCGTGCTGCCCAAGGGCTGGTTCCGGGTGGTGCGGCAGCGGGAGTACGTACCGGGGTCGGTGCGGATCGTGGCGGACTGAGGTTTCCCGAGAGGGATCGTGGAGGTGCGGGAGATGACGACGGGGGCAGGGACGATGGACACGCTCATCACCAGCGGGGCCGGCGCGCCGGATGCCGATGCGGTACGGCCGTGGCGGCAGTGGGCCGCGGCGGCGGTGCCGGCCGATCGCGCAGCGGCCGAGGAGGGCGTCCGGCTGGCCTATCGGCGGGCGGGGCTCGCCGGGCCGGAGCGGATCGTGTGGGCCGGGTCGCCGCGTGCGGGCGTCGAGGTGGTGCGGGGGCTCATGGACGCGGGGCCCTGTGTCCGTGAGGCGGTGCGGACGGCTCCCTGGGCCGCTGAAAGGGCCCGGATGCTGGCCGAGTTGGGGGCGGCGGGCTGGGCGGCCCACTGGTCGGCGACCGGCGGGCGGCTGTGGGGCGTCACGCAGGCGCTGGTGGACCGCATCCGGCGGGGCGTTCTGGAGGAGTCGGCCGGTGAGGACCGCCGGAGGGAGACCGAGACGCGGCTGATCCTGCTGGACGCGGTGCTGGGGCAGCACGACGCGCCGTGGCTCGCGGCGTTCCCCACCGGCCGGGCCCCGCTGGACGGACTGGCGGCGGTGTGCCGCAGCGCCGGCTGGTGGTGGCCGTTCGCGAAGGTGGCGGTGGTGTGCGAACGGCCCGTGGCGCTGCACCGGGACGAGGCGGGCCGCCTCGACCGCGGGGACGGACCGGCGCTCGCCTTCCCGGACGGGTTCGCGCTGTACGCCTGGCGGGGCATGCCCGTGCCGGCGGACTTCCTGGACGGGCTGGACACGCTGACACCCGAGCGGATCCGCGACGAGGAGAACGCCGAGCTGCGCCGGGTGATGCTGGAGCACTACGGCTACGAGCGCTATCTGGAGGACTCCGGCGCCCGCCCCGTCCACCAGGACGAGACGGGCACGCTGTGGCGGATCACGCTGGTCGGCGACGAGCCGGTGGTGATGGTGGAGGTCGTCAACTCCACGCCCGAGCCGGACGGCACGCACCGCACGTACTGGCTGCGTGTGCCGCCGACGACGATGACGGCGAGAGAGGGGGTCGCCTGGACGTTCGGCCTGGACGCGGCCGCGTACGCGCCGCTGCGGGAGACCTGAGCGAATTCCCGCGGGTCAGTCGTCGATGACGTCCAGGACGTCGCCGAGGTCGACGAACTTGAAGCCGGTGCTCTCCCGGTCGCCGTCGGCGGGGGTCTCCTGGCCGTCCTGGACGACGAGCAGGCCGTCGGGGTAGCGGCTGCCGAGCGGGGCGTTGAGGACGGCCGCGCCGTCGCAGACCTCGGAGCCGTCGAGGGTGGCCGACGCGGCGGCGACGCGGAAGCCGGCCTCGTACTCGTTGTCCTCGTCGGTCTCGCGGTCGTAGGCGGCGAAGGTGTCGTCGCCCTGGCTGGAGGCGAGCAGATAGCCGTCGCCGTCCGGCTCGGTGAGGAGGGTCAGGCCCTCGACGTCGGCGGTGAGGTGCTCGCCGCCGTAGCCGGGGTCGGCGCCGGGGGTGCACTCCTCCGTCTCCTCGTCGTAGGTGCCGGGGACGCCGTACTCGCGGACCTTGTCGACGAGTTCGGGCAGGCCGGTCAGGTCGGCGCGCAGGCGCCAGATGCCGACGTCCTCCTGTCCGGCGTAGAGGGTGCCGTCGGCCGGGTCGACGACCATGCCCTCGACCTGGGGGCGTTCGTCGGGCTCGCCGCAGGGGGTCCAGGAGGTGCCGTTCGGGAGGCGGAAGGAGGAGGGCAGGTCCAGGGTGCGGACGGTGCGGTAGCCGACGGTTCCGGCGGTGCCGGCGGTGAGTTCCAGGAGCGCGATACGGGTCTCGTTGCGGCGGCTGACCAGGGCGTAGGACCTTCCGGTGGCCTTGTCGGTCCAGGTGGCCAGGCCGTAGGCGGTGCGCTGGTCGTTGATCTCGGCCTGGTCGGCGGAGAAGACGGGGCGTGCGGCCGGGTCGGTGACGTCGGTGAGGGGGCCGCCGGGGCGGTCGCGGTCGATGCGGTAGATCCGCAGCCGGTCGTTGCCGCGGTCGCTGACGACGGCCAGGTCGGCGCGGCCGCCGGACAGGCGCATGCCCTGCACCAGGTCGACGTTGTTGAAGCGGCCCGGGGCGTCGTCCTCGCCGGGGCCTGCCGGGGCGGGGATCGACTGGACCTCGCGCGCGTCGAGGTCGTAGACGCGCAGGCCGCCCTTCTTGGCGGTGGCGATGACCAGGCTGCGGCCCGGGGCGGCGGCGTTGCGCCAGATGGCCGGGTCGTCGGCGTTGGCGTTGCCGCCTTCCTCGTCGTCGTAGAGGGCGGGGGTCTCGGCGCGCGGGTGCACGAGGGGCAGGGAGGCGGCCTCGGCCGGCACGGTGGTGGCCGCGGCCACCACCACTCCCAGCAGGTAGGTGGCAACCCGCAGCGTCTGACGCGTCGTCACAGTCTGTCCTTTCCAGGCGTGTTCTCGGACGGCTCGACCTTGTCCGGGAGCGGCTGACGGGTGGGGACGGTTCCTCGACGGGCCTGTGAACGGCAGCGTAACGCTGGGGGCGTGTCCGGCGGAGCCGGGCCATGCGGTTGCGGCGGGAGCGGGCGACGTGGTGAAGATCCCTCCATGACTGACGACGAAGATCACATCGCCGAGGCGATCGCCGGCGAGCTGCGGTTGATGGACCCGGCCGTGCGCACGTCGGCCGAGGAGACCGCGCGGCTGCTGGACCCGCGGTTCGTGGAGGTCGGTGCCTCGGGGCGGCGCTGGACGTACGAGGCGATGCTCGCCGCGCTGCCCGGTATGGCGGGCAGCGCGGCGGAGGGGCCGCGGTACGAGCCCTCGGACATCGAGGGGGTGCTGCTGGGTCCCGGCGTGGTGCACCTGACGTACGAGACGGTGCTGGACGGGCGTCGGGCGCGGCGCAGTTCGATCTGGTGCCGGGGCGAGGGCGGTGAGGGCTGGCGCCTGTACTACCACCAGGCCACGCCGGTGCCGGAGGGCGCCGCCCGTGTGCCGGCCCCGGCGGTGCCCGCGTGATCCGGCCGAGAGACCTCAGGAACCCGCGGGCAGCGGGCTGGCGGTGAAGACGCCGTCGGGGTCGTAGGTCCGCTTGGCGGCGAGCAGGCGGTCGCGGTTGGGGCCGTAGGCGTGGGCGATCTGGTCGTACTCGTCGGTGGCGAGCATGTTGACGTATCCGCCGGGCAGCGCTTCGGCGGACAGCGCGTCCGAGAGGGCGCGGGCCCAGTCGCGGTGCCGGGTGCCGGGTTCGCCCGGTGCCCAGGCGGCGACGCTCTCGACGAGCATGTGCGGGCTGCGCATGGCGAAGGCGGTGTCGGAGACGGGCACGCGGGCGGCGGCGCCGTGCAGACAGTGGGTGTAGACGGCGGACATCGGGGAGGTGACGGCGTCGCCGCCGGCGACGACGGCGTCGATGACCCCGTCGGTGAGGCCGGGCACCGTGCGCGGGCGGACCTCGACGTGCCGGCCGGCGGGGGCCATGGTGTCCGTGCCGGCGAGCGTGTCGGTCATGCGGGTCGGCCCCACCTGCGCCATGACGGGGTCGCCGAGCCGGGTGAAGGGCTCGACGGCCGCGCGGCCGGTGTCGGCGTCGCCGCACCAGGTGGGCGCGACGTAGACCAGCGGGCTGCCGGCCGGGCCGGTGAAGAGGCCGCAGGTCACGGTCAGTTCGTCGGGGAGGTCCGGCAGTCGCTCGCCGAGCGCCTTCAGCACGGAGCTCGCCTGGTCCCACGGGTACAGGATGGTGCCGGCCACCACGGTCGGGTCGGCGGGGCCACCGGGCAGCGGGTGGACCCGCACGCGTATGGAGGTGACCACGCCGAAGTTCCCGCCGCCGCCGCGCAGGGCCCACAGCAGCTCGGGTTCGTGCTCGGCGTCGGCCGTGACCGCGGTGCCGTCGGCGAGGACGAGGTCGGCGGCCACCACGTTGTCGATGCCGAGGCCGTACCGGCCGCCGAGCGGGCCGTAGCCGCCGGCGAGGGTGAAGCCGACGATGCCGACGCTGCCGGAGGTGCCGGTGACGGCGATCCGGCCGGCGGCTTCCGCGGCCCGGGCCACGTCCATGGCCCGGGCGCCGCCCTGGACGTCGGCCACGCCGGCGTCCTCGTCGAGGGTGACGCGCCGCATGCCGCTCACGTCGAGCAGCAGTCCGCCGTCGTTGATCGCGCCGCCGGTCCAGCCGTGGCCGCCGCCGCGCACGGACAGCGGTACCCCGAGCTCGCGGGCCGCCGTGACGCCCGCCTGGACGTCCGCGGCGTCGGCGCAGCGCAGGACGACGGCCGGGCGGTGGTCGACCGCGCCGTTCCAGACGGTTCGGGACGCCTCGTACTCGGGCCCGGCCGTCGCCACCCGCTCCGGCGCCGTTGTGCGCCGCAGGTGTTCGGCGAGTTGCGCGGTCTGGCGCGTAGCAGTCATGGCCACCCCTCGAAGAGTCTCCGCCGCCGGTCCCGCCCGCAGCGTCCTGTAGCGCAGAGTAGGGCTCCGGTCAGCGGTCGTAGGCGGTGCGGAAGGATTCGGCCAAGACTTTGGGAACTGGACAGCGCCGGGCTCACCGTGACGCGTCGGATCCGGGTTCCGCGGACCCGGTGAGGGCGTGGGCGAAGGCCGTCAGTGCGGCGAAGTCGCCCGCGCGCAGGCCGTGCCGGGCGTCGACGTGGTGCAGCAGGGCGCTGCCGGGGTGCCGGGCGGCCACGAACGCGCGGTCGGCGTCGCCGAGTTCGTCGTCCGCCCAGGCGAAGGGGCGTCCCGCGGCATGGGCGAGGACATGGCGGGTCTTCCAGAACGTGCCCTCGGGGCCTGCGTCGAACAAGCCGGGCCAGTCGACGACCGGCAGGTCGGGCAGGCCGAGGACGGGGGCGAGCAGGGTGTTGGCCTCCAGGCCCCAGGTGGTGGCCCACACCGGGTCGTGGAGGGTGCTCAACTACCGTTAGGTCTGCCCGTGTTCCGGGTTGAGCCACACCCGCAGGGGGCGCAGCCGTGGGCGGTCCGCCGCCGGGTGCCGGTTGAGCCGGCCCTCAGGGGTCATGCGGTGGGTCGTGCAGCCCGGCGGGCGGCGTTCGGGCTTGGCGGCGTACGGGTTGAAAGGGCCGTCGACGTCGAGGTGGAGCAGCGGTCCTCGCACGGAGCGGGCTCCTGTCCAGGAGGGTGCGGTACCGGGTCCATCCTGCCAAAGGGCGCCCGGCGCCGGTCGGTTCGCTCCGGACTGCCGGGACGGCGGCCGGGACGGCGGCCGTACTCTGGGCTCATGTGTCGTCGTAACGGCCGCGTGCGCGGGTGTCACCGCTCGTGGCGGCGCCTCGCGGGTGAAGGGGCGGTCGGATGAGCCGGCCTCCAGGGCCTGCCGAAGGCGCCGGGGACGCCGCCGCGCGGCTGACCGGACGGGCGGTCGCGGACGTGCGGGCGCTGTCCGGGACGCTCGCCGAGGTCGCGCTGCGGGACGGGCCGCTGGTGATGGTGAAGCGGGGCGACGGTCCTGATGCGGTACGGGCGGAGGCGGCCGGGCTGCGGTGGCTGGCCGAGGCGGGCGCCCTCAGGGTGCCGCGCGTGCACGGCGAGGACGGGACCTGGCTCGTCACCGAGCGCGTGCCGACCGGGCCCGCCTCCCGGGAGACGGCCGCCCGGCTCGGCCGGGGTCTCGCCGCGCTGCACGCCGCGGGTGCGCCCGCGTTCGGCGCGCCGCCGCCCGGAGGCCCGCGGGAGGCGTACATCGGCGCCGCGCCGATGCGCAACACCCCGGACACGGACTGGCCCCGCTGGTACGCCGGGCAGCGGGTGCTGCCGTATCTGCGCCGGGCGGTCGACGACGGCACCGTACGCCCGGCGGAGGCACGGGTCGTCGAGGCGGTGTGCGAGCGGCTGCCGGAGCTCGCCGGGCCGCCGGAGCCGCCCGCCCGGCTGCACGGCGACCTGTGGAACGGCAACGTCCTGTGGGGCGCCGACGGGGACGCCTGGCTGATCGACCCGGCCGCGCACGGCGGGCACCGCGAGACGGACCTGGCGATGCTGCGCCTGTTCGGCTGCCCGTACCTGGACGACGTACTGGAGGCGTACCGGCAGACCGCGCCGCTCGCCGACGGCTGGGCCGCGCGCGTCGGCCTGCACCAGCTCTTCCCGCTGCTGGTGCACGCCGTGCTGTTCGGCCGCGGTTACGCCGTACAGGCCGTCGAGACGGCCCGGGCGGCCCTGCGCTCCTGAGCCCATTGACGTCCTGAGGCTCCGAGGCTCCGAGGCCGTGAGCCCCGAGGCCGTGAGGCCGTGAGGCCGTGAGGCCGTGAGGCCGTGAGGCCGTGAGGCCGTGAGGCCGTGAGCCCCGAGGCCGTGAGGCGGGAGCCAGGCGCCGGCCCCGCCGGCCTGGCGCACATGCCCCAGGATCTCGTCGGCCAGGCGCCCGTCCAGTGCCGTCGGCAGGGTGTGCCCCAGCCCCTCGGCGAGGACGAGCCGGGCGCCGGGGATCGCGGCGGCCGTCGCCTCGCCGTGCGCGGGCGCGAACATAGGGGTCCTCGGTGCCGTGCAGGACGAGCGTCGGCGCCTTGACGGAGGCCAGGGAGGCGGTGGAGTCGCCGCCCGCCGCGCCGGCGAAGGTGTGGTTCAGCGGGGCGCAGGTCCCGGGCGCGGGCGTACACACGCCGTTCCATCGCCCGGTACTCCTCCTGGCTGCTCGACCCGGAGCGGATCGGCCTGGTCGCCGTCCACCGCAGCTGCTTCGACGGCCTGCTGGCGCGCCTGCGCCGCTGAACCGCCCTGCCCGGCCCCGCCAAAGGTGCGCCCTCGCGCCCGGAGGGCGCATTCTGGCTGTGTCGCCTGCGCGGCGGGGCACCGACGAGGTAAGGGCCGATGACTGGGAGCGACGAGAGCGGGAGCGGGATGCCGAGCCGGCTGGCCGTGCTGCTCACCGAGGTCGCGGCCGAGGCCATCAGCGCGGCCCGCGGCACCGTCGCGGGCGTGTACCTGCCCTCGGACGTGCCCGCCGTGCTGCGCCTCGGCGTGCTGGCGGGGCTGCCCGGACCGCTGTTCCGGCCCTGGTGGCGGGTGCATGTGGAGCGGCAGTTCCCGGTCGCGGACGCCTTCCGCTCGGGCGTGCAGGTGACGTTGCCGAACGCCACGGAGACGATGCGCCGCTACCCGCAGTTCGCCGCCGCGCTGCCCTTCCCGGTCGGCTCGATCACCGTGCCGGTCACCACCGGACGGACCCCGTCCGGTGTGCTGACGGTGCTGCGGCCCGCCGCCACCGACGTCACCGAGATGCTGCCCGAGCGCGACCGGCTGGTCGCCCTCGCGGCCGGGCTCGCCCTGCGGCTGGACGGGCTGGAGAAGGCCGGCAGCCGGGCCGTCTGGGAGGACGAGCCGCTGTGTCTGCGGCCCCCGTCGGCCCGGCTGGGCACGGCCCGCGTGGGCCGGTTCACCTGGGACCCTGCGGCCGACCTGGTCACCGCCGACGACGGCGCGCGCACCCTGCTGGACCTGGCGCCCGACGACCTGCCCGGCCCGGCCGGGACGCTGGCCCGGGCCGTGGACCGGGGCGACGCGCTGCGGCTGATGGCGCTGCTGCGGGAGACCGCCCGCGGGCGCACGCCCCTGCGCCCGCTGCCGGTGCGGGTCGCGCAGGGCGCGCTGCGCCTGGTGGACCTGCGGCCGGCCTCCGGCGCGCGGCTCGTCGCCGGGGTCGTGCTGGAGGCGGACCCGGTGGCCGACACCGCGGCCGAGCTGCTGCCGCAGGGCGTGTTCTGCCTGGACCGGCTGGGCATCACGGTGTACGCCAACCCGCGCGCCGCGCACCTGCTCGGCGCGGCCCGTGACCGGCTGGTGGGGCGGCCGCTGTGGGAGGCGGTGCCGTGGCTTCAGCAGCCGGTGTGCGAGGACCATCTGCGGGCGGCGCTGCTCGCCCCGGAGGCCGTGCACTTCCACGTCCGCCGGCCTCCCGGCCCGCATCCCTACGAGGGCGACTGGCTCGCGCTGTCCGTGCGTCCCGGGCCTGACGTCCTGACCTGCACGGTGGTGCCGGCCAACCGCATGGCCGACGCCCCCGCGCCGCCGCCCGCCGCGTCCCGTCTGCCGACGCACGCACCGGGGCCGGTCCCCGCCGTGGAGCCCCACCCGGGATCCGCGGTCCGCGGCGCGGAGCCCGGCCCGGCGGCAACGGCCCCGGGCTCGGAGGCACACCCCGGACCCACGACCCCCGGCACGGAGGCACACCCGGGACCCGCCGCCCACGCGGCCGCAGCGTCACCGGTGCACGGCACGGAAGCCCCCACGGCGGTCCCTGCCGCCGGACCCGCCGGGACGGCCGATGGCCCGCACTCCCCCGCCGACGCCCTGCGCTCGGCGTCCTTCTACCGCCCCATCACGCTCGCCATCGCCCTCACCGAGGCCGCCACCGCGCGGCAGGTGTCCGCCGTGGTGATGCAGGAGCTGCTGCCGGCCTTCGGCAGCCGGCGGCTGGCGATCTACCTGCTCCAGGACAGGCATCTGTACCTGGCGTGGGAGACCGGCTTCCCGGAGGGCTTCCTCAAGCCGTTCGACGGGGTGAGCCTGGACACCCGGCTGCCCGGGGTGGAGACGCTGACGACCGGTCAGCCGTTGTTCTTCGACTCGATGCAGCAGCTCGCGGCCGCCTACCCGGGCATCGCGCTGGACGCTCCCGAGGGGGCCCGCGCGTTCCTTCCGCTGATCGCGTCGGGCCGCCCGGTCGGCTCCTGCATCCTCGGTTTCGACGGCCCGCGCAGCTTCTCGCAGGAGGAGCGCAGCGTGCTGACGGCGCTCGCCGGGCTGATCGCGCACGCCTTGGAGAAGGCCCAGCGCTACGACACCGAGGCCGCACTCGCCCGCGGCCTGCAGCGCGCCCTGCTGCCGCGCCGGCTGTCGGTGCACCCCCGGCTGGAGACCGCGGGACGTTACCTGCCGGGGACCGAGGGCATGGACGTGGGCGGGGACTGGTACGACGTCGTGGAGGCCGGGGACGGGGTGGCGCTGGTGATCGGCGACGTCCAGGGACACGGCGTGCAGGCGGCCGCGACGATGGGTCAGCTGCGCAGCGCCGTCCGGGCGTTCGCGCTTGACGACCGGCCGCCCGAGCAGGTGCTGAGCGGCACCAACCGCCTGCTGATCGACCTCGACCCGGGCCAGTTCGCCAGTTGCTGCTACGTCTGGCTCGACCCTGCGACCGGCGTGGCCCGCATCGCCCGGGCCGGCCATCCCCCACCGCTGCTGCGCCACCCCGACGGCCGTACGGAGGTGGTGGAGACCCCGGTCGGAGTCGTCCTCGGGGTCGTCACCCATGCCCGGTACCCGGTGACGGAGATCCGTATGGAGCCGGGCGCGATCCTCGCCCTCTACACCGACGGCCTGGTGGAGCGGCAGGGCGTCGACATCGACGACGGCATCGGCGCGCTGCGGGTGGCCCTGGCCCGGGCGGGGGCCGTCTCAGTCCGGCCCGACGCGCGCGCCCTCACCTCCGTCGCCGACCGCCTCACCGCCACCATGCGCCACACCGCCGACCGGCCGGACGACATCGCCCTGCTGCTCGCGGCCCGCCGGGGAGGGGAAGGCGGTCCTGGATGAGGGGCGGGTGCGACCCTGCGGCAGGGGAGCCCGGCAGGGACGTACGACGGTCGCCCGGCAGGTTCCCGGCAGCGGCGCGCGACGCGGACCCCGCCCCGGTGCACGCAACGGACCCCGCCCCCGCGCACGACACGGATCCCGCCCCGGCGCGCGGCGCACGCTCGACCACGGCGCCCGCCACCCACCCGGCGCCGACGGCGGGCACAGCTACGACCCCGGCGCCCCGCAGGCCCCCGGCACCCCCGGAGAGCACAGCGCAGAGGCCGCCCCGCAGGCCCCCGGCACCCCCGGAAAGCACAGCGCAGAGGCCGCCCCGCAGGCCCCCGGCACCCCCGGAAAGCACAGCGCAGAGGCCGCCCCGCAGGCCCCCGGCACCCCCGGAAAGCACA
>NZ_JBITYN010000002.1:0-26773 GCF_044545925.1 Streptomyces sp. NPDC053367 | reverse complement strand
CACAGCGCAGAGGCCGCCCCGCCCAGCCCAACACCCACACCGGGCCCGGACGTGGGATCGCCGCCCACCCCGCACCGACCCCCGCGACCCGGCGAACCCCCACCCGAGGTCCCGCCCCCCACCCGTGGCGACACGAGCCCGACCCGCCGCACAGGCGCACCACCGACGACCTGCCGTCCCGGCACAGCCCCGGTGTCCGCGGACACGCCTCGCCCCGATCAGGAGCACCCCTCGCCTAGCCGGGCTCGGGAGTGTAGACATGGCTCATGGTCCGGCTTGTGGGGCGGTCCGGGAGTCGGTCGGCCCGTCGTCTCGGGAACGGGCGCGCGGTGCGGGCGCCCGGCAGTGCTCGTCCGATGGGTGAGCGGCGCGCCCGGCACGCGGCGGACCGGCCGCGGTGGCGGCGGGTCGCGGCTCCCGGCGCGCGTCGTCGGGGCGGGTTCGGTCTGCGGGAGGCACTCGGCGGCCGGAGCCTGGCCGGGCAGGTGTTCGTCTTCCAGGTCGTCATCGTGCTGCTGCTGGTGGTCGCGGCGGTGGCGGCGCTGGTGCTGCAGGGCCGGGTGGACACCACGACGGAGGCCCGTCACCGGTCGCTCGCGGTGGCGGAGACGTTCGCCAACGCGCCCGGCACGCGTGAGGCGCTGGCCGCCCCGGACCCGACGGCGGTGCTGCAGCCGCGCGCGGAGGCGGCCCGGCTGGCCTCCGAGGTGGACTTCATCGTCGTCACCGATCCCGACGGCATCCGCTACACCCACCCCAAGCCGGACCGCATCGGCAAGAAGTTCGTCGGGAACATCGCCCCGGCGCAGGCCGGCGGCACCGTGGTCGAGGAGATCGACGGCACCATCGGCCGCCTGGTGCAGGCCGTCGTGCCGGTCAAGGCGGACGACGGCACGGTCGTCGGTCTGGTGTCGGCCGGCATCACCACCGCGCGCGTGGGCGGCACGGCCAACGATCAGCTGCCGCTGGTGCTGGGCGCGGCGGCGGCCGCCCTGGCGCTCGCGCTGGCCGGTACGGCGCTGGTGAGCAGACGGCTGCTGCGCCAGACGCACGGCCTGGGCCCGGACGAGATGACCCGGATGTACGAGCACCACGACGCGGTGCTGCACTCGGTGCGCGAGGGCGTGATCATCGTCGGCGCGGAGAGGGAGCTGCTGCTCGCCAACGACGAGGCGCACCGGCTGCTGGACCTGCCCGCCGACGCCGAGGGCCGGCAGGTGAGCGAGCTCGGCCTGGACCCGGACACCGCCGAGCTGCTCGCCTCGGCGAGGATGGCCACGGACGAGGTGCACCTGGTCGGCGAACGGCTGCTCGCGGTGAACCAGCGGCCCACCGATCTGGCGGGCGGCCCGGCCGGCAGCGTGGCCACCCTGCGCGACTCCACCGAGCTGCGCGCGCTGTCGGGGCGGGCGGAGCTGGCCCGGGAGCGGCTGGACCTGCTGTACGCGGCCGGGGTGCGCATCGGCGGCAGCCTGGACGTGTCGCGCACGGCGGAGGAGCTGGCGGAGCTGAGCGTGCCGCGGTTCGCGGACTTCGTCAGCGTGGACCTCTTCGACGCGGTGCTCGGCGGTGAGCAGCCGGAGGCCGGCACGGAGCTGCGCCGCACGGCGTTGAGCGGCATCCGCAAGGACGTGCCGCTGTTCCCGGTGGGCGAGCGGATCCGGTTCGTGCCCACCTCCCCGCAGGCCCGCGCCCTCGCCACGGGAGAGTCCGTGGTGGAGGCCGACCTGGGGCAGGCGTACGGCTGGCAGGAGCAGGACCAGGAGCGGGCCGGGCAGGTGGTGGAGTACGGCATCCACTCGCTGATCACGGTGCCGTTGCGGGCGGGTTCGCTGATCCTGGGGCTGGTCACGTTGTGGCGCTGTGAGCAGCCGGAGCCGTTCGACGAGGAGGACCAGGCCCTCGCGGAGGAGCTGGCGGCCCGGGCGGCGGTCGCCATCGACAACGCGCGCCGCTACACCCGTGAGCACACCATGGCGGTCACGCTGCAGCGCAGTCTGCTGCCGCGCTCCCTGCCGGAGCAGTCCGCGCTGGAGATCGCCTACCGGTACCTGCCCGCGCAGGCGGGCGTCGGGGGCGACTGGTTCGACGTCCTGCCGCTGTCCGGGACGCGGGTGGCGCTCGTCGTGGGCGACGTGGTCGGTCATGGGCTGCACGCGGCGGCGACGATGGGCCGGCTGCGCACGGCGGTGCACAACTTCGCGGCGCTGGACCTCGCCCCCAACGAACTGCTGTCGCTGCTCGACGAACTCGTCGCGCGCATCGACCAGGACGAGGCGGAGGAGGGCGGCAGCGCGCCGGTGACGGGCGCCACCTGCCTGTACGCGGTCTACGACCCGGTCGCGCGCCGCTGTTCGATCGCGCGGGCCGGTCACCCGCCGCCCGCGCTGGTACGGCCGGACGGCGAGGTCGAGTTCATGGACGTGCCGGTGGGGCCGCCGCTGGGCCTGGGCGGGCTGCCGTTCGAGACGGCGGACGTGGAGCTCGCCGAGGGCAGCCGGCTGGTGCTGTACACCGACGGGCTGGTCGAGGACCGGGGGCACGACATCGACGTCGGCCTCGAACTGCTGGGCGAGGCGCTGAGGCAGGCGGGGCCGTCGCCGGAGGAGACCTGCCGGACGGTGGTGGACGCCCGGCTGCCGGCCAGGCGTGGCGACGACATCGCCCTGATCGTGGCGCGCACCCGGGCGCTGGCGGCGGACCGGATCGCCGAGTGGGAGGTGCCGTCCGACCCGGCGGAGGTCGGGCGGGTGCGCGCGGCGGTCACCCGCAGGCTGGACGAGTGGGGCCTGGAGGAGCTGGTGTTCACCACGGAGCTGATCCTCAGCGAGCTGGTGACCAACGCGATCCGTTACGGCGCCGGGCCGATCCGGGTGCGGATGCTGTTCGACCGCACCCTGATCTGCGAGGTGTTCGACAGCAGCAGCACGGCCCCGCATCTGCGGTACGCGGCGATGACCGACGAGGGCGGGCGCGGCCTGTTCCTGGTCGCGCAGCTCGCCGAGCGCTGGGGCACCCGCTATGTCGCCGACGGCAAGGTCATCTGGGCGGAGCAGCCGCTGCCGTGAGGGAGTTCTCGCAAGGGGTGTGGTCAAGCCCCGACGAGTCTGATAGGAAACCTTACTATCAGTTCGGCAACACGGAACCCGCTCAACTCCCCGCCCCCACACGGAATCGGAGCCCCGTGATGCGATCCTTCACGACCGCGAGCGCCTCGCGCCGCACCCTGCTCGCCCTGTTCGGCGCCGCGCTGGCGTCGGCCCCGCTGCCCGGCTCACCCCGCGCGTACGCCGCCCCCGAGCGCGCCGCGGGGCTGGACGACCCCGCGAAGAAGGAGATCGCCATGCAGCTGGTCTCCAGCGCGGAGAACTCCTCCCTCGACTGGCGCGCCCAGTACAAGTACATCGAGGACATCGGCGACGGCCGCGGATACACCGCCGGGATCATCGGCTTCTGCTCCGGCACCGGCGACATGCTCGACCTGGTCGAGCTGTACACCGCGCGCCGCCCGGGCAACGCCCTGGCCCGCTATCTGCCCGCCCTGCGCGAGGTCGACGGCACCGACTCGCACGAGGGCCTCGACCCCGGCTACCCGGGCGACTGGCGCCTGGCCGCCCGGGACGGGGCGTTCCGGCAGGCCCAGGACGACGAACGCGACCGCGTCTACTTCGACCCCGCCGTACGGCAGGGCAGGGCGGACGGGCTGCGCGCCCTCGGCCAGTTCGCCTACTACGACGCCCTGGTCATGCACGGCGACGGCACGGACCCCACCTCGTTCCGCAGCATCCGCGCCCGGGCGCTGCGCTCGGCCCAGCCGCCGTCGCACGGCGGTGACGAGGTGCGCTACCTGCACGCGTTCCTCGACGCGCGGGTGTGGGCCATGAGGCAGGAGGAGGCGCACAGCGACACCAGCCGGGTGGACACCGCCCAGCGGGTCTTCCTGCGCACGGGCAACCTGGACCTGGACACCCCGCTGGACTGGCAGGTGTACGGGGACAGTTACCACATCGGCTGACGTCAGCCGGGGGCGGCGGGGAGCAGGCGCGGCTCGATGCGCTCCTCCACCGCCTCGCCGCCCTCGCCGCGCACCACGTAGGCGCCCTTGCCGGGGATCTCCGTGACGGCCTCGACGAGCCGTGTGCCCCGGTAGACGAGGCCGACCCCGTCATCGGTGCAGTGGGCCTCGGGGAAGGTGCCTTCCGCGACGAGCCGGTGCATCAGCGGGCGCCGGCCCGGGTCGGAGTCGTAGTGCACGCCGTTGCCGTACGGCAGCAGGCCGAGGGCGTCGGTGACGGGGCGCAGTCCGGGCCCGTAGGAGTCCGTCGTGCCGCCCTGGAACCAGCAGATCGAGCCCGCGCTCACCCCGCTGAGGACCACGCCCGCCTCCCAGGCGCGGCGCATGATCCGGTCCAGTCCGTGCACGCGCCACACCGCGAGCAGGTTGGCGACCGAGCCGCCCATGACCCAGACGACGTCGCTGTCGAGGACGGCGCCCTCCATGTCGTCCAGGTTGGGCATCGGGAACAGTTGCAGCGGGGTGAGGTCGAAGCCCGCCTCCCGGGCCGCCTCGGCCATCCGGGCGGCCGTGGCCTCGGCGTCGCCGATGGCGGTGCCGACGTAGAGGACGCGGGGGCGGCGGCCGTGCACGCCGGACAGGTCGACGGCGTGGTGGACCAGGGAGTCGAACAGCAGCCGGGTCCGCCGGCCCATGCGGTGGCCGCCGGAGGTGGCGAGGACGGTCGGTTCCGGGGCTGTCATGAACTGATCATATCGGCCGCCTCCGGCCGGGATCGCGGCGACCGACGGAGTGCGCGGGCGCCGGGCACGACGAAGGCCCGGTCCGTGCCGGTTCCACGGGCCGGGCTCGTCGGATGGGAGGCGTCAGCCGCCCGCGAGGCGCGAGCGCAGAAGTTCCTTGCCGAGCTCGGCGCCCTTGCGGCTGTCCGCCTGCGCCTTGCGGAACAGGTCCGCGACCTCGTTGTCCTTGTCGCGTTCGGCGTCCTGGATGTACGTCTCCAGACGCAGGGCGTTGCTCAGGCAGGCCTCCACGTACCAGATGAGGTTGTAGTCCTTGTCCTGTGTACCGGTCACCTGGCCGGTCTCGGTGCCACTCGTCATGCGGCCCTCCACTTCGCGGATCTCGGTGCTTCTCCGCCGGTCCCGGGTCGTCGTGTCACCGGGCGTGACGGATCATTTCGGCGCGGGCCGAGTACCCGCACCCGCGCCGTACACACCGTCCGCGCGGAAGATCGCCGGAGGCGGGCCCACCGCGCTCCTGGGCGGCCGCGGGGCCCGGCCGGGCGCCGAGGGGCCGACCGGTCCCCCGTGCCGGTCGCGCCCCTGCGGCTCGCCGAACCTACGTGCGTGGTCCGCCGGTTGGGAAGCGTGTCGATGCCCGGTCCGGAGCCGCGAGGACTCACCTGTGCACAGGGCCGCCCGGATGCTCCCGGTTCGCCGCCCCGGGCACGGCTACAGCACCGGCGGGGGAAGGTCGCCCAGCGCCAGGTGGGCCAGGACGACCTCGTACAGGTCGCTTCCGGAGGCGAGGAGCTGGCGCTGCAGCACGGGCTCGGCGCCGCGTACGTGGTCGCGCACGGTCTGGGCGTGCACACCGAGTGTCTGCGCGGCCCGCTCGGCGTTGGCGCCCGCCGCCAGCCAGGCGCGCAGCGTGCGGCGCAGATCACGGCCGTCGCCGTCCAGCAGGGCGAGCAGCGCGCGGGACCAGGTGCGCAGGGCGGGGTCGGCGAGCAGGTCGCCGAACGCGGTGCGGGCGGGTTCCTGCCGCGGCGGTGGTTGTTCGGTCAGGCCGGCCTGGGAGTTCAGGGCGAGATGGACGGCGGCGCGGACTCCGAGGTCGGAGAAGTCGGCGCCCAGCAGGCCCTCCACGCGCTCCATGCGGGCGCGCACGGTGTTGCGGCTGACACCGAGGACCTTCGCCGCGCTGACGGCGGTGAACTCCAGGCCGAGGCGGGTGGTGGCGAGCAGCTCGGCGCGTGTGTGGTGGGCGAGACCGTCGAGCGGGCTGAGCAGCCGCGCGGCCCAGGTGTGCAGCGCGCGGGGGTCCAGGAGGCGTTCGGGGTGGGTGCGTTCGGCGTACAGGGCGGCCTTGTCGGGGCGGAAGCGGGCCACGGCGAGGGCGCTGACGGCCTGTCCGTACGCGGTGGCGGTACGGGCGAGGCTGTGCCGCCGGCTGCCGCCGAGGAAGGTGCCGGCGCGGCTGCCGACGAGCGCGTGCAGCCGCTCGGCGGCGGCGTCGTCGGGGACGACGACGATGACATGGGCGTCGACCGCCGGGCAGCGCACGACGAGGGCGCGCTCGCCGGTGGCGTCGAGGCAGTCCTCGGCGAACCGGTCGCGGTCCTCGGGCCGGCTCTCGACGACGTAGACGCGGGCGGTGTCGGTGTCCAGCAGTCCGGGCCACAGGCCCGCGGCGACCCTGCGGGCCGAGACGGTGTCCTCCACCATGAGCAGCTGCAGGATGGCGAGGCGCAGGTCGTCGGCGGCGCGTTCGAGGCGCCGGGACGCGAGCGCGGACTCGCCCGCGCCGAGAAGGAGTTCCACGACGGCCGCGGTGTGGGTGACGATGTCGAAGGCGCGGCGGTCGAAGGGTGCGGTGCGGGACACGGCCAGGACGGCGGCCGGCTGCGGGCCCGGCCGCTCCACCCGGACCAGCCGCAGATGGCGTCCGGCGTCCTCCACGGCCGCCGAGGCGATGCGTCCGGCGCCGACGTCCGCGGCGAGCGCGTCGTCCAGGGCGACCGGACGTCCGGCGAGCAGGGTGCCGTCGTGGCCGCGCAGGCAGACGGCCCCGTCCACGGTCCTCGCGAGCCAGTCGGCGACCCGGCCGAGGTCGCGGCCCGTCGGCCGCAGATGGCCCAGCAGCTCCTCCGCCCAGGCGGACCGCCCGCAGTCCCGCGCTCCGCTGCCGCGGCCGGCCATGCCGCCCCTCCTCGCCTGTCGTACGGCCCTGATCCGTTCGGACGTTACCTCAGGGACCTGGGAAGACGTCGGGGACGTCGGCGCAGTTCCCGGCTGCAGGCGACCTCCGCCCCAGAGTCGGTGGTGCTCCACGTCTTCAGCACCACCGGGGTCAGGCCGGCGGCGCAGCCGTCGAAGGGGAGCACGTCGCCGACCACTTGGTCCACCGGTACCTCGACGAACGGGGCCGCCGCGCGGTCGCCCTGCCGCTGCGGCGCATCGCCGGCGAGGAGACGGCGTCCGAGGCACTCACGCCGGAACTGCGCGTCCGCGAGTCGACGGGAGGACCGGTCGGGGCGCCGCTGTGCCGACAGGGTCTCGCGGGCCCACAGCCGGGATGCGCGGCGCACGCTCCCGTCGGGCATAAGCTCGGGCAATGGCGAAGTACTACGACGTGCACCCCGACAACCCCCAGCCGCGCACCATCTCCCAGGTCGCCGACAGCGTCCGCGGCGGCGCGCTGATCGCGTACCCGACGGACTCCTGCTACGCGCTGGGCTGCCGTCTGGGCAGCCGCGACGGCATCGACCGCATCCGCTCCATCCGCCGGCTGGACGACCGGCACCACTTCACCCTCGTGTGCCAGGACTTCGCGCAGCTCGGCCAGTTCGTCCGCGTGGACAACGACGTCTTCCGGGTGATCAAGGCCTCGACGCCGGGCAGTTACACCTTCATCCTCCCGGCGACGAAGGAGGTGCCGCGCGCGATGCAGCACCCGAAGAAGAAGACCGTCGGCGTCCGCATCCCCGACCATGTCGTCACCCAGGCGCTCCTCACCGAGCTCGGCGAGCCGCTGCTGTCCAGCACCCTGCTCCTGCCCGACGAGGACGAGCCCCTGACCCAGGGCTGGGAGATCAAGGACCGCCTCGACCATGTGCTGGACGGCGTCGTCGACTCCGGCGAGTGCGGCACCGAGCCGACGACGGTGATCGACTTCTCGGGCGGCGAGGCGGAGATCGTACGCCGCGGGGCGGGAGACGTCTCCCGGTTCGAGTAGCGGGACCGGGCCCGCGCAGGTGGCGGAACAGCGCGCCCCGCAGGCGCCGGGGAACAGCGCGCCCCGCCGGTGCCGGGAACAGCGCGCCCCGTGGGTGCCGGCGACAGCACCGGGCGCGCCCCCGCGCACGCGCCGGGCGCAGCGCGTGCCACTATGACCGCCGGAGCCCGGCACCCCGGCCGGCGAGACGCTCCCCGCCGACCGTGCAAGGAGGCACCGCCATGACCGCCGCGGAACGGGCGATCGAGACAGCGGCCCTGGACATCCCCACCGGGGACGGCACGGCCGACGCGTTTCTCGTGCACCCGGCCGGCGGCGGGCCGTACCCCGGGGTGCTGATGTACATGGACGCGTTCGGACCGCGGCCGCAGCTGCTGTCGATGGCGGAGCGGCTGGCGTCGGCGGGGTACACGGTCCTGCTGCCGAACGTGTTCCACCGGCACGGCCGCGCCCCCGTGGTGCCGTTGCCCGAGTTCATCGACGAGTCGGCCGAGCACGCGCTGTTCGAGCATCTCGGCCCGATCCTGCGGAGTCTGACGCCGTATCAGGGCATGCGGGACGCGGAGGCGTACCTGCGCACGCTGGCCGACTCCCCCGCGGCCGCGGACGGACCCGTGGGTGTGACCGGCTACTGCATGGGCGCCCGGCTGTCGCTGCTGACAGCGGGCACCTACCCGGAGCGGGTCGCGGCCGCGGCCGGGTTCCACGGCGGCCGGCTCGCGGCCGACACACCGGACAGTCCGCACCTCCTCGCCGGCCGGATCACCGCCGAGCTCTACTTCGGACACGCCGACGCCGACCCCGTCATGCCCGCCGAGCAGATCGCGCGCCTTGGGCAGGCCCTGACCGCGGCGGGCGTACGGCACCGAAGCGAGGTGTACGCGGGCGCCCCGCACGGCTTCACCCAGGCCGACTGCCACGCCTACGACGCCGAGGCGGACGCCCGGCACTGGTCGGCCCTGCTCGATCTGCTGGGGCGGACCCTGACGTAGGCCGGGGGACGGCGCGGCGGGGGCCGACCCGGGAGCGGCCGGGCGCTGTGCGGCGGCGACTGTGCCGCAGTCATTGACATGCTCGCACCCCCACGCCAATCTGAGAGCGCTCTCACAGTGGTCCGGACCAACTTTGCCCCCCACCCGATCACGACGCACGGAGACGCAGCATGTTCGCAAGCCTCCGACGCCGCCTGCCCGTTGTGGCCGCGGCGGCGGCACTGCTCGGCACCCTCCTCACGGTCGGTGGACCGTCGACGGCGGACGCGGCGGTGCCCAGCACGATCCCGCTGAAGCTCACCAACAACTCGGGCCGCGGCGAAGCGGTCCACGTGTACGTCCTCGGCACCTCCCTGACGACCGGTCAGCAGGGCTGGGCCGACGCCAGTGGTGCCTTCCATCCCTGGCCGGCCGGCGGCAACCCGCCGATCCCGGCGCCCGACGCGTCCATCCCCGGCCCGGGGGCCGGACAGTCGAAGACGATCAGAATCCCCAAGCTGTCGGGGCGGATCTACTTCTCCTACGGCCAGAAGCTGGTGTTCAAGCTGGCCACCGGCGGCCTGGTGCAGCCGGCCGTGCAGAACCCGTCCGACCCGAACCGCAACATCCTCTTCAACTGGTCGGAGTACACGCTCAACGACTCGGGCCTGTGGCTCAACAGCACCCAGGTGGACATGTTCTCCGCTCCCTACGCGGTCGGCGTACAGCGCGCCGACGGCAGCGTGGCGAGCACCGGGCGCCTCAAGTCCGGTGGCTACAGCGGGGTGTTCGCCGCACTGCGCGCCCAGCCGGGAGGCTGGGGCAACCTGGTGCAGACCCGGTCCGACGGGACCGTGCTGC
This sequence comes from Streptomyces sp. NPDC053367, assembly GCF_044545925.1. NCBI lineage: Bacteria > Bacillati > Actinomycetota > Actinomycetes > Kitasatosporales > Streptomycetaceae > Streptomyces > Streptomyces sp. NPDC053367. Next base: position 16,966 of record NZ_JBITYN010000002.1, on the reverse strand, counting down.
GGGCCCTGTCGCCCGCGTACGGCCTGGAGACGGGGGCGCTGCCCGCGAACGTCCTGGACGACTACGTCAACCGGGTCTGGCAGAAGTACGCCACGACGACCCTCACGGTCACGCCGTTCGCGGACCAGCCGGGGACGAGGTACTACGGCCGGGTCTCGGGCGGCGTCATGAACTTCACCAACTCCTCCGGGGCCGTGGTCACCAGCTTCACCAAGCCCGACGCAGCGAGCGTCTTCGGCTGCCACCGGCTGCTCGACGCCCCCAACGACGCCGTGCGCGGCCCGATCTCCCGCACCCTGTGCGCGGGCTTCAACCGGTCGACGCTGCTGACCAACACCAACCAGCCGGACACCTCGTCGGCCGGCTTCTACCAGGACGCGGTGACGAACCACTACGCGCGGATCATCCACGCGCGGATGGTGGACGGGAAGGCGTACGCGTTCGCGTTCGACGACGTCGGCCACCACGAGTCGCTGGTCCACGACGGCAACCCGCTCCAGGCGTACCTCACCCTGGATCCGCTGTCCTGACCCTTGGCGCCGCCCGGCCGCCCACACCGATCCCGTGGGCGGCCGGCGGTCGCGGCCCACCCCGCCACGGTGGACGCGACCCTTCCGACCACCGACGCCCCCGGCGGCCTCACCTCCGGTGTCGCACGGCCCTGTCGACCGACCGCAGACGAGGACGACCCAGGTCCGGCTCCCCCCGCTCCGATCGCCTTGTTACGGTGCACGCGTGTCCGAATCCTCACGCGAGACCGCCAGGGGCGCCGGCTGGGGCGCCGCCGAACCGGGCGAGTACAAGCGGCTGATGCCGCCCAGGCCGAAGAAGCTGTTCTGGCTGGACCCGCGCACCATGTGGGGCGCCCGCAACGGGGCGCTCGCCTCCCTGTTCGGCGACCCCACGGGCCGCACCCGCGCCCGCTGGACGGCCCAGCGTGCGGCGGCCGGGGCCCCGGCGGACCGGGTGATCCGGCGCGACGACCCGGACCGGTTCTCGTTCCTCGTGATCGGCGACACCGGCGAGGGCCACGAGCCGCAGTACGCCGTCGTACCGGGCATGCTGAGGGTGGGTCAGGACACGCGGTTCGCGGTCGTCGCCAGCGACGTCATCTATCCGGTCGGGGCCACCGACGACTACGCCGCGAAGTTCTTCCGCCCGTACCAGGACTACCGGGCGCCGGTGTACGCGATACCGGGCAACCACGACTGGTACGAGGACCTCACCGGCTTCATGCGGGTCTTCTGCGACGACGCCCCGCCGCTGCCCGCCGAGCCCGCGCCCCGCCCCCTCACCCGGGCCTGGCTGCGCTCCCTCCTCTGGCACCGGCCGAGCCCGGTCGACGAGGAACTCCTCGCCGCGGCACGCAAACTGCGCTCGGACACGGCTCAACAGGCCGTCCAGCCCGGCCCGTACTGGGCGATCGACGCCGGGCCGATACGCATCGTCGGCATCGACACCGGACTGCTCGGCACCCTCGACGCCGAACAGGGAGCCTGGCTGCGGGAGGTGTCCCGCGACCCGCGCCCGAAGATCCTGATCACGGGGCGGCCGCTGTACGTGGACGGCGAGCACCACCCCTGCCGGATCGAGGGCGGCGGGACGGTCGACGACATCGTCCGCGACCCGGCAAACCGCTATGTCGCGGCGATAGGCGGCGACATCCACAACTACCAGCGCTATCCGGTGGACGTGGACGGCCGCACCGTCCAGTACGTCGTCGCGGGCGGCGGCGGGTCCTTCATGCACGCCACCCACACCATCCCGCGCGTGTCGGTGGGCGGTGTGACCGAGCAGGAGTTCCGCTGCTATCCGCTGCGCGGCGACTCGCTCGCCTTCTACAGCGCGCTCTACGGCCGCCGCCTGCGGCTGCCCCGCTTCTTCACCCTGACCGAGGCCGAGGCGACAGCCGTCGTGTCCAAGCGCCTGGAGATCACCCCGGGGCGCTCGCCGCAGCCGACGACCCGCGTCACCCGCCGCGCCCGCCTGGTCGCGTCCCTCCTGGGCACGGGCCGCCGTCCCGACAGGGGCACCCGCTTCCGCCTGCCGGTGCGCAAGGCGTACACGGACCTTCTGTCCCCCGGCTCGGCGACGTACAGCCCTCCCTTCTTCAAGAGCTTCCTGCGCCTGGACGTCTCCCCTGACGAGATCCGCCTGCGCTGCCATGCCGCGACGGGCAACCGCGCCCAGGAACTGGAACCGCCGGTGGAGGACGAGGTGACGATCCCGCTGAGGTGAGCGAGCCGACCGCCGGGCCTCACTCCTGTCCGTGACCCTGGTCAATGGGTACAGCGCAGGTCGCCCGGGTACCCGGGGCGTTCGGAAGGAGGCTCACCGGTGGCTGACGAGGACCGGCTGCGGGCGTACCGCGGCAAGCGCGACTTCTCCCGGACTGCGGAGCCCGAGGGGCGTGAGGCGCCGGACGGCGACGAGCCGCACTTCGTCGTGCAGATCCATGACGCGAGCACGATGCACTTCGACTTCCGGCTCCAGGTCGACGACGTGCTGAAGTCCTGGTCGGTGCCGAAGGGGCCGTCGGCCGACCCCCACGACAAGCGGCTGGCGATGCCGACCGAGGACCATCCGCTGGAGTACGAGGAGTTCGAGGGCGTCATCCCGGCCGGCGAGTACGGCGGCGGCACGGTGATCGTCTGGGACCACGGCACGTACGAGCCGCTCAGCCACGACCGGCGGGGCCGGCCCGTCGACTTCGCCGAGTCCCTGGAGCGCGGGCACGCCACCTTCCGGCTCAAGGGCTCGAAGCTGCACGGCGAGTACGCGCTGACCCGGTTCCGCGGCGGGGACGACGGCGAGCGCGAGGCATGGCTGCTGGTGAAGGCGGCGAAGGGCCCGAAGGGACAGGGCGCCCCCGACCCCCGGCGGGCGCGCTCGGTGCGGACGGGGCGGACGCTGGGGCAGGTCGAGGCGGAGGGCTGACGCCCGTCGTGGCCCCTCCTCACCGCAGACGCCGTGCGAAGAACGCCTCCGTCACGTCCATCGAGTCCGCCCAGCGCGGTCCGAAGGTGTGCCCCTCCCCCGGCCAGGTCCGCAGCTCCACGTCCTTGCCGGCCGCCTCGAACGCGGCGGCCGTCTCCTTCGACCACCGCGGCGGGCAGACGACGTCGGCGGTGCCGTGGTGGATCAGCAGGGGCTCGGTGACCCGGTCGACGTACGTCACGGGCGAGGCCGCCCGCCAGAAGTCCGGGTTCTCCTCGGGGCTGCCGTGCTCGGCCTCGACCGCGGCTGTCAGCGGGTCGCCCGTGCCGCGCCCGAAACGCTCGAGGTTCTCCTCCGGGCGGGAGCTGACCGGTGCGAACACCACGGCCGCGTCGACCAGTCCGGGTGCGACGACCAGCACGTTGTAGACGACGCCGCCGCCCATGGACCGGCCCAGCAGGCCGATCCGGTCGCCGTCGATCTCCGGGCGGCCCGAGCCGCGCAGCGCCAGCACGGCGCCGATGACGTCCTCGGTGTAGCCGAGCCGGAGGTCGACGTCGTTGTCGGGGTCGCGGTCGGAGCCGGCGTGGTTGCGGTAGTCGGTGTGCAGCACGACATAGCCCGCGCGGGCCAGCCGGTCCTGTTCCCTGGCCAGGCCGCGGCCGCTGGTGTAGACGGCCGGGTCGATGTAGCCGTGCGCCAGCACGAGCGCGGGGAAGGGGCCCTTGCCGTGCGGGACGTTCATGATCCCGGAGATCCTCAGGCCGTTCGCGCGGTAGGTGACGGCGTAGCGCGTGTAGGCGTCGGTACGGGCCAGGACCGTGCGGGTGCGCAGGCCGGTGCCCCGGTGGTCGCGGGCGGCGAGTCCCGGGATGGAGACGGGGTCGACCGGGGAGGGAGTGGGGGTGGGGGTCCCGGCGCGGGTGGGGGTGGAGCTGTCCGCTCGGGTGGGGGCCGGGTCGGCGGTGCCGTCGCCGTCGGTGCAGCCCGCGAGGGCCGCCAGCACCAGGCAGACGGTCACCGTGGCCTTGCTCCGCAGCAGCCGCACGAGGCCAGTATCCCTGATGTGCGGATTCCGGCCCGGAGGCGCCCGTCCTGCGCCTATGTTCGGGCTGCGTGCCTTGTTCGTCGTGTCCCCGACAGGTCAGGAGGCCTCCGTATGCCCCGCCGCCGCACCGCGCTCCGCCTCGCCACCGCCGCCGTGCTCACCTCGGCCGCCGTCCTCGCCGGAGGTGCGGCCGAGGCGACCCCGCCGGGCCCCGGTGTGACGGGGCGGGTCATCGCGCAGACCACCGTCGGGAACACCGACTACATCCTGCGCGAGGTGACCGTGCCGCCGGGCCAGTCGACGGGCTGGCACTTCCACGACGGCCCGCTGTACGGCTACGTCAAGGAGGGCACCCTCAGCCACTTCGACGCGACGTGCGCCTCGGACGGCGTCCATCCGCGGGGCTCGACCGTCGAGGAGCCGGCCGGGGACGTCCACATCGGCCGCAATCTGGGGACGACGACGGTCGTCCTGGAGGTGCTGTACGTGCTCCCGCACGGGGCGCCGTTCTCCCGGGACGCGGCCAACCCCGGCTGCCCCTTCGAGTAGGCCCGCCCGCTTCAGCCGCGCAGGACGGCGAGGGCGCGGTCGGCGTGGGTGTTCATGCGCAGTTCGCTGCGCACGACCTCCAGCACCTTGCGGTCGCGCCCTATGACGAAGGTGACGCGTTTGGTGGGGGCGAGGCTGAACCCCCGCTTGACGCCGAAGCGTTCACGGACCGACCCGTCGGCGTCGGACAGCAGCGGCATGCCGAGCGCGTGCTTCCCGGCGAACTCCGCCTGCCGGTCCACGGTGTCGCCGCTGATGCCCACCGGGGTCGCGCCGACCGCGGCGAACTCGGCGGCCAGGTCGCGGAAGTGGCAGGCCTCGGCGGTGCAGCCGGGCGTCAGGGCGGCGGGGTAGAAGAACAGCACCACCGGCCCGTCGGCCAGCAGCTCGGACAGCTTGCGCGCGGCGCCCGTCTCGTCCGGCAGCGCGAAGTCCTCGACGGTGTCGCCGACTTGGGGGTGCGCGCCCATGTTTCCTCCTCCGGTGGCCTGCCGCGCCACCCTACTCGACGGTATTACCGGCGGTCCCGGCCCCCCGGTGTATGGCCGAAAGACCGCCGGAAGACGTCGATGAAGGCGCTCGCGGAGGACCAGCCGCAGCGGTGGGCCACGGTGGTCACCGGGGTGTCCTCGGCGAGCATGCGCAGGGCGTGGTAGAGGCGCGACTGGGTGCGCCACTGCGGGAAGGTCATGCCTAGTCCGGTACGGAAGAGTCGGCTGAGGGCGCGCTCGCAGGCGCCGGTCGCGGCACCCAGTTCGGCGAGGGTGCGGCGGCTGACGGAGCCCGGGGGCGGGTGAGGGCGTCCGCCGGGGAGGGGCGCGCCGCTCCTGGGCGGCCCCCTTTCAGGGGAAACCCGACCCGTGGGCGTATGCCCGGCCCCGGCGGTGTCGACATGTCAAGCCGTGACCTTGCCGCTGATCGCCCCCATGCTCGCCACGCCCGGCACGCTGCCGCCCGCCGCGCAGGACACGCGCTGGGCGTACGAGACCAAGCAGGACGGGCAGCGGGCGGTGGTCTACCTGCCCGGGGACGGGAGCCTGGTCCTGCGGGCCCGTTCCGGTGAGGAGATCACCGCGGCCTACCCCGAGCTGCGGGCGCTGGGAGCCGCGCTGGGCGGCACCGCCGCGGTGCTGGACGGCGAGGTGCTGGCGCTGGACGAGCGGGGCCGCTCGGACTTCCAGATGCTGCAGGCGCGGATGGGCCTCGCCCACGCCCCGGCCCGCGCGGCGCGCAAGGCCGCCGAGGCGCCGGTGCACCTCGCCCTGTTCGACGTGATGCACCTCGGTGACCGCTCCCTGCTGCGCCTGCCCTACCGGCGCCGCCGGACCCTGCTGGAGGATCTCGGGCTGCGGGGCCCTTACTGGTCGACGCCCGCGGCGCTGGTCGGCCACGGCGAACAGGCCCTGCGGGCGACCCGCGAGCACGGCCTGGAGGGGCTGGTGTGCAAGCGGCTGGACTCGCTGTACGAACCGGGTGTGCGCTCCCGGAACTGGATCAAGATCCGCAACATGACCGGCGTGGACGTGATCATCGGCGGCTGGCTGCCCGGCAAGGGGCGGCTCACCGGACTGCCGGGCGCGGTACTGGTCGGCCAGCGGGCGGGGGGCCGGCTGCGCTACGTGGGCGGGGTGGGCACCGGCTGGAGTCAGACAGAGCGCGAGCAACTGGCCGAGCTGCTGCGCGCCGAGGCCACCGACGTGTGCCCCTTCGACCCGGTCCCACGGACGCCGGGCGCGCACTGGGTGCGGCCCCGCCTGGTCGGCGAGGTCCGCTTCAGCACCCGCACCCGCTCGGGCATGCTGCGCCAGCCGTCGTGGCTGCGGCTGCGGCCCGACCTCACACCGGAGGAGTCCTCGGCGGACCTGCCCGACGACGTCGTCTGACACGCCGTGTCGGACGGTTCTTCACCCCTGTGACACCTGCGGCCTCTTGGCGTGCCCGGGAATCGGCGCCATGCTGAACTGCCCTTCCCCCCACGCCTGTTGAAGGAGGACGCAGTGTCGTCACCGAGGTCCGCCCGGCCCCGCAGAAGATGGCTCGCCGTACCGGCCGGGGCCGTCGCCCTGGTCGTCGCCTTCCCGGGCACGGCCCTTGCCGCACCGCCGCAGGCGCTGCCCGCGAACGCCGACGGCCTGGAACAGACGTTCCAGCCCGCCTACGACTACGACACCGACGGCTGCTACTCCACCGCGGCCATCGGCCCCGACGGGACGGTCAACAGCGGGCTGAACCCGACCGGCGCCCTCAACGGCCAGTGCCGTGACTCCTGGGACCTGGACAACACCAACGGCTACTCCCGCTACAAGTGCAACAACGGCTGGTGCGGCATCCTGTACGGCCTGTACTTCGAGAAGGACCAGGCACTCCCCGGCACCAGCATCGGCGGCCACCGCCACGACTGGGAGCATGTGGCGGTGTGGGTGCAGGACAACCAGGTGAAGTACGTCTCGACGTCCAACCACGGCTCGTTCACCGTGCACGCCGCCTCCCAGATCCGCTTCGACGGCACGCACGCGAAGGTCGTCTACCACAAGGACGGCATCAGCACCCACTGCTTCCGGGCCGCCAACGCGAACGATGAGCCGCCCGAGAACCACAAGCACACCTGGCAGTACCCGCCGCTGGTCGGCTGGAACGGCTACCCGGCCGGCATCCGCGACAAGCTCGTCTCCTACGACTTCGGCAGCGCCCACTTCGGCCTCAAGGACGGCAGCTTCGCCTTCCACCTGGCCTCGGCGAAGCCGTCCGGCATCCCGTTCGACCCTTACGCCTGAGCCGTCCGGCCTAGGACTCGGGTCCGCCTCCGTCTGGGTCGCGGGCCCGAGCCGCCGCGGTGCGGGGCCGCCTAGCATCGCGGCCATGAGTGCCCACGACACGAGCGGACGGCTCGACGAAGCCTTCGAACGCCTCCACACCCGCGGTCCGGAGTTCCGGGGCTGGCTCAGCAACCACGCGCCCATGGTGGCCGAGGCACTGGCCGCGCACGGGCAGGCAGGGGCCGTGCACCGCTGGCTGGACCTGTACGGCGACCGGCTCGAGGAGTTCCCGGCACCGACGGAACCCGTCACGGACGACAACTGGCCTGCGGCGCTGGGCGATCCGCGCCGGGCCGCCGACTGGATCGCCTACTTCTCCCGCGCCCTGGCCGAACGTCCCTGGCGGGCCGTGCTCGCCGAGTGGTGGCCGCGCCTGCTGCCCGGCCTGTACGCGGCCGCCACGCACGGCGTCATCCGGGTCGGCCACGCCGTACGGGCCCTGGAGGCCGAGGACAACGCGCCGCGCCGTGCCGAACTCGCCCAGGCGCTCGGCTACTGGGCGGCCCGCCACCTCCCCGTGACCGGCATCCAGCCGCTGCCCGGCGCCGCGAGCGCAGCGCAGAGCCTGGACCTCGTGCCCGGCATCGAGTCACCCGAGGGCGGCTATCCGGCCCGGCTGGCCGCCGTACGCCGACTGCCGCTGTGGGCGCGGGAGGTGACCGACCCGGACACGGCGAAGGAGCGGCTCAGCGAGCTGGTGCGCGCGGCCACCCATCGCTACGCCACCCACGGCCATGGCGACGAGACCATGCTCGTGCACGCGGCGACCGCCCCCAACGCCGTGCTGCGGACGCTGGACGCGCTGCCGCGCGAGCTGTGGGTGCCGAGCCTGCACGCGGCGTGGACCGCGTCGGCGGCGGTCACGGCGATGTACGCGCCCGACGCGCCGGCCGACTACACCCCGCCGGCCCGGCTCACCGCCGAGGAGGTGGTCGAACGCGCCCTCGCGCACGGCGACGAGCACGTCATCAAGCTCACCGACACCGCCCTCGACGTCGGTGACGAGCGGGCGCTCGCCGCGGCGCAGCGTTCGATCGAGCTGAGCCGGCCGCTGGTGTGAGGCAGCCCGCGGCTGCTTCGGGGGGCGACGTGGGGCGAGCGGCCTGCGTCGCCCGGTCCCGGGCCACTATCGTGGGCGCATGTCCGTACCCGAATTGATCCGGATCGTCTCCCGGGACTCGCCGATGGCGCTGGCCCAGGTGGAGCGTGTCCGCGCCGAGTTGGCCGCGCTGTACCCCGACGTCCGCACCACGGTGGTGCCGGTGAAGACCACCGGCGACAAGTGGCTCGGCGATCTGTCCCAGGTCGAGGGCAAGGGGGCGTTCACCAAGGAGGTCGACGCGGCGCTGCTGGCCGGGGAGGCCGACCTCGCGGTGCACTGCGTCAAGGACGTGCCCGCCGACCGGCCGCTGCCCGCGGGCACGGTGTTCGCCGCGTTCCTCAGGCGCGACGACATCCGCGACGCCCTGGTCCACCCGGACGGACTGACCCTGGACGAACTGCCGGCCGGGTCCCGGATCGGCACCTCGTCGGTGCGCCGGATCGCCCAACTGGCGGCGACTCACCCGCAGTTGCAGTGTGTGCCGTTCCGCGGCAACGCCAACCGCCGGCTGGAGAAGCTGGCGGCGGGCGAGGCGGACGCGCTGCTGCTCGCGGTGTCGGGCCTGGAGCGGATCGGGCGCCGGGACGTGATCAGCGAGGTGCTGTCGCCGGAGACGATGATGCCGCCGATCGGCGCGGGCATCCTCGCCCTGCAGTGCCGGGAGGGCGACACCGCCCTGATCGACGCGGTGAGCGCACTCGGCGATCCGGCCACGCACCGGGAGGCCACCGCCGAGCGGATGTTCCTGCATGTGCTGCAGGGCCACTGCAACAGCCCGATCGCGGGCTACGCGCGCGTCGACCGCACCGGTGAACTGTCCCTGCGGGCCTGCGTGTTCACCCCGGACGGCAAGACCCGGCTGAACGCCCACGAGTGGGCGGGCCGGCTGGACCCGGCCACGCTGGGCACGTCCGTCGCGGTCGCGCTGCTGCGGCAGGGCGCGCGCGAGATCATCGACGGCATCCCGCACTGAGGCGCCGGCGGGGCGCCGCTCAGGCGGTGCCCTCCTCGGCCTGGTCGCGCAGGAAGGCGCTCACCTGGTGGGCGACGCCGCAGCCGGGGCCGGTGTGCGTGCCGTGGCTCTCGTGCAGGCCGAGGCCGCCCGCCCACAGGTGGCGCCCGGTCCACTCCTCGTCCACCCGGAGCTGGATCTGCACGTCGATCTGGGTGAGCGCGGCCTCGGGCCCGGCGGCGTAGAGCACGGCGGTCGCCCGGCGCAGCGGGTAGACGTCGAAGCCCTCGACGAACTGGGAGTTGCGCCAGTCGAGGAAGGCGCCCTCGCCGTCGGGGCCGATGCGCACGTCGATCTGACCGTCCTCCAGATGGATGCCGAGCGGGCGCTCCCCGCGGTTCTCGACGGTCACGCGGACGCTGAAGTAGGTCAGCCCCTCGGCGGCGTCGTCACGGCCGCGCGGCGGCTCGGACCGCTCAAGACGGTGGACGCGGACGCGCAGACCGGCATGCTCGTCGTACTCCTGCCAGTCACCGACCACGTTCGGCTCGCACACAATGCACCCTCTCGACTCCCCAGACGTGCTTCCTATCCGTGGGCCGATCGCACTGTCAAATGAGCGGAATGCGCGGTGGCAGGGGCCTTCGGGGTCATGATCGGCGATCAAGCGCTGCCCAGGCAGAACGCCGCCGCGGCCGTCCGGGCCGTCACAGGCGGCGTGCTGCACATCACGTTCCCCGTCCTCCCCGGCACACCGAGCGGACCTTCTTTCCCTTTTGTAACCTTTCCGTGTGGAGTCGCCTGATTGCGGGGCGTAGAATCATTCATGAAATGCGTTTCGTCTGTGTCTCCACAGGGAATCCGCATCTCAGTGCTTCGGAACGGAGGCACATCCGTGGGAGTCCGCCCGCTCGGCCCCCGGTGTCTCCGCGAGTACGAGCCCGCACCCCCCACGGTGAGTCCCCATACGGCACCTACCTGCCCAGGGAGGTGCGCATCGTGCGTATCACCGGCAGAACGAGGCAACACCCTCACGACGACGCCCCCGACACCGCCGAGGCCTTCGACAGGCTGCGGCAGCTGCCCGCCGGGCCCGAGCGTGAGGCACTCCGGGACGAGCTGGTCAGGGCATGGCTGCCCATGGCCGAGCGCATCGCCGTCCGCTTCCGCGGCCGCGGCGAGGCACTGGAGGACCTCTATCAGGTGGCGGCCCTCGGACTGGTGAAGGCCGTCGACCACTACGACCCGGCCCGCGGTCACGCCTTCGAGGCGTACGCGGTACCGACGGTCACCGGAGAACTCAAGCGTCACTTCCGTGACCACATGTGGACGCTCCACGTCCCCCGTCGCGTCCAGGACCTGCGCAATCGCGTCCGGCGCGCCACGAAGGAACTCTCCCAGACCACCCCCGGCCGGCCGCCGACCGTCGCCGAGATCGCCGCCTACGCCGATCTCACCGAGAGCGAGGTCCGCACCGGTATGGAGGCCCTGGAGTGCTTCTCCGCGCTCTCGCTCGACGCGGAGATGCCCGGCACCGACGGTTACGCCCTCGGCGACGCCATCGGCGGTCCCGACCCGAGCTACGACATCGTCGTCGACCGGGTCGCCGTCAAGCCGTGCATCGAAGCCCTGCCCGAGCGCGAGCGGACCATTCTCTACCTGCGCTTCTTCCAGGGCATGACGCAGAGCTCCATCGCCGAGCAGCTCGGCATATCGCAGATGCACGTCTCACGGCTGCTCAGCGGCTGCTTCGCCCACCTGCGCGAGGAACTGCTCGCCGAGGTCCGGTGAGCAGCGGACCTCACTCGGAGGGAGCACCCGGGATCTGCGTCGGGCCGTGGCGGTCGAGGGCCGCCTCCAGCTCGGCGCGGATCTCCGGGGCGATCTCCCCCGCACGCCCCCACAGCAGGATCAGCTCGGCGACGGTGCGCAGCTTGACGTTGGTGTGCTGCGAGACCTCGCGGAGCACGGTCCAGCCCTGGTCGGGCGCGATGCGCCCCAGCGCGACCATCATCCCGATCGCCTGGTCGACCACGGCGTGCGAGGTCACAGCCTCCTTGAGCTGCTGGACCTCTTCCTGCAGCTCGATGATCCGATCGGTCTCGTCCGCGGGTTCGCCCGGTCCGTCTGCCACGGATTCATATTCCTGCTCCGGCCGGGCACACGCCAGCGGGGTACTCGGCGGGTGTTCGGCAGGCGGCGCAACCGGTTCACGTCGGACACTGGGAGCAGCATCAAGGCCGGCGCCCCACGACCCCAGGACGAGTGCCATGAACGACCACCCGACACCCTCCGCAAAAGAGGTCGTCACCACCCACTCCGTGTTCGGCGCGCCCTGCTGGGTCAGCCTGACCAGTCGCGACCTGCCGGCCACCGAGGCCTTCTACAGCGCCGTACTGGGCTGGCGGTGGCGGTCGGCCAAGCTCGGCGACCGGTTCCGGATCGCCCTGGCGGACGGGGCACCGGTGGCGGGCATCGCCGGGGTCGCCACGATGTGGCAGATGGCCGTCGCCTGGACCCCGTACTTCGCGGTCGCCAGCGCCAACGACGCCGTCGCCCGCGCCCAGGAGCGCGGCGGCACCACGGCCGTCGGCCCGATCTCCTTCCCGCCCGGCCGGGCGGCCCTGCTCGCCGACCGCGACGGCGCGACCTTCGGGATCTGGGAGGGCGAGCTGATCACGGACTGGGACTCCTGGCGCCGCGCCGCCCCCGCCTTCATCCGGCTGCACACCCGCGACGCCTTCGACGCCGCGATCTTCTACGGCGAGGTCCTGGAGTGGGCCACGGCGCGTCCCGGCTGCTGCGAGGTCCACTACGAGGGCGACGAGGTCGTCCTGCGCAGCGGCGGCGACATCGTCGCCCGGATCGAGTCGGGTGCCCTCGAAGCCGCCCCCGACCCGACCATCCGCCCCCACTGGCAGGTGCACTTCGCCGTCGACGACGTCACCAGCTGCGCCCGCGCCGCCGAACAGCACGGCGGCAGTGTCCTCGGCAAGGGCGCCGACGACGCCGTCCTGCGCGACCCGGACGGGGCGCAGTTCACCGTCACCTCGCACCGGGAACGCTGAGCCTGGCCGCCCGCGTCACCGGCACCACACGGCGAGGCGCCCCCGGACCCGCGGCCGGGTCCGGGGGCGCCTCGCCGGGCCGGCCGCGTCAGCGTGTCCCGCGGGACGGGCGGGACAGCAGGACCAGGGCACGGGCGCCGACCGGGACCACCGTGTTCGCCTTGTACTCGGTCTCGTCCGGGACGCCCTGCGGGTCGGCGGTGTCGATCAGGGCCGTCCAGCGCTCGCCGTACGTGGCGTCGGGGAGCTTGAATTCGACCGGCTCCCAGTAGCTGTTGAGCAGCAGCAGGAAGGAGTCGTCCACGACCGGGCGGCCCTGCGGGTCGGGTTCGGCGATCGCGTCGCCGTTGAGGAAGACGCCGACGGAGTGCGCGTCGGGGCGCTGCCAGTCGCCCTCGGTCATCTCTGCGGCGTCCGGCGCCAGCCACACCAGGTCGGGCAGGGGCTGCCCGGCGTGGGTGACCGTCTCGCCGCGGAAGAAGCGACGGCGGCGCAGCACCGGGTGCCCGGCCCGCAGCTCGATCAGCCGCCGGGTGAACTCGAGCAGATCGCTCTGCTCGTCGGTCAGCTCCCAGTCGACCCAGGACAGTTCGTTGTCCTGGCAGTAGGCGTTGTTGTTGCCGCGCTGGGTGCGGCCGAGTTCGTCGCCGTGCAGGATCATCGGGATGCCCTGCGACAGCAGCAGCGTGGCGAGGAAGTTGCGCTGCATCCGGCCGCGCAGCTCCCGCACCGAGGGGTCGGTGGTCTCGCCCTCCACCCCGCAGTTCCAGGACCGGTTGGCGCTCTCGCCGTCCTGGTTGCCCTCGCCGTTGGCGTCGTTGTGCTTGTCGTTGTAGGACACGAGGTCGCGCAGCGTGAAACCGTCGTGCGCGGTGACGAAGTTGACGCTCGCACGCGGCCGGCGCCTGCTGTGCTGGTACAGGTCGGAGGACCCGGTCAGCCGGGAGGCGAACTCCGCGAGGGTGTTCTCCTCGGTGCGCCAGAAGTCGCGCACGGTGTCGCGGTAGAGCCCGTTCCACTCCGACCACAGCGGCGGGAAGTTGCCCACCTGGTAGCCGCCCTCGCCGACGTCCCACGGCTCGGCGATCAGCTTGACCCTGCTGATCACCGGGTCCTGCTGGATCAGGTCGAAGAACGCCGACAGCCGGTCCACCTCGTGGAACTGCCGCGCCAGCGTCGCCGCGAGGTCGAAGCGGAAGCCGTCGACATGCATCTCGGTGACCCAGTACCGCAGTGAGTCCATGATCAGCTGAAGGACGTAGGGGTGCCGCATCAGCAGGCTGTTGCCGGTGCCCGTGGTGTCGTAGTAGTGCCTCCAGTCGCCGTCGACCAGACGGTAGTAGGAGGCGTTGTCGATGCCGCGGAAGGACAGGGTCGGGCCCTTCTCGTTGCCCTCGGCCGTGTGGTTGTAGACCACGTCGAGGATCACTTCCAGGCCCGCCGCGTGCAGCGCCTTCACCATCGACTTGAACTCCGCGACCTGCTGGCCGCGCGTGCCGTGGGCGGCGTAGGCGTTGTGCGGGGCGAAGAAGCCGATCGTGTTGTAGCCCCAGTAGTTCGCCAGGCCGCGGTCGCGCAGCACGCCGTCCTGCACGAACTGGTGCACCGGCATCAGCTCGACGGCCGTCACCCCGAGCGAGACGAGGTGGTCGACGACCGCGGGGTGCGCGAGACCGGCGTAGGTGCCGCGCAGTTCCGGCGGCACATCGGGGTGCGTGCGCGTCAGGCCCCTGACGTGCGCCTCGTAGATGACGCTGTCGGCGTACGGCCGCCTCGGCGGGCGGTCCTCGCCCCAGTCGAACCAGGGCTCGGTGACCACCCCCAGCATGGTGTGCCCGGCGCTGTCGGCCGGGTCGGGCCCGGACGCCGAGCGCTCGTACAGCGAGGGGTGGTTGTCGATCTGCCCGTCGACGGCGGTGGCGTACGGATCGAGCAGCAGCTTGGCCGGGTTGCAGCGCTGGCCGAGGGAGGGGTGCCAGGGTCCGTGCACCCGGTAGCCGTAGCGCTGGCCGGGGCCGATCCCCGGCAGATAGCCGTGCCACACGAAGCCGTCGACCTCGGTCAGCGGCACGCTCCGGCTCTGCCCCGCGTCGTCGAAGAGCACCAGCTCCACGCGTTCGGCGACCTCGCTGAACAGCGCGAAGTTGGTGCCCTGGCCGTCGTAGGAGGCGCCCAACGGGTAGGGGTGCCCGCTCCATGCGGACACCCCGTCCCTGCGGGTCCTTCGCCCGGTCACCGGGCGTCCTCCAGGACACCCTCGGCGTCGCGGACGAGGCCCGCCAGCAGCGCGGCCGGGACCTCGCGGGGCACCTGGAGCACCTCGCGCAGGTTCGGCGCGGGCACGGTCGGCACCAGCGGCACGCGCTCGCCGGCGCGGGCCCGCTGCGAGAACCAGATCACCTTGCTGCCGGTGTCGGTGGCGCAGCAGCCCCAGCCGTCACTGGTCGCGGCGAGGTGCTCCAGGCAGTCGCGCAGGTCCTGGTCGGGGCGCAGATCGCAGTCGTTCTCACCGATGGCGGTGATCAGATGCTGGCCGTTCCACCACATCTCGATGGAGGTGCGCTTGTCGGTCGCGTGCTCGTCGATCGCCCTCAGCAGCAGTTCGGCCGCGCGGCGGACGGGTTCCACGATCGTGTCCAGGTCCCAGTGGCGGAGATGGGCTGCCAGGATGCGTCCGACCTGTCCGACGCGTTCCGGGCTGACTTCCACGTCGAGGTGGTAGTAGCAGGGCACTGCGGTCTTCATCGTCGTTTGCTCCTCACCGGCCAGGCTCTCGCCGCTCCGGATCTCGCGAACCGGCCCCGAGCACGAAGCGTGAGCACCGATCGCTCCTGAGTGACCTCCACTGTGAACGCGCTAGTCCATTCGTGCAACACGAGACACGCCGGACACTCGTTGAAGCTCCAACAAGACGCTGGGTCGTCGTGCGTGCACCATGAGTGAAGGCCCCGAGCGCCCCCGACCGTCGGGACGGCGCCGTTCGCGGCCCCCGGAAGGTGAACCCCGCCATGCTGCTACCCGCCGAAGCCGAAGTCGCCCGGCAGCTGCGGCGGTACCGGGCCTGGGAGCGCCTGATGCTCGCGGCCCCGGCCGACCGCACGGTGCGCGCCACTTTCGAGGACTCGGGATACACGCTGTGCGTGCTCATGGGGAAGCGCTGCGCCCGGGAGGCCGCCGAAGCCGCCGAACGCTTTCTGCGCCAGGGCGCGGCCGCGTTCGCCTGCGAGCCGGAGCAGACCCGTCGGCCGCACCCGCACCGGCGGACACGCCGACTGCCGTTCACGGCCCGGCGCACCACCGCGGGAAGGTAGCCCCACACACGGAGGCAGCCGCTTCCCGGTGCAGTACCGGCAGTACCGGCAGTACCGGCAGTACCCAGCAGCGGCCGACAGGCCGGCGTCGAGCACGGCGGAGGAGAGACCCATGAGCGCGCCCGAGACCATCGGCCGCATCCCGGTTCGCGACGTCCACCCGGTGGTGGAGGGCGGCCGGCGTCCGGCCAAGGCGGTGGAGGGAGAGACGTTCCAGGTCACCGCCACGGTGTTCCGCGAGGGCCATGACGCCGTCGCGGCGAACGTCGTCCTGACCGGCCCCGACGGGCGGCCCGGTCCCTTCACGCCGATGCGCGAACTGGCCCCCGGCAGCGACCGCTGGGGCGCCGAGGTCACCCCGGGCGCGCCGGGCCGCTGGACCTACCACGTGGAGGCCTGGAGCGACCCCGTCGCCACCTGGCGGAACACCGCGTGCGTCAAGGTCCCGGCCGGCATCGACACCGGCCTGGTCCTGGAGGAGGGCGGCGACCTGTACGAGCGGGCCGCCGCGGGCGTCCCCCGGGGCCCGCGGCGCAAGGCGCTGCTGGCGGCGGTGGAGCTGCTGCGCGACGACTCGCTCCCGGTCGCGACCCGCCTGGCCGCGGCGCTGACACCGGACGTCGACGAGGTGCTTGCGCGGTATCCGTTGCGGGAGCTGGTGACGGCTTCGGAGCCGATGCCGCTGCTGGTGGAGCGTGAACGGGCCCTGTACGGCTCGTGGTACGAGTTCTTCCCCCGCTCGGAGGGCACCCCGCACCAGCCCCACGGCACGTTCCGCACCGCCGCGCGCCGACTGCCCGCGATCGCGGCGATGGGCTTCGACGTGGTCTACCTGCCGCCGATCCACCCGATCGGCACCACCCACCGCAAGGGCCCCAACAACACCCTCTCCGCGGGCCCCGAGGACGTGGGCGTGCCCTGGGCGATCGGCTCCCCGGAGGGCGGTCACGACGCCGTCCACCCGGCGCTGGGAACGGCGGAGGACTTCGCCTGGTTCGTACGCGAAGCCGAAGCGCACGGGCTGGAGATCGCGCTGGACTTCGCGCTGCAGTGCTCCCCCGACCACCCTTGGGTGCACAAGCACCCGGAGTGGTTCCACCACCGCCCCGACGGCTCCATCGCGTACGCGGAGAACCCGCCGAAGAAGTACCAGGACATCTACCCCGTAGCCTTCGACGCCGAC
>NZ_JBITYN010000001.1:1282233-1414037 GCF_044545925.1 Streptomyces sp. NPDC053367 | reverse complement strand
GTTGATAGGCCGGATATGGAAGCACGGTAACGTGTGGAGTTGACCGGTACTAATAGGCCGAGGGCTTGTCCTCAGTTGCTCGCGTCCACTGTGTTGGTTCTGAAACCACGAACAACCGTTGTAGCCGTTTTGGTCCGGCTCCGGTTGACAGTTTCATAGTGTTTCGGTGGTCATAGCGTAGGGGAAACGCCCGGTTACATTCCGAACCCGGAAGCTAAGCCTTACAGCGCCGATGGTACTGCAGGGGGGACCCTGTGGGAGAGTAGGACGCCGCCGAACAATCATTGGAGAAAACCCCGCACCGGGAACGGTGCGGGGTTTTCTGCGTTTACAGGGGAATCCGCGACGTCCAACGGGGCTCTCGCCGCATCGGAGAGAGCCCCTTCTCCTACAGTCGGCCGGCCGTCTTCAGCGCCAGGTAGGCGTCCGCCAGTGCCGGGGCGAGTTCGTCCGGGGTCGCGTCGACGACAGTGACGCCGTGGCGCCGGAGTTGTTCCGTGGTGCGGTGGCGGTCCGCCTGGGCCTGGGCTGCCGCCGCGGCCTCGTAGACCGCGTTCGTATTGCCTCGCGCCTTTGCCATGCCGGCGATGTGCGGGTCGGCCACAGAGGCCAGCAGGACCGTGTGGCGCTGGGTGAGCTGGCCGAGGACGGGGAGGAGGCCCTCCTCGACCGGCGCCGCGTCGAGGGTGGTCAGCAGCACGATCAGGGAGCGGCGCGGGGCCGACCGTAGAGCAGTGGCCGTAAGACCTCGGGCGTCGGTCTCCAGGAGTGCGGGTTCCAGGGTGGCCATCGCGTTGACCAGGGACGGCAGCAGGTCTCCCGCTGCGCGGCCCTGCACGAGGGCCCGTACGCGGCGGTCGTAGGCCAAGAGGTCGACGCGGTCGCCGGCACGGGAGGCCAGGGCGGCCAGGAGCAGTGCGGCGTCCATGGAGGAGTCGAGGCGTGGGGCGTCGCCGACGCGGCCTGCGGAGGTGCGGCCGGTGTCGAGGACCAGCAGGATGTGGCGGTCGCGTTCCGGGCGCCAGGTGCGTACGGCCACCGTGGTCTGGCGGGCGGTGGCCCGCCAGTCGATGGAGCGGGTGTCGTCGCCGGGGACGTACTCGCGGAGGCTGTCGAATTCGGTGCCCTCGCCGCGTTGCAGGACGCTGGTGCGGCCGTCGAGTTCGCGCAGGCGGGCCAGCTTGGAGGGAAGGTGCTTGCGGCTGGTGAACGGGGGCAGGACGCGTACCGCCCAGGGGACGACGTGGGTGCCCTGGCGGGTGAAGAGGCCGAGGGGGCCGTAGGAGCGGACGGTGACGCGGTCGGCTCGGCGGTCGCCCCGGCGGGTGGGGCGCAGGCGGGTCGTCACCCGGCGACGTTCGCCGGCCGGGACCGTCAGGCGGTGGCGTGATGCCTCGACCTCGGTGCCGGGCTGCCAGCTGCTGGGCGGCCAGGCGTCACGGAGGTGGGCGCGCAGGGGCCGGCGGGACGGGTTGGTGACGGTGAGGGTGACGTCGGCGGTGTCGCCGAGGCGGACCGAGGTGTCGCCGGACCGGGTGAGGCCGAGGCGGCGTACCGGGGCCGCCAGGGCGTAGTCGCAGGCGCAGGCCAGGGCGAGGGGGCCGTTCACGGCGAGGATGCCCGTCCAGCTGGGTTCCCAGATGCCGATGGGCAGGGAGCCGAGGGCGGCGACGAGGGCGGCGCGTCCGGTGAGTGCCATCAGCGGGGGACGGGGACGTGGGACAGGATCGCGGTGATGACCGAGTCGGCGGTCACGCCTTCCATCTCGGCCTCGGGACGCAGTTGCACGCGGTGGCGGAGGGTCGGGAGGGCGAGGGCCTTGACGTCGTCGGGGGTCACGTAGTCGCGGCCGGTGAGCCATGCCCACGCGCGCGAGGTGGCGAGGAGGGCGGTGGCGCCGCGGGGGGAGACGCCCAGGGTGAGGGAGGGCGATTCGCGGGTGGCGCGGCAGATGTCGACGACGTAGGCGGTGATCTCGGGAGAAACGGTTGTCTTGGCGACGGCTGCGCGGGCGGCTTCCAAGTCGGCGGCGGTCGCGACGGGGCGTACGCCGGCGGCTTTCAGGTCGCGCGGGTTGAAGCCGGCGGCGTGACGGGTGAGGACGTCGATCTCGTCCTGGCGGGACGGCAGAGGGACCGTCAGCTTCAGCAGGAAGCGGTCCAGTTGGGCTTCGGGGAGCGGGTACGTGCCTTCGTACTCGACCGGGTTCTGGGTCGCGGCGACCAGGAACGGGTCGGGGAGCGGGCGGGGGGTGCCGTCGACGGTGACCTGGCGTTCCTCCATGGCCTCCAGGAGGGAGGACTGGGTCTTCGGGGGCGTGCGGTTGATCTCGTCCGCGAGGAGGAGGTTGGTGAAGACCGGGCCGGGCTGGAAGGAGAACTCGGCGGTGCGGGCGTCGTAGACGAGGGAGCCGGTGACGTCGCTCGGCATGAGGTCGGGGGTGAACTGGACGCGCTTGGTGTCCACCTCCAGTGCGGAGGCGAGGGCGCGGACGAGCAACGTTTTGGCCACCCCAGGGACTCCTTCAAGGAGAACGTGTCCGCGGCAGAGGAGGGCGACGACGAGACCGGTGACGGCGGGGTCCTGGCCGACCACGGCCTTGGCGATCTCGGCGCGCAGGGCCTCCAGGGCGGCCCGGGGGTTACCCGGATGCCCGGTCTGCCCGGCATTGTCAGTGGTCGGGTCCATCATGGACGGCGTACCTCTCTTTCGAGGGCGTCGAGTTGGTCGGTGAGTGCGATGAGTGCCGCGTCGTCGCTGGGCGGCGGGCCGAAGAGGAGGGAGTGCAGGGGCTGTCCGTCCCGGTGGAGGTGGGCGGACAGGGCGGGCAGCAGGGCTTCGGCGGAGTGCGCCTGGGAGTTGGGGACGCCTACGAGGGGGGCGAGTCGGGTGCGGGTGGTGGAACGAAGAGCGGCGGCCGCACGGTCGCGGGCGTTGGCCTTGCGGTAGAGGCGGGCGCGGCCTTCGACGGTTTCGGAGGCGCGGATCGCCACGGGGAGTTGTTCGGGCACGAGGGGGCCGAGTCGGCGTGCCCGCCACAGGGCGGCGAGGGCTGCGGCGATGAAGAGCTGCAGGGTGCCCCAGAGCCAGCCCGAGGGGAGCAGGTCGAAGAAGTCGCGCTCGTCGTCGCCGGTGCCGGTGGCCGAGCTGTCGGAGAGCGAGGGGAGGTACCAGACGAGGTGGGGCCGGGAGCCGAGGAGTTGAAGGGCGAGCGAGGCGTTGCCCTGCTCGTCGAGGTGTTCGTTGACGAGGATGTCGGTGGCGCCGAGGACGACGGTGTCGCCGTCCCCGGTCGTGTCGGGGATGCGCACGAGCGTGGGCAGGCGCCTGCTGGGGTAGCACTCGTCGGCGTCGGGTCGGGTGACGGTGTAGCGGATGCCGCCGGTGTCGGCGTCGCCCGCGCGCCGGGCCGCGGGGAGCGGGCAGCCGGGGGAGAGCGTGGTGTCGATGCTGGTGGCGGGGTCCGCGCTGACGCCGGGGGCGAGGCCTTCGACGGAGGTGATGCCGGGGGCGACGAGGACGGTGCGGCCACCGGAGGCGGCGGTCGCGAGGAGCAGCCCGGACTGCTGACGGTCGGTCAGCAGGTCTGGTACGGCGACCAGGAGGGTGGTGTCGGGGCCGGCCGCGGCGCGGGCCTCGTCGAGGGTGGTGACCGTGCGGGTGTCGACGCCGCGGTCGGCGAGGAGTTCGGCGACGGCCCGGCTGCCCTCGGGCGCGGCGGAGCGCGGGTCGAGGGCGCCGTTGCGGGTGTCGGAGCGGATGACGGCGAGGACCACGGCTCCGGCGAGGAGCACCGCGAGCGCCAGGGCGATGCCCCGCGCGCGGGTCCACACCTGGCGGGCCGTGGGGGAGACGGACGTCGTCGGGAGCGTGGTGTCGGCGCTCATCCGGCTGCCCTCTGGCGGGTGTTGTCGGCCGTGCTCGCCGTACTGCTCTCGCTCAGTCGGGGTTTGCTGCGTTCCAGGTCGCGGTCGAGTCCGGCGATGTCGCGGTACGACGTCTCGGTCGCCGCGCGGCCGCCGTATGTGACGTCGTCGAAGAGCCGGGCCGCGGCGCGCAGTCGCTCGGTGTGGGCGGGCAGGGCGCGGCCCGCGGCGTCAGCTGCCTCGTCGGCGGTGCGGCCGGGGCGGGTGTCGAGCAGTGCGCGTTCCTCCAGGGATCGGACGATGGCCCGCATGCGCTCCTTGACGGCCTGGCTGAAGTGGCCCTTGGCGGCGTGTGCTTCTGCCGCGGCGCGGTGTTCGGCGGCGCTGCGGGGGCGGTCGTCGAACAGGGCGGGGGCCAAGACGGGGCCGCGGTGGGGGGTGCCCAGGCGCCACCACAGGGCGCCGAGCACGGCGAGGACGGCCAGCACGATGACGACCAGCCCGAGCGTCCCGCCGGGTGCCAGGCCGCCTGCCGCCTCGAAGACGCTGCCGAGCCAGTCCCAGAAGGCGTTGAAGGCGCGTTCCAGCAGGTTCGGTTCGTCCTGGTGGTACATCCGCTTGGCCAGCTCACGCCGGGCCGCCTCCCGCGCGGGGTCGCGCGGGACCGTCAGGGGCGGCTCGGTGTCGTCCGTGCGCGCCAGGATGGGCAGCGCTGTGAGAACTCCCCCCGTCAGGCTCACCGCATCAGCTCCCGGTGGGGGTGCCGTAGTCCTGGACGCCGGCGGCGCGGGCCAGGTCGAGGTCGAGGGCCTCGCGGCGGATGCGCTGGTCGATGTAGAGGAGCACGGTGACGCCGGCCGAGATCGGGTAGGTGATCATGGAGCCGATCACCGAGCCGACGCCGCTGATGATGAGGTAGGTCCAGCCGAACTCGGCGTTGCCGGTGAGGAAGTTGCTGACGCCGTCGTCGCTGACGAGGAGGGCCACGACCGCGAACGGTACGGCGATGACCATGGCGACGACGTTCGCGATGATCACGGCCAGCAGCTGGATGCCGAAGACGCGCCACCAGGAGCCGCGGACGAGCTTCACGGAGCGGCTCATCGCCTTCTTGATGCCCTGCTTCTCGAGCATCAGGGCGGGCGAGGCCAGCGAGAAGCGGACCATCAGCCACAGCACGAGGACGAAGGACCCGGCGAGGCCGAGGAAGAGGAGCGTGGCCGCGGCGGGCGGGGAACCGGCCCAGCCGGCGAGGGCGCCGGGAAGCACGCCCACGGCGAAGACGGCGGTGGCGATGAACGGCAGCAGCAGGAGCAGGCCGAGCAGTTTGAGCACCTGTGGGCGGGCGTCGCGCCAGGCCTCCTTGGCGGTGACGGGCTTGCCGAGGACGGCACGGCTGGTGACGGCGGTGAGCAGCGCGGTCACGGCGACCGTGGCGATCAGCGTCACCAGGGACAGGAGGGCCAGGCCGAACATGGCCTCGCCCATGGCGCGGGTGGCCTCCTCGAGGCTGGCGTCCGGGTCGCCGAGGCTGTCCGTGCCGGCGGTGTCGTTCAGGACGAAGCCCTGCAGCAGGATGACGCCGATCTCGGTGAGGACCGCCACGGTCAGGGAGATGCCGAGGACCGTGCGCCAGTAGGTGCGCATGGTGGAGACGGCTCCGTCGAGGATCTCGCCGACGCCGAGGGGGCGCAGCGGGATCACGCCGGGCTTGGCGGCGGGCGGGGGACCGCCCCAGGGGGTGCCCCAGCCGCCCGGGGCGCCGGGGTGGCCGCCGTACCCGCCGGGGCCCGCGGGGCCTCCCCAGTTGCCGGGGGCGCCGGGCGGCGGGGTGCCCCAGCCGGGGCCGGGCGGTGGGGGCGGCGGGGTCGCGCCCTGACCGGTGGGCGCGGACCACTGCGCGGGCGGGGGTTGCTGCTGCGACCACTGCGCGCCGGGTGCCGGGGGCTGGTCGGCCGGCTGCGCGGGTGCCGGCGGTTGCTCGGCGGGCTGCGTGGGGGTCGGGCGGTCGGCGGGCTCGGGGGAGCCGGATGCGCCGGGCTGCTGCCCGTCGGACGGGGCGGATCCGGGCGAGGCCCAGCCCGGAGTGTCGTTCATCGTCGCTCCTTCACGGTGCCCGTCCGCGGGCGCGGCGGCAGGTTGGCCAACATCGTGCCATGGGGCCGTCGGGGAGGGGTCGGCCGCGGTAGGGGCTGTGCACCTTCAATTGTCCGCCGGATCCGGGGCAGACTGACCGCATGGCTGATCAGTACGCGCAATCCGGCGAGGACGGCCGGCCGACCGGAATACCTGTCATCCGCTGGGAGGAGCCGCCTGAAGGGCCCGTGGTGGTCCTGCTCGACCAGACGCGGTTGCCCGCCGAGGAAGTCGAGTTGGTGTGCACGGACGCGTCCGCACTGGTGGAGGCGATCCGCTCGCTCGCCGTGCGTGGGGCGCCGCTGCTCGGGATCGCGGGGGCGTACGGTGTCGCGCTCGCCGCCGCGCGCGGCTTCGACGTGGACGAGGCCGCCGTCGCGCTGGCCGGGGCCCGGCCGACCGCGGTGAACCTGTCCGTCGGCGTGCGCCGGGCGCAGGCCGCCCACCGGGCCGCCCTCGGCCGCGGGGGCGGGCCGGAGGAGGCCGCGGTGGCGGCTCTCGCTGCGGCGCGGCAGCTGCACCGGGAGGACGCCGAGGCCAGCGCGCGGATGGCCGCGCACGGGCTGGCGCTGCTCGAGGAGCTGCTGCCCGGTGGCGGGCACCGGATCCTCACGCACTGCAACACCGGGTCGCTGGTGTCGGGCGGTGAGGGCACGGCGTTCGCGGTGGCGCTCGCCGCGCACCGGCAGGGCGAGCTCCGGCGGCTGTGGGTGGACGAGACGCGGCCGCTGCTGCAGGGGGCGCGGCTGACGGCGTACGAGGCCGCCCGCAGCGGTATGTCGTACACCCTGCTCACGGACAACGCGGCGGGTTCGCTGTTCGCGGCCGGGGAGGTGGACGCGGTGCTGATCGGGGCCGACCGCATCGCGGCCGACGGTTCGGTGGCGAACAAGGTGGGGAGCTACCCGCTCGCGGTGCTGGCGCGCTACCACCATGTGCCGTTCATCGTGGTGGCCCCGGTGACGACCGTGGATCTGGGGACGCCCGACGGGGCGTCGATCGAGGTCGAGCAGCGGCCCGGCTTCGAGGTGACCGAGGTGGCAGCGCCGCAGGTGGTGGTGGCCGGGGCGGGCGGCGGGGTCGCGGTGGCGCCGCTGGGGACCCAGGCGTACAACCCCGCGTTCGACGTGACGCCGCCGGAGCTGGTGACGGCGATCGTCACCGAGGAGGGTGCCGTCTCGCCCGTGACCGCCGAGGGGCTCGCCGAGCTGTGCGCCCGGTCCGGCCAGCTGCCGACCGGTTAGATCGGGCCGCGCTGCCGGGGCCGCCGACACCGCCGAGGGCCGCGCCGGTCGGCGCGGGCAGACAGTGACGGCTCGGTACGACTATCGTCACTGGCCAGTGACCTCGCTCACCAGCGTCTCTGTCGCCGTTATGAGAATGGGATGATGTCGTTTATGAAGGGACGAGTCCTTGTCGTCGACGACGACAGCGCACTGGCCGAGATGCTGGGCATCGTGCTGCGCGGGGAAGGTTTTGAGCCGTCTTTCGTAGCCGACGGCGACAAGGCGCTGGCCGCTTTTCGCGAGACCAAGCCGGATCTGGTGCTGCTGGATCTGATGCTGCCCGGCCGGGACGGCATCGAGGTGTGCCGCCTGATCAGGGCGGAGTCCGGGGTGCCGATCGTGATGCTGACGGCGAAGAGCGACACCGTCGATGTGGTGGTGGGGCTCGAGTCCGGGGCCGACGACTACATCGTCAAGCCGTTCAAGCCGAAGGAGCTGGTGGCCCGTATCCGGGCGCGGCTGCGCAGGTCGGAGGAGCCGGCGCCGGAGCAGCTGGCCATCGGTGACCTGGTGATCGACGTGGCCGGGCACTCCGTGAAGCGGGACGGTCAGTCGATCGCGCTGACGCCGCTGGAGTTCGACCTGCTGGTGGCGCTCGCCCGTAAGCCGTGGCAGGTGTTCACGCGTGAGGTGCTCCTGGAGCAGGTGTGGGGCTACCGGCACGCGGCGGACACGCGCCTGGTGAACGTGCATGTGCAGCGGCTGCGCTCCAAGGTCGAGAAGGACCCGGAGCGGCCGGAGATCGTGGTGACCGTCCGCGGCGTCGGTTACAAGGCCGGACCGAGCTGACATGACCGGGGACAGTGCCGCTTCGGCCCCCGGACGCTCCGGGGCCCGTCCGGGGCGGCCTGTCGGCCCAAGGACGGCGCGCTCGCGCTGGGGCAGGTTCCTGGAGGGCGGGCTGTTGCAGGGCGGAGTCCAGGGCAGCCCGGTCTTCAGGCTGTTCATGCGCTGGGTGCGCCGGCCGCTGCTGCCGGTGATGCGGCTGTGGCGGCGCAACATCCAGCTCAAGGTCGTCGTCACGACGCTGCTGATGTCCCTGGGCGTCGTACTGCTGCTGGGCTTCGTCGTGATCGGGCAGGTGCGCAACGGCCTGCTGGACGCCAAGGTGAAGGCCGCCCAGAGCCAGGCCACGGGTGGCTTCACGGTGGCCAAGCAGAAGGCCGACGAGGCCGCCAGCGGCACCGTCGACGACGCGCCCGGAGTGGACGGCCGGTCGGCGCAGAACGTCATCCAGTGGATGAGCGACCTCGTCGGTTCGCTCTCCAGCGGCGGCCAGGGTGCCTTCGACGTCGTCACGCTGCCCGTCGGCGACGACAGCGGCAGCGGCCGCAGCCCGCGTGCCTCGGGCGACGTCAACCCCGACAAGAGCATCCCTGCCGACCTGCGCGAACGGATCGAGGACGGCGAGGCGGCGCAGAAGTACACGCGTGTGTACTACAGCGAGCGCGGCAAGGAGTCCCAGCCGGCGCTCGTCATCGGCAAGGAGGTCAACGACCCCAACGGCGACCCGTACCAGCTGTACTACCTCTTCCCGCTGACCCAGGAGGAGAAGTCGCTCAGCCTGGTCAAGGGCACGCTGGCGACCGCCGGCGTCTTCGTCGTCGTCCTGCTCGGGGCGATCGCCTGGCTGGTGGTGCGGCAGGTCGTCACGCCCGTGCGGATGGCGGCGGGGGTCGCCGAGCGGCTGTCGGCCGGGCGGCTCCAGGAGCGGATGAAGGTCACCGGCGAGGATGACATCGCGCGTCTGGGCGAGGCCTTCAACAAGATGGCGCAGAACCTTCAGCTGAAGATCCAGCAGCTGGAGGACCTGTCGCGGATGCAGCGGCGGTTCGTGTCGGACGTGTCCCACGAGCTGCGGACGCCGCTGACGACGGTGCGGATGGCC
Source organism: Streptomyces sp. NPDC053367 (assembly GCF_044545925.1). Lineage (NCBI taxonomy): Bacteria > Bacillati > Actinomycetota > Actinomycetes > Kitasatosporales > Streptomycetaceae > Streptomyces > Streptomyces sp. NPDC053367. The sequence continues at coordinate 1,404,861 of NZ_JBITYN010000001.1, read as the reverse complement.
GCCGATGTCATCCATGAGGCGCGGGAGGACTTCGACCCGGTGACCGCGCGGTCGGCGGAGCTGCTCGCCGACCAGCTCGACCGGTTCGAGTCGCTGCTCGCGGACCTGCTGGAGATCAGCCGGTTCGACGCGGGCGCGGCGGCGCTGGAGGCGGAGCCGATCGACCTCAGGGAGGTCGTACGGCGGGTGGTCAGCGGAGCCGCGCCGCTCGCGGAGCGCAAGGGCACCGAGATCCGGGTCGTGGGCGACCAGCAGCCCGTCGTCGCCGAGGCGGACGCCCGGCGGGTGGAGCGGGTGCTGCGCAACCTCGTCGTCAACGCCGTGGAGCACGGCGAGGGCAAGGACGTCGTGGTGAAGCTGGCCTCCGCGGGCGGGGCGGTCGCGGTCGCGGTGCGCGACTACGGCGTGGGCCTCAAGCCCGGCGAGGCGACCCGGGTCTTCAACCGCTTCTGGCGGGCCGACCCGGCACGCGCGCGTACCACCGGTGGTACGGGGCTCGGCCTGTCGATCGCGCTGGAGGACGCCCGGCTGCACGGCGGCTGGTTGCAGGCGTGGGGTGAGCCGGGCGGCGGGTCGCAGTTCCGGCTGACGCTGCCGCGCACCGCGGACGAGCCGCTGCGGGGCTCGCCGATACCACTGGAACCCAAGGACTCACGCCGCAACCGCGGCCTGGACGGGGCCGGGCTGCCCCGCGGCGAGAAGAGCGCCACCGTGCCCGCGCAGCAGCCGGCTGCCGGCCAGACTCCGCTGGACCGGATCGGGCCGCGCACGACCGCGGCGACTCCCTCGGCCGACCCCACCGCGCTGCCGGGCAACGGCGCGCGCGTGGTGCCCCGGACCCCGGGCGGCGTACGGCCGGCGGAGGATCAGCCCGGGTCGCAGCAGGGGGCGGCGCAGACGGAGCCGGACGAGCAAGGGGAGGCATCTCGTGGGCGCTGACCGCGAGGGGGGCGCCCGGCGGATGCCGCGGCGCGCGGTGGCGTACGCCGCCTGTGGGGTCGTACTGCTGTCCGGATGTGCGTCGATGCCGGACGACGGGGAGCTGCGCGGGGTGGACTACACGCCGCGGCAGGACTCGCAGGTGCGGGTCTTCGCGGTGCCGCCGGGGGAGGACGCCACCCCGCAGGACATCGTGGACGGCTTCCTGGAGGCGCTGACCAGTGACGACCTGCACTACGAGACGGCGAAGCTGTATCTGACGCCCGAGGCGGCGAAGAAGTGGGAGCCGGAGCGTTCCACCACGGTCCTCGCCAACGGCATGGAGACGTACGTCGACTCTGCGGAGAACCGGGACAGCGGGTCCTCCTACTACGTGACGCTGAGCGGCACGCAGATCGGCGCGCTCGACGCGCAGGAGTCGTACACCCCGGCCGGGGGTGAGTACCGGCGGCAGATCCAGCTCTCGCGCGACAAGAAGACCGGGCAGTGGCGCATCACCAGGCCGCCGCAGGGCATCGTGATCGGCCAGTCGGACTTCCAGCGCAACTACATGTCCGTCAACAAGTACTACTTCGCGTCCAACGGGGTGGCGGGGACGCCGTCGCGGCCGATGGCCGTGGCCGATCCGGTGTACGTGCGTGAGCGCGTGGATCCCATGACGCACATGGTGCGTTCGCTGCTGGACGGCCCCACGGTGTGGCTCGACCAGGTCGTCAGGACGAGCTTTCCCACCGGCGCGAAGCTGAAGGCCGGCACGGAGGCGCTGACGCCCGACGACCAGAACAAGCTGACGGTGCCGCTGGACCTGGGTGCCGCGCGGGTCGGGCCGGCCAAGTGCCGTGAGATGGCGGCGCAGTTGCTGTTCACGCTGCAGAACCTCACCTCCGCGGTGGACCAGATCGAGCTGGAGGCGGCCGGCCGGCAGTTGTGCCTGGTCGCCGAGGAGGGCGCTGAGGTGGTGGCCGCGCGCGGGGCGACCGAGCGTCCGGACTACCTGTACTTCCTGGACGGCAAGCACCGGTTGGTGCGGCTGCCGGCGCGCAGCGAGGACAAGGAGGCGCTGGCGGTGCCGGGCGCGCTCGGTACCGGGGCGAGGCAGTTGTGGGCGGCGGCGGTGTCGCGGCGCGAGGATCTCGCGGCCGGGGTGAGCGTGGACCGTCAGGAGCTGTACGTCTCGGCGCTGGAGTCCGACGGTGTGCTCGGGGAGCCCCTGCTGGTCAGCCAGGGCAAGGCGGAGACCGACCGGCTGACGGCGCCCAGCTGGGACGCCGCGGGGAACCTGTGGGTGGCCGACCGGGACCCGAAGCGTCCGCGGCTGCTGGTGTTCGACGACGGCAAGGGCCGGCCCCTGGAGGTGGAGACGCCGGGGCTCGACGGCCGTATCGACTCGGTGCGGGTCGCCGCCGACGGGGTGCGGATCGCTCTCGTGGTGGAGAAGGACAAGCGGCAGTCGCTGCTGATCGGGCGCATCGAACGGTCCGAGAAGCCGGCCGAGTCCGACGAGCGGGCCCGTATGTCGGTGATCGAACTGCGCTCGGCGACGCCCGTGTTGGAGGAGGTCACCACCATGTCCTGGGTCGGCGAGAGCCGGCTGGTGGTGGTGGGGACCGAGCAGGGGGGCGTGCAGCAGATGCAGTACGTCCAGGTCGACGGCTCGACCCCGGAGGCGCCGGCGCCCGCGGCGCTCACGGGCGTGGAGGAGATCGCCGGGACCGAGGACGGCGGGTCCCCGCTGGTGGCCCACTCGTCGGACGGGATCGTGCGGATGCCCACGGGGGAGCAGTGGCAGAAGGTCGTCAAGGACGGCTCGGCACCCGTGTATCCCGGCTGACCTGCTGAGGTTGTGCGGCCGTCCTGCCGGACCGGAGTCCGGCGGGGCGGCCGTTTTCGTGGGTGTCTCCCGGGCTGACGACCGGCCGCGGGGTTTTCCACAGGCGGTTGTCCACAGGGGTGGCCGGTGTGCGCGGGCGTTGGCACAGTGGGGGACATGCGGGGGTGGTGGCAGGACCTCACGGATCTGGTGCTGCCGGCCGAGTGCGGAGGCTGTGGCAGGCCGCGTACGGTGCTCTGCCCGGAGTGCCGTGCCGTCCTGAGCGGTGCCGCACCGCGCCGGGTGCGGCCGGTGCCCGAGCCGACGGGGCTGCCGGCCGTGCACGCCGCGGCCCGATACGAGGACGAGGTCCGGGCCGTGCTCCTGGCCCACAAGGAGCGCGGAGCCCTGTCCCTGGCCCGTCCTCTGGGCACGGCTCTGGCGGGCGCGGTGCGCGCTGGGCTGCCCCGTGCGACGGCCGCTGGGCTCGGGCCCGGCCGGCCCGTGCTGCTGGTGCCTGTGCCGTCCGGGCGTGGGGTCGTGCGGGCGCGCGGCCATGACCCCGCGCGGCGCATCGCACTGGCGGCGGCGGGGGAACTGCGGCGGGGCGGGACCCCGGCGCGGGTGGTGTCCGTGCTGAGACAGCGGCGGCCCGTGGCCGACCAGGCGGGGCTCAACTCCGGGGAGCGGCAGCGGAATCTCGCCGGCGCGCTGGCCGTGATCCGTGGTGGGGCCGGGCTGCTGCGGGGTGGTGCGGTGGTGCTCGTCGACGACCTGATGACCACCGGGGCGTCCCTGGCGGAGGCGGCGCGTGCCGTGCGCGAGGCCCTCGCCGGGGCGGTAGCCGGCGCCGGTGCCGGGTACCGCGATGTGATGACGGCCGTGTACCCGGGGGTGAGCCGGGAAAGGACAGGGGAACAGATGACGGGAGGGACGGAAGGGAGCACGGTCGGAAGCGGAGTCGCACCGGGAATGGCAGCGCCGAACACAGGCGTGGACGTGGTCTGCGCGGCTGTGGTCGCAGCTTCGCCTGATTCTTTCGCTATAAACCGGAACTGACTGAGAAGTTGCATCGTTGCAGGTAATGAGAGTGTCAATTCACCTGAACGGAGGTACGGGGCTGTAGAGGGTGACGACATCCGTCCGGGCGAGATATGTTCGGTTGTGAGAGAAAGCCGCAGGCCATCCCTCGCAAATCCGAATGCCGTGCCGTGGGTTTTCCGCAATCACCCGCGGCGGCGGGGTGGAGATCTTGGCCATGGGGGAGGAGGAGGTGGAAGTCGCCCAGTCCGCGGTTCCGGAACCGACCGGAACCTGGTGCACAAGGGAGATGCTCCGCCGCTGAGAGCGGAGCGATCCGGGAACGGAGTTCTGCGTGGACATCGTCGTCAAGGGCCGCAAGACCGAGGTGCCCGAGCGGTTCCGCAAGCACGTGGCCGAGAAGCTGAACCTGGACAAGATCCAGAAGCTCGATGGCAAGGTGATCAGCCTCGACGTCGAGGTGTCCAAGGAGCCCAACCCCCGACAGGCCGACCGTTGCGACCGAGTGGAGATCACGCTCCGCTCCCGCGGTCCGGTGATCAGGGCAGAGGCAGCGGCCAGTGACCCGTACGCGGCGCTCGACCTCGCCGCGGAGAAGCTGGACGCCCGACTGCGCAGGCAGCACGACAAGCGTCACACGCGCCGCGGGGCCCGCCGACTGACGGCGGCCGAGGTCCCTGACCACGTTCCGGGCGTGGCGACGCTCAACGGCAACGGCCAGGCCGTCTCGGCCGATGAGCCGGGCGGGGTGCCGACCAAGAAGATCGGCTCACTCGAGATCCAGGGCGAAGGCCCTCTCGTCGTCCGAGAGAAGACCCACGTCGCCTCCCCCATGACCCTCGACCAGGCTCTCTACGAGATGGAACTGGTCGGACACGACTTCTACCTGTTCGTCGACTCCGAGACCAAGGAGCCCAGTGTCGTCTACCGGCGGCACGCCTACGACTACGGCGTGATCCACCTCAGCACCGACACGATGGTCACCCAGCCGCCCTCGCCCGAGGCGGGCGGTTCGATCGGCTGAGTCACCCGGATGACGGATCCGGTGCCCCTGGAGCGCGTGTGCGCCCCCAGGGGCACCGGCGTGCGACCTTGTGCGCCCCGCTCTGTCACCTCGGTGCCGCCCGGGCATGAAATCATGGCCGCTACGGCTCAACCGGTGGGCCGTTGCCTTGGGTTGGCGATGGCTCAGGACCACAGGCCACAGCCTTCAGGGGGAGGAACGATGGCGGACAGCTTCGGACCGATGCATGCGGGACCGATGCGTGACGGGGACGCCGGCGACGGCGACGTCGGCATGGGCCCCGACACGGGCTCACGACGCGCGGAGCCGATCCGGGTCCTGGTCGTCGACGACCACGCCCTCTTCCGGCGGGGCCTGGAGATCGTGCTCGCCGCCGAGGAGGACATCCAGGTCGTCGGGGAGGCCGGCGACGGCGCAGAGGCCGTCGACAAGGCCGCCGACCTGCTGCCCGACATCATCCTGATGGACGTACGGATGCCCAGGCGGGGCGGGATCGAGGCGTGCACCTCCATCAAGGAGGTGGCTCCCAGCGCGAAGATCATCATGCTGACGATCAGCGACGAGGAAGCCGATCTCTACGAGGCGATCAAGGCGGGCGCGACCGGCTATCTGCTCAAGGAGATCTCCACCGACGAGGTCGCCACCGCCATTCGCGCCGTGGCCGACGGGCAGTCGCAGATCAGCCCCTCCATGGCGTCGAAACTGCTCACCGAGTTCAAGTCGATGATCCAGCGCACCGACGAGCGGCGGCTCGTGCCCGCGCCGCGGCTCACGGACCGTGAGCTGGAGGTCCTCAAACTCGTCGCCACGGGGATGAACAACCGCGATATCGCGAAGGAGTTGTTCATCTCCGAGAACACGGTCAAGAACCATGTGCGCAACATCCTGGAGAAACTGCAGCTGCACTCCAGGATGGAGGCCGTGGTGTACGCGATGCGGGAGAAGATCCTCGAGATCCGCTGACGCTGTTCGCCGGCACTGTTCGCCTGCGCCGTCCCCTGGCGCTGCGGCTCAGGACTTGCTCATGCCTGGACCGGGACCGGCTCAGGACCGGCTCAGGACCGGGCTCAGCCGAGCAGCCGGGCGAGCTCCGCGGTGAGGGGTTCGCGCAGTTCGGGAGCCTCCACCCGTTCCACCCGTACGTCCGTGCAGTCCACCCAGCTCGCCGCCTCCACCAGGGCCTGCGCCGCCGGGGCGACCGCCTTCAAGCCCTCCATGGAGATCTGCCGCGCCACCAGGGTGCGGCCCTCGCGGGCCGGGTCCACCCGGCCGATCAGACGGCCGCCCGCGAGGACGGGCATCGCGAAATAGCCGTGGATCCGCTTCGGCTTGGGCACGTACGCCTCCAGCCGGTGCGTGAACCCGAAGATCCGCTCGGTGCGCGCCCGCTCCCAGATCAGCGAGTCGAAGGGCGACAGCAGCGTCGTACGGTGCCGCCCGCGCGGGGCGGTCGCCAGCGCGGCCGGGTCCGCCCAGGCCGCCTTGCCCCAGCCCTCCACCGACACCGGCACCAGGCCCGAATCGGCGATCACGGCGTCCACCTGCTCGCCCTTGAGGCGGTGGTAGTCGGCGATGTCCGCGCGCGTGCCCACGCCCAGCGCCTCGCCGGCCAGACGCACCAGGCGGCGCAGGCACTCGGTGTCGTCCAGCTCGTCGTGCAGCAGATGGCCGGGGACCGCGCGCTCGGCGAGGTCGTAGACCCGCTTCCAGCCGCGGCGCTCGACGCAGACCACCTCGCCGTACATCAGCGCGCGCTCGACGGCGACCTTCGTCCCCGACCAGTCCCACCACTCACTGGTGCGCTTGGCCCCGCCCAACTCGGTGGCCGTCAGCGGGCCTTCGGCGCGCAGCTGCTTGATCACCTGGTCGTAGACCCCGTCCGGCAGATCGTGGTTCCACTGCGGACGGGACCGGTAGGCGCGGCGGCGGAACGCGAAGTGCGGCCACTCCTCGATGGGCAGGATGCAGGCCGCGTGCGACCAGTACTCGAAGGCGTGGGTGTCCTTCCAGTAGGCGTCCTCGACGGTTCTGCGGCCGACCGCGCCCAGACGCGCGTACGGGATCAGCTCATGAGAGCGGGCCAGCACCGAGATGGTGTCGAGCTGGACCGCGCCGAGATGCCGCAGCACCCCGCGCACGCCCGCCTTGCGGTCGGGGGCGCCGAGGAACCCCTGGGCGCGCAGGGTCAGGCGGCGGGCCTCGTCGGCGGAGAGCTCTGCGATCGGGCGCGAGGTCGTCATGGCTCGCACGATAGGCCCTGCCACTGACAATGCCCCCTGACCTGCGGCTACGCGCCCGGTGCCGGCAGATAGGGGGCCGCGGACGGCAGGCCCAGGTCCGAGGGCAGCAGGGAGCCGACCCAGCAGTCACGGCGTACGCCCTTGTTGTTGATCGCCGAGCGCAGGACTTCCTCCAGGACGAAGCCCGCGCGTTCGGCGACCGCGCGGGAGCGGTGGTTGCCGACCTCGGCCCGCCACTCCAGCCGGTCGACGGACAGCGTGGTGAAGGCCCAGCGGGCGACGGCCAGTGTCGCCTCGGTGACGTAGCCGCGGCCGCGGTGCTCCTTGGCCGCCCAGAAGCCGACCTCGGCGACCCCCAGCGCCCGCATGCCGACGCTCAGCATCCCGGTCAGCTCGCCGTGGGGCAGGAACACACCGAAGGTGTACATCGAGTCGTTCGCCCAGCCGTCGGGCACCGTCTGCTGCGTGAAACTCTCGGCGTGCTCCCGCAGATACGGCGACGGGAACTGGGAGATCCAGCGCTGGAGATCGGCGTCCTGGGCGGCCGCGAGGACCGCGTCCGTGTCCTCGGGACCGACCGTGCGCAGCAGGAGGCGTTCGGTGGTGAGCGTGACGGGTTCCATCGGCCGATTCTGCTCGGCGGCCCGCGCGTGGGCCACTGATTTCGCCGTGCGTGACCGCGTGATCACATATCGCGCAATTCTTCTCGCCGGCGCGGCACTATCCGATCGCCCCGTCCGTTGTTCCCGGTGAAACAGCCGTCGGCCGACAGGCCTCCCGGCCCAGCCGGGTCCTCGCATACGATGGCCGTTGCTCAGTAAGTCAAATCGAAACCGACCGTCCCAGGCCCGACCGGCAAGGAGACCAACCCCCGTGTCCGTCCTCTCGAAGATCATGCGTGCAGGCGAAGGCAAGATCCTGCGCAAGCTGCACCGCATCGCGGACCAGGTCAACTCCATCGAAGAGGACTTCGTCGACCTCTCCGACGCCGAGCTGCGCGCCCTCACCGATGAGTACAAGCAGCGCTACGCCGACGGCGAGAGCCTGGACGACCTGCTGCCCGAGGCGTTCGCCACCGTCCGCGAGGCCGCCAAGCGCGTTCTCGGCCAGCGGCACTACGACGTCCAGATCATGGGTGGCGCCGCCCTGCACCTCGGCTACGTCGCCGAGATGAAGACCGGTGAGGGCAAGACGCTGGTCGGCACCCTCCCCGCGTACCTGAACGCGCTGTCGGGCGACGGCGTCCACCTCATCACGGTCAACGACTACCTGGCCGAGCGTGACTCCGAGATGATGGGCCGGGTCCACCGCTTCCTGGGCCTGAGCGTCGGCTGCATCCTCGCCAACATGACGCCGGCGCAGCGCCGCGAGCAGTACGCGTGCGACATCACCTACGGCACGAACAACGAGTTCGGCTTCGACTACCTGCGCGACAACATGGCGTGGTCGAAGGACGAACTGGTGCAGCGCGGGCACAACTTCGCCATCGTCGACGAGGTCGACTCCATCCTCATCGACGAGGCCCGTACGCCGCTGATCATCTCCGGTCCGGCCGACCAGGCCACCAAGTGGTACGGCGACTTCGCCAAGCTGGTTACCCGCCTCAAGCGCGGCGAGGCCGGCCAGCCGCTGAAGGGCATCGAGGAGACCGGCGACTACGACGTCGACGAGAAGAAGCGCACCGTCGCCATCCACGAGTCCGGTGTCGCCAAGGTTGAGGACTGGCTGGGCATCGACAACCTCTACGAGTCGGTGAACACCCCGCTCGTGGGTTACCTGAACAACGCCATCAAGGCCAAGGAACTCTTCAAGAAGGACAAGGACTACGTCGTCATCGACGGCGAAGTCATGATCGTCGACGAGCACACCGGCCGTATCCTCGCCGGCCGCCGCTACAACGAGGGCATGCACCAGGCGATCGAGGCGAAGGAAGGGGTGCCGATCAAGGACGAGAACCAGACGCTCGCCACGATCACCCTGCAGAACTTCTTCCGCCTCTACAACAAGCTCTCCGGCATGACCGGTACGGCGATGACCGAGGCCGCCGAGTTCCACCAGATCTACAAGCTCGGCGTGGTCCCGATTCCGACGAACAGGCCGATGGTGCGCAAGGACCAGTCGGACCTGATCTACCGCACCGAGGTCGCCAAGTTCGAGGCGGTCGTCGACGACATCGTCGAGAAGCACGAGAAGGGCCAGCCGATCCTCGTCGGCACCACCTCGGTCGAGAAGTCCGAGTACCTCTCGCAGCAGCTCAGCAAGCGCGGTGTGCAGCATGAGGTGCTCAACGCCAAGCAGCACGACCGTGAGGCGACGATCGTCGCCCAGGCCGGCCGCAAGGGCGCCGTCACCGTCGCCACCAACATGGCCGGCCGCGGTACCGACATCAAGCTCGGCGGCAACCCCGAGGACCTCGCCGAGGCGGAGCTGCGCCAGCGCGGCCTCGACCCCGAGGAGCACATCGAGGAGTGGGCCGCGGCGCTGCCCGAAGCCCTCAAGCGCGCCGAGGAGGCCGTCAAGGCCGAGAAGGAAGAGGTCGAGCGGCTCGGCGGCCTGTACGTTCTGGGCACCGAGCGGCACGAGTCGCGGCGTATCGACAACCAGCTGCGCGGCCGTTCCGGCCGTCAGGGCGACCCGGGCGAGTCCCGCTTCTACCTGTCGCTGGGCGACGACCTCATGCGGCTGTTCAAGGCCCAGATGGTCGAGCGCGTGATGTCCATGGCCAACGTGCCGGACGACGTGCCGATCGAGAACAAGATGGTCACGCGCGCGATCGCGTCCGCGCAGTCGCAGGTCGAGACGCAGAACTTCGAGACCCGTAAGAACGTTCTGAAGTACGACGAGGTCCTCAACCGCCAGCGCGAGGTCATCTACGGCGAGCGGCGCCGCGTCCTGGAGGGCGAGGACCTGCACGAGCAGGTGCAGCACTTCATGGACGACACCATCGACGCCTATGTCGCGGCCGAGACCGCGGAAGGCTTCGCGGAGGACTGGGACCTGGACCGGCTGTGGGGGGCGTTCCGCCAGCTGTACCCGGTGCGGGTCACCATCGAGGAGCTGGAGGAGGCGGCCGGCGACCGGGCCGGCCTCACCGCCGAGTTCATCGCCGAGTCCATCAAGGACGACATCCGCGAGCAGTACGAGGCGCGTGAGGCGCAGCTCGGTTCCGAGATCATGCGTGAGCTGGAGCGCCGGGTCGTGCTGTCGGTCCTGGACCGCAAGTGGCGCGAGCACCTCTACGAGATGGACTACCTCCAGGAGGGCATCGGCCTGCGCGCGATGGCGCAGAAGGACCCGCTGGTCGAGTACCAGCGTGAGGGCTTCGACATGTTCACCGCGATGATGGAGGGCATCAAGGAGGAGTCCGTCGGCTACCTGTTCAACCTGGAGGTCCAGGTCGAGCAGCAGGTCGAGGAGGTCCCGGTGGAGGACGCCAAGCCGGTGGCCGACCTGGAGAAGCAGGACTCCGTGCCGGCGCAGGCGGGCGCGCGTCCGGAGATCCGCGCGAAGGGGCTGGACGCCCCGCAGCGGCGCAACCTCCACTTCTCCGCGCCGACCGTGGACGGCGAGGGCGGCACCATCGAGGGCGACTTCACCGAGGACGGCGAGCCGGTGCGCTCCCAGGCGGACGGCCTCACGCGCGCGGAGCGCCGCAAGCAGGCGCGGGGCGCCGGTGGTCGCCGCCGCAAGAAGTGACGCCGTGACGCCCTTGCGCTGACAGCGTCAGGGCCGAAGTGGCGTGAAGGGCCGGGCCTCCCTTGGGGACCCGGCCCTTCGCCGTCGGTTCAGGGGGCGTGGGTGCGGGGCCGGCCGCCGGTGGCGCCGAGCTCCACCGCCGTGCAGCGCCAGCGGTGGTCACGGCCCAGTTCCAGGCGGAAGGCCATGGCCCGCAGGCGGTCACCCGCGGCGATGCGGGCGAAGGCCTCGATGGCGCCGTCGCGGGGGACGTAGTAGCCGATGTCGCGTACGACGGGACGGGCGCCGCCCCGGGTGCGCAGCGGGCCGCGCTCGGCGAGACGCGCGAGATCGTCGTACGCCTGGCCCACGGTGTGCCGCAGCATCCAGTGGACGGGGCGTTGGCCGCTCAGCACGAGCACCAGGCGGTCGGCGAAGAGGTCGGTGGGACGTGGCTGCGGGACGAGGCGCCGGGTCTGGGCCGGGACGGTGGTGGGCCGGTGCGGTGCGGGGGCGGCCGGCCTGGTCCCGGACCGGGGCGCCGCCGTGGCTGACGGCCGGCGGGTGGCCGTGGGCATCCCCGGGGAGGCAGCCGGCGGTACGGGGCTCAGCGGGCTCTGGAGTGCGCGGGTCGGGGCGACTTGCAGTGCGGCGGGGCCGCCACGGGGTGTGAGGGGCGTGGTGGGCCCGCTCCGGGCCGCGTGGGCGGTGCCGGGCGCGAGAGCCGGGCTGGGCGTACCCGGGCGCGGGGCGGGATTCCCGGTGGACCCGCCCGGGCCCGGGGCGACGGTGCTGCGGGTTCCCGGCGGGCGGGTGCCTGCTGGGCCCGTGTTGCCGCCCGCTCGCGTCGAGGGGCCGCCCGGGCGGCGTGGGTCGCGGCGCGTCGGGGGCCGGGTGCCGGAGAGGGCGGGCGAGCCGGGGCGGGCTTGGCTCCGGGGGCTGCCGTGCGCTTGGGCGCCGCCGTCGGAGGCCGGTGCGGCACCCGGGGTGTGCCCGGTGTGCCCGGTGTGCCGCCCGGTGTGTGCGGTTGCCGCGGAGGCCCCTGCGGCGCCTTGGGCGAGCCCGTCGGCGAGGCTCCGCGTGCCCGGCGCCTGCGTCACCCCGTCGGCGGCCGGTGCGGGCAGCCCCCGACCGCTGGTCGGCGTGGAGGGCCGCGGCGAGGGCTGAGGGGCGCGGTGGTGCGTCCTGGTCATGACCTTGTCCATGACGCGCAGGCCGGTCATTGCGGTGATGACGTCCATGAGGTCCCCCTTCGACGAGCCCGGGAGATACCGGGCAGTAACTTCGCGGTGGGGATCTTCTACGGGCTCGGGGGCAAGTGCGGCAAGGAGGGGCAAGTCGTGTGGCCGGGCCGGGGGTGATTCACCTATCAGGGGGATGTGATGGTGTATCGGCCCAGGTCGGCGAGGTGCCTGGGAGTGAATCGGAGGCGTCAGGTGGACGGCGTCGCGGCCCTGGCCGGGGGCTCGAAAGGGGACGCCGGACCGTATCCTGAAGGCTCTTCGGATCCTGGAGGCCCACCGGGCTTCTTCAGTCCTTCGACAGGAAAGCGGCCGGCCCATGCGTGTCTACGTCCCCCTGACCCTCTCCGGTCTCGCCGAGGCGTACAGGACGGGTGAGCTGGGAGCCGGCCCGCTCGTCGCCTACGCCGTCACCCCGGCCCTGCGCGAGTGGTACCTCTCCGACGACATCGAGGAGCTGGAGTACGCCGCCCTCGGCCGCGCCGCGCTGGCCTCGCTGCGGCTGCTGGCCGCGGACCCGGGTGCCGTACGGCGCCGGGTCGTGGTGGCCGTCGACGTGCCGGACGGCTCGGCGGCGACCGACCCCGACCGGGGCCTGGACCCGGCCGCGCTCGGCGAGGTGCGGCTCGCCGGACCCGTACGGCTGGCGAAGGCGGCGTCGGTGCACGTGGACTCCGACGACGCGGAGGCGGACGTGGCCGCGGCCGTGGACGCGCTCCCGGCGGCGGACGGCGGGGACGACGACGCGCAGTTCGTCGTGGACGGTGCCGAGGACCACGAGCTGCTGTGGTTCGCCACGCAGGAGATCCCGAACCTGGTCGGCCGGACCGGCTGAACGGACCCACGCCCCCGGCCGTACGGCGTCGACCTGCGGTTCTCTTCATTGTCAGTGGGGGCGGGTACGTTCTTTGCATGGGGACGCACAACGGGGCGCACATCGTGTGGGACTGGAACGGCACGCTGTTCCACGACAACGACGCCATCATCGGGGCGACGAACGCGGCCTTCGCCGAGCTGGGGCTGGAGCCGATCACGCTGGAGCGGTATCGCGCGCTGTACTGCGTGCCGGTGCCGAAGTTCTACGAGCGGCTGATGGGGCGGCTGCCGACGGACATCGAGTGGCGATTGATGGACGACGTCTTCCACCGTTACTACGCCGAGCACCGGGTGCGGTGCGGGCTCACCGAGGGCGTGGCGGAGCTGCTCGCGGACTGGCGGTCGGCGGGGCGCAGCCAGTCGATCCTCAGCATGTACGGGCATGAGGAACTGGTGCCGCTGGTGCGGGGCTTCGGCATCGCCGAGCACTTCATACGCATCGACGGCCGGACCGGGCCGTCCGGCGGCAGCAAGGCCGAGCACATGGTGCGGCACCTCGGCTCGCTCACCGGCGTGGAGGCGCGGCGCACGGTGGTGATCGGGGACGCGGCCGACGACGCCGTGGCCGCGCTGCACGTGGGCGCCAGGGCCGTGCTGTACACCGGCGGCTCGCACAGCCGGGCCAGCCTGGAGACCGTGGGCGTGCCCGTGGTGGACACGCTCCACGAGGCGGTCGCCGAGGCGGAGAGACTCGCCGCGTAGGCGGTCCGCCCGGGGGCGGCCGCCCGCCGGGGCCGGGCGCGGTCAGGTGACCGGGGCCTTCGCCCTGAGCACCGTGAGGAACTCCCGCATCCACGCCGGGTGGTCCGGCCAGGCGCGGGACGAGATCAGGGTGCCGTCGACGACCGCCTCGGCGTCCTGGAAGGTGGCGCCGGCGGCCTGCATGTCCAGTTCCAGGGCGGGATAGGCGGTGACACGGCGGCCGCGCAGGCCGTCGACGGCAGCGGTGAGGAGGGGGCCGTGGCAGATCTGGGCGACGGGTTTGTCCGCGTCGAAGAAGGACTTCAGGATCTTGCGGAGTTCGGGATCGTTGCGCAGATACTCGGGTGCGCGGCCGCCGGGGACGACGACGGCGGCGTAGTCGCTCGGTTCGACCTCCGAGAAGGCGAGGTCGGCGGGCCAGGTGTAGCCGGGCTTCTCGGTGTAGGTGTCGAAGCCGGGTTCGAAGTCGTGGACGACGAACCGCAGCTTCTTGCGCTCGGGGGCGGCGATGTGGACCTCGTAGCCCTCCTCGCGCAGGCGCTGGTAGGGGTAGAGGACCTCCAGGGACTCCGCCGCGTCTCCGGTGACGATGAGGATCTTCGCTGTCATGGCCGTGTGCTCCCCTCAGAACCGTGGCTTCATGGCCAACCTGCCTCCTGGGCGCCGCGCTGCCAAGAGGCGCAGTCGCTCTCAGGCTGCGCGCCCCCACCGCGAGAGTCGACTTTTCGCCCCGCCCGGACTCCTCGAGGGTGGTTCCCGGCCCGTCGTCCCTGTGCAGAACGTCAAAGTTCGCCCCCCAGTTTTGTACACATACGGCTCATGACGTGGCCCCCGTAAGGAGCGATAGCCTGGTGGCGTGATCAGCGCGATATCTCGCGGGGGCACCGACGCCCCTGCCCTGCGCCCGGAGAGCACGGAGCACATCCGTGACCGGGCGGCGGTCGCTGGTCTTCGCGGGCGGGTCGGGGCCATGGCGGCCCCCAGGACGCCGCACACTCCCCGGATCCAGGCGGCGCCGACAGCGGTGCCGTATTTTCCCGTTCTTTCGGGTCACCCGGTTCCCATGGGGGCGTCGACGACTGTCGGCCCACCGCTCTTCTCCCTTTGCGGCACTGCGTCGAACCAGACCGGACACCCCGCGTCGCGGCGCAGGTCCGGAGGGGGAGAGACCGTACTTCCTTCAACGTCACGCAACGGCGCGCGACAGGAGCCAGAGGACAATGCAGACCAAGCTGGACGAAGCCAAGGCCGAGCTGCTCGATCGGGCCGCCCGGGTAGCTGAGAACAGCCCGGTCGGGGGGTATCTACCGACTGGGACGACGGAACACGGCACCCCCGACCGGGCCGCCGTGCTCTCGTTCCTCCAGCGCTACTACCTGCACACCGCCCCGGAGGACCTCACCGACCGCGACCCGGTCGATGTCTTCGGAGCCGCCTACTCGCACTACCGGCTGGCCGAGAACCGCCCCCAGGGCACGGCCAACGTGCGTGTGCACACCCCGACGGTCGAGGAGAACGGCTGGACGTGCAGCCACTCCGTCGTCGAGGTCGTCACCGACGACATGCCCTTCCTCGTGGACTCCGTCACCAACGAGCTGACCCGCCAGGGCCGCGGCATCCACGTGGTGATCCACCCGCAGGTCGTCGTCCGCCGCGACCTGACCGGCAAGCTCATCGAGGTCATCGCCAAGCAGCCGACCGCCGACCTGCCGCACGACGCGCACGTCGAGTCCTGGATCCACGTCGAGATCGACCGCGAGACCGACCGCTCCGACCTCAAGCAGATCACCGCCGACCTGCTGCGTGTCCTGTCCGACGTCCGCGAGGCCGTCGAGGACTGGGAGAAGATGCGGGACGCGGCGCTGCGGATCGCCGACCAGCTGCCCGAGGAGCCCGTCGCCGACGACCTGCGCCGCCAGGAGATCGAGGAGGCCCGCGAGCTGCTGCGCTGGCTGGCCGCCGACCACTTCACCTTCCTCGGCTACCGCGAGTACCAGCTGCGCGACGACGACTCCCTGGCCGCCGTCCCCGGCACCGGCCTCGGCATCCTGCGCTCCGACCCGCACCACGCGGGCGACGACCAGCACCCGGTCAGCCCGTCGTTCGAGCGGCTGCCCGCCGACGCCCGTGCCAAGGCCCGCGAGCACAAGCTGCTGGTGCTGACCAAGGCCAACAGCCGCGCGACCGTGCACCGGCCGTCGTACCTGGACTACGTCGGCGTGAAGAAGTTCGACGAGAACGGCGAGGTCGTCGGCGAGCGCCGCTTCCTGGGCCTGTTCTCCTCGGCCGCCTACACCGAGTCCGTGCTGCGCGTGCCGGTCATCCGCCGCAAGGTCGACGAGGTGCTGGAGGGCGCCGGGTTCTCGCCCGCCAGCCACGACGGCCGCGACCTGCTGCAGATCCTGGAGACGTACCCGCGCGACGAGCTGTTCCAGACGCCCGTCGACGAGCTGCGCGCCATCGCCACCTCGGTGCTGTACCTCCAGGAGCGGCGCCGGCTGCGCCTGTACCTGCGCCAGGACGAGTACGGCCGCTACTACTCCGCGCTGGTCTACCTCCCGCGCGACCGCTACACCACCGGCGTGCGGCTGCGGATCATCGACATCCTCAAGGAGGAGCTCGGCGGCGTCAGCGTCGACTTCACCGCCTGGAACACCGAGTCGATCCTGTCCCGGCTGCACTTCGTGGTCCGCGTCCCGCCGGGCACCGAGCTGCCACAGCTGTCCGACAGCGACAAGGAGCGCATCGAGACCCGCCTGGTCGAGGCCGCCCGCTCCTGGGCCGACGGCTTCTCCGACGCGCTCAACGCCGAGCTGGGCGAGGAGCGCGCCGCCGAGCTGCTGCGCCGCTACTCCAACGCCTTCACCGAGGGCTACAAGGCCGACCACAGCCCGCGCGCCGCGGTCGCCGACCTCGTCCACCTGGAGCGGCTGACCGAGCAGGAGAACTTCGCGCTCAGCCTCTACGAGCCGGTGGGCGCCGCCCCCGACGAGCGCCGCTTCAAGATCTACCGCAAGGGCGACGCGATCTCGCTGTCCGCGGTCCTGCCGGTCCTCAACCGGCTCGGCGTCGAGGTCATCGACGAGCGGCCCTACGAGCTGCGCTGCGCCGACCGCAGTGTCGCCTGGATCTACGACTTCGGCCTGCGCGTCCCCAAGGCGCAGGGCAGCGCCGACTACCTCGCGGACGACGCCCGCGAGCGGTTCCAGGAGGCCTTCGCCGCGACCTGGACCGGCAAGGCGGAGAACGACGGCTTCAACGCCCTCGTGCTGCGCGCCGGGCTGACCTGGCGGCAGGCGATGGTGCTGCGCGCGTACGCGAAGTACCTGCGGCAGGCCGGCTCCACCTTCAGCCAGGACTACATGGAGGACACCCTCCGCAACAACGTCCACACCACCCGGCTGCTGGTGTCGCTGTTCGAGGCGCGGATGTCGCCCGACCGGCAGCGCGCCGGTCACGAACTGGTCGACGCCCTCCTGGAGGAGCTGGAGGCCGCGCTCGACCAGGTCGCCTCGCTGGACGAGGACCGCATCCTGCGCTCGTTCCTCACCGTCATCAAGGCGACGCTGCGCACGAACTTCTTCCAGGAGGCCGCGGCCGGCAAGCCGCACGACTACGTCTCCATGAAGTTCGACCCGCAGGCCATCCCGGACCTGCCCGCGCCGCGCCCGGCGTTCGAGATCTGGGTGTACTCGCCTCGGGTCGAGGGCGTGCACCTGCGCTTCGGCAAGGTAGCGCGCGGTGGTCTGCGCTGGTCCGACCGGCGTGAGGACTTCCGCACCGAGATCCTCGGCCTGGTCAAGGCGCAGATGGTGAAGAACACCGTCATCGTGCCCGTCGGCGCCAAGGGCGGCTTCGTCGCCAAGCAGCTGCCGGACCCGGCCGTGGACCGTGACGCGTGGATGGCGGAGGGCATCGCCAGCTACAAGACGTTCATCTCGGCGCTGCTCGACATCACCGACAACATGGTCGCCGGCGAGGTCGTGCCCCCGGCGGACGTGGTCCGCCACGACGAGGACGACACCTACCTCGTCGTCGCCGCCGACAAGGGCACCGCGACGTTCTCCGACATCGCCAACGGGGTCGCCGCGGAGTACGACTTCTGGCTGGGCGACGCCTTCGCCTCCGGCGGCAGCGCGGGCTACGACCACAAGGGCATGGGCATCACCGCGCGCGGCGCCTGGGAGTCCGTCAAGCGGCACTTCCGCGAGCTGGGCGTGGACACGCAGTCCGAGGACTTCACGGTCGTCGGCATCGGCGACATGTCCGGTGACGTGTTCGGCAACGGCATGCTGCTCAGCGAGCACATCCGCCTGGTCGCCGCCTTCGACCACCGGCACATCTTCATCGACCCCAACCCGGACGCGGCCACCTCGTACGCCGAGCGCCGCCGGCTGTTCGAACTGCCGCGCTCCAGCTGGGCCGACTACAACACCGAGCTGCTGTCCACGGGCGGCGGGATCTTCCCGCGCAGCGCCAAGGCCATCCAGCTCAACAGCCACATCCGCGAGGCCCTCGGCATCGAGGAGAAGGTCTCCAAGATGACCCCGGCCGACCTGATGCGGGCGATCCTGACCGCGCCGGTCGACCTGCTGTGGAACGGCGGCATCGGCACCTACGTCAAGTCGTCCCAGGAGTCGAACGCCGACGTCGGCGACAAGGCCAACGACGCCATCCGCGTCGACGGCAGCGACCTGCGCGTCAAGGTCGTCGGCGAGGGCGGCAACCTGGGCCTGACCCAGCTCGGCCGCATCGAGTTCGCGCGGCACGGCGGGCGGATCAACACCGACGCCATCGACAACAGCGCGGGCGTGGACACCTCCGACCACGAGGTGAACATCAAGATCCTGCTCAACGGCCTGGTCGCCGAGGGCGACATGACCGTCAAGCAGCGCAACAAGCTGCTCGCCGAGATGACCGACGAGGTCGGGCGTCTGGTGCTGCGCAACAACTACGCGCAGAACACGGCGATCGCCAACGCCCTCGCCCAGTCCAAGAACATGCTCCACGCCCAGCAGCGCTTCATGCGACACCTGGTGCGCGAGGGACTCCTCGACCGGGCGCTGGAGTTCCTGCCGACCGACCGGCAGATCCGCGAGCGCCTCGGCTCCGGCCAGGGCCTGACCGGGCCGGAGACCGCGGTCCTCATGGCGTACACGAAGATCACGGTCGCCGAGGACCTGCTGGCCACCACGCTGCCGGACGACCCGTATCTGCGCGGTCTGCTGCACGCCTACTTCCCGACCGCGCTGCGCGAGAAGTTCACCGCGCAGATCGACACGCACCCGCTGCGCCGCGAGATCACCACGACCGTGCTGGTCAACGACACGGTCAACACCGGCGGTACGACGTATCTGCACCGGATGCGCGAGGAGACCGGCGCGTCGCTGGAGGAGATCGTGCGGGCGCAGACCGCCGCGCGGGCGATCTTCCGCTCGGCGGCGGTGTGGGACGGCGTCGAGGCGCTCGACAACCGGGTCGACGCCGCCGCGCAGACCCGTATCCGGCTGCACTCGCGCCGTCTCGTCGAGCGCGGCACGCGCTGGCTGCTGAACAACCGGCCGCAGCCGCTGGAGCTCGCCGAGACCGTCGACTTCTTCGCCGAGCGGGTGGAGACGGTGTGGCAGCAGCTGCCGAAGCTGCTCAAGGGCGTGGACCTGGAGTGGTGGCAGCAGATCTACGACGAGCTGACCCAGGCCGGCGTGCCGGACGAGCTGGCCACACGCGTGGCAGGGTTCTCCTCCGCCTTCCCGGCGCTGGACATCGTCTCGGTGGCCGACCGCATGGGCAAGGAGCCGCTGGACGTCGCCGAGGTCTACTACGACCTCGCCGACCGGCTCAGCATCACCCGGCTCATGGACCGCATCATCGAGCTGCCGCGCGAGGACCGCTGGCAGTCCATGGCCCGTGCCGCCATCCGCGAGGACCTCTACGCGGCCCACGCGGCGCTCACGGCTGACGTCCTGGCGGCGGGCAACGGCTCGTCGACTCCCGAGCAGCGCTTCAAGCTGTGGGAGCAGAAGAACCAGGCGATCCTGGGCCGCGCCCGCACGACCCTGGAGGAGATCCAGGGCTCGGAGACGTTCGACCTCGCCAACCTGTCGGTGGCGATGCGGACGATGAGGACGCTGCTGCGCACGCATTCGTGACCGTACGACGCTGAAGGCGCCCCGGGCCGTACGGCCCGGGGCGCCTTCGCGTGAGGGGGGGGCGTCGGCGGGCGCGTCAGACCGTGGCGCTCCGGGCGGTCTGCGCGGACTCGGCCGTCTGCGCGGGCTGGGCCGTCTGCGCGGGCTGGGCGGGCTGTGCGGGCTGGGCGGGCCGGTCGGCGGCGGGCTTCGGCTGCGGTCTGGGCCTCGGCCCGGGCCTGGCTCCGGGGTCGCCGGTGAACTTCTCGTACTCCCGCATGACCTCCTCCGTCGGCCCGTCCAGGCGCAGCTCGCCGCGCTCCAGCCACAGCACGCGGTCGCAGGTGTCGCGGATGGACTTGTTGTTGTGGCTGACGAGGAACACCGTGCCCGCGTGCCGGCGCAGTTCGCGGATACGGGCCTCGGACCGCTTCTGGAAGGAACGGTCGCCGGTCGCGAGGGCCTCGTCGATCAGCAGGACGTCGTGGTCCTTGGCGGCGGCGATGGAGAAGCGCAGCCGGGCGGCCATGCCGGAGGAGTACGTCCGCATGGGGAGGGTGATGAAGTCGCCCTTCTCGTTGATGCCGGAGAAGTCGACGATCTGCTGATAGCGGTCCCTGACCTGCTCCCGGGACATGCCCATGGCGAGGCCGCCGAGGTGGATGTTGCGCTCGCCGGTGAGGTCGTTCATCAGGGCGGCGTTGACGCCGAGCAGGGAGGGCTGGCCGCCGGTGTAGATACGGCCGTTCTCCACGGGGAGCAGCCCGGCGACCGCCTTGAGCAGGGTGGACTTGCCGGAGCCGTTGGTGCCGATCAGGCCGATGGCCTCACCCTTGTACGCCACGAACGACACGCTCTTCACGGCGTGCACCTTGCGTACGCCGGAGGCCCTCTCGGTCTTCTCGCGGCGCAGGATGCGGTTGAGGGCGGCGGTGGCCGAGCCGCGGCCGGCGCCGGTGCCGTTGACGCGGTAGACGATGTCGACGCGGTCGGCGACGACGGTGGGGACCTTCTCCTCGGTGTGCTCAGCCACGGCCGTAGGTCTCCTCAGCCTTCCAGAAGTAGATGAAGCCGCCCACGCCGGCGAGCAGCGCCCAGCCGGTCGCGAGCATCCACACGTGCGCAGGGAGCTGGCTCGCGTGGAAGCTGTCGATGAGGGCGAAGCGCATCAGGTCGATGTACACGGCCGCCGGGTTGGCCTGCAGGACGGTGCCCAGCCAGGACGGCAGGTCGGTGTGGGTGCTCAGGATGTGGTCGATGCTGAACATCACGCCGGACGCGTACATCCAGGTCCGCAGCACGAACGGCATCAGCTGCGCCAGGTCGGGCGTCCTGGCGCCGAGGCGGGCGAGGATCATCGCCATGCCCGCGTTGAAGGTGAACTGCAGCGTCAGCGCCGGGACCGCCAGAACCCAGGACGCGGTGGGCGGCACGCCGAAGCCGAGCAGGATGACCGCCAGCGCGGCCATCGAGAACAGCAGCTGCTGCAACTGCTGCAGACAGAACGAGATCGGCAGCGCCGCCCGCGGGAAGTGCAGGGCCCGTACCAGGCCGAGGTTGCCGGAGATCGCGCGGGTGCCGGCCAGGATCGAGCTCTGCGTGAACGTCCAGATGAACACGCCCGTCACCAGGAACGGCACGTAGTCCGGCACTCCGCGCTTGGTCTGCAGCAGCACGCCGAAGATCAGGTAGTACACGGCCGCGTTCAGCAGCGGCGTCATCACCTGCCACAGCTGGCCCAGTTTCGCCTGGCTGTACTGCGCGGTGAGCTTGGCCGTGGAGAACGCCGCGATGAAGTGACGGCGGGCCCACAACTGCCGGATGTACCGGGGCAGGGAGGCACGGGCGCCGCTGACCGTGAGCCCGTGGCGCGCCGCGAGCGCCGCGAGGTCGCCGTCGTCTGCCGGGGCGGGGGCCGGGGCGGGCGCCGTGGGGGGCGGTGAGTGGAGGACCTGGCTCACATCCGCTGCTTTCGCTCGGGGGAGGGGTGCGGCGGCTTCCTTACCGCGCGCTTACGTCGGGACGGGACCGTTTCGTCGTAACGCGAGCGTATGTCCAAACGGCGACGGGACGCAACCGTTTCGTCGTGACGTGACGCCCTATGCTGTCCGCATGACCAACGCCGACGGATCCCAGCCGCGCCCGCGTCGCCGGGCGCCCGCAGGTGCCGCAGTCCTGCGGGAGGACGTGACGGAGGCGATCCGGGCGGCTGTCTTCGAGGAGCTGGCGGCGGTCGGGTATGCGCGGATGTCGATCGAGGGCATCGCGCGCAGGGCGGGGGTCGGCAAGACGGCGGTGTACCGGCGGTGGCGTTCGAAGCTGCACCTGGTGCTGGACATCGTGTCGGCGATCGCGGTGCAGGGGCTGCCGGCGCCGGACACCGGTTCGCTGGAGGGCGATCTGCGGCTGCTGTACGAGGTCACGGCGCGTGCGCTGCGGCACCCGGTGGCCTCGCAGATCATCCCCGACCTCCAGGCGGAGGCGGCCCGCAACCCCGAGATCGCCGAGCTGATGCAGAAGGCGCTGCGGGAGGGGCAGGAGGGCGTCGCCCTCAAGATCGTGGCGGCGGCTGAGCGGCGTGGCGAGATCCGCACCGGCGTCGACGGCGAGCTGGCCCTCGACCTGATCTCCGGCCCCCTGTACTGGCGCTCGGTCGTCATCCGCAGCCCGAAGCCGCCCAAGGGATACCTGGCGGCGCTGGCGAGGGCGACGGCGGGGGCGTTGAGGGCCCTCTGAGGAGGGTCGCCGTCCTCGCCGAAGGCCTTCGAGCGCGGCCGAGAGGTCATCCCCAGGCTGTGGACAGAGGTTCTGGTGACGCCGCCGGGCCTCTTCGGTGCCCTGCTCGAAGCGCCCGGCCCCCCAGAGCCGCAGGGCTACACCCGCGCCGCCTCCGGATGGAGGCGGACCCAGCCCTCCCAGGCCGAGGTGATCATGTCCTGGAGGTCGTGGGTGGCCTTCCAGCCGAGTTGCTGGGTGATGCGGTCGGCGGAGGCGACGACGCGGGCGGGGTCGCCGGGGCGGCGCGGGGTGGTGAGCGGTGGGCGGTCGTAGCCGGTGACGGCGTTGACGCGGTCGATCATCTCGCGGACGGAGACGCCCTCGCCCCGGCCGATGTTGAGGGTGAGGGCGCGGCCCGGTGAGGCGGCCAGGGCGCGGGCGGCCGAGACGTGGGCCTCGGCCAGGTCCACCACGTGGATGTAGTCGCGGACGCAGGTGCCGTCGGGGGTGGGGTAGTCGTCACCGAAGATGCGGGGCGGGGCGTTCTCGGTGAGTTTCTCGAAGACCATCGGGATCAGGTTGGACACGCTCACGTCGGCCAGCTCGGGGCTCGCCGCGCCGGCCACGTTGAAGTAGCGCAGACAGGCCGTGGACAGGCCCGTCGCCCGGCCGGTCGCGCGGACCAGCCATTCACCGGCCAGCTTGGTCTCGCCGTAGGGGGACATCGGCCGGCACGGGGTCTCCTCCGTGACGAGGTCGGTGTCCGGGGTGCCGTACACCGCGGCGGAGGACGAGAAGACGAAGGACTGCACCCCGGCCGCCGTCACCTCCTCCAGGAGCACCCGCAGGCCCTCCACGTTCTGCCGGTAGTAGTGCAGCGGGCGGTCCATGGACTCGCCGGCCTGCTTCTTCGCCGCCAGATGGACGACCCCGGTGATCCGGTGCGCGGCCAGCACCTCGCGCAGCCGCCGCGCGTCCAGCGTCGAGCCCACCACCAGGGGCACCTCACGCGGCAGGCGCTCGGCGATGCCGGTCGACAGGTCGTCGTAGGCCACCGCCTCCTCGCCCGCCGCGCGCAGCGCGCGCACGACGTGCGCCCCGATGTATCCGGCGCCGCCGGTGATCAGCCAGGTCATACGGCCGTCCCCTCGTCCGTCGGCCCGGGGGTCGGTCGTTCCCCGAGGCCCGTGGTCGTTCCCCCGGGGCACAGTCAACCAGCCGGCACGCGCGCGTGGACCCCGAACGTCACTCTTCGTGGCCGGATCGGCGCGTTCGGTGTCCAGCCCCCTCCTGGGTCGCGGCCGCGTCCAGGGCGCCCGTCAGGCGGTCCAGCCGTTCCCGCAGCTCGCGGATCTCGGCGAGGTCGAAGCCGGTCGCCTCGACGATGCGGCGGGGCACGGCGAGGGCGCGCTCACGCAGGGCGTCACCCTCGTCGGTGAGGCGGACCTCCACCGAGCGCTCGTCGCGGGCGCTGCGCTCGCGGCGGACCAGACCGGCCGCCTCCAGGCGCTTGAGCAGCGGGGAGAGGGTGCCGGAGTCGAGGCGCAGGTGCTCGCCGAGCTTCTTGACCGGCTGCTCGCCCCTTTCCCACAGGACCAGCATCACCAGGTACTGGGGGTACGTCAGGCCGAGGTCCTTCAGGATCACGCGGTAGACGCCGTTGAAGGCGCGCGAGGCGGCGTGCAGGGAGAAGCAGATCTGGCGGTCCAGGCGGAGCCAGTCCTCCTGGGCGGCGGCCGGTGTCGGGGTCATGCGTCCAGGGTAGCGCTGGGCCGCTACTTAACTGCGAGCCATTCAGTTGTGCACAACTGAATGGTGTGCTCTACTTGTGGTCGTGAGGCGGCCGAACAGGCCACCCGAACGACTTCTCCGAGAGGGATGGTTCATCCATGGACGCGCTCTACACCGCTGTCGCCACCGCCACCCACGGCCGTGAGGGCCGCGCCGTCTCCTCCGACGGCAAGATCGACCTCGCCCTCGCCATGCCGGTCGAGCTCGGCGGCAACGGTCAGGGCACCAACCCCGAGCAGCTCTTCGCCGCCGGGTACGCCGCCTGCTTCGGCAGCGCCCTGGGTCTCGTCGGCCGCCAGGCCAAGGTCGACGTCAGCGACGCCGCCGTCACCGCCGAGGTCGGCATCGGCAAGCAGGGCGAGGGCTTCGGCCTCGCCGTCACCCTGCGCATCGAGCTCCCCGAGCACCTGGACGAGCCGACCGGCCGCAAGCTGGTCGAGGCCGCCCACCAGGTGTGCCCCTACTCCAACGCCACCCGCGGCAACATCGACGTCGAGCTCGTCATCGAGTAAGCGGCGCTCAACGGCCCGCGACCCGCGCCAGCACCTCCCCCGTCCGCTCGCTCCACGCCACCACCACGGCCTCCTCGGGCACCGTGTGCCGGGGTGCGAGCAGCAGCCACCGCACCCGGTGGCGCCGGACGACGGCGGTGCGCACGGCGCGGGTCGACTGGTCGGCGAGATAGGCGCGGACGTCCGCCAGCCCCCGCCTCCGTACGCGT
This sequence comes from Streptomyces sp. NPDC053367, assembly GCF_044545925.1. Lineage (NCBI taxonomy): Bacteria > Bacillati > Actinomycetota > Actinomycetes > Kitasatosporales > Streptomycetaceae > Streptomyces > Streptomyces sp. NPDC053367. The sequence continues at coordinate 1,379,955 of NZ_JBITYN010000001.1, read as the reverse complement.
TCGTCGAGTGCCGGGTCGGGGCGGGCCGGCGCGACCAGGTTCGCGCCGTGGCCGGCGAGGGACAGCAGGGCGTGGTGGCCGTCGGTCAGCACGACCTCGCCGGGGCGGACGTGCCGCGCCGCCCAGTCGTACGACGGCCGGCGCGGCGGCTGGTCGAAGCCGACGGGGTCGAGCGAGCGGGGGACGACCGCCCCGGCGTGCACCGTGAGGAAACCCGCGCAGGCCGCCACCGCCGCGCCCGCCCCCAGCAGGCGCCGCCACACCGGCCAGGGCCGGGGCGCCGCGAGCTCGATCGCGAGCGCGCACTGCAACGGCATCAGCGTGAGCCCGAGGACGCCGCCGTACAGGTACCGGCCGCTCAGCCGGCCGTACGCCACCACCAGGCACTCCAGCGCGAACATCAGCACCAGCGGGTCCCGCGGGCCGGTACGCCGGCACCGCAGCCACAGCGCGGGGAGGCCCGCCGCGAGCGCAAGCCAGAAGTGGCCGAGCAGATTCCGGTACAGACGCGGGTCGCCGCTGTCGCCGGCCGGCGCGAACGCGTCGAAGTACGGCCAGCCCGCCGCGGTCAGCAGCGCCACCGCGCCCGTCAGTGCCCAGCGGCCCGCGACCGCCGGGCCCCGGCCGCGCTGCCGGCCGGCGACCGTCGCCGCCCCGCCCGCCAGCGCGGCGACCGAGAGCACCGGGTGGACCAGCACGATCAGCCCGTAGAGCAGGCCCAGGCCCGCGCAGCCGGTCAGGCTCGGCAGTCCGCGCGGTCCGACGAACCGCACCCGGGCCGTGTCGAGCGCCCGCGTCCCCGTCAGTGCCCATGCCCAGAAGGCGAGCCCGATCGCGAACGCCGACGGGTCGGCGAGGTTGCCGGTCATCGGCATCAGCCCGAGGGAGCCGCTCCACGAGGCCCGCTCGGTGCCCCACAGCAGCGTCATCGCGACCAGTGCCCACACGGGTGCCCAGGGGCGGGGCGAGAGCATCCGCACGAAGCGGTTCAGGCCCGTCAGCACCACCAGCAGGTTCAGCGGACCGGCCAGCCTGACCGTCTCCCAGCCGGCCAGCCCGGTCAGCCGCGCGAACACGCCCTGCGCGACCGCGTACGGCGAGTAGGCGGGGCTCCCCGCGCCGGGCAGGTCGGCCGTCGGGTGGCGCGGCCGCAGCAGGTCGGCCTGCAGGCGTTCGACGGCCGCCGCGTGCAGGCCCGCGTCGCAGCACAGCGGGACAGCCCAGTACGCCAGCGTCATCAGCAGCCAGAACAGGAACCCGAACACCTGGTACGGGGTCGGCCGCCACACCCGGCCGCCGCGCAGCGCCGTGGCACCGCGAACCGGCCGGCGGGTCAGGACGCCGGCGCTCACCGGACGGTCGCAGAACGGTGCGTAAGGGGCATTGGGCGTATATTCCCGACCCGGTCAACCGGACTGCCGCACCTCACCCCATCGAGTGAGCCCCAGGTGTCGAGTGAGGTCGGTGAACCGAGCGGGAACGGGACGGCGACCCGCCGCCCGGCCGCCCCGAAGGCCGCCAGGCCGGCGGTCGCGACGGGGCCGGCCGTGACGAACCACGGAGCATGCGCACCCCCGGAGGTCAGTCGGCGAGGGTGAGCGGACCGGCGGGCTGCGGCACGCTCGCCAGCCGTGCGTGCGCGAAGACCGCGGCCGCCGACGGCACGGGACGGCGCTCCTCCAGCGGCACCACCGGCGGCAGGTCCGTCTCGCCCAGCACGACGCGGCGTACGACCCGCTCGGCCGCGCGTCCGTCGTCGTACGGGCAGAACCGTTCGCGGAAGGCGGCCCGCAGCTGGGCCGAGCGCGAGCCGCGCCAGTGCCCGGTCGCGAAGATGTCGATCAGCTCGTCCTCGCTGCGGGCCACCGCGCCCGGCGGGAAGGCCCGCAGGTCGAAATAGGTGCCGCGGACGGCCTCGTAGGCCTCCCGGTCGTCGGCGTGGATCACGATGGGCCGGTCGAGGTTGGCGTAGTCGAACATCAGCGACGAATAGTCCGTGACCAGCGCGTCCGAGGCCAGGCACAGCTTCTCCACGCTCGGGTGGTCGCCGACGTCGATGACCCGCGTCGCCCCCGCGCCGCCGAGCCGGCCCGGCTGGGCGTGGTGGGGGCGGGCGAGGATCACGAACCGCGGGCCGAGGCGGCGCAGCACGCGCTCCAGGTCCAGGGCGGCCACCGGGGTAATGCGGTGGTCGCGGTACGTGGGCGCGTACAGGATCGCCACCGAGCCGGCCGGGATGCCGAGGGACTCGCGCAGCCGGGTCACGTCCGCCGAGGTCGCCCGCTGGAACACGTCGTTGCGCGGGTAGCCGTACTCCAGCGTCGTGTGACCGCCGGGGTAGACGCGTTCCCAGGTCAGAGTGGTATGGCGGTTGGCGGACAGGACGTAGTCCCAGGTGCCGGCGTTCGCCACCAGCCGGCCGAAGTCCGTGTCCCGCGCGGCGGCGGGCCGGTCGCGCAGGTCCAGGCCCATGTGCTTGAGCGGGGTGCCGGCCTGCGTCTGCACGAACACCTGGCCGGGGCGCTTGACCAGGGCGCGGTCGAAGTCGCCGTTGTTCACCAGGTACTTGGAGCGGGCCAGCGCCGTCCAGTACGCGGCCGTGCCCGGGGTGAGCCTGCGGGTGGCCGGCGGAACCGTGTGGTGGTGCTCGGGCCGGGTGATCCAGGCCGTGCGGATGTGCGGGGCCAGCTCGCGGAAGGCCGCCTCCAGCGCGCCCGGGTTGCAGGAGTGGCCCCGCCCGCCGTACGCGGCGAACACCGCCCGGTCCTCGCGCACGGGCAGCCTCAGCTGGACGCGGTAGTGCAGCCGGAGGGCGGACGACCCGAGCGCCCGGCCGAGGCGGGCCGCGAGCCGGGCCGCGGCCCGGGCCAGGCGCCCGCCGAGCAGCAGCGCCCGGTACGTGCGGTGGGCACCCCGGCGGACCAGGACGTGCCGCAGCCGGGCGCGCGGCGGCAGCGGGCCGCCGCCGGGGGTGCGGTGGCGGCGGTAGTGGGCGCGGGCCCGGCGCGGGAACTCGGACCGGTTGCCGCCCGGCAGCGGGCCCGGAGCGGTGAACGCCGTCGTCAGCCGGTCGACCATGCCCCGGAACAGCACCGGCCGCCACTGGGCGAGTCCGGGCCGCGCGTCCAGGTACGCGAAGACCCGGTCGTACTGCTCGAAGAGGTCGAAGTGCCGCTCACCGGGGGCCGACAGCAGGGCACCGTGCCGGTGCTGCCGGTGCACCACGCACACCCGGTCCAGCGTCGCGATCGACTCGGCCGCCATCAGCGCCTGAGCCGTCCAGGGCGTGTCCTCGTAGCAGCCCGGCGGGAAGGCCAGGCCCTCACGCTCGACGAACTCCCGCCGGTACGCCTTGTTCCAGGCCACCGGCGACACCCGCAGCAGCCCCGGCCGGTCCACCAGGCGGAACGGGGCCGGGCCGCGCTCGGTGAGCTGCGCGGCCAGTTCGTTGCGCACCTGCACGCCGGTCCGGTCGGCGCGCGCGAAGTCATGGACCAGCACATCCGGCTCGCCGGTCTCCTTCAGCCGGTCCGCGATCGCCCGCAGCGCGCCCGGGGTGAGGGTGTCGTCGCCGTCCAGGAACAGCAGATAGTCGCCGGCCGCCACCTCCTTGCCCGCGTTGCGGGCCGGACCCGGGCCGGCGTTCTCCCGCAGCCGCAGCGGCCGCACCCGGGGATCGCGGGCCGCCACCTCGTCGAGGATCGCCCCGCAGGCGTCCGGGGAGGCGTCGTCCACGGCGACGAGTTCGAAATCGCCGTACGACTGGGTGAGGACCGATTCCAGGCATGCGTGCAGATACGCCTGAACCTTGTACGCGGGGACGATGACACTGAACCTGGGCAACGGAACATCCATGGGTCGGCGCGGGCGTTCTGCCCGGGAACGGCCCACGCGACGACGGGGTTACGCCGTGTACGCCATACGGGGGGAGCCTCCCGAAGGGCGGGGGCTGTGAGGGGACGGGTTCGTGAAGGGCGGGATCGTGCGGGGCGGGTTCGCGCGGGGGCTGGGTCGTGCGGGGGCGGGTTCGTGTGGGGGCGGGGACGTGTGGAGCGGGACCGTGAAGTCCCGCCCCACACGGGCTACTTCACAGCTCCGGCCATCACGCCTGACACGAACTGCCGCTGGAACGCGAAGAACACGGCCAGCGGGATCACCATCGAGATGAACGCGCCCGGCGCCAGCACATCGATGTTGTTGCCGAACTGCCGTACCTGCGTCTGCAGCGCGACCGTGATGGGCTGGCTCCCCGCGTCGGTGAACACCAGCGCCACCAGCATGTCGTTCCACACCCACAGGAACTGGAAGATGGCGAGGCTCGCGATCGCCGGGGCGGCCAGCGGCATCACCACCCGTGCGAACAGCCGCAGTTCACCGGCGCCGTCCAGCCGGGCCGCCTCCAGCAGCTCGCGGGGGATCTCCGCGAAGAAGTTCCGCAGCAGGAACACCGCGAACGGCAGGCCGAACCCCACGTGGAACAGCACCACACCGAGGATCGACCCGAACAGACCGAGCTTGCCGAACAGTTCGGCGATCGGGATCAGCGCCACCTGCACCGGCACCACCAGCAGCCCCACCACCGCCAGGAACCACCAGTCGCGGCCCGGGAACTCCATCCAGGCGAACGCGTAGCCCGCGAGCGCGGCGACCACGACCACCAGGACCGTCGCCGGAACCGTGATCAGCACGGTGTTGACGAGCGAGTCGGTGATGTCCGGGTTGTCGAGCAGCTTCTGGTAGTTGTCCACGGTGAGCTGCGCCGGCTCGGTGAACACCGTCCACCAGCCGCTGTCGTTCATGTCCTCCGGCGTGCGCAGCGAGGACAGCAGCAGACCGATCGTCGGCACCAGCCAGAACAGGCCCACGACGACCAGGAACACCCGGACCAGACTGCCGCTGACCCATCCGACGAGCCTGCCGCCCAGGGACTTGGCCGTCATCGCCGCACCTCCCGCTTGAGCCTGCGCACGTTGAACCACATCACCGGGATCACCAGCAGCAGCAGGAAAACCGCGATCGCGCTGGCGATACCCGGCTGGTCCTCCGAGAAGCCCTTGCGGTACAGCTCCAGCGCCAGCACGTTCGCGTCGTCCTGCGAGGAGCCCGGCGCGATGATGAAGACCAGGTCGAACACCTTCAGCACATTGATCATCAAGGTGACCGCGACCACCGCGAGCACGGGCGCCAGCAGCGGCACCGTGACCCGGCGGAACACCTGCCACTCGTTGGCGCCGTCCACCCGCGCCGCCTCCAGCAGATCCCGCGGGATGCCCGCGAGCCCCGCCGCGATCAGCACCATCGCGAAACCCGCCCACATCCAGATGTACGACCCGATGATCGCGGGCGTCACCAGCGACGGGCCGAGCCAGTCCAGACCGTTGTACGCCTCCTTGAAGTTGCTCGCCGGCAGCCGCAGCAGCGCCCCGTCCGCCTCCTCCGGCAGCGTGAACGTGCCGTCGTCGGCGGCCTTCGTGGAGGCCACCACCTTGCCGTCCTTGACCGCCTCGATCCGCATCCCCGGATAGCCCAGCTCGGACGCGTCCGGCTTGCCCAGGGTGCCCACGCCCTTGCCCCGGGTGAAGTCCTGCCAGGTCGTGCCGGACACCTTGCCCGGATCGGCCTCGGGCGCGGCGGCCGGCTCCGCGCCGTCGGGCATCTGGTCGGGCGGCACACCGACCAGCGGCAACGAGACCGGTGTGCCCGCGCGCACCGGGTCCTTGGTGACGAACGCGCCGCCGCCCGCGGGCTCCAGCGGCGAGTCACGGCCCGGGTGCGCCTTCGGGAACGCCGACGACTGCGCGAACGTGTCGTGCACGCCCACCCACACCGCGTTCGCCACGCCCTTGTCCGGGTCCTGGTCGTACACCAGGCGGAAGATGATGCCCGCGGCCAGCATGGAGATCGCCATCGGCATGAAGACGACCAGCTTGAACGCCGTACCCCAGCGCACCCTTTCCGTCAGCACCGCGAATATCAGGCCCAGCACGGTGGCCACCGTCGGCGCGAACACCACCCAGATGACGTTGTTCTTCAGCGCGGTGCGGATGCCGTCGTCCGTGAACAGCGCCTTGTAGTTGTCGATGCCGGCGAAGGAGTCGCCGGACTGGTCGTAGAAGCTGCGGAACAGCGAGTACCCGATCGGGTAGACCACGAGCGCGCCGAGCAGCACCAGGGCGGGCAGCAGGAAGAGCACTGCCACGCTCTTGCGGGTACCGGTCACGCTCCTGCGCTTACGGGGAGCGGCAGGGGTCTCGGAGACCCCTGCCGCTGGTGCCGTCGCCATCGCCGGCTCAGTTCCCGTACGCCTTGGCCGCCTCCGCCTCCAGCTTCGCCTGGGTCCCCGCGATGTCCTTCGGGTTCTTCAGGAAGTCCTGGAGGATCTTCCACTCGCCCTTGCCGGGCGTGCCGCCGAACGCCTGCGGCGCCTGGTCGGACATGTCGAAGCGGAAGTCGTCGCCGGCCGCGACGAGGGCCTTCGCCATCTCCTGCTGCACCGCGTTCGGGTACGCCGACGGGTCGACGTTCTTGTTCGGTGACAGGTAGCCGCCGAGGCCCGCCTGGATGGTCGCCGCGTCCGGGGAGGCCAGGAAGGTGGCCAGCGCCTGCGCCGCCTTGGAGTCCTCAAGGATCACCGCCGCGTCGCCGCCGGACACCACCGGTGCGGTGTCGCCCACCGACGGGAACGGGAACACCTTGGCCTGCTCGCCGACCTTCGCGTCCGTTTCCGCGATGTTGACCTGGACGAAGTCGCCCTCGTAGACCATGGCCGCCTTGGGCTGGTCACCTCCGGTGAAGACCTGCGTGACGGAGGCCGGGAACTCCGTCTGCAGCGCGCCGGCCGCGCCGCCCGCCACGTAGTCCTTCTTGCCCCAGATCTCCGCGAGCTTGGACAGGGCGTCCTTCACGGACGGGTCCGTCCACTTGATCTCGTGCTTCGCGAGCTGGTCGTACTTCTCGGGGCCTGCCTGCGAGAGGTAGACGTTCTCGAACCAGTCGGTGAGCGTCCAGCCGTCGGCTCCACCGATCGAGAACGGGGTCACCCCTGAGTCGTAGACCGTCTGCGCGGTCGTCAGCAGTTCGTCCCAGGTCTTCGGCTCCTCGGCGCCCGCGTTCTCGAACACCGGTGCGTTGTACCAGATCAGGGACTTGTTGGCGGCCTTGTAGTAGACGCCGTACTGCTTGCCGTTGACCTTGCCGAGGTCCTGCCAGCCCTGGGAGTAGTTCTTCTCGACCTGCTCCTGGGCCTCCGAGCCGACCGGCTTGGCCCAGCCCTTGTCGACGGCCTGCTTGATCGCGCCGACCTGCGGGAGGATCGCGATGTCCGGCGGCGCGCCACCCGCGATCTTCGAGCCGAGGAAGTTGATGATCGGGTCCTGTGCGGGCACGAAGGTCACCTTCGCGCCGGTCCGTTTCTCGAACTCCGCCAGGACTTTCTTGAAGTTGGCCTGCTCGGGTCCCGTCCATACGGCGGCGACCTCGAGGCTCTCGCCGTTCAGTTTGGGGAGGGTGACGGTGGAGGCGGACTCCGTCTGGCCGACGCCCTCCTCGTTCACGTCGCTGTCGTCGTCACCGCAGGACGTCAGCGAGAACGCGAGCGCTCCCGCGAGCAGGGCCGTGGCGGCCCTGGCCGTCCTGCGTGTCCGGATCGTGTTGCTCGTGCTGCGCATCACTTGCCCCGTTCTTCGTTCCTCGTCGAACGTCCGAACGCTGTCCGTGGGCTCTGGTCTACGCCGGGTCCGGGAGGTCGGCAAGTGCGCGTGGTGTGTCAACCAGGTGATCGTGACCCCCTCGTGACTGCCGCGGGTGCCTGCGGCGGCCTGCGCGGGTCCGGTTGGGGTTGCGCCAGCGCGTCGGGTTCGGTGGGCCGGGGCCGGGCCGGGGGTTGTCCGTCCTGGCCGCTGCGGGCGGAGACCCCCTGACCGCAACCCCCTAGGGGCGCGGGGAACTGCGCGACCGGCCGCGCACAAGCAGGGGACCGCTAGAGCAGGGACGGGACCTCCGCTGCCGACACCTCGCGGGTCGCGCGTTGCAGGGCGCTGGCCAGGAGGGCCAGGTCGGTCGGGCCGTTGCCCAGTTCACGGACCGGGCGGCGGGTCGGAGGGTCGCCCATCCGCTGCCAGTCGAGCGGTACGACGGTGGGCCGCAGGGTCGCCGTACGAGGGATGCGTCCGGTGACGCGGCCGCCCTGGAACGCCGTCGTACGCCCGTCCGCACAGGTCAGGCGGCCACGGCCGGGCGCGGGGTCGTCCGGTCCGGGGGCGGGCGTCTCCAGGGTGACCCGCAGCGCGGCCCGGCGGGCCGGTTCCGTCTCGGCCGTACGGCCACCCGGGGCGCTCGCGGCCACCAGATGGACGCCGAACCGCTCACCCTCGCGGGCCACCGCCTCCAGGGCCCGCATCACAGAGCCCGCGGCGGGGCGGCCGGGGGAGCCCAGGGCGGGGGAGACGAGTGCGTCCAGGTCGTCGACGACGACCACCAGGCGCGGCAGCGGCGGGGCCGCGTCCGTGCGGCGGCGGGCGGCCGCGGGGCGCAGCCGGAGGGTCGAACTGGGCGGGGTGTCGAGGTCGGCCGCGCCGGTCGGCGCCGGTGCCGTGCGCTGGGCCACCAGGCGGCCGGAGACCTGCTGCCGGGTGTGCCAGGCGGTGAAGTCCTCCTGGCCGAGCAGCTCGGCGCGCCGCTTGAGCTCGGCGCTCAGGGACTGGGCGAAGTCGCGCATCCGGACCGGGTCGTTGGCCAGCAGGTGTGTGGTGACGTGCGGGACGTCCGTGCACACGTGCAGCCCGTCGCCGTGGCCGCTGCCCGCGCCCACGCTGTCGCGGCCGTCCATGAGGACGATGCCCAGCCGGTCGGGGCGTTCGGCCGCCGCGAGGGAGGCGACGATCGCGCGGAGCAGTTCCGTACGGCCGCTGCCCGCCGGGCCCTCGACCAGCAGGTGGGGTCCGTCCGTCACGAGGTCGGCGACCACCGGGCCGCGCGGTCCGGCGCCGAGGACGGCCGAGGCGCGGCCGCCGGGCGTGGAGGTGTCGTCGGCGGCGTCGGCCCAGCGCGCCATCAGCGACGCCGGGGTGGCCCGGGCGAGACCCAGCTCGTCGAGCAGCCGCGCGGCCTGCGGGAGGGGGGCGGAGACGCGGGGGTGCCGTTCGCCGGTGCCGTCGGTGCGCAGGGGGGCCAGGGCACGCGCGAAACGCTCGGCCCAGGCGGCGGACACCGCGTCCACCGTGCCGACGGTGCCGTGGCCCACCGGTGCGCGCTCGGCGGCCCCGGTGCGGGCCACGCGCAGCAGCCGCAGGGCTCCCGCCACATCGCCGCTGAGCAGCGCGACGGCCCCGCACTCGCGGAACACCGGCGCCGCCGCGCAGGCCGCCTCGTACGTCTCCGTCACCGGGGAGGCGGGAGAGGCCGCGGCCGTCTCGGCCAGACACAGGACGTGGATGCCGGCCCGCGGGCCCTCCGCCGCGAGCCGCGCCACCGTGTCCCGCAGTCCGGGCCCGCCGGGGTCGCCGTCGACGACGACCACGGTGTACGGGCCGGGGAACCCGCTCACCCGGTCCGCGGCGTCGTCGTCCCGCGCCCAGGAAGGGCGGCGGGCCGCTCCGCGCGGGGAGGCGGCGGGGGTGTCCGTGGGGCCGGTGGCGGGTGCGGGGGATATCGGCGCCGGCCGGCTGCCCCGCGCCCGTTGCTCGGCGAGGTGGTCCTCCAGGCGGCGCAGGAGTTCCTCGGTGCGGGCGGCGGCCTGCTCGCGGTCGTAGGCGAGGAGCAGGCGGCAGTCCTGGCCGTGGCCGGGGCGCAGATGGGGCAGCCAGCCGAGCCAGGACCACTCGGCGGTGCGCTCCTCGACGGGCCGGGCCCGGTCGGTGCTGATCAGCACGAGGTCGAGGGTGTCCGGGGAGTGCAGCGCGGCGAGCTGGGCCAGCACCGCGCGGGCCAGTCCGGCGAGGCGGGGCCGCGGTCCGGCCAGGCCCAGTGCGCCCGCCTCGCGCAGGCCGGTGGTGACGGGCACGGCGGGCAGCAGGTGCGAGCCGTCCGGCGCGGTGCGGTCGGCGGTGCCGAGCCGGACCGTGAGGGCCTCGGGGTGTCCCGGGCCGCGCTCCCACAGCCGGGGGCCGGGGCCCAGCGCGGTCAGCAGCAGGGCGGCGGGGTCGGGCCAGGTCTCGGGCAGCCCCGGGGGAGCGGGCCGAGCGGGCGCCTCGGCGTCCTGGGTGTCGTGGGCCGTGGGTTCCGTGCGGTCCCCGGGCTCGGGGCGTTCTTTCTTCAGCCGGCGGGCCCAGGCGGACAGGCCGCCCTTGCGGCGGCCGCCCTCGCGGGCCGGGGTCGCTGTCACGGGGGGTGGGGGGTCCTCCGTGAAGCGGCCCACGCCGAAGAGACCGGCATGCGTGTCGGCGTCCGCGGAGGGGCGGTGCTCGATGAGCGGGGCGCCGCCCTGGCCGGGCACGACCGGGGGTTCGGGCCGGTGCGCGGCCGGGGGCGTCGAGGGCTCGCCGGGTTCCGCGGGCTGCGGCAGCACCCGGATGTGGCCCTCGCCGTCCGGCGCGGTGGTCAGGCGGGGCAGCGGCCCGGACGCCGGGGCGGTCAGGCGCAGGGCCGACTCGCCGATCCGCAGCAGCGCGCCGGGCGGGAAACGGACCGGGCGGGTGTCCACGCGGGTGTCGTCGAGGACGGTGCCGTTGGTGGAGCCGAGGTCGGCGACCGTGACCCGGCCGTCGGCGCCGAGCGTCACCGCGCAGTGCAGCCGTGACACGTCCGGGTCGTCCAGCGGGACGTCGGCGTCGGCGGAGCGGCCGATGCGGACCTGCCCGCCGTGCAGCAGGTGCACACCGCCCGCGTCGGGCCCCGCCACCACGTGCAGCTGGGCCGGGGCGCCGTCCACCTCGGGGTGCTGTTCGGGACCGGCCGGGGCGCCCACGGACAGCACCGCGCCGTCCACCAGGGGCGGCTCGCCGAGGGTGCAGCGCTGCGCGTCCAGCCGCTCCTCGCCGGCGTAGAGCACCGCCGTGCCGCCGCGCTCGGGCCGGTCGCCGGTGCCGTCCCCCGAGGCCGCCGAGGCCAGCGCCGACGCCACCGCGGCCAGGGCCGTCCCCGCGGGGGCCGTGACCAGCACGTCACGGCTCGTGGCCCGGCCGCGCGCCTCGGCGGCGGGGCCCAGCGGGTCTACGACGGTCAGCCGGATCTGCATCGCCGTCAGCGGTCCCTTCTGCGCGCGGGCGCGGACTCCCCCCACCACCACACGAGCACGTCGGCCAGTACTGCACGCATCCTCGCACCTGCCACCGACAATGCGCCCGCCGCCCGGGAAGAAGTGATCTTGATTGGTCGGCTCTGCCCGTAAAAATGCCTGATCCCGGTCATGCGGACGATCAGTAGAGATCGGTCACGTCCGGGCCGGGCAACCAAACGGAGCGGGAGGGTCGTCTTTCCTTCGAACCTTTGCTTCGATTCGCTCGGCACTACAGTGGGTCGGAACATCGGGACACTCTCGGGACACTCTTCGGGCAAGCAGCAGGGAGCGCGTGACGTGCGGCCAGTCGGCAGCAAGTACTTCCTCGAGGAGCCGCTCGGCCGCGGCGCCACGGGAACCGTCTGGCGGGCCCGCCAGCGGGAGACGGCCGGCGCGGAGGCGGCCGTGCCCGGCCAGCCCGGCGAGACCGTGGCGATCAAGGTGCTCAAGGAAGAGCTCGCGAGCGACGCGGACATCGTGATGCGCTTCCTGCGCGAGCGCTCCGTCCTGCTCAGGCTCACCCACCCCAACATCGTCCGGGTCCGCGACCTGGTCGTCGAGGGCGAGCTGCTGGCCCTGGTCATGGACCTCGTCGACGGCCCCGACCTGCACCGCTACCTGCGCGAGAACGGCCCCTTCACGCCCGTCGCGGCCTCGCTGCTGACCGCGCAGATCGCCGACGCGCTCGCCGCGAGCCACGCCGACGGAGTGGTCCACCGCGACCTGAAGCCGGCCAACGTCCTGCTCGCGCAGAACGGCGGTGAGATGCACCCGATGCTCACCGACTTCGGCATCGCCCGTCTGGCCGACTCCCCAGGACTGACCCGGACGCACGAGTTCGTCGGCACGCCCGCGTACGTCGCGCCCGAGTCCGCCGAGGGCCGCCCGCAGACCTCCGCCGTCGACATCTACGGCGCCGGCATCCTGCTGTACGAGCTGGTCACCGGCCGCCCGCCGTTCTCCGGCAGCTCCGCCCTCGAGGTGCTGCACCAGCACCTCAGCGCCGAGCCGCGCCGCCCGTCCAACGTGCCCGAGCCGCTGTGGACGGTCATAGAGCGCTGCCTGCGCAAGAACCCCGACGAACGGCCCAGCGCGGAGAACCTCGCGCGCGGCCTGCGCGTGGTCGCCCAGGGCGTCGGCGTGCACGCGAACTCGGCGCAGATCGCCGCCGCCGAGAACGTCGGCGCGCTCCTCGCGCCCGACCCGGCGCCCGCCGCCGCCGACCCCACGCAGGTGCTCCCGCACAGCGGACAGGGCGCCTACGACCCCAACGCCGCGACCAGCGTGCTGCCGCACACCGGCGGTCCGGCCGGAGCCGCGGACCCCACCGCCGTACTGCCGAACACCGGGGCCGGCCGCGGGGCGGCCGATCCGACCGCGGTCATGCCGCCCGTGCCGCAGGGGCAGCAGCCCGGCGCGCCCGAGGAGCCGCACCCCTGGCAGTCGCAGCTGCGCGCGGCCCGCGACCGCAACGAGCAGACGCAGGTCCAGTACCTCGACCCCGACCAGGACCCGCTGCGCCGCCGCCCCCAGCGGCAGGTCGCCCGGCCGCAGCAGCAGCCGCGCCCGCAGCAGCAGCCCCAGCAGCGCCCCCAGCAGGGCCCGCCGCCCGGCTACGGCCATCCGCAGCCGCGCTACCAGACGCCCCAGCCCCCCGCGCCGCAGCCGCAGCGGTACGCCCCCCAGGCGCCCGCCCCGCAGCCGCAGCAGCCCCAGCCGCCGGTGCGTGAGCCCCGCCGGCCGCGTCAGCGCAGCGCCAACCCGGTCCGCATCCCCGGGCTCGGCTGCCTCAAGGGCTGCCTGGTCATGATCGTGGTGGTGTTCGTCGCGGGCTGGCTGATCTGGGAGCTGAGCCCGCTGCAGGAGTGGATCGGCACCGGCAAGGGTTACTGGGAACAGATCAGCGACTGGGTCGGCACGGTCTCGGACTGGATCGGGCAGCTGGGCGGGAACTCCTCGCAGTAGTACCCCGGTGGCCGGGGGCCGGTGGTGACGGCGAGTCTGTGGATTTGTCGACACCTGGCGGGTGATTTACGCCTCGGCGGTGAAGGTTGGCTCATCGGACGCGTAGTTTTAACGACAACACGCGTCTGTAGGAGCAGTCTTGGCACGGAAGATCGGCAGCCGGTACACCGCGCACCAGATCCTGGGACGGGGCAGCGCCGGCACGGTGTGGCTGGGCGAGGGCCCCGACGGGCCCGTCGCCATCAAGCTGCTGCGCGAGGACCTCGCGTCGGACCAGGAACTCGTCGGGCGCTTCGTGCAGGAGCGCACCGCCCTGCTCGGCCTGGAGCACCCCCACATCGTCTCCGTACGCGACCTCGTGGTCGACGGCAACGACCTGGCCCTCGTCATGGACCTGGTCCGGGGCACCGATCTGCGCACCCGGCTGGAGCGGGAGCGGCGGCTCGCGCCCGAGGCGGCCGTGGCGATCGTCGCGGACGTCGCCGAGGGGCTCGCCGCGGCGCACGCGGCCGGGGTCGTGCACCGGGACGTCAAGCCGGAGAACGTGCTGCTCGACATGCAGGGCCCCCTCGGGCCCGGCGGGGCGCACCCGGCCCTGCTGACCGACTTCGGTGTGGCCAAGCTCATCGACTCGCCGCGCCGGACCCGCGCCACGAAGATCATCGGCACACCGGACTACCTCGCGCCGGAGATCGTCGAGGGACTGCCGCCGCGGGCCGCCGTCGACATCTACGCGCTCGCGACCGTGCTGTACGAGCTGCTGGCGGGCTTCACGCCGTTCGGCGGGGGGCATCCGGGCGCGGTCCTGCGGCGGCATGTGACCGAGACGGTCGTGCCGCTGCCCGGCATCCCCGAGGAGCTGTGGGCGCTGATCGTCCAGTGCCTGGCGAAGGCGCCGGCCTCCCGGCTGCGCGCCTCCGAGCTCGCGGCCCGGCTGCGCGAGCAGCTGCCGACCCTGGCGGGGATGCCGCCGCTGGACGTGGACGAGCCGGACAGCGAGCCCGAGGAGACGGCCGCGGAGGTGCCCGCGGCGCGTGAGCGGGAGCGGCGGGGGGCCGTGTCCCTGGTCCCGGGCGCCAAGCCGGACTCCAACCGTGACACGCATACGTCGATGAGGGTGCCGGCGCCCGACGAGCTGGCCGGCGGTGCGCGGGGTACGGCGCGGGTGCCGAGGGCCGCGGGGGCGCCCCGGCCGGGTTCCGCGCGGCATCGGGCCTCCGCCCGCAGGCGCCGTATCACTCTGGGGGCGGCCGCGGTGGCCCTGATCGCGGCGGTCGGCGTCGGTACGTGGGCGGTCTCCTCCGGCGACGACCCGGGCACCCCCTCCGACGACCGCGGCTCCTCGTCCCCGGCGTCCCCCTGACCCCCCGGGGCTCCGCCCCGGACCCCGGCCCGTGCCCACCGGCATCCCGTTACCGGTCGGCCAAGAGCTGGAGGCCAGGGCACCGGCCCCCGTCCCGCCGTCCGTCACCGGTCCGCCAGGAGCCGAGGTCAGGGGCGCGCCCGGCCCCGCTTCCCCCGTGAACCCCGCCTCACCGGACCTCGACGCCCGGCGGAGCCGTTACGCTGGGAGCGTGGCAGTCGTCGATGTATCCGAAGAGCTCAAGTCCCTCTCCTCGACCATGGAGTCGATCGAGGCCGTTCTGGACCTCGACAGCATGAGGGCAGACATCGCCGTGCTCGAGGAGCAGGCGGCCGCGCCGTCCCTGTGGGACAACCCGGACGAGGCGCAGAAGATCACCAGCAAGCTGTCCCACCTCCAGGCGGAGGTGAGGAAGGCCGAGGCCCTGCGTTCGCGGATCGACGATCTCGCCGTGCTGTTCGAGATGGCCGAGGAGGAGGACGACCCGGACACCCGTGCCGAGGCCGAGTCCGAGCTCGTGGCCGTCAAGAAGGCGCTGGACGAGATGGAGGTCCGCACGCTGCTGAGCGGTGAGTACGACGCCCGTGAGGCGCTCGTCAACATCCGCGCCGAGGCGGGCGGCGTCGACGCCGCCGACTTCGCCGAGCAGCTGCAGCGCATGTACCTGCGCTGGGCGGAGCGCCACGGCTACAAGACCGAGCTGATCGAGACGTCGTACGCCGAAGAGGCCGGCATCAAGTCGACCACCTTCTCCGTGAAGGTGCCGTACGCCTACGGCACGCTCTCCGTCGAGCAGGGCACGCACCGCCTCGTGCGGATCTCGCCCTTCGACAACCAGGGCCGCCGCCAGACCTCCTTCGCGGGTGTCGAGGTGCTGCCGGTCGTCGAGCAGACCGACCACATCGACATCGACGAGTCGGATCTGCGCATCGACGTCTACCGGTCCTCCGGGCCCGGTGGTCAGGGCGTCAACACGACCGACTCCGCGGTGCGCATCACGCACCTGCCCACCGGCATCGTCGTCTCCTGCCAGAACGAGCGCTCGCAGATCCAGAACAAGGCCACGGCCATGAACGTTCTGCAGGCGAAGCTGCTCGAGCGGCAGCGCCAGGAGGAGCGGGCCAAGATGGACGCCCTCAAGGACGGCGGCAGCTCCTGGGGCAACCAGATGCGTTCGTACGTCCTGCACCCGTACCAGATGGTCAAGGACCTGCGGACGGAGTTCGAGGTCGGCAACCCGCAGGCCGTGCTCGACGGCGAGATCGACGGCTTCCTGGAGGCCGGCATTCGCTGGCGCAAGCAGCAGGAGAAGTAGCCTCACCGCCGCGAAAGTTGAAGATCGACTTGCCAACCGCCCCCACTCCTGGGGGCGGTTGGCGTTTGTCCGGGTTTCGCAGGACGCACACAGGGCTGAATTCCGGCATCGTGCGCCGGACTTGGGCAATGCGTGCGGAACGGCCTTGACGTTGCTTTGAAAAATGGGAAGGGTGAAGCGTGGCATGCGTATTTCTGGGACGCATGTGAACCGGGGGGCTTCGCTTCGATCCGACTACCTCCGTTGATCACCGTCCCGAGCGCCGCCTCATCGACGATCAGCTACTGGGGGTAGCAGCCTGATGACCAACAAGACGCGGATCCGAGTCGCGCGCATCGCGGCCGGTGCCGTGATCGCCGCCGGCGCCTCGCTGACCGCCGCGGGAGCCGCTTCCGCCGCCGAGTCCGACTGTGTCCTCGGCATCCTGTGCGCCGACGAGTCCCCGAGCCCGGACCCGGACCCGAGCAACACCGGCCTGCCGACCGACATCCCCACGGACCTTCCGACGGACCTGCCGCCGGAGCCCACGGAGGAGCCGACGGAGCCGAGCGAGGAGCCGGAGCCGACCACCGAGGAGCCCACCGAGGACCCCGACCCGACCGAGGACCCCTCGGAGGACCCGAACACCGGTAACGGCAACGGGAACGGAAACGGGAACGGGAACGGGAACGGCCAGGGCAACGGGAACGGCAACTCCGGCAACAACGCCGACCCGGACGGTGGCTCCGGCGACTCGGCGCAGAACGAGGGCTCCTCGTCCCTGACCGACACGGGCTCCGACACCGGTACGGGCACGGGCGCCGGAACCGGCTCCGACACCACCGCCCAGGGCGGCGGCGACGAGCTCGCCGAGACGGGTGCCGCGCAGACCACGTTCCTGCTGCTGGGCGCCGCCACGATGATCGCCGGCGGCATCGGCTTCCGCATCCTGCCGCGCCTGGTCGGCGGCCGGGGCGGTGCGGCTGCCTGACGGCGGCCGGCGCACTGTCGCGAGGGCTCGGAGCCTTGCCGCTCCGGGCCCTTCGCCGTCACACCGTCTGGTGGGCGGCCAGCAGCGCCACGGCGGCGACGAGGATGGCCAGCAGCGCGATGAGCGCCATGGGGTTCAGGCCGGCGAAGAAGTTCCCCTGCTGCAGTCGCTCTCTGTTCGCGCGGCACACCGGACAGCGACCTTCCGCCACGGGGGCGGCACAGTTCGCGCACACCAACCGGTCGTACGTCATGCGCTCGCCCTCCTCGTGCCGGTTCCTTAGCTGAGAACGCCTTCCGGGGTGAGAACGTTCCCCCTCCACTGTGCCAGGTTCTTTGGTTGCGCAAAAACGAACAAGGTACGCGCAACCGCTCCCGGAGCCTGCGGTTGCGCACCCGGGTCGCGTATGGTCACGCACATCTACCCCCGGCGACCCGTGGTGCATCCGTGATCCGATTCGACAACGTCTCCAAGGTCTACCCCAAGCAGAGCCACCCCGCACTCAGGGACGTGTCCCTGGAAGTGGAGAAGGGCGAGTTCGTCTTCCTCGTGGGCTCCTCCGGCTCCGGCAAGTCCACGTTCCTGCGGCTGGTCCTGCGCGAGGAGCGCGCCAGCCACGGGCAGGTGCACGTACTGGGCAAGGACCTCGCACGCCTCTCCAACTGGAAGGTGCCGCACATGCGCCGCCAGCTGGGGACCGTGTTCCAGGACTTCCGGCTGCTGCCGAACAAGACGGTGGCGGAGAACGTCGCCTTCGCGCAGGAGGTCATCGGCAAGTCCCGGGGCGAGATCCGCAAGTCGGTGCCGCAGGTGCTGGAACTCGTCGGCCTCGGCGGCAAGGAGGACCGGATGCCCGGCGAGCTGTCCGGCGGTGAGCAGCAGCGCGTGGCCATCGCGCGGGCGTTCGTCAACCGGCCCAAGCTGCTGATCGCGGACGAGCCCACCGGAAACCTCGACCCGCAGACCTCCGTCGGCATCATGAAGCTGCTCGACCGGATCAACCGGACCGGCACGACCGTGGTGATGGCGACGCACGACCAGAACATCGTGGACCAGATGCGCAAGCGCGTCATCGAGCTGGAGAAGGGCCGCCTCGTGCGCGACCAGGCACGTGGCGTCTACGGCTACCAGCACTGACGACCCACTGCTCCACGGAAAGGCCTGACCAGACGCCATGCGCGCCCAGTTCGTACTGTCGGAGATCGGTGTGGGTCTCCGCCGCAACCTGACGATGACCTTCGCCGTCGTCGTGTCCGTCGCCCTGTCCCTGGCGCTGTTCGGCTGCACGCTGCTGATGAGCGATCAGGTCAACACCATGAAGGGCTACTGGTACGACAAGGTCAACGTCTCGATCTTCCTCTGCAACAAGAGCGACGCCGAGTCCGACCCCAACTGCGCCAAGGGCGCGGTCACCGAGGACCAGAAGAAGGACATCCTCGCGAGCCTCGACAAGATGACCGTCGTCGACAAGGTGACCTACGAGTCGCAGGACGAGGCGTACAAGCACTACAAGGAGCAGTTCGGCGACTCCCCGCTGGCCAGCTCCCTGACGCCGGACCAGATGCAGGAGTCGTACCGCATCAAGCTGAAGGACCCGGAGAAGTACAGCGTCGTCGCGACCGCGTTCAACGGGCGGGACGGCGTGCAGTCCGTGCAGGACCAGAAGGGCATCCTGGACAACCTCTTCGAGCTGCTCAACGGCATGAAGTGGGCCGCGCGGGCGGTCATGGCGCTGATGCTGGTGGTGGCGCTGATGCTGATCGTCAACACCGTGCGCGTCTCGGCGTTCAGCCGCCGGCGCGAGACCGGGATCATGCGCCTGGTCGGCGCCTCCGGGTTCTACATCCAGGCGCCGTTCATCGCGGAGGCGGCCGTCGCCGGACTCATCGGCGGCACCGTGGCCTGCGCCTTCCTGGTGGCCACGCGCTACTTCATCATCGACCACGGCCTCGCCCTGTCCGAGAAGCTCAATCTGATCAACTTCATCGGCTGGGACGCCGTCCTCGGCACCCTCCCGCTGATCCTGGTGACCAGCCTGCTGATGCCGGCGCTGGCCGCGTTCTTCGCGCTGCGCAAGTACTTGAAGGTGTGACGCACGCCCCGAGGGCCGTACGGTCAACCGACCGTACGGCCCTTGTCGTTGTCCTAGACTCACCGCCATGTCAGGTCGTGACCTGTTCTGTCAGCCCCGCCGCGTCGGCCGCGGGGCTGCCCTGACATTGGTGTTCGCCGGGGTGCTGGCCGCCGGCGCCGCGACCGGGGCGCTGCCCGGCGAGGAGCGCGCACCCGAGCCCGAGGTGCGCCGGACCGCCGCCGCCTCCGTGAGCCGGCACGAGGTGGCCGAGGCCGCGGCCGAGGCGATGGCGGACGGCAAGTCGCCCGAGGAGGCCGCGGAGCGGGCGGTCAGCCGCAGCGGGGACCGCTGGGGCGCCGTGTACTCCGAGGGCGAGTACGAGGAGTTCACCGAGGCGCTCGACGGGCGGTACACCGGCGTCGGGCTGATGGCGCGGCGCGAGCGGGACGGGCGGATCGAGGTGGCCCGGGTGCGCGCGGGCTCGCCGGCCGCCGAGGCACGCATCCGCGAGGGCGACCGGCTGCGCAGCGTCGACGGCCACCGGGTCGACGGGCGCCCGGTCACCGAGGTCGTCTCCCTGCTGCGCGGCGACGCCACCGACGCGCCCGTCGGTACGCCGGTCAGGCTCGGCCTGGAGCGCGGCACACGCGTGTGGAGCGTCACGCTGCGCCGGGCGAGCCTGTCGACCGAGCCGGTGACCGTACGGGGGCTGCCCGGCGGGGTCACCGTGATCAAGGTCGCCGCCTTCACCAGGGGGTCGGGCGAGCGGGTGCGGGGTGCCGTACGGCAGGCCCGGCCCGGCGCCGGGATCATCCTCGATCTGCGCGGCAACTCCGGCGGCCTGGTCACCGAGGCCGTCACCGCCGCCTCCGCCTTCCTCGACGGCGGCCTGGTCGCCACCTACGACGTCGAGGGCGAGCAGCGCGCCCTGCACGCCGAGCCCGGCGGCGACACGGAGAAACCTCTGGTCACGCTGGTCGACGGGGGCACGATGAGCGCGGCCGAGCTGGTCACGGGCGCCCTGCAGGACCGCGGCCGGGCGGTCGTGGTGGGCGCCCGTACCTTCGGCAAGGGCTCGGTGCAGATGCCGAGCCGGCTGCCCGACGGCTCGGTCGCCGAGCTGACCGTCGGCCACTACCGCACCCCGGCGGGCCGCGGGGTCGACGGGAAGGGCATCACCCCCGACCTGGAGGCCGACACCGGGGCGCTGCGGCGGGCCGAGACGGTGCTGAGCGGGCTGGGGGAGCGGTAGGCGGCTTCACCGCCGGGCTCCCGCCCCGCCGGGCGGTGGGCGGCTTCACCGCCGGGCTCCCCGCCCCGCCGTCAGGCGGCCGGCCCGCCGGGCGGTAGGCGGCTTCACCGCCGGGCTCCGCGCCCCGCCGTCAGGCGGCCGGCCCGCCGGGCGGTAGGCGGCTGCCCCGTCGCCTCGCCGCCGCGCGGTAAACGGCTTCCCGTCAGGCCCCTGTGTAGTGCGAAAATGGACGGCACTATGAGCAAGGGAATGTACGTACCCAAGGAGTCCCAGCCGAAGCAGGGCGGGACGGCCGCCAAGGCCAAGGACGGCGAGAAGGGCGGCAAGCGCAAGATCGTCGCCCAGAACAAGAAGGCGCGGCACGACTACGCGATCATCGACACCTACGAGGCCGGCCTGGTGCTGACCGGCACCGAGGTGAAGTCGCTGCGGCAGGGCCGTGCCTCGCTGGTCGACGGGTTCGTCCAGGTCGACCGGGGAGAGGCGTGGCTGCACAACGCCCACATCCCCGAGTACAGCCAGGGCAGCTGGACCAACCACTCCGCGCGCCGCAAGCGCAAGCTGCTGCTGCACCGCGAGGAGATCGACAAGCTGGAGGTCAAGGCGGGGGAGACTGGTCACACGATCGTGCCGCTCGCCGTGTACTTCAAGGACGGCCGCGCCAAGGCCGAGATCGCCCTCGCCCGGGGCAAGAAGGAGTACGACAAGCGCCAGACCCTGCGCGAGCATCAGGACCGGCGGGAGGCGGACCGGGCGATCGCGGCGGCGAAGCGGAGGCAGCGGGGGGCGTAGCCCTGGTCGGCGCGGCAGCGGGAATACGCTGGCACGGCCGCGCGTTGTTCACGTACGATGGCACTCGTGCCCCGCAGCGGGCACACGGTTTGAAAAATCAACATGGGGATGATCGGTTTCGACAGCGGCTGTCGAAGCAGGGGAAGCGTGTCGAGGAAGCGGCCATGATCTCGTAAACCACAGGCCGAAACAAATAATCGCCAACACCAAGCGCGATTCCTTCGCCCTCGCTGCCTGATCAGCGACTCGCGAAGTGTCAGCCCGGGGCTGTTCCCGACCCGGATCCTGGCATCAGCTAGGGAACTAAACCTTGATCCCGGTCACGGGGTGAAGAGGGAAATCTAACAGTGACTGAGCCCGTTCCGGACTTGTCTGGGTGATCCGGAGGGCTGAGAAACTCGTACCAGACTGCACACGGAGAAGCCCTGATTCCGCACCGTTGGACGCGGGTTCGATTCCCGCCATCTCCACCAGCCCCCACCGAGGGCACCCCATGTAGACACAGGCCCCGTCGCTTCCGAGCGGCGGGGCCTGTGTCATGCGGGCGCGCACACCAGTCGCGGCGGGCCGGTTGTGGTGTCCCGCTCCATATCGGACGGTCGTTCACGGTTCTACCTTCCCTGGGCATGACACAGACCAGAGCCGCGACTCTCCTCGCCGTCCTGACGGCCCTTCTCGCCGTCCTGCTCGCCCCGGCGCCCGCGTCCGCCGCGTCCCTCCAGGAGGTGACCGGGTTCGGGTCCAATCCCGGGGCCCTGAAGATGTACCGGTACGTTCCCGACGGGCTGCCCGCCGGGCGGCCCGTCGTCGTCGCACTGCACGGCTGTACGCAGAACGCCGCCGGGTACGGGACCGGCAGCGGCTGGCTCCAGCTGGCCGACCGGTGGGGCTTCTCGGTGGTGCTGCCGCAGCAGCAGGCCGGCAACAACGCCTCGAACTGCTTCAACTGGTTCCAGACCGCCGACATCCAGCGTGGGCAGGGCGAGGCCGCGTCCGTCGCGCAGATGGTGGACCGGCAGCTCGCCGACACCGGCGGGGACGCCTCCCGCGTGTATGTGACCGGGCTGTCCGCCGGAGGCGGGATGACGGCCGTGATGATGGCGGCGTACCCGGAGAAGTTCGCGGCCGGCGGGGTCGTCGCCGGGCTGCCGTACGGGTGCGCGCAGGCCGCCGGGTCGCCGTATGTGTGCATGTACGTCGGCGCCACGCAGACCCCGGGGCAGTGGGGCGACCGGGTGCGGGCGGCAAGGCCCGGGTACACCGGGCCCTGGCCGGTGCTGGTCGCCTTCCAGGGCAGCGCCGACTACACGGTCAAGCCGGTCAACATGACCGATCTGACACGGCAGTGGACCGATGTGCACGGCGCTGACGCGACCGCCGACGTCTCCGACACGGTCGCCGGGTATCCGCACCGGGTCTTCCGCGACCCGGCAGGCCGGCCGGTCGTCGAGACGTACAGCCTCACCGGCATGGGACACGGGCAGCCCGTCGATCCGGGCAGCGGCGGCGAGCAGTGCGGGACCGCCGGGGCGTACCTCCTCGACGTGAACCTGTGCGCGGCCTACC
The DNA here is from genome assembly GCF_044545925.1 of Streptomyces sp. NPDC053367. Lineage (NCBI taxonomy): Bacteria > Bacillati > Actinomycetota > Actinomycetes > Kitasatosporales > Streptomycetaceae > Streptomyces > Streptomyces sp. NPDC053367. Next base: position 1,357,443 of record NZ_JBITYN010000001.1, on the reverse strand, counting down.
GGATGGGGCGCGCGTGGGGTCTGTCGTAGGCCCCGGCATCCGGGATGCCGGGGGTCTGTCGTAGGTCCTCGTCATCCGGGATGCTCCTGAGGCATGAGCAGACCCGGCATCAACCTTCCCAAGAGACTGTGGACTTGGCCCGTGACGCTGGTGCTCGCCGCCGCCGTCCTCGGGCCCGGGGCACCGGCCGGTGCGGACGCCGACCGCACCGGCCTGCCCGAGGCCATCGACACCATCCTCGGCGACCCGCGCATGGAGGGCGGCGTCGCGAGCGTCGTGGTCGCGGACGCGGCCAGTGGTGATGTGCTGTACAGCCATCTGCCCACCACCCGCCTGATGCCCGCCTCCAACACCAAACTCGCCACCTCCGCCGCCGCGATGGGCATCCTCGGCCCCGAGCACCGGTTCACCACCGACGTGCTCACGGGCGGCCGCCGTGTGGGCTCCACGCTCGTCGGTGACCTGTATCTGCGCGGCACCGGCGACCCGACCCTGCTGGCCGCCGACTACGACCGGCTCGCCGCCGATGTCGCCGCCTCCGGAGTGACGCGGGTCGAGGGGCGGCTCCTCGCCGACGACACCCGCTTCGACGACCAGCGCCTCGGCCGCTCCTGGGCCGCCGACGACGAGTCGTCGTACTACTCCGCCCAGATCAGCGCGCTCAGCGTCGCCCCGGACACCGACTACGACACCGGCACGGTCATCGTCACCGTCACCCCGGGGGCGCGGCCGGGCGACGAACCCGCCGTCACCGTCACACCCGACACGGACTACGTCGACGTGGACGTGGACGCCACCACGGTCGCCGCGGGCGGCGCTAACGACCTCACCGTCGAGCGCGAGCACGGCGGCAACACCCTCCACGTCACCGGCACGACACCCGTCGGCGGGTCCGGCGCCAAGGAGTGGGTGACCGTGTGGGAGCCCACCGGGTACGCCGCCGCAGTCTTCCGCGACGCGCTCGCCGCACACGGTGTACGGATCACCGGGCCGACCCGGCTGGGACGCCCCACCCCGGCCGGCGCACGGCAGTTGGCGTCGCACGCCTCCATGCCGCTGAAGGACCTGCTGATCCCGTTCATGAAGCTGTCCAACAACATGCACGCCGAGGCCCTCACCAAGGCCATGGGGTACGAGGTGTCCGGGCAGGGCACCTGGCCGGCCGGGCTCGCCGCGGTCTCCGGCTACCTCAAGGGCGTCGGTGTGGACACCGCCCGCGTCCGCCAGGTCGACGGCTCGGGCCTGTCCCGCATGGACAACTTCCCCGCGGGCCAGCTCACCCGGCTGCTGCTGGCCGTACGAGCGGAGCCCTGGTACGCCGACTGGTACCGGTCCCTGCCCGTCGCCTGCGACCCGAACCGGTTCGTCGGCGGCACCCTGCGCACCCGGATGTGCAACACGCCCGCCGCGCGCAACGCCCGCGCCAAGACCGGCTCGCTGACCGGGGCTTCGGCGCTGTCCGGGTACGTCACCGACGCGGACGGGCGTCAACTGGTGTACAGCATCGTGCTGAACAACTACCTGGCCTCGTCGGTGAAGCCGCTGGAGGACGCGATCGTCGTCACCCTCGCCCGGTCCTCCGCCGAGCAGGCGGCGACACCCGAGACCGTCCGGAGCGCCGCCCCGGACAGCGGCCCGGACAGCGGTCTGGACAGCGGTCTGGACAGCGGTCTGGAATGCGCCTGGGTGAAGCCCGCCCGCTGCTGAGCGGTCATGGCGTACGGGGTGCCGTGGACGCCCGTACCGTCAGCCGGGGCCGCAGCGACGTGGCCTCCGGTACGGGCGTCCCGGCGAGCTTCCCGACCAGCAGTTCCACCGCGCGGGTGCCGAGCTCGGCGGCCGGCAGCGCGACGTTCGTGACGGGCACCCGGGCCGACTCGGCGAGGTCGTCCGGGCAGATCGCGGCGACGGACAGATCGCCCGGCACCCGCAGCCCGAGCTCCTCGAACGCGTCGATCAACGGCTCGAGCACGGCCTCGTTGTGCACCACCACACCGGTCAAGGCGGGCTGGGCGCGCAGCAGTTGCCCGGCGACCCGGCGGGCGGCGGCCGGAGCGGCCTCGCAGGGCCGGGCCCGCGAGGACATCCCGGCCCGGTCGGCGGCCGAGGTGAAGCCCCGCACCACCCGCTGGGCGAACGCGGTCCGGCGCACGTACACCTCCGGCGGCGACCCCACCAGTGCCACCACCCGGTGCCCCAGCCCCGCCAGATGGTCCACGCACGCCTCGGCGGCCGCCCGGAAGTCCAGGTCGACGCAGGTCAGCCCGGCCGCCTCGGCGGGGAAGCCGAGCAGTACCGAGGGCCTGTCCAGGGTGTGCAGCAGCGGCAGCCGGGGGTCGTCGAGCTCGATGTCCATCACGACCAGCGCGTCCACCAGCGCGGCGTCGACGCCCCGGCGCAGTCCGTCGGCGCCCTCCTGCTGGGTCAGCAGCAGCACGTCATGGCCGTACCGCCGTGCCGTGGTCACCACCGACGCCGCGCACCGCATGACGACCGGCACATGGATGCCCGCCCGCAGCGGCAGCACCAGCGCCAGCGCGCCGGGCCCGCCGCCGGCGAGCGCGCGGGCCCCGGCGTGCGGGCGGTAGCCCAGCTCACGGGCGGCCTGCTCGACGCGCCGCCGGGTCGCCTCGGAGATCGGGCGCTTGCCGCTCAGGGCGTAGGAGACGGTGCTGGGGGAGACCCCGGCGCGCCGCGCCACATCGGTGATCTTCGCCGCGCCTGCCGTCGTGCGCCCACCTGCCGTCAACATCCTGTGCCTCCGGGAGACGTCGAAGCGCTTCGACGGAGGAAGGTATGTGGGAGGCCGGTGGGCGTCAATGGTGCGGACGCGATGGGGAGTCGGGCGTGCGACCGCGATGGGGAGTCGGACACCGGGGGAGGTGCGCGCGGTGTCCGGTCGGCACCGAGGGCCGGTCACCGGCGGGGGTGCGCGGTGTCGGGTCGGCATCGAGGGCCGGTCACCGGCGGGGGTGCGCGGTGTCGGGTCGGCATCGAGGGCCGGTCACCGGCGGGGGGTGCGCGGTGTCCGGTCGGCGCGAGAGCCGGTCACCGGCGGGAGGTGCGCGCGGTGTCCGGACGGCACCAGGGCCGGTCAGACGTGGCCGGCGCGGGCGGGGTGGGCGTTGCCGGAGGTGTGGGCGGTGAGGCGGGTGGCGACGGTGATCAGCAGGGCCGTCGCCGCCGCGGCGACCGGGATGCCGTAGCCGGCCGTCGTGGAGAGGTGTTCGGCCGCCCAGCCGCCGAGGGCGCTGCCGCCGGAGATGCCCGCGAGGAGGCCGGTGACGGCCAGGGTCATGCCTTCGTTGAGGCGGCCGTCGGGGGTGCGCTCCTGCACCAGGGTCAAGCCCGTGATCATCGTCGGGGCGGTCGCCATCCCGGCCGCCAGCAGCGCGCCGGCCAGCACGAGCAGCGAGCCGGTGAGCTGCGCGGCCAGCAGCGGCAGGGTCATCAGGGCGGTCATCGCCGCGATGGACCAAGGGTAGCGGCGGGCGGCGGACCCGGCCGGCTTGAGCGCCCCGTACACCAGCCCCGCCGCACAGGATCCGGCTGCCTGCAGGCCGAGGACGACACCCGCGGCGGATCGGTGCCCCTGTGCGTCCGCGAACGCGATGGTGACGACCTCCATGGCGCCGAAGACCACCCCCATGGCGAGGCAGGCGAGCAGCAGCGGGGGCATGCCCGGGGCGCGCAGGGGCGAGCTGCCGGACGCGGCCGGCGGGGAGGGCGGCGGCTCGGTCGAGCGCTGCGCGAGGAACACCGCCATACCGGTCAGCAGCAGCGCCCCGCCGGCCAGCGTGCCCGCCTCCGGGAACAGCGTCCCGCACAGGAACGCGGCGAGCACCGGGCCCAGCATGAAGCACAGCTCGTCGGCGGCCTGCTCGAAGGAGTTCGCGGTGTGCAGGGCGTCGGGGTCGCCCTTGAGCAGGTGGTTCCAGCGGGCGCGGGACAGGCCGCCGATGTTCGGGCAGGTCGCGGTGGCGGCGTACGCGGCGAACAGGGTCCAGTCCGGGGCGCCGTGGCGCAAGCAGAGCAGCAGGGCGAGGCCGCCGAGCATCGCGAGCAGCGTGGCGGGTGCGGCGATCCGGGCCTGGCCGTGCCGGTCGATCAGCCGCGCGGTCCAGGGGGCGACCAGCGCGGTCGCCCCGAGGCCGGTCGCGGTGACGGCCCCGGCGAGGGCGTACGAGCCGCGTGCGTCGGCGATCATCATCACCGCGCTCACGCCGAACATGCCCATGGGCAGCCGGGCGATCAGATTCCCGATCGTGAACGGGAGGGCGCCGGGGCGGGTGAGGAGGCGGCGGTAGGGGCCCGGTGGGTGTGGGGGGCGTCTTCGTGGACCGAGGTCGGCGGCTATCAGGGTGTCGGCGGTGACGGCGAGGTGGAGGCGGGGGCCGGCGCCGTCCTGGTCGGTGGGGCGAGGGCCGGCGAGGTGGGTGTGCGGCATGGCAGTCAGCGTCGCGGTGAGTGGATCAGGGGTCCAACACCTTTCGGGCGCCGATTCACGCACCGTTGTTGTCAATCGGGCTCCGCGCACGTTGTAGGTTCGGCGGATGCCGCCGTCCCACCTCGACCCGCGCCTCCTGCGCGGCTTCGTCGCCGTAGCCGAGGAACTGCACTTCACCCGCGCCGCCGCGCGGCTCTACGTCGCCCAGCAGGCGCTCAGCCGGGACGTACGGCGGCTGGAGCGGGAACTCGGCGCGGAGCTGTTCGTGCGCAGCACCCGGCAGGTGACGCTGACGGCCGACGGCGAACGGCTGCTGCCGCTCGCGCGGCGCGTCCTGCAGGCCCAGGACGACCTGCTGTCCGCGTTCGGACAGGCCCGCCCGCTGCTGGTCGACTGTAACTCCAGCAGCCTCGGCACCCCGCGCCGCGTCCTGCACCGGGCCCGCGAACTCGCGCCGGGCCTGGAGATGATGGCCCGTTACGAGAGCGGCCTCACGGGGGCCGCGTCCGAGGTGCTCGCCGGGCGCCTCGACGTGTCCTTCGGCCGCTACGCGGGGCTCGCCCCGGCGCTGCGGGCCGCGCTGGACCATCAGCCCGTGCGCTACGAGCCCATGGCCGTCCTGCTGCCCGAGGACCATCGCCTGGCCGCGCGCCCGTGCGTGCCGCTGGCCGAGCTGGCGGGGGAGGAGGTGTACGCGGGTGCCGGGAATCCGCGGACACCGGAGTGGACGGACCTCGCCCATCGCCTGTTCGAGGGACGCGGCATCGAGGTCGCGTCACCCGTTCCGATGGCCGTCGGTGACGAGGAGTTCGGGCGGATCATGGCCAAGACCCGCACGCCCGTGCTGGCCGTCGTCGACTTTCCGGCCATGCCCGGAAGCGTGCTGCGCCCGCTCGTCGATCCGGTGCCGCTGTCGCCCATCTCACTCGTGTGGAGAAAAGAGCTGGTGCACCCCGCCCTCGACGCGCTGCGGCAGGCTGCGGCGCAGGTCGCGGCGGAGGAGGGGTGGTTGCGACGGCCCGAGGGGGGATGGATTCCGGCCATCGATGCGAAGATCATGTCGGTGTCCGAGTGACGCGCGGGAACCAGAGAACCTCTACGTGCGCTACATTCATGGCCTGAGCACGGTGTGGTAAAGGGGGCGCTCGGATCGGGTGGGGGCCTGATTTCGGTCGACGGGTGCTCGGCGTCGTACGCGCACCCAGAACTGTCCCGTGGGGGGATGTGCGCGCGTGAACAACTGGCGAGAAGACGCCCAACCGGAGTGGCCCGACGTCACGTCCGGCTCGTCGGACATCCCGGTCCCGCCCAGACCTGTACCCGCTCCGGCCGCCGATACACAGGTGCTGCCCGACGCGGCCCTCAGGGGGTGGCGTGGCGTCGTGGCCGACAGCGGAGTGGACGAGACGGCCGTGCTGCCGAAGGCCGTGCGCCCGCGGCAGTCGCCCGAGACGCTGCCGGGCGGTCCGGGGGAGCGTCTGCTGCCGCGGCGTGAGCGCGGCGGAGCGGCTGGGACACCGAGAGGCGGCCTGCCCGGTGGCGCGACAGCCCCGGGCGGCACGACCGCGGGCGGGTGGCCCGCCGCCGGCCGTGGACGACACGCCGCGCCCGCGCCGGCCCCCTACGGATCCTCGGGCACTGCGGCTCCGTTCACCGCCTCGGTCCCGTCCGCCCCCGCCGCCCCCTTCGTCCCATCCGCCCCCGCCGCTCCCTCGACCGCCTCGACCTCCTGGTTCACCGGCGCCGACACGGGCCTCGGCGCGGACGCCACCGCCGTACTGCCGACCGCGCCCGCCCCGCACGACCCCTGGGCCGAGACCGAGGACGCCGACCAGCAGCCCGTTGCCGCCCCGAACACGCAGGAGCACGACCCGCACGAGGTCACGGTCCAGCTGGACGCCGTACAGCTGGGCGATGTCGCGCTGCGCCCGGTGAAGGGCGGCCTCACCGGCGCGACGGACGGCTCGGACGGGCCGGTGTTCGTCGACGAGACCGGCCGCCGCAGCCGCAGATGGCGCCGCCTGGGCATGGCCGTGGGCCTCGCCTGTGCCGTGTACGCCGTCGTCATCGTCGCCACCCTGCTCTCCGGCAGCTCCGACGCACCCTGGCTGCCCGTCCCCGAGAAGGGCGGCAAGCCCGCCGGGAAGGTCGACTCGCCCGCGCTGCCGTCCGACTCGGTCCAGCCGTCGGGCCCGGGGGCCTCGATGTCCCCGGAGGCGGACCCGAGCGCCACGGCCGGGTCCACCCCGGCCGCCGGCGCCACCCCGGGCGCCGCCGGTGCCGCGCCCACCGCCGAGGCCCCCGCCGGCCGCGCCACGACCACGCCCGGCCCGGCTGCGACGCGGTCCACCGCCCCGCTGCCCGGAGGCGGCGTCACCCAGCCCGACCCCGAGCCGACGGAGACGGCCACCGAGCCCGATCCCGAGCCGACGACCCCCAGCGAGGACCCGACCACGGCCGACCCGTCGACCGAGACCGGCGGCACCGACGGCGGGAGCGGCGACGGCGGCACCACGGCGAACGGCCCGCTCGCATCCGACCCCGTGGCCCGGGAGCAGGGCGGCAGCGAGCCGTCCACCCTCGCCGCACCCCCCTCCGCTCAGCCCTCCCCGTCCCCGGAGTACCTCCTCTGATGGCATCCCGCAAACGCCGTCACGGGCCCCCGGCCGGAGCCCGCGACGGCTTCCGGCGCCCCCGTGTGCCCATGCGCCTGCTGCTCCCCGCGCTCGTCCTCGTCGCCCTGATGGCGATGCTGATGCTGCGCGGCTACGTCCACAGCGAGATCCTCGCCGACCACCGGGTCCGGCCCCCGGCCCCGACCGACAAGGTGCCGGACGAGATCCTCAACGGCGGGCCGGTCATCGACACCCGCGCCGGGCGGCCCGACACCCTCAGCGTCGCCGGCCACCGGCTGGTGCTCACCTTCGACGACGGCCCCGACCCGGAGTGGACGCCGAAGGTCCTGGACGTGCTGAAGAAGCACCACGCGCACGCCGTCTTCTTCGTCACCGGCACCATGGCCTCCCGCCACCCCGATCTGGTGCGGCGGATGGTGGAGGAGGGCCACGAGGTCGGTCTGCACACCTTCAACCACCCCGACCTGTCGTACCAGTCCAAGAAGCGCATCGACTGGGAGCTGTCGCAGAACCAGCTCGCCATCACCGGCGCGGCCGGCATCCGCACCTCGCTGTTCCGCCCGCCGTACTCCTCCTTCTCCGACGCGATGGACAACAAGTCGTGGCCGGTGACCGAGTACATCGGCAGCCGTGGCTACATCACCGTCGTCAACAACACCGACAGCGAGGACTGGCGCAAGCCCGGCGTCGACGAGATCATCCGCCGCGCCACCCCAAAGAACGGCAAGGGCGCGATCGTCCTGATGCACGACTCCGGCGGCGACCGTCACCAGACGGTTGAGGCGCTGGACAGGTTCCTGCCGCAGATGCAGGCCGAGGGCTACAAGTTCCAGAACCTCACCGAGGCCCTCGGCGCGCCCAGCGCCCACTCCGAGGTCACCGGCCTCGACCTGTGGAAGGGCAAGGCGTGGATCTTCCTGGTCCAGGCCTCGGAGAAGATCACCGACGGACTGGTCGCCGGCCTCGCCGTCATCGGCACCCTGGTCATCGGCCGGTTCGTGCTGATGCTGCTGCTCTCCGGCTACCACGCCCGCCGGGTGCGCCGCCGCGGCTTCCGCTGGGGGCCGCCGGTCACCGAACCGGTGTCCGTGCTGGTGCCGGCGTACAACGAGGCCAAGTGCATCGAGAACACGGTGCGTTCGCTGATGTCCAGCGAGCACCCCATCGAGGTCCTCGTCATCGACGACGGCTCCTCCGACGGCACCGCCCGCATCGTGGAGGCCATGGGCCTGCCGAACGTACGGGTGATCCGCCAGCTCAACGGCGGCAAGCCCTCCGCGCTCAACCGGGGTCTGGCCAACGCCCGCCACGACATCGTCGTCATGATGGACGGCGACACCGTCTTCGAACCGGCCACGGTCCGCGAGCTGGTCCAGCCATTCGGCGACCCCCGCGTCGGCGCCGTCGCGGGCAACGCCAAGGTCGGCAACCGTGACTCCCTCATCGGCGCGTGGCAGCACATCGAGTACGTGATGGGCTTCAACCTCGACCGCCGCATGTACGACGTGCTGCGCTGCATGCCGACCATCCCGGGCGCGGTCGGCGCCTTCCGGCGCTCCGCCCTGGAGCGGATCGGCGGCATGAGCGACGACACGCTCGCCGAGGACACCGACGTCACCATGGCGCTGCACCGTGACGGCTGGCGGGTCGTCTACGCCGAGAACGCCCGCGCCTGGACCGAGGCCCCCGAGTCCGTCCAGCAGCTGTGGTCGCAGCGCTACCGCTGGTCGTACGGCACCATGCAGGCCATCTGGAAGCACCGCAAGGCGCTGGTCGAGCGGGGCCCCTCGGGCCGCTTCGGCCGCGTCGGCCTGCCGCTGGTGTCCCTGTTCATGGTCGTGGCTCCGCTGCTGGCGCCGCTGATCGACGTGTTCCTGCTGTACGGGGTGGTCTTCGGCCCGACCCAGAAGACGGTCGTGGCGTGGCTGGGCGTCCTGGCCATCCAGGCGTTCTGCGCCGCGTACGCCTTCCGCCTGGACAAGGAGCGGATGACCCACCTCATCTCGCTCCCGCTCCAGCAGATCCTGTACCGCCAGCTCATGTACGTCGTACTGCTCCAGTCCTGGATCACCGCCCTCACCGGCGGCCGGCTGCGCTGGCAGAAACTGCGCCGCACGGGTGTCGTCGAGGCACCCGGCGGCCCGGTACCGCGCCAGCGCGCGGCCGTGGGTGACGATCGGAGGCCGGTGGGATGACACAGTCGGACGCACGGCGCGGCAGCGAGCCGACGCCGTCGTACGGGGCTGCGTACGACGCGATGTTCGGCACGCAGGACGCATCTCAGGGCTCGTACCGAGGAGCAGTGCAGGGGCCTTCGCAGGATGCCTCACGGGGGGCAGAGGACATGCAGGGCACGCAGGGCGCGTACGGGGCGGGCTCGTACGGTTCGAGCGACGGGACGCAGGGGGCGTACGACTCCTACGGCGTCCCGCACCAGAGGACGACGGCCCCGGAGCCGGGACGGGTGCCGCAACCGGTCGCGGCAGCGGAACCGGCTGCGGTGGCGGATCCCTTCGCGAAGGTGGAACCGGCTGCGGTGGCGGATCCGTTCGCGGGCGTGGAACCGGCTGCGGCGGTGGATCCGGTCGCGACGGCGGCATCGCAGCGGCAACCGGGATCCGAACCGGCGGCCGCCGCACCGAAGAAGGCGTCGGGCCGTGACCGCTACCTGGACCTGCTCCGCTCCATAGCCCTGGTCCGTGTGGTGGTGTACCACCTCTTCGGCTGGGCGTGGCTGACGGTGCTGTTCCCGTCCATGGGCGTGATGTTCGCGCTGGCGGGCTCGCTGATGGCGCGCTCGCTGAGCCGCCCGGCGTGGGGTGTGATCCGGGGCCGGGTGCGCAGGCTGCTGCCTCCGCTGTGGGCGTTCAGCGCGGTGGTGCTGGCGCTGATGTTCGCGGGCGGCTGGAACCCGACGAAGAACACCGAGGACGGCCCGACCTGGGCGCTCCTCGAACTCGTCAACTACGTCATCCCGATCGGCGCCCCGCCGTTCCCCTGGCACATCGGCTCCAAGTCGGGCCTGCTGGAGGACACCTGGGCCGTGCAGGCGGCGGGCCCGCTGTGGTACCTGCGGGCGTACCTGTGGTTCGTGGTGGCGTCGCCGCTGCTGCTGTGGGCGTTCCGCCGCGTGCCGTGGGCGACGGTGTTCGCCCCGCTGGCCCTGACCGCGGTCGTCGGCACGGGCCTGGTCAAGATCCCGGGCGAGACGGGCAACGCGGTGACCGACTTCGCGGTCTACGGCGGCTGCTGGGTCCTGGGCTTCGCCCACCAGGAGGGCCTGCTCAAGCAGATCCCGCGCTATGTCGCGATCTCCTGCGCGGGCCTGCTGATGGCCTTCGGCCTGTGGTGGGCGTCGGGCCACCTCGGCCCCGACGGCTGGGACCTCAACGACATCCCGCTGGCCCAGGCCACCTGGTCCTTCGGGTTCGTCGTCATCCTGCTCCAGTACTCACCGTCCTGGCAGGAACTCCCCGGCCGCCTCGCCAAGTGGGACAAGCTCGTCACCCTCTCCAACAACCGGGCCGTGACGATCTACCTCTGGCACAACATGCTCATCATGGCCACGGTCCCGATCATCGACCCGGTCTACGAGCTGCCCTTCATGCAGAGCGACCGTGCGGTGGCCGCCCTCGACACGACGTACATGATCTGGATGTTCGTCCTCGTCTGGCCCCTGATCGGCCTCGCCGTCCTCGCCTTCGGCTGGATCGAGGACCTGGCGGCGAAGAGGAAGCCCCGGCTGTGGCCGAACGGCTCCTCCCGCCGTGGTTCCTCCGGTGGTCCGACGCCCCCGAGCGTCGGCACACGCGGCCGGGGCACCTCGGGCCGTCGTCGCCCGACGGTTTGACGTGGTGACCGGCGGGCCTGACGCGGTGCCGACGGAGGGGACCGGACGGTCACCCGACGCGGTGCAGGACGCCGGCGCCGGGCCGGGGGATCGGCTGCCGAGGGTGGGCTCCGCAGGCGTGGTTCCGCCGCCCGGCCGGGTTCCGGACGCGGGCCTGACGGCGTCCGATCAGGGCGACGCAGGCCGGCAGGCACTCCGTCGGCCTGAGGACGGGGACGCCGCCCCGCCGTCGCGAGGGCGGTCCAGGGGTGCCGGAGCGCCGGCTTCTGGCCGGCCGGCCTCCCCACCGGCGTCCCGGGAGACCCCCTTCGGCTCACCGTTCGCGGCCGCGTACGGGGTGCCTTCCCCCGCGGAGCCGCCCGCTATCTCACAGGCTGGGCGGCGGGCTCCCGCCCCAGCGCCACTCGCCGCGCCGCAGCCCGAGTCGACGCAGCGTGCCCCCTCGCCGACAGCTGACGGGCCGGCCTCCGGGGCCACCCGCCAGGGTGTTCGTCTCATGGCCGTCGCCTGCACGGCGGTGCTGACGCTGCTCGCCGCGGCGGCCGGGTGGTACGCGCTGACACGGTGAGGGACACGACTGCCGCGCCCCTTGGCGCGGGCAAAGTCGCCCGCGTGGCAGGACCGGTTCGCCGGTGCGGCCCGGGGCCGCCCTGGCGGGCATGCTTCGGCCGAGGGCGTGTGGAAGGCTTCCCCCGTTGCGTCTGTGATCAGCGAGCGTCACGAGGAGCGGGTCGATGAGCAAGCGGCAAGTCCGCAAGATACTGCGGGAGATGGCCACCGGGCAGCCCGTGACCGTCAGCAGTCCCATGGCGTCCGTGAAGAAACTCGCTCGATTCGCCTACGTGGCGCAGCAGTTCGGGTACGAGTACGCGGACGTACGGCAGGGCGGGACGCACAACAACGTCTACACGATGCTGCTCCTGCCCGACCCCACCCCGCAGGGCCGGGCACGGGCCGCGCAGAACTGGGCGCAGTACCCGAACGCCGGGGACGGGGTGTCGCTGCCTCCGTTCGTGCCGAACGCGGTGGAACTTCTGAAGGCGCGGATCAAGTTCGACATCTCCAGCCGGAACACCGGGAAGCAGCGCATGGCCCTCGCGGTCGTCGGCTGGACGGGCGCCTCCGTCGCCCTCGCCTTCGAGTTCGGCGGGGAACCGGAGGACTTCGTCGTCGCCGGCATCATCTGGGCCGCGCTCCTGGCCCTGCTCCCCTTCGGCTTCGCCTGGTCCCGCCGCTACAACGCCAGGCAGGCCGCCCTCCTCCAGGCCGCCGGCTTCACACCGGTGCGCGACGAGACGGGGCGGCTGCGGTACGTGCCGCCGGGCGGGCAGCTGCCCGGGCACGCCAACCCGTTCTCGGGCGGGGTGGGCGGGGCGGGCGTGCCTGGTGCGCCCGGTGTGCCCGCGGCCCCCGGCGTGCCGCCGCAGACGCCGTACGCCACGCCGTACGCCCCCGGCCCCTACGGGAGCAGCCCCTACGGCCCCGTACCGAGCAGCCCCTACGGCCCCGTACCGAGCAGCCCCTACGGCCCGAGCAGCCCCTACGGCCCGAGCAGCTCCGACGGTGCCGTACCGAACAGCCCCTACGGCCCCTACGGCGTCGGCGTACAGCCGCAGCCCCCGCAGTCACCCCCGTCCCACCTCCCCCAGCAGGACCCCCACTGGCAGCCGCCCCGCGGCTGAGGTCGGGGCCGGGGCCGGGGACGGGGAACCGGGGGACCTCTCATCCGCCCGTTTCGCCCGGTGAGAGCAAAGTTCCTTCCCGGTCACCCACAGCCACAGACAGGAAACGCGCCCTCCCTACCTTCGGGACTCAGCCACTCCCAGCCACACCTGAGCCCGTAGCACCGTGGAGGCGTCATGACAGCATCCAGTTCGACCCCCTCACCCCCCGCCACCACCGGCAGGGGCGGCCGCTGGATCGAGCGGTGGGACCCGGAGGACGAGGTCTTCTGGGAGGACACCGGCTGGAGGATCGCCCGCCGCAACCTGGCCTTCTCCGTGCTGTCCGAGCACATCGGGTTCTCGATCTGGACCCTGTGGTCGGTGATGGTGCTGTTCATGGGCCCGGAGTACGGGCTGACGCCGGCCGACAAGTTCCTGCTCGTGTCCATGGCGACCCTGGTCGGCGCGATCGTGCGGATCCCCTACACCTTCGCCGTAGCGCTGTTCGGTGGCCGGAACTGGACGATCGTGTCGGCGAGCCTGCTGCTGATCCCGGCGGTGGCCGCGTTCATCGTCATGGAGCCGGGGACGTCGTACTCGACCTTCCTGATCTGTGCCCTGCTGACCGGTGTCGGCGGCGGTAACTTCGCGTCCTCCATGACCAACATCAACGCGTTCTTCCCGCTGCGGAAGAAGGGCTGGGCGCTCGGCCTGAACGCCGGCGGCGGCAACATCGGTGTGCCCGTCATGCAGCTGGTCGGTCTCGCGGTGATCGGCGCGAGCGGCGGGCCGCGGGTGCTGCTGGGGATCTACATCCCGCTGATCGTCCTCGCCGCCGTCCTCGCCGCGCGGTACATGGACAACCTCGCCACCATGAAGAACGACACCGGCGCGGCCAAGGAGGCGGTGAAAGAGGGCCACACCTGGATCATGGCCTTCCTCTACATCGGCACCTTCGGCTCCTTCATCGGCTACAGCTTCGCCTTCGGGCTCGTGCTGCAGACGCAGTTCGGGCGTACGCCGCTGCAGGCCGCGTACGTCACCTTCATCGGGCCGCTGCTCGGCTCGCTGATCCGCCCCATCGGCGGCCGGCTCGCCGACCGCTACGGCGGTGCGAAGATCTCCCTGTGGAACTACGTGGCCATGGCCGCCGCCACCGGGGTGGTCCTGCTGGCGAGCGAGCAGGAGTCGCTGCCGCTGTTCACCACCGCCTTCATCGCCCTGTTCGTGCTGAGCGGCCTCGGCAACGGCTCGACGTTCAAGATGATCCCCGGCATCTTCCAGGCCAAGGCGCTCGCGCAGGGCCTGCGGGGTGAGGAGGCCGCGGCGTACGGCCGGCGTCTGTCCGGCGCGTCCATGGGCCTCATCGGCGCGGTCGGCGCGCTCGGCGGACTCGGCATCAACCTCGCCTTCCGCCAGTCCTTCCTGACCGCCGGCACGGGCACCGGCGCGTTCCTCGCCTTCCTCGCCTTCTACGGTGTCTGCTTCGCGGTGACCTGGGCCGTATACCTTCGCCGGCCGGCGGCAGGACGCGGTTCGACGGCCGCCGCCGAGGCGAAGCCCGAGCTCAGCTACGCCGAGGTGTGACGTAACACCGGCGCAATCAAGCGGAACCGAGCCTGTCACGCGCCGTTGACAGGCTCGGCCGCATGTAGGTGCACAGGGGTCCGCCAGGCCCCGCTGACTCTAAGAGTGCGGGACGAGAGTTATGTACGACGAACAGCAGTCACCGGAGCACGGTCCCCTCGCCGGTTTCACCGTCGGGGTGACGGCCGCGCGCCGCGCCGACGAGCTCGGGGCGCTGCTCCAGCGCCGCGGCGCCTCGGTCCTGCGCGCGCCCGCCCTGCGGATCGTGCCGCTGGCGGACGACGGTGACCTGCTCGCCGCGACCAAGGAGCTCATCGACCGCGTGCCGGACGTGGTGGTCGCCACGACCGCCATCGGCTTCCGCGGCTGGATCGAGGCCGCCGACGGCTGGGGCCTCGGCGAGGCCCTGCTGGAGCGGCTGCGCGGCGTGGAGCTGCTCGCCCGCGGGCCGAAGGTCAAGGGCGCGGTCCGCGCGGCGGGGCTCACTGAGGAGTGGTCGCCGGAGTCGGAGTCCATGGCCGAGGTCCTCGACCGGCTCCTCGCCGAGGGCGTGTCCGGCCGCCGCATCGCGATCCAGCTGCACGGCGAGCCGCTCCCCGGCTTCGTGGAGTCCCTGAAGGCCGGCGGCGCCGAGGTGGTCGGGGTCCCCGTCTACCGCTGGATGCCGCCGGAGGACATCGCGCCCGTCGACCGGCTCCTGGACGCGGCCGTCGCCCGGGGCGTGGACGCGGTGACCTTCACCAGCGCGCCCGCGGCGGCGTCCCTGCTGTCCCGGGCCGAGGAACGGGGCCTGCTCCCCGAACTCCTCTCCGCCCTGAACCACGACGTCCTGCCGGCCTGCGTCGGCCCGGTCACCGCCATCCCCCTCCAGGCCCGCGGCATCGACACGGTCCAGCCCGACCGCTTCCGCCTCGGCCCGCTCGTCCAGCTCCTCTGCCAGGAACTGCCGGCCCGCGCCCGCTCCCTGCCCGTCGCCGGCCACCAGGTCGAGATCCGCGGCCATGCCGTCCTCGTCGACGGCACCCTCCGCCCGGTCCCGCCGGCGGGCATGTCCCTCCTGCGCGCCCTGGCCCGCCGCCCTGGCTGGGTCGTAGCCCGCGCCGACCTCCTGCGCGCCCTCCCGGGCGCCGGCCGCGACGAACACGCCGTCGAGACGGCGATGGCCCGCCTGCGCACGGCCCTCGGCGCACCCAAGCTGATCCAGACGGTGGTCAAGCGGGGGTACCGGCTGGCGCTGGACCCGGCCGCGGATGCGAAGTACGCGGACGCGTGAGGACCGGGTCGGCGATCGGCTGACCCGTGTCAGTCCGGCCCGCGCCGACGGTGGCTCTCCGGCGCGAGCCGCGACGGGCCCTTCAACGCGCTGACCGGTCCGGGGGCGCGCGTGGGTCCTACGCTGCGCCCCCGCTTCGGCGGGTCACCGGTTGACGGCCTGGATCTCCTGCACGGTCACCGCCTGCTCCGCGCCGAACGTGCCGTCGGGCAGGGTTCGTTCGCCAGGCACGCCCGTGCCGGTCCAGTGGATCTTCCAGGTGATGGTGGCCTTCAACGGGAAGGTGCCCTCGCCCGAGGAGCGCAGGTAGCGGACGCCGCAGGGCGGGTTACGGTCGGCCTTGCCCTTGGCGTAGGGCTCGCCGATGTGGCCGTCGGTGATCCGGCATGTGCCGGAGGCCGGGTAGGTCTCGGCGTCCGGCGTGCCGGGGTCGAGTTCCAGGGCGACCGGTTCGGCGGTGGTGGTGGCCTGGATGCCGAGCAGGGGGACCGATGCAGTGACGGAGACCGGCTTGAAGTCGGCGCCGTCCAGCCAGGCCCAGGTGGGCAGGTTGACCTTGGTGGCTCCGGCGGGCGCCAGGTCGACCTTCGTGGAGGGGACGCGGATCTCGGCGTAGGCGAGTTGGGCGAGCATCTCCGGAGTGATGGCCTGGGGAATGTTCGGGGGAGGGGCGTCGCCCTTGTCCACCCAGAACGGCGGCTCTTTGCAGTCGAGGGCACCCGGATCGCCCTCGCGGCCCTCCGTGACGTAGGAGTCCCACCAGTAGCCCTCGCCGGACTTCTCCTTGTTGAAGTCCTTGTAGGGGTGCCCGTCGACATAACGGGCGCGCTGCTCGGCGTCCCACTGGTAGCCGGTCGACTCCGCCTGCCAGATGGGTTCGAGGTAGGCCTTGAGCTCCTCCGGCGAGTACTTGGGTGCGTAGTAGCAGGCCGGCGGGGTCCAAGTCGTCGTCGACGTCACGGTGCCGGCCGACTGTCCCGAGCCGTTCCTGGAGCGGTCGAAGACGATGGCGCCTGCGGTCGCGGAAACCGTCCGGCCCTCCTTGCCGCCGTTCACCTGGGTCTCCGAGCCTGTTCCATTGCCGCCAGGGACAACGTCGGCCCAGGCCGGCGCCCCGGACGACCAGAGCATGACAGCGGTCAGGGCTGCGCACACCGACGTCTTGGCTAGCGCTGGCACTGGGCGGCTCCCCTCACGGACACGATCTGCGAGGTCTGCCAGACGCCGTCCGCGTTCCTGTCCAGGCTGGTGTTGTAGAGGACGTAGCTGTTCTTGGTGACCGGTGTCCTCGCGATCTCGCCCGTCTTCTTGTCCTTGCTGAAGCCCTTGCTCTCGTCGGCGCAGAAGGTGAGCGTCGCGGAGTCCTCGCCCTTGAGGGTGACTTCGCGGTCGAAGTACCGCACCTCGCCGGTGATCGTCGCCCCGGCGTCCTTGAACTGCTCCACCCAGGAGAGCGCGGCCTCCAGCGACTTGCCGGTGTTGTAGTAGCCGATCGCCTCGCCCTTGGGGTCGGTCCCGGTGATCGCGGCGTCCACGGCCCGCATCCGTTCTGCACTGTCCGCCAGGACGGCATCCTTCACCGGGTCACCGGTCTGCGCTTCCTCGAAGACCAGCTTCAGGTCTGAGGGGAGAGTGATATCCGGCCGGTCGGTGTCCGTCGGCACGGCAGCCGTAGGCGAGGGCGACGCGGTGGGCGCGGTGTCCGCGCCGGCGATCTTGTCGTTCGCCTCCGAGCTGTCGTCACCGCTGCTGCAGGCGGACAACGACAGGGCCGCGACGGCCGCCAGTGCGGCCATGGGCAGGATGGGGCGGCGGTTCACGTTCAACTCCCGGTGGGGCGAGATTCTCACGAGCGGACCCACGTTATCGATGGGGTTGTGGTGACACCAGGCGGGCTCCCGTCGGAGGCGGACGGTCGATGGTGCCGTTCGGGCGGGATCAGAGGTTTGTGTCGTCCCGGGCCGGGCCCCGTCGCCCTCGCGCAGACAACGCCCCCACCAGCAGGCCCAGTCCCACCGTGGACGTCACCGCACGCACCGCGTTCCACGCCACCCACGGCCCCTCGAAGTCCTCGCGGGCTGCGGTCAGGGACACGGTGGCGGAGGCGAGTTGGTCGTTGAGGGGGACGTTGACGGTCACGGTGAGGAGGAAGGTGAGGGCGTAGGCCGCGCAGCCGGACCATGTCCACCAGCGGTGCGGCTCGGTGCGGGACTGCCAGGCCGAGGCGGCGCAGAGGAGGAGCCCGCCGAGGAAGGGCGTGAGGAACAAGGGGTTCTGGATCACGTCGTTGATGTCGCGCATGACCTGGACGAAGACCCGGTCGTCGCTGCGGGACAGGGCCGGCATCACGGCGCAGGCGAAGACGAAGAAGGTGCCTGCCGTCAGGCCCGTCGTGACGGTGGCGGCGGCGAGGGCCAGGGTCGCTGTTGCTCGTCTGCGTGTCATGTGTTCGAGTCAACGGCCCCCGGCCGGCAGCCGACATGGTCCAGGCTCGCCGTCCCATACGCGGGCGTCCACCGGGGGGTACCGGTGCGGCCCGCGGGCAGGCACTGTGGTGGGGGACGTTCCTCCCGTTCCCCACCGTGTTTCGACCGCCGGGCGGTGACAGGCACATGGACGTGACAGGCACATGGACGTGACATCCGCTACGCCGACCCTCCCGTACGAGCTGCGCTTCGACGCCGGGCGCGTCTGTCTCGACCTGCTGGCGACCGCGCACCCCGTCGAGCGGCTCCGTTCGCTCGACGTGCTGCGGGCGTGGATCGAGGGCAGTGGGCTCGTGCCGCCGGGGACCGTCCTGGGACACGCGGACGTGGGATGGATCCACGGGTTTCGCGAAGTGCGGAGCACGCTCGGCGAGTTGGTCGAGGATCATCTCGCCTCGCGTCCCGTCGGCGACCTCCCCCTCGGCCGGCTCAACGACCTCGCCCGGCCCTCGCCTCCCGCACCCCGCGCCGTACGCGCCGCCGACGGCAGTCTCGTACGCGCCCCCGACCCGCACCCCGAGTGCGCCGCGCTCGTCGGGGCCGTCGCCCGCGACGCCGTGGAGTTGCTGACCGATCCCGTGGCGCGGGCCGCGCTGCGGCGGTGTGCGGGGGACAACTGCCCGCTCGTGTACGTCGACACGTCCCGGGGGCGGCGCAGGCGCTGGTGTTCCAGCGAGGTGTGCGGCAACCGGGAGCGGGTCGCCCGGCATCGGCGCCGTGCGGCCGCTCTCACCCGCGCCTGACCGCCTCCGCCGTCCGTGAGACAAGGCTGTCCGTGCCGCGACGCCGTCCATGCCGCGACGCCGTCCGTGACACAAGTAGCTCTGTCAACTTCCCCGTGTGTGAAGGAAATACACAGAAATCCGGGAGGGAATGTGCCCCCATGTCACCACTCGTGACATGACCCCGCAGAAAACTGTCGCTTCTCCTTGAACACCCGCCGCCCCCCGTCCGTACCCGTTGCCGAGCGACCGACTGGGGGAACCCCCGGACACCGGAGGTGGGCGTGCGCAAGGATGCGGCCGTGGCCAAGGAACGTGGAACGAGGGCCCGACATCGCATGTCCCAGCCCTCGGAGCCCGACGAGGAGCTGATGCGCGCGCTGTATCAGGAGCACGCCGGACCGCTCCTCGCGTATGTGCTGCGGCTGGTCGCGGGAGACCGGCAGCGCGCCGAGGACGTCGTGCAGGAGACGCTCATCCGTGCCTGGAAGAACGCCGGTCAGCTCAATCGGGCGACCGGTTCGGTACGCCCCTGGCTGGTGACGGTCGCGCGCCGCATCGTCATCGACGGCCACCGCAGCCGGCAGGCCCGGCCGCAGGAGGTCGATCCGTCGCCGCTGGAGGTCATCCCCGCGGAGGACGAGATCGACAAGGCGCTGTGGTTGATGACGTTGTCCGATGCTCTCGACGATCTGACGCCCGCGCACCGGGAAGTGCTCGTCGAGACGTACTTCAAAGGGCGTACCGTCAATGAGGCGGCGCAGACCTTGGGGATACCCAGTGGCACGGTCCGGTCCCGGGTGTTCTACGCCCTGCGTTCGATGAAGCTGGCACTGGAGGAGCGGGGGGTGACGGCGTGATGAGCAACTACGGGGGCAGCTACGGGGGATTCGGCCCGGGCGGAACTGGACAACCTGGACCCATGCAGGGATCACAGGGCCCGAACGAGCACGAGACCGTCGGCGCCTACGCCCTCGGGATCCTCGACGACACCGAAGCAACCGCTTTCGAGGCCCACCTCGCGACCTGCGAGTGGTGCGCGCAGCAGCTCGACGAGCTGGCCGGGATGGAGCCGATGCTCGCCGCGCTCGCCGACCTGCCGGGCACGGGGACGCCCGCCGTCGGGGAGTCGCTGTCCGCGCGCCCGAGTCCCCGGCTGGTGGAGAGGCTGGTGGACGAGGTCGCCGAGCGGCGGGCCCGTAAGCGAAGGCGTGGGTTCTACCTCGTCGCCGCGGCGGCCGCGCTGATCATCGGCGGGCCGCTCGTCGCCGTGGCGGCGTCCGGCGGTGACACCGGCACCAAGGTCGAGGCGCATCCGTCGAGCCCCGCCAAGGAGGCGTTCGACGTCATGCACGACAAGATCCGGGCCACCGACCCGGCGACCCAGGTCAGCGCCACGGTCGCCCTGGAGAAGAAGGCCTGGGGCACGCACGCGGTGCTGGAGCTGAAGAACGTCAAGGGGCCGCAGAAGTGCGCCCTGATCGCGGTCGGGAAGAACGGCGAGCGCGAGACGGTGACCTCCTGGTCCGTCCCGAACTGGGGCTACGGCATCCCGGACTCCGCCGCCGAACAGGCCCGTCAGCCGTTGTACGTGCACGGCGGCGCGGCCTTCGAACCGAACGAGATCGACCACTTCGAGGTCATGACCTTCGACGGCAAGCGGCTCGTGGAGGTCGACGCGTAGGGCTGTCGCCGGCCTCTTCCACGGTGCCGGGTCCCACCCCTCCCCGGGGCGCGGGACGCCGGGCCGCGCCCGTACCGGCCCCCGTCCCCTCCAGGGGCGCGGGCGAGAGTGGTGTCCGCGCGGGCCGACCCCTGAGCGGGGCACGTTGCGGGGGCCGGTGACTCGCCATGCCCTGGTCGGCCCGTGTCCTGCCCAGGGGGCGCAGCCGACCCCTTCCGGGCCCTCCCCGCGGGGCCCGTTCCGAGCCGCGCCCCGCCCGCTGGGCCGCGGCCCGTGCGGGTGCCGGCAGAGCCAGGCCCGGGTCGGCCCCGCGGCCTGCCCGGGCACACCGAACCGCCCCCGCCGGGACGGCCGCGCTCGGCCGGGAGAGGGGTCTCGGAGCCCCGACGGAGTCACAGGTCGCCCGCCGGGCGGGTCCCTCCGCGAGACAGGCCCCGGCCGCCGTAGCCTCACCGGCTCCCTTCGCGTACGGTTGACGGCTGCCCAGCACGTCAGAAGGGGGCCCGGTGGCCGCTCAGGCTCAACAGGAAACCGCGGTCGGCGCGGCCTCGGACTCGGTCCGTGACCGTGAGATCAGCGTGGAACAGGAACACCTGGACCGGGTGTACCGACGCCTGGAGGAGAAGATCCACGAGGCGGAGTTCCTCATGCACGACGCGGCCAAGCGCGGCCAGGTCGGCACGCCCGGCGCGCTCGCGGAGCGGGACGCGCAGGTCTTCCGGGCGGGTGTCCACCTCAACCGGCTCAACAACGAGTTCGAGGACTTCCTCTTCGGGCGGATCGACCTGCTGCCCGGCAAGGACGGGAAGAAGGGGCCCGACGGGGCGTACACCGCCGTGGAGCCGGCCGAAGGCGCGGTGCGGCCCGACAACACCGCCGACATCGCCGAGACGCTGCACATCGGCCGGATCGGCGTCCTCGACGAGGACTACGCCCCGCTGGTGATCGACTGGCGGGCCCCGGCGGCCGCTCCCTTCTACCGGTCGACGCCGGTGGATCCGGGACGGGTCGTACGGCGGCGCGTCATCCGCTCCAAGGGACGCCGTGTCCTCGGTGTCGAGGACGACCTGATGCGGCCCGAGCTGAAGGCGTTCCTCGACGGGGAGCAGCTGCCCGTGATCGGCGACGGCGCCCTGATGGCCGCGCTGGGGCAGGCCCGCAGCCACACCATGCGGGACATCGTCGCCTCCATCCAGGCCGAGCAGGACCTGGTCATCCGGGCGCCCGCCGCGTCCGTGACGTACGTCGAGGGCGGGCCGGGCACGGGCAAGACCGCCGTGGCGCTGCACCGCGCCGCCTACCTGCTGTACCAGGACCGGCGGCGGTACGCGGGCGGCATCCTCATCGTCTCCCCGACCCCGCTGCTCGTCGCCTACACCGAGGGCGTGCTGCCCTCCCTGGGCGAGGAGGGCCAGGTCGCCATCCGGGCGATCGGCTCGCTCGTCGACGGGGCCGAGGCCACGCTGTACGACTCCCCGGCCACGGCCCGCGCCAAGGGCTCGTACCGGATGCTGAAGGTGCTGCGCAAGGCCGCGCGCGGAGCGCTGGAGCTGAACGATTCGCCGGAGCGGCTGAGGGTCGTCGCCTTCGGCCGTCGGCTGGAGCTGGAGGCCGCCGAGCTGGACCGCATCCGGCGCAACGCCCTCGGCGGCACGGCCCCCGTCAACCTGCTGCGCCCGCGCGCCCGCAAGCTCCTCCTGGACGCCCTGTGGGAGCAGTCCGGCGGCGCCGCCCGGCACAGCGACCCGGAGCTGGCGGCCGAGCTGCGCTCCTCCTTCGACGAGGACGTCACGAGCGAGGACTCCTTCACGGGCTTCCTCGACGCCTGGTGGCCCGAGCTGACCCCGAGAGCCGTCCTCGCCGCGATGGCCGACGAGCGGCGCCTCGGCCGCTGGGCCCGCCGCGTCCTCAACCCGGGCGAGGTCCGCAAGGTCGCCCGATCCCTCAGGCGCGACGGCCTCACCGTGCACGACATCGCCATGCTCGACGAGCTCCAGGCGATCCTCGGCGTCCCGTTCCGCCCGCGCAGGAAGCGTGAACTGGACCCGCTGGACCAGCTCACCGGCCTGGAGGAGCTGATGCCGGTGCGCGAGGAGTCGCAGCGCGAGCGCGCCGAGCGGCTGGCGCAGGAGCGCACCGAGTACGCGCACGTCATCGTGGACGAGGCCCAGGACCTCACCCCGATGCAGTGGCGCATGGTCGGCCGCCGGGGCCGGCACGCCACCTGGACGGTCGTCGGCGACCCGGCCCAGTCCTCCTGGTCCGAGCCCGACGAGGCCGCCGAGGCCCGCGACGAGGCCCTGGGCACCCGCCCGCGCCGCCGCTTCGAGCTGACCGTGAACTACCGCAACCCGGCCGAGATCGCCGAGCTGGCCGCCAAGGTGCTGGCGCTGGCCATGCCGGGCGCCGAGTCCCCGTCCGCGGTCCGCTCCACCGGCGTCGTCCCCCGTTTCGCGGTCGTACGGGACTCCCTGCGCGAGACCGTCCGCGCGGAGGCCGAGCGGCTGCTGGAACGGGTCGACGGCACCGTCGGCGTGGTCGTCGCGATGAACCGGCGCGAGGAGGCGCGGCGCTGGCTCGACGGGCTGGGCGACCGGGTCGTGGCGCTCGGCAGCCTGGAGGCCAAGGGCCTGGAGTACGACGCGACGGTCGTGGTCTCGCCCGCGGAGATCGCCGACGAGTCCCCGGCCGGCCTGCGGGTGCTGTACGTGGCGCTGACCAGGGCGACCCAGCAGCTCACCGTCGTATCGGGGGAGCGGGACGAGCCGGACGCGGCCGGTGTGCCGGATCTGCTGCGGGACTGACTTCCGAGAACCCGCACCGACCTCCGCGCTCGGGAATGGTCTCGCGGCATCCGTTTGTTAGCCTTGTCGTGACACCGGCTCGATCCAAGCCCCCGGGCCCAACCTTCGTCCCTCAGAGGGACCACTTGCCGCGAGGCGAGCATGGCGGGTCGGTGTCATGAACGTACGAAGAGGCCCACGTCGAATGTGACGTGGGCCTCTTTGTCGTCGCAGGGCTGGCTGATCGATTCTCGTATCGTGGAAGATGTTTTCCGAAGTCGCTCCCCGTCCTGTGAACAAAACGTCCGCAATCCGGGGCGACTACTCCCTACTCGGGGGTAGGTGCGACGATCGGACGGCACAACTTCGCGACACGGTGAAAGCAGAGGAAGTCGGCCATGGCAACGGCGCCCAGCGTCTCCTACTCGATGACGATCCGGCTGGAGGTGCCCGCGAGCGGAACCGCCGTATCGCAGCTCACCACCGCCGTGGAGTCCTCCGGAGGCTCGGTGACCGGCCTCGACGTCACCGCCTCCGGCCACGAGAAGCTCCGGATCGACGTCACGATCGCGGCCAGCTCGACCGCGCACGCCGACGAGATCGTGGCCAAACTCCGCACCATCGAGGGCGTCACGCTCGGCAAGGTCTCCGACCGTACGTTCCTGATGCACCTCGGCGGCAAGATCGAGATGGCATCCAAGCACCCCATCCGCAACCGTGACGACCTGTCCATGGTCTACACGCCGGGTGTGGCCCGCGTCTGCATGGCCATCGCCGAGAACCCCGAGGACGCCCGCCGCCTCACCATCAAGCGCAACTCCGTTGCGGTCGTGACGGACGGCTCCGCCGTGCTGGGCCTCGGCAACATCGGCCCCAAGGCCGCGCTGCCCGTCATGGAGGGCAAGGCGGCCCTGTTCAAGCGGTTCGCCGGCATCGACGCCTGGCCGATCTGCCTCGACACCCAGGACACCGACGCGATCGTCGAGATCGTCAAGGCCATCGCCCCCGGCTTCGCGGGCATCAACCTGGAGGACATCTCCGCGCCCCGCTGCTTCGAGATCGAGGCCCGGCTGCGCGAGGCCCTGGACATCCCCGTCTTCCACGACGACCAGCACGGCACCGCCATCGTCGTGCTCGCCTCGCTGACCAACGCCCTGCGCGTGACCGGCAAGGCCATCGAGAACATCCGGGTCGTCATGTCCGGCGCCGGCGCCGCCGGTACGGCCATCCTCAAGCTGCTGCTCGCCGCCGGCGTCAAGAACGCCGTCGTCGCCGACATCCACGGCGTCGTGCACGCGGGCCGCGCCGACCTGGTGGACGCCCCGGCCGACTCGCCGCTGCGCTGGATCGCCGACAACACCAACCACGAGGGCCTCACCGGCACCCTCAAGGAGGCCGTGCGCGGCGCGGACGTCTTCATCGGCGTCTCCGCCCCGAACGTCCTCGACGGCGAGGACGTCGCCGCCATGGCGAACGGCGCGATCGTGTTCGCGCTCGCGAACCCCGACCCCGAGGTCGACCCGGCGATCGCCCGCCAGACCGCCGCCGTCGTGGCCACCGGCCGCTCCGACTTCCCGAACCAGATCAACAACGTGCTGGTCTTCCCGGGTGTCTTCCGCGGTCTGCTGGACGCCCAGTCCCGCACGGTCAACACCGACATGATGCTGGCCGCCGCCAAGGCGCTCGCCGACGTGGTGACCGAGGACGAGCTGAACCCGAACTACATCATCCCGTCCGTCTTCAACGACAAGGTCGCGGGCGCCGTCGCCGGCGCCGTGCGGGAGGCCGCGAAGGCGGCGGGCGAGGCCCAGCACGCCTGACGTGCCACTGAACCCGCTGTGAACCTCGCCACGGGCGCCCCCCGGCGCGTCGTGGAACCGGGCCCGGCCGATCTCCCTCTAGGGTGTCGGCCAGGCCGGGCCTGCTTTTCGTGTGACTCGTGTGACTCCCAAGGGTGTTCTCACGACTCCTGCGGGTGCCGGATTGGCTTTCCCGCCGCAGGTAGAGGCAGGATGCGTCCCTGGGCGCGAGCGCATCGGCATTCGCAGCGCCTACTATGCGGCTCCGTCGCGTGGGGCGCCCCAACGGCAAGAAGAACACGGGAGTAACAACATGAACCGCAGTGAGCTGGTGGCCGCGCTGGCCGAGCGCGCCGAGGTGACCCGCAAGGACGCCGACGCCGTGCTGGCCGCGTTCGCCGAGGTTGTCGGCGATGTCGTCGCCAAGGGCGACGAGAAGGTCACCATCCCTGGCTTCCTCACCTTCGAGCGCACCCACCGTGCCGCTCGTACCGCCCGCAACCCGCAGACCGGTGAGCCGATCCAGATCCCGGCCGGCTACAGCGTGAAGGTGTCCGCGGGCTCGAAGCTCAAGGAAGCGGCCAAGGGTAAGTAACCCTCCGTTTCAGCGCCGCTCTGGTTCGGCGCCGTGGGCGACTGCCGGTCCGCCGTGGCTGGCCGCGCAGTTCCCCGCGCCCCCTGGGGCGCTGCAGTGAACAGAACAACGCCGATGGGGCGGCCACCCGGACTCCGGGTGGCCGCCCCATCGGCGTCTTCGCGTGCGGGTCAGAGGGTCTTGCCCGGCAGCTCGACCTTCGCGCCGAGCTCCATCAGCTTCTCCATGAAGTTCTCGTAGCCACGGTTGATCAGGTCGATGCCGTGCACACGGGACGTGCCCTGCGCCGCGAGGGCGGCGATCAGGTACGAGAAGCCGCCGCGCAGGTCCGGGATGACCAGGTCGGCGCCCTGCAGCTTGGTGGGGCCGGAGACGACCGCGGAGTGCAGGAAGTTGCGCTGGCCGAAGCGGCAGTCGGAACCGCCGAGGCACTCGCGGTAGAGCTGGATGTGGGCGCCCATCTGGTTGAGCGCGGAGGTGAAGCCGAGGCGGGACTCGTAGACCGTCTCGTGGATGATCGACAGCCCGGTCGCCTGGGTCAGCGCCACCACGAGCGGCTGCTGCCAGTCCGTCTGGAAGCCCGGGTGGACGTCCGTCTCCAGGGCGATGGACTTCAGCCGGCCGCCGGGGTGCCAGAAGCGGATGCCCTCGTCGTCGATCTCGAAGGCGCCGCCCACCTTCCGGTAGGTGTTCAGGAACGTCATCATCGAGCGCTGCTGGGCGCCGCGGACGTAGATGTTCCCCTCGGTCGCCAGCGCCGCGGACGCCCAGGAGGCGGCCTCCAGGCGGTCCGGGAGGGCGCGGTGGGTGTAGCCGCCGAGCCTGTCCACACCGGTGATGCGGATCGTGCGGTCGGTGTCCATCGCGATGATGGCGCCCATCTTCTGCAGGACGCAGATCAGGTCCTCGATCTCCGGCTCGACGGCCGCGTTCGAGAGTTCCGTGACGCCCTCGGCCAGCACGGCCGTCAGCAGCACCTGCTCGGTCGCGCCGACCGACGGGTACGGCAGCCGGATCTTGGTGCCGCGCAGCCGCTGCGGGGCCTCCAGGTACTGGCCGTCGGCGCGCTTCTCGATCGTCGCACCGAACTGCCGCAGCACCTCGAAGTGGAAGTCGATGGGCCGGCCGCCGATGTCGCAGCCGCCGAGGCCGGGGATGAAGGCGTGGCCGAGACGGTGCAGCAGGGGGCCGCAGAAGAGGATCGGGATGCGCGACGAACCGGCGTGGGCATCGATGTCAGCGACGTTCGCGCTCTCGACGTGCGACGGGTCGAGCACCAGCTCGCCCGGCTCGTCACCCGGGCGGACCGTCACGCCGTGCAGCTGCAGCAGACCGCGTACGACCCGCACGTCGCGGATGTCCGGAACATTGCGCAGCCGGCTCGGCGCGCTGCCCAGCAGTGCGGCGACCATGGCCTTCGGTACGAGGTTCTTCGCACCGCGGACACGGATCTCGCCCTCGAGCGGGGTTCCGCCGTGGACAAGCAGTACGTCATCAGCGCCGTTGACGGTCATGAATCTCGCGTTCCGTGGAGTGGGGCAGGGGGCCAGAGAGAGACAGAGTAATCGCCATGGACGGTCGGTCCGTAAGCCCGAGGAGGCCCTCCTTCCGTCATAGGTCTGTCACAACACGAACCGTTTCTCCCCGGGCACATGCGGTCACCGTGCGCCGTCCCCGCGCCCCTGCGCCCTGAGCTGCACCGGACCCCGAGTGCGCGACGCTCTCCCCACGCCGGGGCAAGATGCGGGATCATGTCTGGCATGACCGAGGTGTCCTCGCTCACAGGGCGGCTGCTCGTGGCCACGCCCGCCCTGGCGGACCCGAACTTCGACCGCGCGGTGGTGCTCCTTCTCGACCACGACGAGGAGGGCTCCCTCGGTGTCGTCCTCAACCGCCCCACCCCGGTGGGCGTGGGCGACATCCTGGAGGCCTGGGCCGATCTGGCCGGTGAGCCCGGCGTCGTCTTCCAGGGCGGCCCCGTCTCCCTGGACTCGGCTCTCGGCGTCGCGGTGATCCCCGGAGGCGCCCACGCGGACGGCGCCCCCCTCGGCTGGCGCCGGGTGCACGGCGCGATCGGCCTGGTCGACCTGGAGGCCCCGCCCGAGCTGCTCGCCTCCGCCCTCGGCTCCCTGCGCATCTTCGCCGGGTACGCCGGCTGGGGCCCCGGCCAGCTGGAGGACGAACTGGTCGACGGCGCCTGGTACGTCGTCGAGTCCGAGCCGGGCGACGTCTCCTCCCCGGAGCCCGAACGGCTCTGGCGCGAAGTGCTGCGCCGCCAGCGCAACGAGCTGGCGATGGTGGCCACGTACCCCGACGACCCTTCGCTCAACTGATGCCTGTGAGCTTCAGTACCCTGGGGCGTATGAGCACTCTCGAGCCCGAGCGCGGGACTGGTACGGGGACCCTCGTCGAGCCCACGCCGCAGACTTCCCACGGCGACGGCGACCACGAGCGCTACGCCCACTACGTCCAGAAGGACAAGATCATGGCGAGCGCCCTCGACGGGACTCCCGTCGTGGCGCTCTGCGGCAAGGTCTGGGTGCCTGGCCGTGACCCGAAGAAGTACCCCGTGTGCCCCATGTGCAAGGAGATCTACGACTCCATGGGCTCGGGCGGGGACGACAAGGGCAAGGGCGGCGACAAGAAGTAGGCCGGCCCGCCCGGCTCTCCGAAGGCCCCCGGGGCGCGTCGCGGCGCGGTACCGGGGGTCTTCGTGTGCGCCCGGGGACGTCAACTGGTTCAGACCTCTTGTGGAGGGCTCCCCGCAGTCCTTAGCCTCTGAGGCGTTGTGCAGAACAGAACGCCAATTGCGTACGTTGCAACGCGGTCGGCCGGACGATCCACTCGTGCAACGGCGTCCGGTCTCCGGGCCGGCGGGGCGGCGGGGCGGTAAAGGACTGACCATGGCTTTCGAGGACCTGATCCCGGCTCCCCGCAAGGGCTGGTGGGTGCCGCCCGGGCGGGGGGCGTTCCCGCTGGACGAGGAGACCGTGCTGCACGCGGAGCCCGGCACCGAGCGGGTGGCGCGCAGGCTGCGCGACATGCTGGGCGCCGCCACCGGGCTGCCGTTCGCCGAGGGCCGCGGCGACAACGGCATCGTGCTGCGGATGGACCCGGACCTGGAGCCGGAGGGGTATCGCGTCGTCGTCGACGGGTACGCGGTCCGTGTCGAGGGCGGGAGCGCGGCCGGAGTCTTCTGGGGGGTGCAGACCCTCCGTCAACTGCTCGGCCCCGACGCCTTCCGGCGGGCGCCGGTCGATCCGCACCGGCGGGAGTGGGACCTGCCGATGGTGGTGATTGAGGACGCGCCCCGCTTCCGCTGGCGCGGCCTCATGCTCGACGTCGCCCGGCACTTCATGCCCAAGGACGCGGTCCTGCGCCACCTCGATCTGATGGCCGCCCACAAACTCAACGTGCTGCACCTGCACCTGACGGACGACCAGGGCTGGCGGATCGAGATCAAGAAGTACCCGCGGCTGACCGAGGTCGGCTCCTGGCGGGCCCGCACGAAATTCGGGCACCGCGCCTCACCGCTGTGGGAGGAGAAGCCGCACGGGGGCCACTACACCCAGGACGACATCCGCGAGATCGTCGCCTACGCCGCCGAGCGGCATATCGCGGTCGTCCCGGAGATCGACGTACCGGGACACTCGCAGGCGGCCATCGCCGCGTATCCGGAACTGGGCAACACCGACGTCATCGACACGACCTCCCTGACCGTCTGGGACAACTGGGGAATCTCTCCCAACGTACTGGCCCCCACCGACAACACCCTGCGCTTCTACGAGGACGTCCTGGAGGAACTCCTGGAGCTGTTCCCGGGCGAGTTCGTGCACATCGGCGGGGACGAGTGCCCCAAGGACCAGTGGCGGCGCTCGGCGTTCGCGCAGGCCCGGATCAGGGAACTCGGACTCGCCGGCGAGGACGAGCTCCAGGCGTGGTTCGTCGGCCACTTCGACACCTGGCTGTCCGCGCGCGGGCGCCGCCTCATCGGCTGGGACGAGATCCTGGAGGGCGGGCTCGCGAAGGGGGCCGCGGTGTCCTCCTGGCGGGGTTACGCGGGCGGGATCGCCGCCGCGCGGGCGGGCCACGACGTCGTCATGTGTCCTGAGCAGTTCGTGTATCTGGACCACCGTCAGGACGGCGGCGAGGACGAGCCCGTGCCCATCGGTCACGTCCGCACGCTGGAGGACGTCTACCGTTTCGAGCCGGTCCCCCCGCAGTTGACGGACGACGAGGCTCGCCATGTGATCGGCACCCAGGCCAATGCGTGGACCGAGGTGATGGAGGACCAGGGGCGCGTGGACTACCAGGTCTTCCCCCGGCTCGCGGCCTTCGCCGAGGTGGCCTGGAGCGCCCTGCCGGCCCCGGCGGAACGGGACTTCGCCGCCTTCGACCGCCGTATGGCCGCGCACTACCGGCGGCTCGACGCCCTGGGGGTCGCGTACCGGCCGCCTGCCGGGCCCCGGCCGTGGCAGCGGCGGCCCGGTGTCCTGGGGCGACCGCTGGAGGGGCCGCCGCCGAACCGATAATGACAAAAGGTGCCGGGTGTCACCGAAGAGTGCCAATTCGCGCGCACCGGTG
Organism: Streptomyces sp. NPDC053367; assembly: GCF_044545925.1. Classification (NCBI taxonomy): domain Bacteria; kingdom Bacillati; phylum Actinomycetota; class Actinomycetes; order Kitasatosporales; family Streptomycetaceae; genus Streptomyces; species Streptomyces sp. NPDC053367. The sequence continues at coordinate 1,327,333 of NZ_JBITYN010000001.1, read as the reverse complement.
AAGCCGTGCGAAAACGGACCATCTCCTCGATGAGGTGGGCGAATGCCTCCTAGCGGACCCCCGCGTTCGGCCCCTGCGATGATGTGCCAGAGTTGCCACGTCCGCCTAGTCAGCACGTACCGTACGGCGACACAGGTGGGACCAGGTGGGGCAGCGGGAAGGGGCAGCCGGTTTGACCACGCACGCACCGCAGGCGGCGCAGGCCGTCACCCTGCCCACGACGCTGGACGAAGCCGTGGCGGCGCTCACCGCCATGCCCGCGGCCGTGCCCGTCGCGGGTGGCACCGACCTGATGGCCGCCGTCAACTCCGGGCAGCTCAGGCCCACCGCACTCGTCGGCCTCGGCCGGATCAGCGAGATCCGCGGCTGGCAGTACCAGGACGGCCACGCCCTGCTCGGCGCCGGCCTCACCCACGCGCGGATGGGCCGCCCCGACTTCGCCGCCCTCATCCCGGCGCTCGCCGCCGCCGCGCGCGCGGCCGGGCCGCCGCACATCCGCAACGCCGGCACCCTCGGCGGCAACATCGCCACCGCCGCCCCGACCGGTGACGCGCTGCCCGTCCTGGCCGCCCTGGAGGCGACGGTGATCGTCGCCGGACCGGGCGGCGCCCGCCGGGAGATCCCGGTCTCGCACCTGCTGGCCGGCATGGAGATGCTGCGCGGCGGCGAACTCATCGGCTACGTGCGGGTGCCGCTGCTGCACGCCCCCCAGGTCTTCCTCAAGGCCACCGGCCGCACCGGCCCCGGCCGCGCGGCCGCCTCCGTCGCGCTCGTCCTCGACCCCGCCCGGCGGGGCGTGCGCTGCGCGGTGGGCGCCATAGCGCCGATGCCGCTCAGGCCGCTGGAGGCCGAGCAGTGGATCGCCCAGCTCATCGACTGGGACAACGACCGCGCGATCGTCCCCGAGGCGCTGGGCGCCTTCGGCGAGTACGTCGCCGCCGCCTGCATCCCCGACCCGGTCCCGGCCGAGGACGGCTCGGTGCAGCCGCTTCCGCCCGCCGTACTGCACCTGCGGCGCACCGTCGCCGCGCTGGCCCGACGAGCACTGGGGAGGGCGCTGTCGTGACCGACGACCAGCACGGAGAGGGCACGCCCCAGGCGCCGGGCCGCTGGGACCCGCTGCCCCAGGGCGACTACGACGACGGCGCCACCGCCTTCGTCAAGCTCCCCGAGGGCGGCATCGACGCGCTGCTGGCCTCCTCCGACAGCCCGCTCGCCGCGCCCGGCCACGGCTATGTGCCGCCGCAGATAACGGTCGCCCCGGCCGCCGGCGCGGGCACCGATCCCGCGGCCACCGGCACCTGGAGCATGCCCCCCGAGGGCGTGCAGTGGCCCGCGCCCGAGACGGGCTCGGTGGGCGACGACCGGTTCACGTACCACCCCGGCGCGACCGGGCAGTGGACCTTCCAGGACGCGGGCGCCCCGGCCCAGGAGGCCGCGCCCGCGCCCGGGCACGAGGTCACCGGGCAGTGGTCCATCCCCGTGGCCAACGGCGACCTCCCCGAGGAGTCGGGCGAGTACACCACGTCCTCGCTCGCCGAGCAGTGGGGCGCCACGCCCCCGGTCACGCCCCCGGCCACGCTGCCGGGCGGCGCACCCGCCCCCTGGGCCACCCCGCAGGACCCCGACCACACCTGGGGCGGCCGGCAGACGCACCCCCCGTACGCCGACGCGTTCCCCGACCCGGCTCCGGCGGCCGCGCAGGCCCCGGAAGCCGCTCCTGAGCCCGCTGGAGCGCCTGAGGCCGCCCACGGGTCCGGCGCGCCCGCCGAGGCCGCGGAAGCGCCCGCTGAGGCCGCGGAAGCGCCCGCTGTGGCCGCGGAAGCGCCCGCTGTGGCCGCTGGGGAGCCCGAGCCGGGTGCGGGCGCGGACGAGCCCGCGGGGGACGTCGCCGAGGCACCCGCGCCGTCCGGTACGGCCGCGGGGGCGGAGGCCGGGCCCGAGGCGGCCCAGGACCCCGCCGCCGACGACGTACCGGCCGGGCCCGCGGCCGGGACCGGGGACACGCACACGGCGCCGGACGGCGCCGACACCGAGGGCCCGCACCCCGCGCCGGACGCCGCAGAACTCCCCCCGCCCCCCGCCGAGGAGCACCCCCTCGCCGCGTACGTGCTGCGGGTCAACGGCACCGACCGGCCCGTGACGGACGCCTGGATCGGCGAGTCCCTGCTGTACGTGCTGCGTGAGCGGCTCGGGCTCGCCGGGGCGAAGGACGGCTGCTCGCAGGGCGAGTGCGGGGCGTGCAACGTCCAGGTGGACGGCCGGCTGGTCGCCTCCTGCCTGGTGCCCGCGGCCACCGCGGCCGGCAGCGAGGTGCGCACGGTCGAGGGCCTGGCCGCCGACGGGCAGCCCTCCGACGTGCAGCGCGCGCTCGCGCGGTGCGGCGCCGTGCAGTGCGGCTTCTGCGTGCCCGGCATGGCGATGACCGTGCACGACCTGCTGGAGGGCAACCCGGCGCCGACCGAGCTGGAGACCCGGCAGGCGCTGTGCGGCAACCTGTGCCGCTGCTCGGGCTACCGGGGCGTGCTGGACGCCGTGCAGGAGGTCGTCGCCGAGCGCGAGGCGCACAGCGGTGCCGACGCCGGCGAACACGGCGGCGACGAGGCACGTATCCCCCACCAGGCGGGCCCGGGCGCCGGCGGCGTCAACCCGTCGGCGTTCGAGGCGGGCCTGCCCCCGGGCACCCCGCACCCGCACGACCTGCCGCACGACCTGCCGTACGGACACGAGCAGGGACACGGACAGGACGGAGGCCAGGCGTGAGCAACGAAGCCGTCACCGCGACCACCACCGCGGAGGCCGCCGCCCCCGCCGCCGAGCCGATCCCGCACGGCCTCGGCTCATCGCTCGCCCCGGCGGACGCGCGCGCCAAGACCGAGGGCACCTTCCCCTACGCGGCCGACCTGTGGGCCGAGGGCCTGCTGTGGGCGGCCGTGGTGCGCTCACCGCACCCGTACGCGCGCATCACCTCCATCGACACCACACACGCGCGTGAGATGCCCGGCGTCCGCGCGGTCGTCACGCACGAGGACGTGCCGGGCAGCCCGGTGCACGGACGCGGCACGGCCGACCGGCCGGTGTTCGCCTCCGAGGTCGTACGGCACCACGGCGAGCCCATCGCCGCCGTCGCCGCCGACCACCCCGACACCGCGCGGATGGCCGCCGCCGCCGTCATCGTCGAGTACGACGTGCTGGAGCCGGTCACCGACCCCGAGCACGCCTTCGAGGCGGAGCCGCTGCACCCCGACGGCAACCTGATCCGGCACATCCCGCTGCGCCACGGCGACCCGGAGGCGGCCGGCGAGGTCGTCGTCGAGGGCCTGTACCGCATCGGCCGCCAGGACCCGGCGCCCATCGGCGCCGAGGCCGCTCTCGCCGTGCCCCGCCCGGACGGCGGGGTCGAGCTGTACACCGCCTCCACCGACCCGCACACCGACCGCGACGCCCTCGCCGCCTGCTACGGCCTGGCGCCCGAGCAGGTGAAGATCGTCGTCACCGGCGTCCCCGGCGCCACCGCCGACCGTGAGGACCAGGGCTTCCAGCTGCCGCTCGGGCTGCTCGCCCTGAAGACCGGCTGCCCGGTGAAACTCACGGCCACGCGCGAGGAGTCCTTCCTCGGCCACGCCCACCGCCACCCCACGCTGCTGCGCTACCGCCACCACGCCGACGCCGAGGGCAGGCTGGTCAAGGTCGAGGCGCAGATCCTGCTCGACGCGGGCGCCTACGCCGACACCTCCTCCGAGGCGCTCGCCGCGGCCGTCTCCTTCGCCTGCGGGCCGTACGTCGTCCCCAACGCCTTCATCGAGGGCTGGGCCGTACGCACCAACAACCCGCCCTCCGGCCACGTCCGGGGCGAGGGCGCCATGCAGGTGTGCGCCGCCTACGAGGCGCAGATGGACAAGCTCGCCAAGAAGCTCGGCGTCGACCCGGCCGAACTGCGGCTGCGCAACGTCCTGGCCACCGGCGACGTGCTGCCCATCGGCCAGACCGTCACCTGCCCGGCCCCGGTCGCCGAACTCCTCCAGGCCGTACGGGACTTCCCGCTGCCCGCGCTGCCCATGGACACCCCCGAGGACGAGTGGCTGCTGCCCGGTGGCCCCGAGGGCGCGGGCGAGCCGTCCGCGGTGCGCCGGGGCGTGGGCTACGGCCTGGGCATGGTGCACATGCTCGGCGCGGAGGGCGCCGACGAGGTCTCCACCGCCACCGTGAAGGTCCAGGACGGCGTGGCGACCGTGCTGTGCGCGGCCGTCGAGACCGGGCAGGGCTTCTCCACGCTGGCCCGGCAGATCGTGCAGGAGACTCTCGGCGTCGACGAGGTGCACGTCGCGCCGGTCGACACCGACCAGCCGCCCGCCGGCCCCGGCTGCCGCGGACGCCACACCTGGGTGTCGGGCGGCGCGGTCGAACGCGCGGCCAAGATGGTCCGCACCCAGCTGCTCCAGCCGCTGGCCCACAAGTTCGGCATGTCCACCGAACTGCTCCAGATCACCGACGGCAAGATCACCTCGTACGACGGCGTCCTGTCGACCACCGTGGCCGAGGCCATGGAGGGCAAGGAGCTGTGGGCGACCGCCCAGTGCCGCCCCCACCCCACCGAGCCGCTGGACGAGTCCGGGCAGGGCGACGCCTTCGTCGGGCTCGCGTTCTGCGCGATCCGCGCCGTCGTGGACGTCGACGTGGAGCTGGGCTCGGTGCGGGTGGTGGAGCTGGCCGTCGCGCAGGACGTCGGGCGGGTACTCAACCCGGCGCAGCTGACCGCCCGGATCGAGGCCGGGGTCACGCAGGGCGTGGGCATCGCGCTCACCGAGAACCTGCGCACGCCCCGCGGCACGATCCGCCACCCCGACCTCACCGGCTACGCCCTCCCCACCGCCCTGGACGCGCCGGACATCCGGATCGTGAAGCTGGTGGAGGAGCGGGACGTGGTCGCTCCCTTCGGCGCCAAGGCCGTCAGCGCGGTGCCGGTGGTCGCGTCGCCGGCGGCGATCGCGTCCGCGGTGCGGGCGGCGACGGGGCGGCCGGTGAACCGGCTGCCGATCCGGCCGCAGGCGGCGGTGGTGGTCACGGGCCAGTGAGGCCCGCCTGGTGTCGGGGTGCGGCTTGTGAGGCTCGTCTGGTGTCGGGTCGCGGCCGGTGAGGCCCGCCTGCTGTCCGGGTCGCGGCCGGTGAGGCCCGTCTGGTGTCGGGGGCGCGGCCGTCGAGGCCCCTGACGGTGGGGTGTTTCCGCAGGCCGGGGCCGTTGTCAGTGGTGCCGCGTAGTCTTTCGGCAGTGGGCGGGGCTGCCTGGTCTCCGGTCGGCCGCCGCCCCTGAGCACCAACGCGCACGGGGGAAACATGAGTCTGCTGACGAGCGAGCCGGAGCTGTCGCTGCGGCTGGCGCCGAAGTTCACGCAGGGCCGGTCCGGGCTGGCCCTGGACCTGCCCCACCGCCTGCTGGACCGGGAGTTCGGCCGGGGCCGTGTCGTCCGCTTCGAGGACGTCGACTTCCCCGCCGCCCTCACCCACGAACCGACCCGCCGCTTCCTGCGGGAGACGGGGCTGCCGGAGGAGGGCTTCCTCTTCGCCCTGGACACGGAGGTGCCGCTGGCGCCGGTGGGGGAGTACGTCGCGGAGGAGCGCCCCGAACTGCCGCTGCCGAGCGGCGACTTCGGCCACCTGATACGCCTGGGCGGCCTCGCGGCGGACAGCAGCGTCGTCCTCGACGGCAGCACGGGCGCGCTCCTCGACTGGAGCGAGCCCGACGGCACGCTGCATCCGCTGAGCGCGGACGTCTCCGCGTTCGCCTTCTCCCTGTGGCAAGTGCGCAGGGAGTGCGCGCTGTTGGAGGCCGTGGCGGGAATCGAACCCGCGTAAGTCGCTTTGCAGGCGACTCCCTGAACCACTCGGGCACACGGCCGTCGGGCGAGTCCGCCCGGGGCGTCGGTCCCTGCCGGACTCGGTGGAACGACCGTACGGCGGGGCCTGTCGCCGGCTCAAGGGATTGCCGCGCGCTGCAATGCGACCGCCATACGCCGTTCATGAACGGGGCTTCCCGGAAGGGACGACAGTCTGCGGAGGGAGGGACGGACGTGCCGGTCGTACGACCAAGGTCGCAGTCCGAGCGAGCCTCCCGACAGGGGTCAAACGCCTCTTCGGGCCTTACGCTGACGACCATGACAGCCCTGGAACCGCGCGACTCGGACGTCGCCGTACCGAACTCCGATCCGACTCCGGCCGTGCGGGCCGACGAGGGCGTGCTGAGCCGCGCCTACCGGGCGCTGAGCATCGGGGTCGTGTCGGTGGTGCTGCTGATCGCCTTCGAGGCGACCGCGGTGGGCACGGCCATGCCGGTGGCCGCGCGGGAGCTGGACGGGGTGTCGCTGTACGCCTTCGCGTTCTCGGGGTACTTCACGACCAGCCTGTTCGGGATGGTGCTGTCCGGCCAGTGGTCGGACCGGCGCGGTCCGCTCGGGGCGCTGACCACGGGCATATCGGCCTTCGGAGCCGGACTGCTGCTGTCCGGGACGGCCGGCGCGATGTGGCTGTTCATCCTCGGCCGGGCGGTCCAGGGGTTCGGCGGCGGCCTGGTGATCGTCGCGCTGTACGTCATCGTGGGCCGCGCCTACCCGGAGCGGCTGCGCCCGGCGATCATGGCGGCTTTCGCGGCGAGCTGGGTCGTCCCGTCCGTCGTCGGCCCCCTCGCCGCGGGCGCGGTGACCGAGCACCTCGGCTGGCGCTGGGTGTTCGTCGGCATCCCGCTGCTGGTGGTCTTCCCGCTGGCCCTCGCCCTGCCGCAGATACGCGAGCGGGCGTCGGGGCCCGTGACGGAGCCGGAGGCCGGCCCGGCCGGCACCGAGGCGCGCGGCTCCCTCGACCGGCGGCGCATCCGGCTCGCGCTCGGCATCTCGCTCGGCGCCGGGCTGCTGCAGTACGCCGCGCAGGAACTGCGCTGGGGGTCGCTCGTGCCCGGCGTGATCGGAGCGGCGCTGCTCGTGCCGGCCGTGCTCGGGCTGCTGCCGCGCGGGACGTACCGGGCGGCGCGGGGGCTGCCCTCGGTGGTGCTGCTGCGCGGGCTGGCGGCGGGGTCGTTCATCGCGGCCGAGTCGTTCGTGCCGCTGATGCTGGTGACCCAGCGGGGGCTGTCGCCGACGCTGGCCGGGTTCTCGCTGGCCGCGGGCGGCGGGACCTGGGCGCTGGGCTCGTGGGTGCAGTCGCGGCCGCGGGTGGAGCCGCACCGCCAGCGGCTGACGACGTTCGGGATGGTGCTGGTGGCCGCGGCCATCGCCGCCGCGCCGAGCGTGCTGATCGACTGGGTGCCCGTCTGGACGGTCGCCGTCGCCTGGGGCTTCGGCTGCTTCGGCATGGGCCTGGTCATCTCCTCCACCAGCGTCCTGCTGCTCCACCTCTCCGCCCCGGAGGAGGCCGGCACCAACTCCGCCGCCCTCCAGATATCCGACGGCCTGTCCAACGTCGTGCTCCTGTCCGCGGGCGGCGCCGCCTTCGCCGCGCTGGGCGGTGGCACGGTCGCCCACACCACGACCGAGGCCGGCACCTCCCACCCGGCGGCCTTCGCGGCGGTGTTCCTGCCGATGGCGGCGGTGGCCCTGGTGGGGGCGTGGGTGACGACGCGGCTGCGGGAGAGGTGAAAGGCCCGCCGGGCAGGTAAAGGGCTCGCGGGGAAGGAAGAGCCCGGCATAGCCTCCCCGCCATGTACGAGCTCACCGTCCTTCTCCCGCCCGACCTCGGCCACGCCCTGGACGACCTCGCCGACGCCACCGGACGCCGGCCGGAGGCCCTCGAGCTGGACGCCGTACGCGAGCGGCTGGCGCGGGAGGCCGGTCAGGTGCGGCGCGCTGCCGAGGTGCTGGCGGACGCGCACGCCGACCTGCTGCGGAGGCTGGGCGAATGAGCAGGCACCTCAGCGTCGGGGAGACCCGCACGATCGCCCGCATCGCGTTCGGCGGGCGGGAGCCGGGGGTGCGGGAGCCCGGGCTGTTCGAGTCCGCCGTGCGGCGCCCGCGCGCCCGGATGTTCGGTGCTCAGGCCTACACCGACCTGCACGAGCAGGCCGCCGCCCTGCTCCACGCCCTCGCGGTGAACCACCCCCTGGTCGACGGTAACAAGCGCACCGCGTGGCTCGCCGCGGCCACGTTTCTGGCGGTCAACGGCGTCGACCTGCTCGGCTGCGACCAGGACGCGGCGTACGACCTGGTCGTCGCGGTGGCGGCGGGGGAGCTGAGGGACGTGGGGGAGATCGCGCGGCGGCTGCGGCTGCTGTGACGTCAGTCCCACCCGTGGGCGACCGGGTGTCGTCGGCGCGTTGACACCGCCGGGTCGCCGGTAGGGTGGCCCGGTTGTCATACGTAGCCGAGCCACCCCCGTACGGAGACCGTGACTACCACCGCCGCCTCCTCCCACTCCCACCACCTGTCGCCGGCCTTCCCGGGCCGTGCCCCCTGGGGCACCGCGAGCAAGCTGCGCGCCTGGCAGCAGGGTGCGATGGAGAAGTACATCCAGGAGCAGCCGCGTGACTTCCTCGCGGTAGCGACGCCCGGCGCGGGCAAGACGACCTTCGCGCTGACGCTGGCGTCCTGGCTGCTGCACCACCATGTCGTGCAGCAGGTGACCGTGGTCGCGCCGACCGAGCACCTGAAGAAGCAGTGGGCGGAGGCCGCCGCGCGGATAGGGATCAAGCTGGACCCGGAGTACAGCGCGGGCCCGCTCGGCAAGGAGTACCACGGCGTCGCCGTCACCTACGCCGGTGTCGGTGTGCGGCCCATGCTGCACCGCAACCGGGTCGAGCAGCGCAAGACGCTGGTGATCCTGGACGAGATCCACCACGCCGGTGACTCCAAGTCCTGGGGCGAGGCCTGTCTGGAGGCGTTCGAGCCCGCCACCCGGCGGCTCGCGCTCACCGGTACGCCCTTCCGGTCCGACACCAACCCGATCCCCTTCGTGACGTACGAGGAGGGCCAGGACGGCATCCGGCGGTCGGCGGCCGACTACACCTACGGCTACGGCTCGGCGCTCGCCGACCACGTCGTGCGCCCGGTGATCTTCCTGTCCTACAGCGGCAACATGCGCTGGCGCACCAAGGCGGGCGACGAGATCGAGGCGCGGCTCGGCGAGCCGATGACCAAGGACGCGATCAGCCAGGCGTGGCGGACCGCGCTGGACCCGCGCGGCGAGTGGATGCCGAGCGTGCTGCGCGCCGCCGACCAGCGGCTGACCGAGGTCAGGAAGGCCATCCCGGACGCGGGCGCGCTGGTCATCGCCTCCGACCAGGACTCCGCCCGCGCCTACGCCAAGCTGATCCGCGAGATCACCGGCACCAAGGCGACGCTCGTGCTGTCGGACGACGCGGGCGCCTCGAACCGGATCGACGAGTTCAGCAACAGCAACGACCGGTGGATGGTCGCCGTGCGAATGGTGTCGGAGGGCGTGGACGTGCCCCGGCTCGCCGTCGGTGTGTACGCGACCACCATTTCGACGCCGTTGTTCTTCGCCCAGGCCGTCGGGCGTTTCGTGCGTTCGCGCAGGCGCGGCGAGACGGCGTCGGTGTTCCTGCCGACCGTGCCCGACCTGCTCACCTTCGCGCACGAGATGGAGGTCGAGCGCGACCACGTCCTCGACAAGCCGAAGAAGCACGGCGAGGAGGACCCCTACGCCGAGGAGGACAAGCTCCTCCAGGAGGCCGAGCAGCAGAAGGACGAGGACACCGGCGAGCAGGACATGCTGCCCTTCGAGGCGCTGGAGTCCGACGCCGTCTTCGACCGGGTCATGTACAACGGTGCCGAGTTCGGCATGCAGGCCCACCCCGGCAGCGAGGAGGAGCAGGACTACCTCGGCATCCCGGGGCTGCTCGAACCCGAGCAGGTGCAGTTGCTGCTGCAGAAGCGGCAGGCACGGCAGATCGCGCACAGCCGCAAGAAGCCGGACGAGGAGGCCGACCTCCTGGAGATCCCCGCCGAGCGGCGCCCCGTGGTCACGCACAAGGAGCTGATGGAGCTGCGCAAGCAGCTCAACACGATGGTCGGCGCGTACGTCCACCAGAGCGGCAAGCCGCACGGGGTGATCCACACCGAGCTGCGGCGGGTGTGCGGGGGGCCGCCGAGCGCGGAGGCCACGGCGGGGCAGCTGCGGCAGAGGATCGCCAAGGTGCAGGAGTGGGCCACGCGGATGCGGTGACGCCGGACACCGTCGCCCGGGCGGGACCTTCGCATGTCCTTCGGCCGCGCGTCTTCGGTGGCCGGTCGCGCAGTTCCGCGCGCCCCCGGCGCGTCGCCCCCGAGGGCGTTTCCGGGCAAAGGCGAGCAGGTCGCTCCGGCCCTTGCCCGGATTCTGGACCTGGTCTTCCGCTGAGCGAACCCCCTTCGCTAATGTCCCGCTACGCACACGCCCCGTGGCAGCGCCGCCGCGGAGCGCAGCCGTGAAGCGACTGGGTCCGGACTGGCCGGGCCGTCAGCCGATCGGCGGCCTCTGAAGCGCGTCGCTGACGGGACTCGGCGACGCATCCGCCGCGAGGGGGCTGCCGACCTCACCACTAAGGAGTGGGCGTCGTGACCGCGGAGACCTCCCAGACGCTCGACCGGGGACTCAGAGTCCTCAAGCTGCTGGCCGACACGGACCACGGGCTCACCGTTACCGAGCTCTCCCACAAACTCGGCGTCAACCGGACCGTCGTCTACCGCCTGCTGGCCACCCTGGAGCAGCACGCACTCGTACGACGCGATCTCGGCGGCCGTGCCCGGGTCGGGCTCGGCGTGCTGGGGCTGGGGCGGCAGGTGCATCCGCTGGTGCGGGAGGCCGCGCTGCCGGCGCTGCGGTCGCTGGCCGAGGACATAGGCGCGACCGCGCATCTGACGCTGGTCGACGGGGCCGAGGCCCTCGCCGTCGCCGTCGTCGAACCGACCTGGACCGACTATCACGTGGCCTACCGCGCGGGCTTCCGGCACCCGCTGGACCGGGGCGCCGCGGGCAAGGCGATCCTCTCCGCCCGCCAGAAGCCCTTCGAGGACCCCGGCTACACGCTGACCCACGGCGAGCTGGAGGCCGGCGCGAGCGGCGCGGCCGCGCCCCTGATGGGGGTGACCGGCGTCGAGGGCAGCGTCGGCGTGGTCATGCTGGCCGACGCGGTGCCCGAGCGGGTGGGCCCGCGCGTGGTCGAGGCGGCCAGGGAAGTCGCCGAGGCGCTGCGCTGACCCGCCGCTGAGAGGGCTTTGGCCGATCGGACAAAGCGAACGGGCCTGTTCTGGCCGGCTCTCCCACTCTGCGCCGCCCGCCACTGCCCAGGATCGAGGGGCAGTGCCGGACGCAGACCCAGGAGACCCCGTGCCCTTGCCCGACCTCACCACCGACCTCGGCGGCCTCACCCGCGCCCTCGTCGACCTCCCCTCCGAGAGCGGCCGGGAGGAGCGGCTCGCGGACGCCGTGGAGGAGGCCCTGGGCGCGCTGCCCCACCTCACCGTCGACCGGCTCGGGAACTCGGTCGTCGCCCGCACGGACCTCGGCCGCCCGGACCGGGTGCTGATCGCGGGGCACCTGGACACCGTCCCGGCCGCCGGGAACCTGCCCTCGCGGCTGGCGGACGGCCGGGTGTACGGGCTCGGCGCCTGTGACATGAAGGGCGGGGTCGCCGTCGCGCTGCGGCTCGCGGCGACGCTGCCCGCCCCCGCCCGGGACGTGACGTACGTCTTCTACGAGTGCGAGGAGGTCGAGGGCGACCGCAACGGCCTGCACCGCATCGCCGCCGAACGCCCCGGCCTGCTGGCAGCGAACCTGGCGGTCCTGATGGAGCCCTCCGACGCCGGCGTCGAGGCCGGCTGCCAGGGCGTCCTCACCGCGGACATCGTCGTCCGGGGGGAGCGGGCGCACACCGCGCGTTCCTGGAAGGGCGTCAACGCCGCGCACCTGGCGGCCCCCGTGCTGCAGCGGCTCGCCGAGCACCGGCCGGAGCGGGTGCCGATCGACGGGCTGGAGTACCGGGAGGGGCTGAACGCGGTCGCCGTACGGTGCGGGGTGGCGGGCAACGTCGTACCGGACGAGTGCGTGATCACCGTCAACGCGCGGTTCGCCCCCAGCCGCTCCGCGGAGCAGGCGGAGGCGTACGTGCGCGGGCTCTTTCCCGAGTACGAGGTCCATGTCACGGAGGTCGTGCCCGGCGCGCTGCCGGACCTGGAACCGCTCGGCGACCTCGTGGCCGCTCTCGGGGCGCGTCCCCGGCCCAAGCTGGGCTGGACGGACGTGGCCCGGTTCGCCGCGCTCGGCACGCCCGCGCTCAACTACGGTCCCGGCGACCCCTCGCTCGCGCACACCGCGGGGGAGTACGTGCCGGTGGAACAGCTCACGGAGTGCGAGAAGCGGCTCGGGGAGTGGCTGAGCCGAGCCCGGCGAGGGTCCGCAGCTGGAGCCAGAGCACGAGCCGTTCGTCAGGGTCGGTGAGGTCCGTCCCGACCTGCTGCTGGAGCTGCCTGAGCCGGTAGCGGCAGGTGTTGGGGTGCACGTCGAGCAGCGCGGCCGCACCCGCCATGTCGCAGCCGGCGTCGAACCAGCACACCAGGGTGCGGGCGTACTCCGTGCCGTGCTCCTCGTCGTACGCCAGCACCCGCCGCCAGGTCCCCGCGCTCAACTCGCGCCGCTCGGCGAGGACTTCGCCCAGCCGCAGCAGGGTCACGCGCGCACGCACCTCGTCGACCGCCGCCACCGGCAGGTCCGCGTCCAGCACGCGCAGCACCAGATCGGCGTCCGCGCGCGAGTGGGCGGCCCCCGACGCGTCCGGCACGACCTCGCCGAGCGCGGCCCGCACGTCCACCCGCAGCGCCTGCCCGGCCCGGCCCACGATGTCCTCGGCCAGCGCCTTGTGCCGCGCCCCGCCGCTCTCCCCGGGCGCCGGGAGCAGCGCGTACACCACCCCGTCGAGCAGCACACACGCGTGCCGCCCGTAACGCGCCTCGCAGCTCAGCCGTACGACGTCCAGCAGGCGCAGCGCGGTCTGCTCGGCGTCGGCGAGACCGGGGGCCGTGCCGAGCACGAACGCGGCGACCCGTACGGCGCCGTCGAGCCCCAGGCGCTGGGCCGCGGCGGCCGGGTCCGCGGTGCCGTCCAGCAGGCCGCGCACCAGGCCGGTGTTCTGGTGCCGGGCCAGTTCCCGCGCCGCCCGCGCGCGCAGCAGGAGCAGCGCGGCGGTGGAGGCGCCCTGGGTGAGGGTCGCCTCGGCGTCGGCGGCGAGGGTGCCGTCGTCGACGACCCAGATCGAGCCGAGGGTCTCCCCGCCGGCCCGCACGGCGACCGCGAGCCGGGGCAGGCAGTGCTCGCGCAGCGCGGGCAGCCGCACCGGTCCCCCGGCCGCGAACAGCTGCCGATACTGCTCGGAGTTCTCCGGGCTTTCCGGCACCCGCAGACCGAGGATGCCCTGCCGGCGGTCCTCGTCGACCGGCTGGCCGGGCACCGTGGAGTAAGCCAGGATCCGCTGGCCGGGGTCCTCCACGGCGGTCGCCCCGCCGACCGCCGCCGCGATCGCGTCGGACAGCGCGAACAGGTCGCCGAGCCCGCCCGCCGAGGGCGCGGGCCGGGCCCCGATCGCGGAGGCCAGCAGCAGGTGCACATGGTGCCAGGCCGCGTCCGGGGCGACCGACAGCAGGGCCAGGCCGCACTCCCGCGCCTCGGCGAGCGGACCGTCCGGGCCGCGCACCACCAGCCCCGCCATCCCCGCCCCGGCCGCCGCCCGCACCAGCGGACCGGCCGCCTCCGCGCGCACCCCGACCGCCAGCAGCAGCGCGCCCGGCGTGTGGGGGAGCGGCGACCCGGCGTCGTACAGCAGCACCTCCGTGACGGGCACGGCGAGTCCGGCGGGCGCGGTGAGCAGCCGCGGGGAGGAGCCGCCGAGGACGTCCAGGAGGTCACCGAGGGTGTCCATGAGGGTCTCCGGCGGTTCGAGGGTCGTGGATCGCCCGGGCTGGTCTTGGCTGATCAGCACAGCACAGTACGCATCCGTTGTCCGTCCGGACAACGCGGGACGGGCCGTCGGCCCGGAGACTCGGGGCCATGACGACAGCAGTCACCCTCCGTACCGTCCACGACGTCGCGACGATCGCCGCCGTCGCCGACTACTTCAGCGACGTCTGGCGGACCCCGCGCAGCGCCCCGCCCTACCCGGCGGAGGTGCTGCACAGCCTGGTGCACGCCGGTGGCGCCGTGCACACCGTCCATGACGGGGAGCGGCTCGCCGGGGCCGCCGTCGCCGTCTTCGGACCGGACGGCGACACCTACTCCCTGGTGGCCGCCGCCGAACGCGGACTGGGCCACGCCGTGAAGCAGGCCCAGCGCGCCTGGGCCGTCGAGCGGGGCGCCCGCACCATGCGCTGGACCTTCGACCCGCTGGCCGGCCGCAACGCCCGCTTCAACCTGGCCAAGCTGGGCGCGGTCGGCACGGAGTACCTGGTCGACTTCTACGGCCCGATGACCGACGGCGTGAACACCGGCGACGAGAGCGACCGGCTGACCGTGACCTGGGACCTGACCCGGGACCCGGCCGCGCCCGTACGGCCGTACGACGCCGGACCCCGTGGCGAGGCCACGGGCGCGGCCCCCGACGGCGGGCCGCTGGTGCGCCGGGACCCGGACGCGCCGCGCCTGTGGTGCCGGGTCCCCGAGGACGTTGTCGCGCTGCGTGCCGCCGACCCGGGGCTCGCGCTGCGCTGGCGGCACGCCGTGCGCGAGGTGTTCACCGCGGCCTTCGCCGAGGGATGCGCCGCGACCGGGATGTCCCGCGACGGCTGGTACACGCTGGAGGCCGCCGTATGAGGCTCGAACGCGCCGAGATCGTCCATGTGGCGATTCCGCTGGTCACGCCCTTCCGTACGTCCTTCGGCACGATGACGGCGAAGGACACCTTCCTGCTGCACGTCGTCACCGACGAGGCCGAGGGCTGGTCGGAGTTCGCCGCCGACCCCGAGCCGCTGTACTGCTCGGAGTTCGTCGCGGGCGCGGAGATCGTGCTGCGCGACTTCCTGCTGCCGCGCGCGGCGGCCCTGCCCCGGCTCACCACGGCCGCGCTGCGGCCCGCCCTGTCGCAGGTCAAGGGGCACGAGCTGGCGAAGGCGGCACTGGAGACGGCCGTACTGGACGCCGAGCTGCGGGCGTACGGGATGCCGCTCGCGGTGTACCTGGGCGCGGTGCGCGAGCGCGTCCCGGCGGGGGTGTCCGTCGGCATCAAGCCCTCGGTGGGCGAACTGCTGGACGACGTCGAGCGGTATCTGGCCGAGGGGTACGTCCGGATCAAGCTCAAGATCGAGCCGGGCTGGGACGTGGAGCCCGTACGGGCCGTGCGCGAGCGGTTCGGGGCGGACCTGCCGCTCCAGGTCGACGCGAACACGGCCTACTCGCTCGCGGACGCCGAGCACCTGCGGCGCCTCGACGAGTTCGGGCTGCTGCTGATCGAGGAGCCCCTGGAGGAGGACAACCTGTACGGCCACGCCCGGCTGCAGGAGCGGCTGCGCACCCCGGTCTGCCTGGACGAGTCGCTGCACAGCGCCCGGGACACCGCGGCGGCGATCGCGCTGGGCGCCTGTCGGGTGGTCAACGTCAAACCGGCCCGCGTCGGCGGCTACCTGGAGGCCCGCCGGGTGCACGACGTCGCCCATGCGCACGGGGTGCCGGTGTGGTGCGGCGGCATGCTGGAGACCGGCATCGGGCGGGCCCCGAACCTGGCCCTCGCGGCGCTGCCGGGGTTCACGCTGCCGGGCGACACCTCCGCCTCCGGCCGCTACTTCGCCGAGGACATCACCGAGCCGTTCGTCCTGCGGGACGGGCATCTGCCCGTGCCGGCCGGGCCGGGCATCGGCATCGAGCCGCTGCCGGAGGCGCTGCGGCGGTTCACCAGGCAGCGGCGGGACCTGTACGGGGGAGCGGCCCGGGCGCCACGTTAGATTGACCCCGTGCTCTCTCGTCTCTCGCGCCCCCAGGCCGTCGCCGTCTGCGCCGCCCCCGTCGTGGCCCTGCTCGCCACGGCCGCGTTCGCGCCGCTGCCGTTCTCGGTGGCGCAGCCCGGGATGACGGCGAACGTGCTGGGCGAGAACAAGGGAGACCCGGTGATCACGATCACCGGGGCCCCGACCCACGCGACGCGCGGCGAGCTGCGGATGACCACGATCGAGGCGACCAGCCCCGACGCGCGGGTGTCCCTCCCCGACGTGCTGGACAGTTGGTTCCGCACCGACCGGGCGGTCATGCCGCGCGACTCGGTCTATCCGAGCGGCGACACGGTCGAGGAGATCGAGCGGCACAACACCGAGCAGATGAAGGAGTCCCAGGACGCGGCCGCCGAGGCCGCGCTGAACTACCTCGGGCTCGACTCCGACGACGTCGAGGTCACCCTGAAGCTCGCCGACGTCGGCGGGCCCAGCGCGGGCCTGCTGTTCTCCCTGGGCGTCGTCGACAAGCTGGACCGCCGCGACCTCACCGGGGGCCGGACCATCGCCGGCACCGGCACCATCGACCCCTCGGGGCGGGTCGGCGCGGTCGGGGGCGTCGCCCTGAAGACGCAGGCCGCCCGGCGCGACGGGGCGACGGTGTTCCTGGTCCCCGAGGCGGAGTGCTCCGACGCCCGCTCGGAACTCCCCGAGGGCCTGCGCCTCGTCCCGGTCACCACGCTGAAGGGCGCGGTCGGCGCACTGGTGGCCCTGGAGTCCGGCAAGGGCGGCGTCCCGAGCTGCTAGCGCGCCAGCGCCGGGCGCTGCTGCGGGGCGGCGAGGCGCAGGCCCACCTCGACGAGGGTCCAGCCGAGGCGTTCGCGCAGGTCGGCTGGTCGGCGGGCGTCCTGGGCGAGGCGGTGGGCGTCGGCCTGGGCGCGCAGGTGGGTGTAGTGCGTGAGGTCGGGGCTGTCCATGGCGTGTGCCTTTCTCAGTCGGTGATGAGCGGGAAGGCGTGCGTGTGGACGCGGACCGTCTTCGCGTCCGGGTCCTCGTTGCCGCGGTAGCGGTCGACGAGGGCGTGCATCTCCTGGATCAGCTCACGGGTCTGCTCAGGAGTCAGGTGGAGCGTCATGCTGCTCATGTCCGTCGCGCGGTTCCACTCCTCCGAGTAGCGCTGACGGTTGCCGAGCCAGGTCGAGAGCTCCCGCGCGTGTGTGGTCGCCACTTCGTGCAGGTACAGGTCGGCGGCGCCGCGCACGACCGGGTTCGGGTCGTCGAGGAGGGTTTCGTCGAACTCCAGCCCTCTCGTGGCCGCCTTCCACCACCGCTCCCGGCCCTTGCCGTGCTCCGGCGCGTCCTCGACGAAGCCATGGGCGGCGAGCTGGCGCAGGTGATAGCTGGTCGATCCGCTCGACTCGCCCAGTTTCCCGGCGAGTTGGGAGGCGGTCGCAGGGCCGCCGAAGCGGAGCGCGTCGAGCAGCCGCATACGCAGCGGATGTGCGAGCCCGCGCAGCGAGCGGGCGTCGAGTCTGCGGACCTGCGGTTCCTGGGGCTCGTCCATGCACGCAAAGGTAGCCTTGCAAAGAAACCTATGCAAGGGGTTCTTTGCAACGAGCTCTTTGTAACTCGCCGGGCCTCGACTCGCCTCGGCTCAGCCCTCCTTGACGAACCCCTCCTCCTTCATCCAGTCCAGCGCCACCGCGTGCGGATCCTCGCCGTCCACGTCCACGCGCGCGTTCAGCTCCTGCGCCACCGCGTTGTCCAGCTTCTCCGTCACCGGGGCGAGCACCTCCGCGATGGCCGGCCACTTCTTGTAGGTCTCGGAGTTGATCTCGGGCGCGGCGTTGTAGTTGGGGAAGAACTTCTTGTCGTCGTCCATGACCTCCAGGCGCATCGACTTGATGCGCCCGTCGGTGGTGAAGACCTCGCCGTAGGTGCAACTGCCCTTCGCGGCCTGCGTGTAGATGATGCCGGTGTCCATCTGGGTGATCCGGGACGCCGGTACGTCCATCCCGTACAGCTCCTGCATGCCCCGCAGCCCGTCCGCGCGGTTGGCGAACTCGCTCTCCACGCACAGGGTCACGGCCTGCGGGTCGGACTTCGACAGCGCGGCCACGTCCGACAGGGTCTTCGTGCCGTACTTCTTGAAGTTGTCCTGGTTCATCGCCAGCGCGTAGGTGTTGTTCAGCCGGGACTGCGGCAGCCAGGTCACCCCGTTCTTCACGTCGGCGTCGCGCACCGCCTCCCACTGCCGCTGCGGGTCGTCGATGGGCTCGCTGTTTCCCTGGTACGTGATCCAGGCCGTGCCCGTGTAGTCGTACATGGCGTCCGCGTCGCCGTTCAGGATCGCCTCGCGCCCGCCGATGGAGCCCTGGATGCCGGTCCGGTCCAGCACCTCCGCGCCGGCCGCCTGGAAGGCGATGCCCATGATCGCGCCGAGGATGAGGCTCTCCGTGAACGCCTTCGACGTCACCGTCAGGTCGGCGCCCTCGAGCGGCTCGCCCTTCCCGACCGAGCCGGGCCGTACGTCGTCGACCATCGGCGAGCCGCTGGTCAGGCCGCAGCCGGGCAGCAGCGCCGCGAGCAGCACGGCCGGCGCGAGGAGTACGCCCCGCCTCATCGTCCGGCCTCCAGTCCCCGCGGCCGCAGCATCAGCTCGGCGAGGGAGGCGAGCCAGTCGACCAGCAGGGCGAGCGCGATGGTCAGGACGGAGCCGAGCACCAGCACCGGCATGCGCTGGTTGGTGATCCCGGCCGTGATCAGCACGCCGAGCCCGCCGCCCCCGCCGAAGGTGGCCAGCGTGGCGGTGCCGACGTTCAGGACGAGCGCCGTGCGCACGCCGGCCAGGATCAGCGGCACCGCCAGCGGCAGCTCCACCCTCGTCAGCACCCCCAGCTGGGACATGCCGATCCCGCGGGCCGCCTCCAGCAGGGTCGGGTCGTTGGCGCGCAGACCCGCGACCGTGTTCGAGAGCACCGGCAGCACGGCGTAGGCGATCATGCCGATCAGGGCCGCCCTGCGGCCGATGCCGAGCCAGATCACCAGCAGGGCGAGCAGACCGATCGCGGGGGTCGCCTGTCCCATGTTGGCGAGGGCCATCACCAGCGGGGTGGCCCGGCGCAGCGAACCGCGGGTCAGCAGGATGCCCAGCGGGATCGCGATGACCAGCACGAAGAACGTGGAGATCACGGTCAGCTCCACGTGCTGCCACAGCGCCTTGGACACCTGCCCGTCGGACAGCGCGTTCTCCGAGATGGTGTCCAGGTCGGCCTGCTGGAACCACAGCCAGGTCACGAGCAGCACGACGACCAGGAACACCGGCAGGAAGGTCAGCTTCTGCCAGGTCACCCGTCCGCGCTGCGGCGGACCGGGCGGCGGGGTCCGCTCCGCCTCCTGCTCCGGCTCCTCCAGCTCGGGCGCGCTCACGCCTTGCCCTCCCCGCCGTAGCCCTCCTGCTCCGCGTGCGTGCGCTCGGCCCGCGCCTCCTCCAGCTCGTGCTGGTGCTCCATGGCCTCCAGCCGGTCGGCCTCCAGCAGCTCGTGCACGGAGTTCATCAGCGTCTCCATGTCGACGACGCCCGTGTACTCCCCGCGCCGCCCGGTCACCGCCACCCGGCCGGCGTTGTCGGTGAGCACCGCCTCCAGCGCGTCGCGCAGGGTCGCGTCCCGGGTCACCGTGTCGTGCACCAGCGTGCCCGCGCGGGCGAGGGAGCCCTTGGCCCGCATCAGGTCGCCGCGCCTGAGCCACTTGTAGGGGCGGCCGCGCTTGTCGAGCAGCAGGATCTCGTTGGTGCCGCTGCCGCGCAGCATCAGGAAGATCTCCTGCAGCGGGGTGTCCACGGTCACCGTCGGATAGTCGGTGATCTCCACGTCCCGGACGCGGGTGAGGTTCAGCCGCTTGAGCGCGGCGCCCGCGCCGACGAAACCGGACACGAAGTCGTCCGCCGGGTTGGTCAGAATGGCCTCGGGGGTGTCGAACTGAGCGATATGTGATCGTTCGCGCAGCACCGCGATCCGATCGCCCAGTTTGATCGCTTCGTCGAAGTCGTGGGTGACGAACACGATCGTCTTGTGCAGTTCGTGCTGAAGCCTGATCAACTCGTCCTGGAGGTGATCGCGTGTGATCGGGTCGACCGCGCCGAACGGCTCGTCCATCAGCAGCACCGGAGGGTCCGCGGCCAGGGCACGCGCCACCCCCACACGCTGCTGCTGGCCGCCGGAGAGCTGACGCGGGTAGCGGCCGTGGAACTCGCCGGGGTCCAGGCCCACCAGGTCCAGCAGTTCCTCCACGCGGTCCTTGATGCGGCCCTTGGGCCAGCCGAGCATCTTCGGCACCAGCGCGATGTTCTGGGCGACCGTCATGTGCGGGAACAGACCGGCGGACTGGATCGCGTAGCCCACCTTGCGGCGCAGCTTGACCGGATCGATGTCGGTCACGTCCTCACCGCCGATCCGGATGCGGCCACCGGACGGCTCGATCAACCTGTTGATCATCTTGAGCGTCGTGGACTTGCCGCAGCCGGACGGGCCGACGAAGACGACCGTCTCGCCCGCCTTGATCTCCATGTTGACGTCGTCGACGGACGGCTGCGGATTGCCGGGGTACCGCTTGGTGAGGTTCTCCAGCTCGATGGACGCCCCGGACGCCCCGGACGCTCCGGTGTCAGGCACGGATCCCCCTCGGAATGGTCAGCCGCCCGATGAGGACGTACACGGCGTCGAACAGCAGGGCCAGGACGATGATCCCGAGCGTGCCCGCGAGGACCTGGTTGAGAGCGTTCGCGCTGCCCAGCGACGCGATCCCGCGGAAGATCTCGTTGCCGAGGCCGGGGCCCGAGGCGTAGGCGGCGATGGCCGCGATGCCCATCAGCATCTGCGTCGAGACCCGGATGCCGGTCAGGATCGGCGGCCAGGCCAGCGGCAGCTCCACCCGGGCCAGCCGCGTCAGCCGGGACATCCCGATGCCCTTCGCGGCGTCCACCAGGGCCGGATCGACCCCGCGCAGGCCGACGATCGAGTTGCGCACGATCGGCAGCAGCCCGTACAGGACCAGGGTGATCACCGTCGGCGGCACACCGAGACCGACGACCGGGATGAGCAGACCGATCATCGCCAGCGACGGGACGGTCAGCACGGTGGAGGTGGCGGTGGTGGCCAGGTTCCCCGCCCAGCCGCTGCGATAGGTGACGACCCCGATCAGCACCCCGAGCACGGTCGCCACGACCATGCACTGGAACACGGCGCTCGCGTGCTGGAAGGCGTCCGTGAGCAGCTGCTGGTGGCGGTTGCCGAGGTACTCCCAGAAGTTCAAGCGGTCACCTCACGGTCGGGTCAGGTCACTCCTTCCGGTCCTCCGCGGCCAGCGCGCCCGTCGCCGCCTGCTGGACCAACGGGATGACCCGCAGCGGAACGGGGTTCTCCATCACGATCGCGGTGGAGGCCCGGACGATCCCATCGAAACCGACGACGAGGTCGATCACACGCTGGAGATCGGCGTTCGAGCGGGCCACGAGCCGGCACAGCATGTCCCCGCTGCCGGTCGTGGTGTGCAGTTCGAGCACCTCCGGCACGGTCGCCAAGTGCGCCCGCACGTCGGCCCCTTGGCCCTGCCGGATCTGCAGCGTGGCGAAGGCGGTGACCGGGTAGCCGAGGGCCGCCGGGTCGACCTCGGGGCCGAATCCGCGGATCACTCCATTCGACGTAAGCCGGTCCAGCCGCGCCTGCACCGTGCCGCGCGCCACGCCGAGGCGCCGGGACATCTCCAGCACCCCGATGCGCGGCTCGCGCGCCAGCAGCACGATGATGCGGCCGTCCAGATGATCGATCGCCACGACACCCTCCCGGGTGGTCATCCTGTACACAAAGCCCGCCGACCCTGGCGTATCACTGGACAGATTGCCCAGTGAACGAGCGAACTATTGCGCACCTTGCAGGTCGGCGCGAGGCTTCGGCTATGACGCAGACCACACACCACACTCCCGACACCGCCCGGCAGGCCGACCCCTTCCCGGTCAAGGGAATGGACGCGGTCGTCTTCGCCGTGGGCAACGCCAAGCAGGCGGCGCACTACTACTCCACCGCCTTCGGCATGAAGCTGGTCGCGTACTCCGGACCGGAGAACGGCAGCCGTGAGACCGCGAGCTACGTGCTGGAGAACGGCTCGGCCCGGTTCGTGCTCACCTCGGTGATCAAGGCCGCCAGCCCCTGGGGCCACTTCCTCGCCGAGCACGTGGCCGAGCACGGCGACGGCGTGGTCGACCTCGCCATCGAGGTCCCCGACGCCCGCGCCGCGTACGCCTACGCCATCGAGCACGGCGCGACCTCGGTCGCCGAGCCGTACGAGCTGAAGGACGAGCACGGCACCGTCGTCCTCGCCGCGATCGCCACGTACGGCAAGACCCGCCACACCCTCGTCGACCGCTCCGGCTACGACGGCCCGTACCTGCCCGGCTACGTCGCCGCCAAGCCGATCGTCGAGCCGCCCGCCCAGCGCACCTTCCAGGCCATCGACCACTGCGTCGGCAACGTCGAGCTCGGCAAGATGAACGAGTGGGTCGGCTTCTACAACAAGGTCATGGGCTTCACGAACATGAAGGAGTTCGTGGGCGACGACATCGCGACCGAGTACAGCGCGCTGATGTCCAAGGTCGTGGCCGACGGCACGCTCAAGGTCAAGTTCCCGATCAACGAGCCCGCCATCGCCAAGAAGAAGTCGCAGATCGACGAGTACCTGGAGTTCTACGGCGGCGCCGGCGTCCAGCACATCGCGCTGAACACCAACGACATCGTCGCCACCGTCCGCACCATGCGCGCGGCCGGGGTCCAGTTCCTCGACACCCCGGACTCCTACTACGACACCCTCGGCGAGTGGGTCGGCGACACCCGCGTGCCGATCGAGACCCTGCGCGAGCTGAAGATCCTCGCCGACCGCGACGAGGACGGCTACCTGCTGCAGATCTTCACCAAGCCGGTCCAGGACCGCCCGACCGTGTTCTTCGAACTCATCGAGCGGCACGGCTCCATGGGCTTCGGCAAGGGCAACTTCAAGGCCCTGTTCGAGGCGATCGAGCGCGAGCAGGCCAAGCGCGGCAACCTCTAACGAGGCAGCGGCGTCCTCGGTGGCTCGCCCAGCGCGTCCAGCGCCCGGCGGGCCACCGGCGCCTGCAGGGGCGAGAACCACGGATTGATCCGCAGCGCCTCCTGAAGGTGCCGCCGGGCGGGACCGGACCGTTCCAGGTCCCGCTCGATCATCCCGCGGTGGAACATGAACAGCGCGCTGCGCACCCCGCCCCCGTGCTCCTTGTCCGTCGCCCGCTCGGCGAACCGCAGCGCCTCCTCGTCGTCCCCGGCCCGGTGCAGCGCCCAGCCCAGCGCGTCCGCCACCTCGATCCCGGGCTGGCGCAGCCACTCCGCGCGCAAGCGCCGCACCGCCTGAGCAGGATCACCGTGGTCCGCCTCGAACAGGCCGAGGACCAGTTCCTCGTCCACCCCGCCCGCGGCCGCCGCCCGCACCCGCTCGCGCAGCAGGTCGTACTGCACCCGCGCCGCCTGCCCGAGCCCCAGCGACTCGTACAACTCGCCCAGCTCCAGCGCGTACTGGGGCGACGGCTGCTTCGCCAGCGCCGCCCGGTAGGCGGCCAGCGCCTCCGTCGTGCGGCCCAGCGCCGCCAGCGCCCGCCCCTGCCCGGCCTGCGCGGCCCGCTGGTCGGGGTCCGTGCGCAGCGACTCCTGGAAGTGCCGCAGCGCCGCCCCGGGGTCACCCCGCTCGAACGCCAGCTGCCCGCCCCGCTCCAGCCACGCCGCCCGCTCGGCCGGCGTGCGCGCCGCCGCGACCGCGTCCGACAGCGCCGCCGCCGCGTCCTCCCGCCAGCCCCGGTCCCGGTACACGGCGGCCGCCCGCGCCTGCACGGCGGGCCCGGAGCGCAGCTCCAGCAGCCGGTCGAGCGCCCTCTTCGCCGCCTTGTGGTCGTTCAGCCCCGTACACGCCTCGATCAGCGGCCCGTACGCCGTCCAGCGCCGGGCGTCCGCCTTGAGCGCGGCCTCGCTGTAGGCCCGCGCGGTACGGAAGTCGCGCCGGGCGTTCGCCAGCACGGCCAGCCCCTCCAGTGCCCGCGCGTCGCCCCGGCCGCGCAGCGCGGTCCGCAGCGCCCGCTCCGCCCGCGGGAACCACCCGGCGTCGGCCAGCCGCCGCCCCTGCTCCACGTACGCCGCCCCCAGCACCGCCCACGACTCCGCGTCCTTCGGATGGGCTCGCAGGAACGCCTCCCGGTCGGCGATCAGCGCCGCGAGATCGGGCAGCGCGGCCGGCACCCCCGCGGTGACCGCCGTCTGCGCCAGCGCCACCGGCCCCGGCGCCCCCTCGGCGCCGTCCCGGCCCTCCGGCGGCAGCGCCATCAGCCAGCCGCCGAACCCCAGACACCCCACCAGCGCCCCGACGACCACCCCGCTCGCTAGGCGCTCCCGCAGCCGCCCCGCCTTCTCCACGCTGTCCATGCCGCACACTGTGCGCCAGTACGCCGACCCCACCCGGGCAGCCCAGGGGCGCCGCCCGCGGGGTTCACACCGATGGCCCCGGGTGCCACGCTGTGATCATGAGCCGTATCGAAGCCGCGCCCGACGAGGCGCAGGGCAACCTCACCGACCGGCTGCTCGCGGGCCTCCCGGCCGAGGCCGTCCTGACCGACCCGGACGTCACCGCGTCCTACGCCCACGACATGGCCAGCTTCTGCCCCGCCGGCAGCCCCGCCGTGGTGGTCCTGCCCCGCACGGTCGAGCAGGTCCAGCACGTCATGCGCACCGCGACCGCACTGCGCGTGCCCGTCGTCCCGCAGGGCGCCCGCACCGGGCTGTCGGGCGCCGCGAACGCCTCCGACGGCTGCATCGTCCTGTCGCTGACCAAGATGGACCGCATCCTGGAGATCGACCCGGTCGACCGCATCGCCGTCGTGGAACCGGGCGTCCTCAACGCGACCCTCTCCCGCGCGGTGAACGAACACGGCCTCGCCTACCCGCCCGACCCCTCCAGCTGGGAGATGTGCACCATCGGCGGCAACATCGGCACGGCGTCGGGCGGCCTGTGCTGCGTGAAGTACGGCGTGACCGCCGAGTACGTGCTCGGCCTGGACGTCGTCCTCGCCGACGGCCGCCTGATGTCCACCGGCCGGCGCACCGCCAAGGGCGTCGCCGGATACGACCTCACCCGCCTGTTCGTCGGCTCGGAGGGCTCGCTGGGCATCGTCGTGCGGGCGACCCTCGCGCTCAGGCCGCGCCCGCCCCAGCAGCTCGTCCTGGCCGCCGAGTTCGACTCCGCGGCCGCCGCCTGCGACGCCGTCTGCCGGATCATGGCCGGCGGACACCTCCCGTCCCTCCTCGAACTGATGGACCGTACGACCGTCAAGGCCGTCAACGCCCTCGCCCGCATGGGGCTGCCCGACCGCACCGAGGCGCTGCTGCTCGCCGCGTTCGACACGCCCGACCCGGCCGCCGACCTCGCCGCCGTCGGCGCCCTGTGCGAGGCCGCCGGAGCCACCCAGGTGGTGCCCGCCGACGACGCCGCCGAGTCCGAACTGCTCCTCAAGGCGCGGCGGCTGTCGCTGACCGCGCTGGAGGCGGTCACGGGCACGACGATGATCGACGACGTGTGCGTACCGCGCTCGAAGCTCGGCGAGCTGCTCGCCGGCGTCGAGCGCATCGCCGGCAAGTACGCCCTCACCATCGGGGTGGTCGCCCACGCCGGCGACGGCAACACCCACCCCACGGTCTGCTTCGACGCCGCCGACCCCGACGAGTCCCGGCGCGCCCGCGAGTCCTTCGACGAGATCATGGCCCTCGGCCTGGAACTCGGCGGCACCATCACCGGCGAGCACGGCGTCGGCGTCCTGAAGAAGGAGTGGCTGGCCCGCGAGATCGGCCCCGTCGGGGTGGAGATGCAGCGGCAGATCAAGCAGGTCTTCGACCCGCTGGGCATCCTCAACCCGGGGAAGCTGTTCTGAACCATCCGGCCGACGGCTCACTCCCCGTCCATGGACTCGTCCGACGGCCACGGGTCGCGCAGCCACAGGTCGTCGGCCGGAGTCGGCGCCAGCAGCTCGGCGAGGCCGTCGTCGATGCCGAGCTGCTCCGCCTCCGAGCCCGGGGGGACGGCCCGCAGCGTGCGCTCCAGCCAGGCCGACACCTGCGCGGCGGGCGCCTCCAGCAGGGCGTCGCCGTCCGGTGAGCTCAGCGCCATCAGCACGACGCTGCGCCCCTCCACCTTGGTCGGCCACACCCGCACGTCCCCGTGCCCGCAGGGCCGGAACACGCCCTCCACCAGCAGCTCACGCGCGAACGTCCAGTTCACCGGGTGCTCGGAGTTGATGTGGAAGGCGATGTGCACCGCGAAGGGGTCGTCGGTGCGGTAGCGCAGCCGGGCCGGGACCGGGATGCTGCGCTCGGGCGACAGGATGAGCTTGAGCTCCAGCTCGCGCTCCACGACGGTGTTGTGCATGTCCGTTCCTTCCTCGTACGGGTCTGGCGTACGGGTCTTCACGCCGGCCCAGGGGCGGGCCCGCACGAGTGGAGAGCGGGGTGGGCCCGGAGCATTACGCGGGTTCCGGGAAATTTTTTCCGGGCCGCGCCGGAACGGGGTACGGCGTTGCCCGGAAAGGAGTGGGTCCTGCGGGACGGGCCCTGCCGGCTCGGCCCGTCTGATAGATGTGGAGGCCCCCATACGACCCCCGAGCAGATACGGGACGACGGACATGAGCGCCCCAACCCCGGCCCCCGGCGACGACCGGCCCCGCGAGGGCTACTACCCGGACCCTTCCATCCCCGGCTACGTCCGCTACTGGAACGGTTCTTCGTGGGTGCCCGGCACCAGCCGCCCGGCGCCGTCCGACGGCGAGCCGCTCACGCCTCCGCCGGGCGTGGCGCCCCCGCCGCCCGCCGTGCCGTCGCCCGCCGCGCCGCCCTCTCCCGCGGTCGAGGAGACCGGCCCGCACTTCTTCGACGAGGACCCGCAGCCGGAGCCGGCCCCGGACACGCCGGCCCCCGCGTGGGGCGCCGACCGCTCCCGGCAGTCCGGCTTCGGCGGCGAGCAGGACCGCCGCGTCTCCTGGGGCGCCGACCCGCGCGTCCCCGCCGGCACACCGGACGCCGACAGCGGCAGCACCTTCGTCTTCCGCCGCCCCGCCACGGGCTCCGACCTGCCCTCGCCGGGCGCTGCCGCGGGTCCGGGCGTCACCGGTTCGGGTACGAGTGCCCCCGGCCGGGACGGCGCGGACGGCGGGCCCCGCTTCGCCGGCGGGGCCGGTGGTTCCGCCGCCGCGGGCGGGGCCGCCCCTCGTCCGGGCCCCTCCGACGAGGGCACCATGACCTTCCGGGCCGTCTCCCCGCGCGCGGGAGCACCCGGCTTCGGCGCGGGGAAGGCCGCGGCCGAGCGGACCGCGACCCCGGCGCAGGGCCCGGCTGGACCGGCCGCCACCCCGCCGGGCAGCGCCTCCGGCACCCAGCAGGCCGCCCCGGGCGTTCCCGCGCAGTCGGCCGACGTCCCGCAGCCCGCCCCGGTGGGCGCGGCCACGCCCGTCACGACCGGCCCCGGCGGCGGTCAGTCCTCCTGGGCCCAGCAGGTGCACCGCCTCGCGGGCGGCCCCGGTGAGGACCAGCCCGTCGCGCCCTGGAAGCCGCCCGTCGAGGACGTGTTCCAGGCGGCGGCACGGCGGCAGGCCGCGGCACGCCCGGCGGGGCTCGGCAGACGGCTGGCGGCCCGGCTGATCGACACGGCCGTCGTCGCGGGCGTCACCGCTGCGGCCGCGGTACCGCTCGGCACCAAGGCGCTGGACCACGTCCAGGGCAAGATCGACGAGGCTAAGCAGTCCGGCCAGACGGTCACGGTCTGGCTGCTGGACGGCACCACGTCGGCGTACCTCGGCGCCGTGCTGGGCGTCCTGCTGCTGACCGGCGTCCTCTACGAGGCGCTGCCCACCGCCAGGTGGGGCCGCACGCTGGGCAAGCGGGTGCTGGGTCTCGAGGTGCGCGACATCGAGGCGCACGAGCCGCCCACGTTCGGCGCCGCACTGCGCCGCTGGCTGGTCTACAGCGTTCCGGGTCTGCTCTGCTTCGGCGTGATCGGCGTGCTGTGGGGCCTGTTCGACCGTCCGTGGCGCCAGTGCTGGCACGACAAGGCGGCGCACACCTTCGTCGCCGGATAGCGGGGTGGCGGGCATCTGGTAGCCCGTACGGCCGCGCGCCGGATGCGGCTGCGGGGGCCTCGCGGTCCACTCGGGCCATGAGCACCGAACCGCCCCCCGGCTCCGGCGGCCAGCCGCCGGAGGACGACCCGTTCAGGAAGCAGCCCCCGCCCGGTGAGGGCTCGGGCTCGCCGTACGACGTGCCGCCGGGCGGCGGTGGCGCGCAGCCTCCCCCGTACGGCGGTCAGCCCCCGCCCCCCGGAGGCCCGTACGGCGGTGGTGGCCCCTACGGCGGCGGTGACGCGTACGGCGGCGGCGGTTACCCGGCCGACCCGCTGGCCGGGATGCCCCCGCTCGCCGACAGCGGCCGGCGCACCCTGGCGAGGATCGTCGACATGATCCTCGTGGCGATCGTGGTGTGGCTGCTCACCTGGGGCTTCGGCGTCGACAACTACAACGTGGACGCCGACGACGTCGAGGTCGGCAAGTCCTTCACGCAGTCCCTGGTCGCGGCCGTCCTCTACATCGCCTACGACACCTTCATGATCGCGAGGAAAGGCCAGACCCTCGGCAAGAAGTGGCTCGGGATGAGGGTCGCCAACCTGGAGAACGGCTCGACGCCCTCGGTGCAGTCCGCGCTGATCCGCTCGGCGGTGCTGTGGATCCCGTTCGCGTTCTGCTGCGCCTGTCTGTGGACGGTGGTCTGCGGCGGCTGGAGCTTCTTCGACAAGCCCTACAAGCAGGGTCTGCACGACAAGGCGGCCAAGACGGTGGTGGTCAGCACCAACGGCTGAACGGCCCGCAGGAGACGGGGGCTGGCCACAAAGGTCGGCCGAAGCGGGCCGGACGACATGGGCCGGACGAACCGGCTGACGAAAAGGGGCGGACCCATCGGATCCGCCTCTTTTCGCGTCGTAGTGCCCTCAGTTGTCCGAGGCGAGGGACGCCGTCACCGGCTCCGCCGGCGCGGAGGAGTCACGCGCGGCGGAGCTCTGCCCGGCGGGGTCCGGTGCCGCCGGCCTGTGGGTCACCACCGCCGTACGCGTCCGCCGCGCGGGCCTGCGGGCCGGGACGACGACGGAGACCAGCACCCCGAGGCCGAGCGCGACGACGGCGACGACAGCGACGCCCACGGCCGAACGGACCCCGGAGAGCAGGAGCATGACGAGCGTGGACAGGATCACGGTGCACGAACCGTGGACGAGCTGTGCGGCGGTCGGACGAGGCATGGCAATCGTGTCCTCGGAAGCGGGGGCAAGGCTCATCGCGTGCATGCCCGAGCGGATCCGGCGGTAAGCGTGACCTTCCCTACAGGGCCGGTGCACAGGGGGCGCACCGAGTCATGACGTCCGTCAACCGGACAAACGCATGCGCCCTTCGAATATGACAGGGCGTCGGACCCCGCGTCCGCTGAGCGATACCACGACACCGCATAGTGCACTTGATCTGCTCAAGTCAAGATCTGGCTTTTCTGCGCAACCTCTAGTCCAATGTCGTCACTTGACTACACGCGTTGATCACGCGCGCGGGCGCCCCTCTTTGACCAGGCCCCTTCCTTCCGTGCGCGCGGACGCGGGGGAGGATCTCAAGTGACCAGCAGACCCTGGACGTTCAGAGCCGCGGCGACCGCCGTCGCGCTCGCCGCGGCCACCGCGACGTTCTCGACGTTCGCCGTTGCCCAGGCCGACTCGGCCGGCGCCCCCAAGGCGCCCACCGCGGACCGCCGGGACCCGGCGGCCCCCAAGGCCCTCGAGCAGGAGCACGACCTCGAAGGCCCGTTCAGCAAGACCCAGGCCGCTCAGCGCGAAGAGGCGCTGAAGCAGGTCATATCCGGCGAAGCGGAGGTGCAGAACCGCGGCGGCTCGAAGGTCGTCGAGCTGGAGAGCGGCCGCGGCGACAAGTACGTCGAGCTCGGCCGCGAGAAGACGGACAAGATCTTCACCATCCTGGTGGAGTTCGGCGACCAGATCGACAGCCGCTACGGCGGTACGCCCGGCCCGCTGCACAACCAGATCGCGCAGCCGGACCGTACGCAGGACAACAGCACGGCCTGGCAGGCGGACTACAGCCGCGAGCACTTCCAGGACCTGTACTTCGGCAAGGGCACCAACTCGGTCAAGACCTACTACGAGAAGCAGTCCTCGGGCCGCTACTCGGTCGACGGTGAGGTCCAGGACTGGGTCAAGGTCCCCTACAACGAGGCCCGCTACGGCTCCAACGCCTGCGACCCGGACAACTGCGCCTGGTACGCGGTGCAGGACGGCGTCAACGCGTGGGTGGCCCAGCAGAAGGCGGCCGGCAAGACCGACGCCGAGATCAAGGCGAAGCTCGCCGGTTACGACCAGTGGGACCGCTACGACCACGACAACGACGGCAACTTCAACGAGGCCGACGGCTACATCGACCACTTCCAGATCGTCCACGCCGGTGAGGACGAGTCCGCCGGCGGCGGCGCGCAGGGCGAGGACGCTATCTGGGCCCACCGCTGGTACGCCTTCGGCACCGACGCCGGCGCCACCGGCCCCGACGACAACAAGCTCGGCGGCACGCAGATCGGCGACACGGGCATCTGGGTCGGCGACTACACCATCCAGCCGGAGAACGGCGGCCTCGGTGTCTACGCCCACGAGTACGGCCACGACCTCGGTCTGCCGGACCACTACGACACCCAGGGCGGCGAGAACTCCACCGGGTTCTGGACGCTGATGTCCTCCGGTTCCTGGCTGGGCACCGGCAAGGACTCCATCGGTGACCTGCCGGGCGACATGACCGCCTGGGACAAGCTGCAGCTCGGCTGGCTCGACTACGAGACCGCCACCGCCGGCAAGAACTCCCGGCACAAGCTGGGCGTCGCCGAGTACAACAACCGCAACGCCCAGGCGCTCGTGGTGAAGCTGCCGCAGAAGGCGGTCACCACCGAGATCGTCGCCCCGGCCGGCGGCACCAAGCAGTGGTGGAGCGGCAGCGGCAACGACCTGCGCAACACCCTGTCCCGCTCGGTCGACCTGACCGGCAAGACGTCCGCCGCGCTGACCCTCGACGGCTGGTGGGCCACCGAGCGCGACTACGACTACGTCTACACCGAGGTGTCCACCGACGGCGGCGCCAACTGGACGCCGATCGACGGCACGGCCGACGGTGCGCCGATCACCCGTGACGGCAGCAACCAGCCCGCGCTGACCGGCTTCTCGGACACCCACAAGAAGCTCTCGTTCTCCCTGGACGCCTACGCGGGCAAGAAGATCGACCTGCGCTTCCGCTACGCCACCGACGGCGGTGTCGCGGAGAAGGGCTTCACGGCCGACAACATCGTCATCACCGCCGACGGCACCGCCCTGGTGTCGGACAACGCCGAGGGTGACGACGCCGGTTGGGCGAAGAAGGGCTTCGACCGCGTCGGCGCCTCCTTCACCTCCAAGTACGACCAGTTCTACATCGCGGAGAACCGCCAGTACGTGTCGTACGACAAGACCCTCAAGGTCGGCCCGTACAACTTCGGCTTCGCCTCGAAGCCGGGCTGGGTGGAGCACTACCCGTACCAGAACGGTCTGCTGATCTGGAAGTGGGACACCTCGCAGCAGGACAACAACACCAGCAAGCACCCCGGTGTCGGTCTGCTCCTGCCCGTCGACGCCCACCCGGCCCAGCTGAAGTGGTCCGACGGCACCCTGATGCGCGCCCGCGTCCAGTCGTACGACTCGCCGTTCAGCCTCTACCCGACCGACAGCATCACGCTGCACAAGGCGGACGTGGCGACCCGGATCCCGTCGCTGAAGGGTGTGTCGACCTTCAACGACCACCTGTACAGCTACTACGACGCGAACAACCCGCGCGTGGGCGTCAAGATCACTGACACCAACACCAAGATCCGGATCCTCAAGGAGGCCGTGAACGGCTCCTCGATCCTGCTCCAGGTGGCCCCCGCGGTGAAGTAAACAGCATCTTCGCAGGTCACAGGCGTATCGGCGGCAACCCCCTGGCGGGTTGCCGCCGATCGTGTTTAGGTGCGTGCTGTGGATTTCTTATTGACACCGGTGCGCACGGGGGTGTGACTGCATGGCCGCAGGAGGTTTCTGCAAGCTGCCGAACGGCAGTGTGGTGGTGGCGCTGAACCTGCCCAGCCCCGCCGCCGAGGGCTCCGCCGCGGTGCGGGTCCTCGTCCTCGCCCAGAACCGGGCGCGCGCCCTGACCAGGCTGCGCAACCTGGGCCTGAGGGCCGTCTACCTGCGGGGCAACGCCGCCCCGCCGACCCCGGACGAGATCACGGCCGTCCTGCACCACCCGGACGGTCTGATATGGCGGACGGCCCCCGACAACGGTGTCGTGATCGTCGGCGAGCTCTGGCATCCCATCCGGAGCCTGCTCCGACGCCCGCCGACGCCCGGCCGGCAGCCCGCGGCGGGGCCCGTGGTCAGCTGACCACCGGCTTGCCCGTCAGTTCCACCCCGGCCGCGCGCATCTCCTCCAGCGCGCGGCCGGTGGTCTCCTCGGCGACACCGGCCGTCAGGTCGAGCAGCACCTGGGTGCGGAAGCCCTCGCGGGCCGCGTCCAGGGCGGTGGCGCGGACGCAGTGGTCGGTGGCGATGCCGACGATGTCCACCTCGTCGATCTGCCGGGCCCTGAGCCAGTCGCCCAGCGAGGTGCCGTTCTCGTCGGTCCCCTCGAAGCCGCTGTAGGCCGCGGCGTAGGCGCCCTTGTCGAACACGGCGTCGATCGCGCCCGAGGCGACCGCGGGCGCGAAGTTCGGGTGGAAGCCCACCCCCTCGGTGCCCGCCACGCAGTGCGCGGGCCAGGAGTGGACGTAGTCGGGGTTGTCGGCGAAGTGGCCGCCGGGCGCGATGTGGTGATCACGGGTGGCCACCACGTGCCGGTACCCGGCCGGAGCCTGTCCGATCAGCTCGGTGACGGCCGCCGCCACGTCGGCACCGCCGGCCACCGCGAGACTGCCCCCCTCGCAGAAGTCGTTCTGCACATCGACGACGATCAAGGCGCGACGCATGGTGGATGTCCTTCGACGAACGGCCGTAAACCAGCAAGCCTAGTGATGCGAGGGCCCGAGCGGGAGAGGGCCTCGGCGGGTCTCAGTGCAGGTACTCGGTGGGGATCACGGGTTCCCCCCGGGACAGCTGCGTGGCCGACAGCGGCAAACGGTCCCGAGCGGCCAGATGCCGCTCCCGTACGGCGTCCAGCGGCTCCCGTGCCACCACCTCGCCGCCCTTGACCAGCTCGACCAGGAGCTGCCGGCCGGCGAGCTCCGCGGGGACGGCCCCCGTGCCGACGACCTCCGCCTCGGCGGTCCCCGAGGCGTCCAGCCGCCGCGCGGCCCACTTGCGCCCGCCGATGGACGTCTTGCCGCCGGAGGACTTCTTCGCCACCGGCACCAGCGGGGCCCCGGCATCCGTCGTCTCGGCCCGCGCGACGAGCTTGTACACCATCGAGGCGGTCGGATGCCCCGAGCCGGTCACCAGCTGCGTACCGACGCCGTACGCGTCCACGGGCGCGGCCGCCAGCGAGGCGATGGCGTACTCGTCGAGGTCCGAGGTCACGATGATCTTGGTGTCGGTCGCCCCCAGCTCGTCCAGCTGCTGCCGCACCCGGTGCGCGACCAGCAGCAGGTCCCCGGAGTCGATGCGCACCGCGCCCAGCTCGGGCCCGGCGACCTCGACGGCCGTACGGACCGCCTCGGTGACGTCGTACGTGTCCACCAGCAGGGTCGTGCCGCGGCCCATGGAGTCCACCTGGGCGCGGAAGGCGTCGCGCTCGCGGTCGTGCAGCAGGGTGAAGGCGTGGGCGGAGGTGCCGACGGTCGGGATGCCGTAGCGGAAACCGGCGGCGAGGTCGGAGGTGGAGGAGAAGCCGCCGACGTAGGCGGCGCGGGCGGCGGCGACGGCGGCCAGCTCATGGGTGCGACGGGCGCCCATCTCGATCAGCGGGCGGTCCCCGGCGGCCGAGGACATCCGGGAGGCGGCCGCGGCGATCGCCGAGTCGTGGTTGAGGATGGAGAGGATCACCGTCTCCAGCAGCACGCACTCGGCGAAGGAGCCCTCCACCCGCAGGATCGGCGAGCCGGGGAAGTACACCTCGCCCTCGGGGTAGCCCCAGATGTCACCCGAGAAGCGGTAACCGGCGAGCCATTCGAGGGTCTGCTCGTCGAGGAACCCGCGCTCGCGCAGAAAGCCCAGCACGCCCTCGTCGAAGCGGAAGTTCTCGACGGCGTCCAGGACCCGCCCGGTGCCCGCGACGACGCCGTAGCGGCGGCCCTCGGGCAGCCGGCGCGTGAAGACCTCGAAGACCGACCTGCGGTCCGCGGTCCCGCCCCGCAGGGCGGCCTGGAGCATGGTCAGCTCGTACTGGTCGGTGAAGAGCGCCGTCGAGGGAACGCCCACCCGTTGCCCACCGCCACCCTTCCGAGGAGGAAGCGCTTCGCGCCCTTCTTCTTCCGGCAGCCCAAGGTCCGCTGTGTTCATGACCATGGATCGTACTCCCATTTCGTCAGTGTGACGATTTATCGCGGTCATGGCAGCATGGACCTTGTGACGTCAGCCGCTCCCATCGAGATCGAACGCACCGAGTCGGCGGAGGAGGTCTCTGCCGTACCGGAGCCCGACGTCCCCTGGGTCACGATCGTCCACAACGACCCGGTCAACCTCATGAGCTATGTGACGTACGTCTTCCAGACGTACTTCGGCTACTCCAAGGACAAGGCCACCAAGCTCATGCTCGACGTCCACCACAAGGGCCGGGCGGTCGTCTCCAGCGGGACCCGCGAGGAGATGGAGCGCGACGTGCAGGCCATGCACGGCTACGGACTGTGGGCCACCCTCCAGCAGGACCGGAAGTAGACGACCTCCCCGATGTCAGGCACCTTCGAACCGATCCCCGGCGGCGGCGCGGCCGTCGCGCTCGACGACGTCGAGATCTCCATCATCCGGTCGCTGGCCGTGCAGCTCCTGGAGCTCATCGGCCCCGGCCCCGCCGAGGACGCCGACGCCGACCCGCTCGCCGAGCTGTTCGCGGAGGGCCCCAG
This sequence comes from Streptomyces sp. NPDC053367, assembly GCF_044545925.1. Classification (NCBI taxonomy): domain Bacteria; kingdom Bacillati; phylum Actinomycetota; class Actinomycetes; order Kitasatosporales; family Streptomycetaceae; genus Streptomyces; species Streptomyces sp. NPDC053367. The sequence continues at coordinate 1,292,250 of NZ_JBITYN010000001.1, read as the reverse complement.
CGAGCCCCCGTCCGACCCGGTGCTGCGCCGCCTCTTCCCGGACGCCTACAGCGACCCCGGGGCGCAGCGGGAGGACGAGGAGCAGCGGGCCCTGTCCGCAGAGTTCCGCCGCTACACCGAGAACGACCTCAGGGCGGGCAAGCGGGAGAACGCCCTGGCGGTGATCCGCTCGCTGGACGCGCTGAGCCCGGCCGGTGACGGCGGGGCCGTGCTGAAGCTGTCGCCGGGGGAGTCCCGGCAGTGGCTGGGCGCGCTCAACGACCTGCGCCTCGCGATCGGCTCCCGGCTGGACATCACCGACGAGGACGACACCGACCTGCTCTACCGGCTGCCCGACGAGGATCCGCGCAAGCCGATGGTGATGGCGTACCTCTGGCTGGGCGGGCTGCAGGAGACCCTCGTCTCGACCCTCATGCCGTGATCGCCCTGGTGTGACCGATTTCGCGTTCGCTCAGCGGACGCTCAGATCCGGATAACGATCCAGTCAACGACTCGGCCACTTACGCCCCGTTTATGTCCGGTTAGTCCACTTCTTCCTGTGCGGTGCGTCACAGGCGACCCCGGCGATCAGTGTTGCGGCCGTGATAAATCTTCACGACCGCCCGGCGAACACCACCCACGTGGACGCCGGGTGCGCCACCGAGCCGGCGACCGCCGGCCAGGCATTGGGCAGGCCCGCACAGTCTGCTCAGCTCCATCAATCCGGGGGGATCGAGACCCGATCCGAGGCCGACGAGAGGCCTTTGGTCGGCATGGAGAAAGGCGCACTACACATGACCTCTGAGAAGGTCACCGAGGCCCCTGAAGAGGGCTACGAGCGAGGGCTCGGCAGCCGTCAGGTCCAGATGATCGCGATCGGCGGCGCCATCGGCGTCGGCCTGTTCCTGGGAGCCGGGGCGAACATCGCCAAGGCCGGTCCCAGCCTCATCCTCATGTACGCCCTGGCCGGCGTGATCATCTTCTTCATCATGCGGGCGCTCGGCGAGCTCCTGCTCTACCGCCCGGTCTCGGGCTCCTTCGCGGAGTACTCCCGCGAGTTCCTCGGCCCGTTCTTCGGCTACTTCACCGGCTGGACGTACTGGCTGATGTGGGTCGTCACCGGCATGGCCGAACTGACGGCCGCCGCGATCTACGTCAACTACTGGTTCCCGCAGATCCCGCAGTGGGTCACGGCGCTGGTCTTCCTGGTCATCCTCTTCGGGGTGAACCTGATCTCCGTCAAGCTCTTCGGCGAGCTGGAGTTCTGGTTCTCCATGGTCAAGGTCACCGCCCTGATCGGCATGATCGTGATCGGTCTGGGCGTGCTCACCTTCGGCTTCAGCTCCGCCGGTGACACCGCGGCCGTCTCCAACCTGTGGGCCTTCGACGGCTTCTTCCCCAAGGGCATCGGCTCGTCCCTGATGACCCTGCAGGGCGTCATGTTCGCCTACCTCGCCGTCGAGCTGGTCGGTGTCACGGCCGGCGAGTCGGAGAACCCGGAGAAGACCCTCCCCAAGGCGATCAACACCCTGCCCTGGCGTATCGCGCTGTTCTACGTCGGTGCCCTCACCGTGATCCTGTGCGTGGTGAAGTGGACCGAGTTCGCGCCGGGCGTCAGCCCGTTCGTGGCGGCCTTCGCGAAGATCGGCATCCCGGCGGGCGCCGGCATCGTCAACTTCGTCGTCCTCACCGCGGCCCTGTCCTCGTGCAACTCCGGCATGTACTCCACGGGCCGCATGCTGCGGAACCTCGCCTCCAGCGGCGAGGCCCCCAGGGTCTTCCAGAAGCTGTCCTCCACCAAGACGCCCGCCCTGGGCATCACCGTCTCGGTCCTCTTCATGGGCATCGGTGTGGTCCTGAACTACATCGTCCCGGAGAAGGCCTTCGGCTACGTCACCTCCGTCGCCACCGGCGCCGGCATCTGGACCTGGCTCATGATCCTCGTCAGCCACGTCCTGTACCGCCGCGCGGTCGACGCGGGCCGCCTGCCGGCCTCCTCCTTCCCGGCGCCGGGCGGCGCGAAGTGCTCCTACGTAGCCATCGCGTTCCTGCTCTTCGTCACCGGCCTCATCGCCTACGACAAGGACTCCCGGGTCAGCCTGTACGTCATGGCCGGCTGGGCCGTCGCCCTGACCATCGGCTGGTTCGTGCTCAAGGCGCGCAACCCGCAGGTCGCCGAGCGCCGCGAGCCGGAGCTCGAGAAGGTCGGCTGACCTTCCCAGGCGTCCCTCCCAGGACGTCCGGCCGTCCGGGGGCACTCGTGGAGCCCCCGGGCGGCCCGCCGCTCAGGACGTCCGGCATATGGGCCGTTCCGTACCATCCACCGGTACGGAACGGCCCTTCTGCTTATCCTTTCGGACATGCTGACCATCACCCAGGCCCTCGTCGACCAGATCGTCGCCCACGCCCGCAAGGACCACCCCGACGAGGCGTGCGGCGTCGTCGCGGGCCCGGCGGGCACCGACCGCCCCGAGCGCTTCATCCCGATGCTGAACGCCGCGATGTCGCCCACCTTCTACGAGTTCGACTCCGGCGATCTCCTCAAGCTCTACCGCGAGATGGACGACCGCGACGAGGAGCCGGTGATCATCTACCACTCCCACACCGCGACCGAGGCCTACCCCTCCCGCACGGACATCTCGTACGCCAACGAGCCCGGTGCGCACTACGTCCTGGTGTCCACGGCCGACACCGACGGGCTCGGCGACTTCCAGTTCCGCTCCTACCGGATCGTGGAGGGCGAGGTGACGGAAGAGGAGGTCAGGATCGTTCAGGCGTACTGATACGCGTACCGATCCCCCTTCTTGTCCCGTCATCCGGTCGGAAAGCATCCACCATGCGAGATCACACTCCGGGACCCGGGACGGGAATCGATACGATGAGCGCATGGTTCTGAACGACGTGAGCGACAAGACGCCGGGCATGCTGCTCGTGGCGCGGCTGCACGTCGACCTGTGCAGGCTCGCCAGCTCCATCTGTTGACGCTGCCCTGCCGCCGTACGGCCGTGGAGCCGCGGCGCTCACCGCACCACCCCGCACCAACTGCGCTGCCGCGCGCCCACCGACGTCATCCACTCCCGACAGGAGCCCACAGCCATGGCCATCGAGGTCCGCATCCCGACCATCCTCCGCCAGTACACCGACGGTCAGAAGGCGGTGGAGGGCAGCGGTGACACCCTCGCCGAGCTGTTCGCCGACCTCGAGAGCCGGCACGCGGGCATCCAGGCCCGCATCGTGGACGGCGAACAGCTGCGCCGCTTCGTGAACGTCTACCTCAACGACGAGGACGTCCGCTTCCTCGACGGCATCAACACCAAGCTCTCCGACGGCGACAACGTCACGATCCTGCCGGCCGTGGCCGGCGGCATGGCCTGATCAGCGATGCGTTACGACTCTCCGCTGGCCGCGGTGGGCAACACCCCTCTGGTGTGCCTGCCGCGGCTGTCGCCGTCCGCCGACGTCCGCATCTGGGCCAAGCTGGAGGACCGCAACCCCACCGGCTCGGTCAAGGACCGCCCCGCCCTGCACATGATCGAGCAGGCGGAGAAGGACGGCCTTCTGACGCCCGGCTGCACCATCCTGGAGCCGACCTCCGGCAACACGGGCATCTCCCTCGCCATGGCGGCCAAGCTCAAGGGCTACCGCATGGTGTGCGTGATGCCCGAGAACACCTCCCAGGAGCGCCGGGACCTGCTCGGCATGTGGGGCGCGGAGATCATCTCCTCCCCGGCCGCGGGCGGCTCCAACACCGCCGTGCGCGTCGCCAAGGAACTCGCAGCCGAGCACCCCGACTGGGTGATGCTCTACCAGTACGGCAACCCGGACAACGCGGGCGCCCACTACGCCACGACCGGGCCGGAGATCCTCGCGGACCTCCCCTCGATCACCCACTTCGTCGCGGGCCTCGGCACCACCGGCACCCTGATGGGCGTCGGCCGCTACCTGCGCGAACACAAGCCGGACGTGAAGATCGTCGCCGCCGAGCCGCGCTACGACGACCTCGTGTACGGCCTGCGCAACCTCGACGAGGGCTTCGTCCCCGAGCTCTACGACGCCTCCGTCCTCACCACGCGCTTCTCCGTCGGCTCCGCCGACGCGGTCACCCGCACCCGTGAGCTGCTCCAGCAGGAGGGCATCTTCGCCGGCGTCTCCACGGGCGCCGCGCTGCACGCCGCGATCGGCGTCGGCAGGAAGGCGCTGAAGGCCGGCGAGCCGGCGGACATCGTCTTCGTGGTGGCCGACGGCGGCTGGAAGTACCTGTCGACCGGCGTCTACACGGCCGCGACGACGGAGGAAGCGATCGAGACGCTCCAGGGCCAGCTCTGGGCGTGACGCCGTCCTCGGGGACGCGCCGTCCTCGGGGACGCGCCCCGAGGGACGCGGGGCCGAATCGACGTGCGGCTCCGCCGGGTGAGCGCCGGCAACCACAGCGGACGGAGAGCCGGCCACGCACCGTCCGAGGCAGGACCTATGTCGCGAGGTGACGGACCTGGTCCCACAGAACCGGGTCCATCACCCCGACCTTCCTGCGGAAGTCACCGACAGGCACCTCGCGCAGCTCGTCGGTCTCGAGGAAGCTCGCCCGCCCCTGCGCATCGCCGACGGCACCCGGCGGCAACGGCACCACCCCGGCCCGCTCGTCCCGGAACCGGCTGCTGATCTTCGCGACGGTGGCCCGCCGCCCCCGCACCGCCAGCACCAGGCACGGCCGGTCCTTCGCCCCCGGCCCGTCCTCGAAGGGCACCATCGCCCACCAGATCTCGGCGGGCCGCGGCCGCTGTGAGCCCCCCGCCCGAGAGGCCCGGCCGCGCCACACCAGCGCGACCGCGGCAGCGAGCAGGGCCACCGCACCGAGCGCCAGCCACCAGGACGTGTCCATACCGACGAAGGTACCGGCGTGCACGCCACACCGCGCGCCCTCCCAGGCTCCCTGCACGCCCCCGGTCCAGCCGAACCGGTGACAGCACAGGTGAGTTCGCCCACAACGGCCCCTGGCGGAGGAGCGACCGGACGTTTTGCGCCTTACGCTCGACGGACCGCACGACCCCCGTCTTTCACATCCCGCCAGCGGAGGTTTCTGCTTCATGAAGCTCACCGTCGTCGGCTGCTCGGGGTCGTTCCCGTCCGCGGAATCGGCCTGCTCGAGCTACCTCGTCGAGGCCGACGGCTTCCGGCTGCTCCTCGACATGGGCAACGGCGCCCTGGGCGAGCTGCAGCGCCACTGCGGTCTCTACGACCTCGACGCGATCTTCCTCAGCCATCTGCACGCCGACCACTGCATCGACATGTGCGCCTACTTCGTCGCGCGCTACTACCGGCACGACGGCGGCCGCTGCGCGCCCCTGCCGGTGTACGGCCCCGAGGGCACCGAGCACCGCCTGACCACGGCCTACGCCGACACCCCCTCGGCCTCCTCGATGAGCGAGGTCTTCGACTTCCACACGGTCAAGCCGTCCACGTTCGAGCTCGGGCCGTTCACGGTCCACACCGAGCGCGTGGCCCATCCGGTGGAGGCGTACGCCATCCGGATCGAGCACGGCGGCAGGTCGCTGACGTACTCCGGCGACACGGGTGTCACGCCCGTCCTGGACGAACTGGCGCGCGACACCGACCTCTTCCTGTGCGAGGCCGCCTTCACGCACGGCAAGGAGAGCATCCCCGACCTGCACCTCAACGGCCGCGAGGCCGGCGAGACAGCGACCCGCGCCGGCGCCCGCCGCCTGGTCCTCACCCACATCCCCCCGTGGACGGACCCCCAGATCAACCTCGCCGACGCCCGCGCGGTGTACAGCGGACCGGTCGAGCTGGCCGCGCCGCGGGTGTCGTACGAGATCTGAGTGCCGGGCGAGTCCCAGGACAGCACGAGGCCGGACACGGCGAGGCCCCCCGGAGCAGCTCCGGGGGGCCTCGTGCCGTTCTGGGGCGGGACTCACGCCTTCGTGAGGTCCTCGACCTCCTCCTCGGGCTCGCGGCCGGGGGTGGCGAGGTCGAACTTGACGATCGCGAAGCGGAAGACGACGTAGTAGACCGCCGCGAACACCAGGCCGATCGGGATGATCATCCAGGGCTTGGTGGCCAGGTTCCAGTTGAGGAAGTAGTCGATCGCGCCGGCCGAGAAGCTGAAGCCGTGGTGCACGCCCAGCGCCCAGGTGACGGCCATCGAGATCGCGGTCAGGACCGCGTGGATCACGTACAGCACCGGGGCGATGAACATGAAGGCGAACTCGATCGGCTCGGTGATGCCGGTGACGAACGAGGTCAGCGCGAGCGAGATCATCATGCCGCCGACGGCCTTGCGGCGCTCCGGGCGGGCGGCGTGCGTGATCGCCAGGGCGGCGGCCGGGAGGGCGAACATCATGATCGGGAAGAAGCCGGTCATGAACTGGCCCGCGGTCGGGTCGCCGTGGAAGAAGCGGGGCAGGTCGCCGTGCCAGACACCACCGCTGGAGTCGGTGAAGGAGCCGATCTCCTGCCAGGCGACCGTGTTGACGAACTGGTGCATGCCGACCGGGAGCAGCGCGCGGTTGATGGCGCCGAAGAGGGCCGCGCCACCGGCGCCGAGGCCGGTCATCCACTCGCCGAAGTTGGTGATGACGTCACCGATGGGCTCCCACACCAGGCCGAACAGGACACCGACGGCGGTGCCGATGAAGGCCATCAGGATCGGGACCAGACGGCGGCCGTTGAAGAAGCCCAGCCAGTCGGGGAGCTTGGTGCGGTGGAAACGCTGCCACGTGACGGCGGCTATGAGGCCCATCACGATGCCGCCGAGGACCTTGGGGTCGTTGTAGGTGGCGGCGATGTCCGCGCCCTTGGTGACCTTTGCTTCCGTGATCGGGAACGCGGTCAGCACGTTCTTGTAGACCAGGAAGCCGACCAGCGCCGCCAGCGCGGTGGAGCCGTCGGCCTTCTTGGCGAAGCCGATGGCGATGCCCACGCAGAACAGCAGCGGCAGGTTGGCGAAGACGGCGTCGCCCGCGGTGGCGAACACGGACGCGACCTTGTCCCAGCCGAGACCGTCCGCGCCGAACACGTCGGGCTGGCCGAGACGGAGCAGGATGCCCGCCGCCGGCAGTACGGCGATGGGCAGCTGGAGGCTGCGGCCGACCTTCTGCAGACCCTGGAACAGACCGGATCCCCGCTTCTTCGCGGGGGCCGCCGATGCGGTGGCGGTGCTCATACTTCCTCCATCGGGTGGTGGTCTACACCACTCAGTGGTGTAGACCTGTTGTAGCACGGTGAAGGGCGTATAAGGAACCCGCGATTCCTGCTACCGGAGGGCTACGCCGCGTGCCCGGCGCGCGCACGGCGGAGGCCCCTCGGACCAGGGGTCCAAGGGGCCTCGCGGGGGCCGGAGTTCAGGCCTTCGTCACGTCCTCGTGTTCCTCCTCCGGCTCCCGGCCGGGCGTCTTGAGGTCGAACTTCGTGATCGCGAACCGGAAGACGACGTAGTACACGGCCGCGAAGCACAGGCCGATCGGGATGATCGCCCACGGTCTCGTCGCCAGGTTCCAGTTGATGATGTAGTCGATCAGACCGGCCGAGAAACTGAAGCCGTCATGGACACCGAACGCCCACGTCACCGCCATCGACACACCCGTCAGCACCGCGTGCACCGCGTACAGCGCGGGCGCGATGAAGAGGAACGAATACTCGATCGGCTCGGTGATGCCCGTCACGAACGAGGTCAGGGCCACCGACAGCATCAGACCGCCGACCTCCTTGCGGCGCTCCGGCCGCGCCGTGTGCGTGATCGCCAGGGCGGCCGCCGGCAGGGCGAACATCATGATCGGGAAGAAACCGGAGAGGAACTGGCCCGCGTCCGGGTCGCCCGCCAGGAACATGTTGATGTCACCGTGCACCTGAGAGCCGTCCGGCTTGGTGTACGTCCCGAACTGGAACCAGATCGGCACGTTCAGGAACTGGTGCAGCCCGATCACCAGCAGCGCACGGTTCGCGATGCCGAAGATGCCCGCACCCCAGGCGCCCGCGTCGCTCAGCCAGTCGCTGAAGTTCTCCAGCGCGTCACCGATCGGCGGCCACACCCACAGACACAGCGCGGCGAACGCGATCGCCACGAACGCCATGACGATCGGCACCAGCCGCCGCCCGTTGAAGAAGCCCAGCCAGTCCACCAGCTTCGTGCGGTGGTAGCGCTGCCAGAAGAACGCGGCCAGCAGACCCATCACGATGCCGCCGAAGACGCCCGGGTTCTGATACGTGAACGCCGTCACCGGCTCGTCGATATTGCCCTGGCAGCCGATGTTCGGCACCGGCTTCGTCCCCGCGGGACAGTCCTCCGGGAACTGGCGCAGCACGTTGTAGTAGACGAGGAACCCCGCCACCGCCGCCAGCGCCGTCGACCCGTCGGACTTCTTCGCCATCCCGATGGCCACACCCACGCAGAACAGCAGCGGCAGCCCCAGCGCACCGTCCAGCAGCGCGCCCCCCGCGCCCATCATGACCTTGGACACGTCCGTCCAGCCCAGCCCGTCCTCGCCGAACACGTCCGGCTGCCCGAGCCGGTTGAGGATGCCCGCCGCCGGGAGCACGGCGATGGGAAGCTGAAGGCTGCGCCCCATCTTCTGCAGGCCCTGGAACAGGCCGTTCCAGCGGGCGCGCGCGGGGCTGACGGCTTCGTCACTCATGGGCGTCCTTCCGAGCGGTTTGGCGACCGTCCGTCAGGTGGTGTAGACCAGTCACGGACGATTGTGGAGCCGTGCCGTCATCCTGCGACCCACACGGACCCGACGCTCGCGAAGTTGGGCCAACTGTGGGTTACTGCGACAAAGCGGTTCACACGCTTCAGACAGGTCGGATCAGGGAGAAGGACATGGCCAGCAAGGCTGAGAAGATCGTTGCCGGGCTCGGCGGCATCGACAACATCGAAGAGGTCGAGGGCTGCATCACCCGCCTGCGCACCGAGGTCAACGACCCCTCGCTGGTCGACGACGCCGCCCTGAAGGCCGCCGGCGCCCACGGCGTCGTGAAGATGGGCACCGCCGTCCAGGTCGTCATCGGCACCGACGCCGACCCGATCGCCGCGGAGATCGAAGACATGATGTGAGCCCACCCGCTCACCCACAAGGGGCTCTTCCCACCGCGGGAGGAGCCCCTCGCGCAGCTCCCGATAGGCTCGTGGCCATGTCTCGAATCGACGGCCGCACCCCCGAACAGCTCCGCCCCGTCACCATCGAACGCGGCTGGAGCAAGCACGCCGAGGGCTCCGTCCTCGTCTCCTTCGGTGACACGAAGGTCCTCTGCACCGCCTCCTTCACCGAAGGCGTCCCGCGCTGGCGCAAGGGCAGCGGCGAAGGCTGGGTCACCGCGGAGTACTCCATGCTGCCCCGCGCCACCAACACCCGCGGCGACCGCGAGGCCGTCAAGGGCAGGATCGGCGGCCGCACCCACGAGATCTCCCGCCTCATCGGCCGCTCCCTGCGCGCCGTCATCGACTACAAGGCCCTCGGCGAGAACACCATCGTCCTCGACTGCGACGTCCTCCAGGCCGACGGCGGCACCCGCACCGCCGCCATCACCGGCGCCTACGTCGCCCTCGCCGACGCCATCACCTGGGCCCAGGGCAAGAAACTCGTCAAGCCCGGCCGCAAGCCCCTGACCGGCAGCGTCTCCGCCGTCTCCGTCGGCATCGTCGACGGCGTCCCCCTCCTCGACCTCCGCTACGAGGAAGACGTACGCGCCGAGACCGACATGAACGTCGTCTGCACCGGCGACGGACGCTTCGTCGAGGTCCAGGGCACCGCCGAGGCCCAGCCCTTCGCCCGCGACGAGCTGAACGCCCTGCTCGACCTCGCCGTCGCCGGCTGCACCGACCTGGCCGCGCTGCAGACCAAGGCACTCACGCAGTAACACACCGGCAGTGACGGCGGGGGGGGGGGGGGCCCCCCCCCCCCCCCCCCCCCCCCCCCCCCCCAACACCCCCCCCCCCCCCCACCCCCCCCCCCCCCCCCCCCCCCCCGCCCGGGGGTTTTTCGATGGATCCGGATAATTTGTCCCTCGATCAATATATCCTCAATC